>NZ_AP022615.1:4419254-5050576 GCF_010730745.1 Mycobacterium heidelbergense | reverse complement strand
CCCCGGCGCCGACACCGCCCTTTAGTCGGTGGGCGGGTTCGGCACTGGTGACAGGGTGGCCTATCAGACTCGTCCGAGGCGCCTCGAGGTAG
Organism: Mycobacterium heidelbergense; assembly: GCF_010730745.1. Classification (NCBI taxonomy): domain Bacteria; kingdom Bacillati; phylum Actinomycetota; class Actinomycetes; order Mycobacteriales; family Mycobacteriaceae; genus Mycobacterium; species Mycobacterium heidelbergense. The sequence continues at coordinate 5,050,484 of NZ_AP022615.1, read as the reverse complement.
TAGAGAATCGCATACTCCGCGAACCACGCCGCCAGCATCCGCCGCTGGCCCGTCACGGCCGAGTGTGCGAAGCCCTCGTATGCCATCGCAAGACCTTCGTGGACGGGTTCAGATCGAAAGTCGTACAATCCAGGAGGATGCGCCGCAACGTCTTCGCCGACTTCGACCCGCGAGTGACACACCAAAGGGCCTGCTCGAAATTGCCATGTTGGACCATCTGGTCGAGATGGTCCGGCATCAGCTCACCGAAGAATTTGACGAATCTCGTCGTGAGGCGATCCTTCTTCCAGGGCTGAAAGGGATTCGTGAGGCACTCGGCGGCGGCGACGAACAGAATGATGGCGACTTGCTCGCGTTGCTGACGCAGCGCCGCGTCATAGCTAAGTAACGCGCCACGAATACGCAGCCAGCTGTCCTTGTCTGCGACTGGGAGGTCGAAGATCGCGTCGAGCGCGATGCCTTGCCGGGCCAAGGTCAGGAGCTGGGTGTCTTTCCGGCGTCCGTCCAGCTCGTCGACAGTCACACCGTGAATCTCGAGGAGCGGCATTATCATTGGCGGCAGATTAATTGGTCGGCCGAGTGCAAATGTGCAGATCGCGGCGACCACCTCGGCGAATTGGCGTGCAATAGGCGCGGTCAGGGGTCCGTCAGCTGGTCCGGGCACCGCAATGTAGACATCGATGAACACCCTCGGGTGGAATAACACGGTCCCGCCCGCCGGCGCTCTTCAGGAAGGTTTGAGTCATCCTCGCGGAAATTGAGCAGTACGCCGGCGCCTCAGACGTAGCCAGCCAACGACCCGAGCTGGCGTGTACAGCATCTGCTGCATTCGGGAGAAGAACATTGCTTCTGCCAGGTTCGGTTCTTCATCAGCAAGCGTGCACGTATACCAGATGACACCGCCGAAGTCGTCCTCGTCCGTCAGGGCGCCGAAGGACAACTCGGCGCTCCGCTCGACTATTGCGTCAACCTCGGCCTGACATTCTTGATCGCTCGACTTCGCGTCGATCCACGGCGGCGAATCCACTGGCGCAACCGTGACATGCAGACCGTTTTGCGGACCGATTATGAACGGGTGCTCGGGCGACATACTCGCCTGTGATACGTCGAAGCCAGCCTCGCCCAGCAGACGTCGCATCCAGGATGCGGCCAGAGCTTGCCGCTGCTCTAGGCGCAGTTCGACCTCTGGGGTCCCTGGTTGAGCCAACGGTGCACGCCAATCCGGTCGTCGCAACTAGCAACGCCGATCCGCAAGCCCGAACATGTGATCGACGCGACTATATGTCGCCTGTATTTTAGGCTAATCACCGCTCTCACCGAGGGCACTCATACGTCACGCCACCCGTTCGCGAGGAGCCACCAGCCTATAGGGGATCGGCCGAAATATGTTGTCCTGCAGAGCAATACGCAGTAGTTTACTGTGACCCTGGATATTCGATTCCTGCATAATCGGTCCGTCTCAGTACTGGTAGACGCGCCGTGGGCATCTAGGAAAACTGCCCGCGTAGCTCCTGACCTCCGATTTCGCGCGATCAGCGTAACCAGGACCCGTCGCGACCAGAAGGCCGGACGTTTCCAGAAACCGTGAGGATGACACGATCAAAGGTGTGACGCTTGACGAGCTACTGCAGGTGATGGACCGCGCCGCAGCGAATCTCGTCAAACTCGATCAGGTCTGGAAGAGAGCCCAGCCAATGATCCCCTCAGGCCCGAGTCGAGGGTCGAGCCGGGAATACGAGGATCTGCGGAGGACCTGGACTGCGCTCCGCACGGGATTGCCGCCGATCCACGGCTGGACGGTCAGCGTAGAGCTTCCGACGTGGATTCTGTTGGCCAGGACTTCATTGACTACGCCGATATTGGGGAGTCCCCCTTCGCACTCTTGAACCGGCTGGAAGAACCGGGTAATCAACTCGACGAGTATCGGTTCCGGTTGGCTCAATCAAGACGCAAAGCCGTACATGAACGCCTGATGGACTTGACATCAACCATCAATGAGACGCTCCCGCGGATCGCCGAATCGATACCGCACGATTCGACGGGACGACTCAACGACCCCAGAATCCCGGCGATCACGGACTCTATCAGCGAGATCGAGCGACTCCTTGGGGACACAACCGAGCGCAAAGGACGTTGGAACGACCTTCACCGGCACATTCACTTCGGCGAGGGCCACGACTGGCACGACATCCTCGAAATGGACTGGCCGTCCGTTCGCGCAGACATTGAAGCGGCCCACTTGTCGGAATCAGACCCGCTGCCCGTCCCCGACGTAGATCTAGGCGAAGCGGCGTCCTCGAGGCCCGCCGGCGGAGTGAGTGTTGGATTGACGTGGGATTCTCTTGATGACGACGGATTCGAGCGCCTCCTGTACGACTTGTTGCGCTCGTTTCCGAACTATCAGAATGTTGAATGGCTGATGAAAACGCGTGCGCCGGACCGAGGACGTGACCTGTCTGCAGAACGTGTGATAAAGGATGACGGCGGAACGACCCGAATTGAACGAGTCATCGTCCAGGCAAAGCACTGAGCACCAAGTCGGTCAGCCCGACCGATATCACAAACACATTGAGCACCCTCTCTCTATGGGAACCTCCTGCGATCAGAGCGCTAATCCTTGCCACGAGCGGACGATTCACCACTGACGCTGTGGCGGTCGCTGAGAAGCACAATCGCGACGGCAAGATGCCCTTCATCGAACTCTGGCCCGACAGCCGTCTTGAGACACTCTTGTCCGAACGTCCGGAGCTGACCGCAGGTTATCGACTCCGCCCCTAGACTCCGAAATTCGGACCGGATGGCGACACGCCGAGGAGTCCGGATTGCTACATTCCTTGTAAAATTTCTACATCGAATGTAGCATTTCGGCCATGCAGGCTTCTGACCTCGATGAATTCGCCCACATCATGATGTCGGGGTACCTCGCTACCGCCGATTACAGCCGGAAGTTCAAGTCCGAGTGGGACATTCCGCCCACGATGCTCGCCAAGGCACACCATCTACGGTCTGTGGTGCAGGCCCAGATCGGCGACTCCGAGCGCTACGAACTCCACAAGGAGTACGTCGAGTTTGGCGGGTCCAGGTGACCGACAACGAAATCAAGAAGACCTTCTTGCTGCGCAGTATGTCGGCCGTGTCGATCGAGAAGTCGCACACCGAATGGACTCTGTTCGACATCAAGCCAAAGGTCGACGTCGGTCTGTTGATCTACCGGTTCGACAAGCCAGGACTGTCGCTGTGGCAGTCCGCCACGACCCACACCAACAAGTCGAAGCGCCTCATCCCCAGCGGCGAAATGCATGCGATCAGCTTTTGGCGATTCGAAGATCTCCCGGCCGCCTCCAGAAAGTTCGACCAAGGTCAGATCGACGCGTTCGACGACCTGGGCAACCCCGATATCGAAGCGGGTGGCGAACCGCAGTGAACCGGCTGCGAGCATTTCGAGACATTGAGGGGCTCAACCAAGCCGACCTGGCCGGCCTGGTCGGCCTGTCGGTGCCGATGGTCTCGGCGATTGAAAGCGGGCGACGCCCATTCAACGGCGATCTGACCGCTATCGGATACGACCCACGCCGCCTCACCCTGCCAGACATGTCGGAGCCCATCCACCGCGCCCGCGCCTCCACCGCCGTCGCCGCGAAGAAACGCGCCAAAGAGCTTCTCCGTCTCGCCGGTGAAGTGTTTGGAGAACTGCTCGATGTCACGCCGAACGCCCCCCGCGTGCTGCTACAGCGCGTCCCCAGCACGTCGGACCTCAACGAAATCGATGAATTGAGCGGCGAATTCCGCGCCTTGCTCGGCCAAGAGGATAACGGTCCCATACGTAACCTCACCGCGGCCGTCGAGCGCGCGGGCGTCTGTCTAGTGCCGATACCCCATCTCCCCGGCCTCGACGGACTGTCGTCATGGGTGAACGGTATCCCGGTCATTGGCACGGACCCGTTCGTCACCGGCGACCGATTCAGGATCACTGTAGGCCACGAGTGCGGACACCTGATGTTCCACAGCCGGCGCCACGACACCACAGAGAGCGAAGCCAACCGATTCGCGGGTACCCTGCTGTTCCCGCGCGACGACTTCGACGCAGCCATGGTTGACAAGCCCACATTAAGGCACTTCATCAGCCTAAAGGGGTCGTGGGGCATGTCCGCTGCCGCGATCATCTATCGCGCTCACGAACTGGACTACATCGACGACTCACGGTACCGAGCGCTGCAGATCCAGATGTCGAAGTGGCGCGCGAGCCCGGAGAGATCGAACCGGTTGCGGGCAGCCTGTTCGGCCGCCTGGTCGATGTGAACGGCGGTGTCGCCGCCGTCGCGAAGAAGCTCGGCGTGAATGCCAAGCACCTTGCCTCGCTTGTGGATTGGAATCGTCGACTACGCGCAGTCTAGAACTTGACATCGTACGGGGTGTAATCCCGGGAGGGCGGGTCCGGAAGTGGACAGGCATCCCCGGCCCGCCTGCGTCAGGGGCCGATTTTCGATAGACGCCCCTGTTGTGCACGCCGCGTCCGACGTGCGTCACGACCCCTGACGTGTGACTTCGACGGCGGAGTCTAGGCCGACATGGTGAAACCTTAGGTCGCCGGCCGGTCTGTTCGCACGTCATAGACGGTTCTTTGGTAAACAAGTGTCCCGAGACGTGACGACCACAAATCGGTGTCTTGAAGAAGTTCTCGCGCGATCGATTCAGGCGTGACGAAGATGTTGGCGTTGGACGTGAACGCGGACTCTGCTCCTAACGCGACAGCCGCTACGCGATGGCGCAATCCTCTCGCCATCAGATCTCGCGCAGTTTGGGTGGGCACCCCATACCGAAGATGATCAGCGAACGCTGCAGCTGTCGGCGACATCACCTCACCCTGCTGGGCGAGGTGATACTGAAGGACTGCGAGCGCTTGTTCGACTAATGTGACGAAGTCAAACAACACAACTCGGGTGTGGATACGCAGTAGTTGGTCCACCGTGAGCGCAGAGCTCTCGGCAATCTCAACATAGCGGCGACCTTCCAGCCACGCGGCGATAATGGACCGAAGAACGTCATGGGGTTCGGCAATGTCTGCCTGGCCAAACGCGGAAGTGACGATGTCTTCAAAACCTGTTTGCTCAAAGGCCCAGTTCAGCGTCGCATCAAGCAGCCCGTCATCCAGCGGCGAACCGACCGTCAGCCAGCCCGCGTACCTCGGATACAGATCTGCGATGACTGAATCGACCAAACGCGGTCTCGCCCCGGTCTCCTGGATCCACGCGAGTCGCCCCGAGGCTCGCATTCCCAATAGTCGGGATGCCCGCGCCTGGAACACACGTCTGAGCAGGTCCCTCTGCAGCGGGTCTGCCTGTTGTGCGGCGAAGGTTTGTGCCGCAAGTGTTGTGGCGATGGCGGCGAACTCTTCGTCGCCGATTTCTTCGTGGATTAGCTCGATTAGTGCGGAGTCGATTCCGTCAACCAGAGAGAGCAGTTCGGGAGTTCCTTCTAACGCTTCATTATTCAAGTCACCGGCCTGTCTGGCTAGCGCGGACTGCAACTGCCGTAGCAGCTCGATGAGGGCTCCGGCGACCGGCTCGCCCGGCGCGTTCCGTGCTACAGGTTGGATGTGTATCCATTGGCCATCGTTAGCGCAAATGACCAGGCCTCTTGTTGAGCTTCCGGCACGTCCTGCGCGGCCCACGAGGTTTTTGATGTCGCGCGCGAGCATCGGAGTAGATTCTCCGGACGCGGATCCGCGGGTTACTGAATAGAGGACTAGGGTGCGGATGGGAAGATTGACGCCTTCCGCCAGGGTGCTGGTGCAGAGCACCATTGCGGAATACCCTTCCGCCAGCAGCTCTTCAAGCACCTCTCGGGTCTCTTGGGGAGGTCCCGTGGTGGACGACGACCCCGGCCTGAAGGGCTCGAGTTCCTGTCCAGTCTGAGCCGAATTCCTGAGCGAAGTACTCGACTGCGTCGGCGAGGTTTTCGGAATCCTCAATGGCTTCAAGGGGATTCGGGAGCGGCACTTGGCTGGCGATCTGCTTCAGAAGTTCTTCTGCAAGCCCGATGACGCCTTGTTTGCCGGTCTTGGTCGCTGCGAAGACAGCCACTGTACCCATAGCGAGTGCTTTGCGCGCCGTAGCGATCGCTTGTGTCTTTGAGCTGTAGTCGTAGGTATTGGTTCGGCGTGGACGGGTTTATGAACTCAAAATCCGTCGCGGCTAGGAAACCTGGAAGCGTGTGTGCCGGAACTGAAGTCGTAGGTTCCTGGAACTCGAGACCTACGGTCCGGCCTTTTCCCTTGCCGGTTGGCCGCAGCACGGCGTACTCGGCGATCGCGGGCCTGTACGTACTGCGCACCACGGTGTCGTCGTTGCCGCCGAGCCAGGCGTTGATTTCCTCAACGTTGGGAACGATGGCTGACACAAACACGATTCGAGGTGCAGATTCTCGGGCGCGCAGCCCGCTAACAGGAGTTCGAGACTTACGCCGCGCGAGTCGTCGGCGAGGAGGTGCCCCTCGTCGCACACTACGAGCGATATTTCGGAGGCGATCTCGGGATGTGCGCCAAGCAAACCGACTAGCGCTTCCGGTGTTGCGATGATGGCGCGAACGGAACCATGTGGTGATCCCAGAAGTTGCTAGCGCATGTGCTATCACATTGACAAGTCGCCCATTGGTTCTCCGCGCCGCGCACACGCGTGAGCCAACGCAAGAGCCAACGCAAGTCACCCACAGGTCAGGCACAGCTCCAGCGGGTAGAACCAATCGTCGGGCAGCCAGGGCCGCCTCGAACGTCGCCGCATCCAGACGCGGAAGCGTGATCCGCCAACAGCTGAACTCCTCACTACCGGTCTTGGTGATCGAAGCCGCCGGTGCCGGTCGGCGCGGGTTCGGGGCGCGGTTCTAACGAGACCGCGGTGCGCAACTGATTAACCGTGGCGACCGCGGCCAGCTGCGCGTAATGCTCATCTGATCCCGCACCGGCGCGCGCCGCGATGACACCGACCTGATCTAGCGACAGCCGACCTCCCGCATACCCGCCGCGCAGCGGAAACGCCTCCACCCGGTGCGCCACAGTACTGATTGTGTGCGCGTTGGCCGCCGACACGCCGAGTTTCCAGGCCACCAACGCCGCCACCGACCGCGCACCGGTAATCCCGCACAGCTCGTCGCAGTCCAACTCGGCGACGATCTCCACGATGCGCCCATCAATCGCATTACGCTGACCCGCCAACTGGGCCAACTCCTCAAACAACACCTCAAGGCGCTCGGCAGGACTCATCACCGTGGCAGGCGACACGATCGAAGACATAACCCCATCATCACAGCCAGGTACGACAACCCCCGACCACCCAACACAACCCACCACCAACCCCAAACCCCAAGCCAAAACAGATCACATACCTCTTTGCCCGCTTACGAGCGACAAACGCGGCTGGCTGTCGCGCTGAGGCGGGCACGAAGGCATGTGTGCCCGCGACGCCGGGACGCACGTGACGAATGTGACCACCAGGCCGTGTGCGTAATGACCTGTCAGAAGGCCTCTTCGGAGACGCGCATGATGTCGTCGTCGAGGGATTCGATGACCCTGCGCTGCGCCGCCAGCTTCGGCAGGACATTCCTGGCGAAGAACGACGCGGTCGCGATCTTGCCCCGGTAGAAGTGTTCGTCGCCCGCAGAACCGCCGCTCGGCGCGTCCGCCAGCGCGGCATGGGCGATGCCGGCCTGTACCAGCAACCGCCAGCCGATGATCAGGTCGCCGACCGCGAGCAGATAGCGCACCGATCCCAGCCCCACCTTGTAGATCTCCGTCGGGTGCTGGGTGGCCGACATCAGGTATCCGGTCAGCGCGGCCGTCATCGCGGTGACGTCGTCGAGCGCGGTCTGCACCAGGTCGGCTTGCGGTCGCAGCGCCTCGTCGCAGGCGTCGAGGGTGGCGCTGATCTGCGCCACCAAGAACTGCAGCGCCTGGCCGCGGTCGCGGACGATCTTGCGGAAGAAGAAGTCCAGCGCCTGGATGGCGGTGGTGCCCTCGTACAGCGAATCGATCTTGGAATCGCGGATGTACTGCTCGAGCGGATAGTCGACCAGAAAGCCGGAGCCGCCCAGCGTCTGCAGCGATTCGGTCAGGGTCTCGTAGGCCCGCTCCGAGCTCACCCCCTTGACGATCGGCAGCAACAGGTCGTCGAGGCGGTGCGCCATGTCGTGATCCGCGCCCGAAACCCGTTGCGCCACTTCGTCGTCCTGATGCGCGGCGGCGTACATGTAGAGCGCCCGCAGACCCTCGGCGTACGCCTTCTGCGTCATCAGGCTGCGACGCACATCGGGGTGGTGGATGATCGTCACCCGCGGCGCGGTCTTGTCGGCCATCTGGGTGAGGTCGGCGCCCTGCACCCGCTCCTTGGCGAAGGCCAGCGCGTTCAGGTAGCCCGTGGACAGGGTGCCGGCGGCCTTCACGCCGATCGTCATGCGCGCCTGCTCGATGACGGTGAACATCTGCGCGATCCCGTTGTGCGTCGCCGACCAGGTAGCCGACGGCCGGGACATCGCCGTCGCCGAACGTCAATTCGCAGGTCGGCGACGACTTGATGCCCATCTTGTGTTCCAGGCCGGTGGCGAAACCCGTTGCGGGAACCGAGTTCGAACGTCTCGGGGTCGAACAGGTACTGGGGCACGTAGAACAGGCTCAGCCTTGGTGCCTGGCCCGGCGCCCTCCGGCCGGGCCAGCACCAGGTGGAAGATGTTCTCGGCGGTCTCGCCCACGTCTCCACCGGAGATGAATCGCTTGACGCCCTCGATGTGCCAGGTGCCGTCGGGTTGTTCGACGGCCTTGGCGCGGCCGGCGCCGACGTCGGATCCGGCGTCGGGCTCGGTGAGCACCATGGTGGCCTGCCAACCGCGCTCCACGGCCGCCGCCGCCCACCGCCGCTGCTCTTCGTTGCCCTCGACATACAGCGCCTGGGCCAGGGGCCTAGGCAGAAGAAGTTGGCAGAAGGGTTGGCGCAGATGATCATTTCGTTGACCGCCCAGACCAGCGGCGGCGGCGCGGGCATGCCGCCGATCTCCTCGGCCAGGCCCAGCCGCCACCACCCGGCCTCCTTGATCGCGTGCACCGTTTTGGCCAACTCGTCGGGCACGCTGATCGTGTGCTCGGCGGCGTCGAACACCGGCGGGTTGCGGTCGGCGAAGGCGAAGGATTCGGCCACCGGACCCTCGGCCAGCCGAGCGGCTTCGGCCAGGATCGTTCGGACCGTGTCCTCGTCGAGGTCGCCGTAGCGTCCGGCGCCGAGGACGGCGCCTACATCGAGAACTTCGAAGATGTTGAACGCGAGATCGCGGACGTTGGCGATGTAGTGGCCCAAGGCGATTCCCTTCACCGACGGATCCCTCGCCTCAGTCTGTCGGAGGCGAGAAAACGTACGCAACCGTAACCTCGGGTGGGGCGGCCAAACGGCCGGCGGCGCGCCTCAGTCCTTGACGAACGAGTACAGCCGGTAGGAATAGTCCCCGCTGCGCAGCGCGTGATAAAACGTCGAGGTTTGCATGCGGTCGATGCGCCGGGCAATGCCCCGCAGCATGAGTGGCGCGCGGTGGCTGACCAGACCCATCATTCGCTGCGTCTTCTCCAGCCCGCGCATGACCTCCGCGTCGATGGCCTGCTGCGAAAGGCGCCGAAGCGGGGCCTCCTCGAGCGCCGCCTCCCACTCGGCGACAAGGTCGCGCTTGCGGACATCCGTGTACAGGAAATGGCCGCCCGGGCGCAGCACGCGCGCGACTTCGGCGAGGAAACGCGGAAACCGCGCATAGAGGTGTGACGATTCGACATTGATCACCGCGTCGAAGGATTCGGCGCCGAAGGAAGGTCCTCGGCGTTGCCCTGCACGAATTCGAGGCCGGGCACCTTGTGTCTGTTCCGGCAGAAGTCGATGCCCGCCGAGTTCAAGTCCAGACCCGTATAGGACGCCGGGCGCAACGTGCGCGCGAGGTACGACGCTCCGCCGCCGTGGCCGCAACCGACCTCCAGCACCCGCTTACCGGTGAGGTCGGCCTGCGTCGCGACGCGGCTGTAGAGCTGGATGTAGAACCGGTTGTGCTCGTCGGCGGGCTCCAGCGGCAGGGCCATGGGCGGATCTTCCTCGTAGGCCCAATTCATGAACACCAATTCGTCGCGTGCCATCAGGCGCGTTGATATCGGGTACCACGCGTGCTGCGCGAGCCGCGAGACCGGTGCGCTGTATACCAGCGGGTACCAATACTTTTTAAGCAGGCGGTCGGCGATGGGCACGGGCACGAAGTATAGCGGCCCCCATCACCCGGGCCGCGGGCCAACGAAAGCCCGGAGCATGAGCGGTTTTGAGGCCGCGTCACCACAGCGCGCCGTGGTGGGCAAGGGCGTCGACGACCAGCCCGACGCCGACGACGAAAAGAACGATCCGCAGCGTCGCCGGACCGCAGCGGGTCAGAACGCGCACGAGCCATCGCTGTATGCGGTTGGCTCGGACAGTTCGTCGGGTCGACAGGGCGAGGATCAGCGTCGGCGGCGATAGCGCCACCGCGCAGTAGCCGAGGACGATCAACGGCCAGATCGGCGGCCGGGGATTCAGCGCGGAGAGCATCGCCAGGCCGGTGAGGTAGGGGACCGCCGTCGGAGCCTGCGCCAAACCCACTGCCGCTCCGACGAAGCCGAGCAGCCATGCCCGTTGCCGCGTCGCGGCCAACGCCCAACCCGGCGCGGACGTTCGGGCGGTCGACGGGAGGCAGGCGAGACCGATCAGCGCTGCCCCCACCAGCAGGCCGCCCCGATATCGGATCGCCGGCGTGATCCTGACGTCGACGACACCGGCCAGGACGTTCAGACCAAGCACCGCGAGGATCCCGAAGACGGCCGTGATCGCAAACACGCCCGCGATGAAGCTCAGGGAGCCGGGAACCGGCGATCGCCGGGTCAGCCGGCCGTTGTAGATCACCGCCAAGACTATTCCCACATTGAGGAGCTTGAGGGAATCGAGAAACGCCAAACCGGCGAGCGGCAGCAGGAGGGCCTCACGAGCATCCACCACGGCTAGGAAGAATCCGCGAACCCCCGGGAACATCGCGGCGGTCCCCGACGTTGCGGCGGTTGTGACAACACGCGATCTCACCACCGATCAGTTCAACGAAACCATCGAGGGCAACGACATCGTCCTCGTCGACTTCTGGGCCTCCTGGTGCGGACCTTGCCGTCAGTTCGCACCGACCTTCCATGCCTCGTCGGAGAAGCACCCCGACGTCGTGCACGCCAAGGTGGACACCGAAGCCGAGCCGCAGCTGGCGGCCGCCGCCCAGATCCGGTCCATCCCCACGTTGATGGCCTTCAAGAAGGGCAAGCTGCTGTTCAACCAGGCCGGTGCCCTGCCGCCCGCGGCCCTGGAGGACTTGGTGCAGCAGGTCAAGGCGTTCGACGTCGAGGCGGCCCAGGCCGAGCAGGCCTGATCAGACCAGTTGCCGTTGCAACTGGGCGGCCTCGCGCACCGGTGCCGCCACGCCACGGCCCTCGGCGACCTGGACGAAGAGGGATTTCAGCGTCGCGATATACCGGCTGACCGATTCGCGGGCGATCGGATTGTTCGGATAGAAGACGATGACGTGCGTCTCCTTCTCGTACCGATTCACCCGTAAGTCGAATCGGGCCGGAACCCTGCCGTCGTGGTAGATCTTTAAATTCGACCCGTTCCAGTTGGACTTGACGATCGTGGAGAGGGGCGGGCTGCTGGCGTCGAGGTGAAAGAGCAGGGGAACACGCCCCTGCGGCATCCCCAGCCACGGCGCCAGTTCCAGGACGCGATTGAACGGGATGTCCGCCAGGTCTTTACCCGAATCGAACGACTCCTGCGCCGCGCGGGCGGTGTCGCCGAAAGACGACGGGTTGACGGGAATGGTGATCGGGACAAAGCCGGTGAACCAGCCGATCGTCGTGAAGTCCTCGGGTTCGTCGCGGAGATCGCGCGCGACGAGCCCGTAATACGTTTCGGCGCCGGTCAACTCGTATTGTGCGAGGGCGGCGCACGCGAACACGCCGCCGCTGAAACGGGCGCCCCCGGCCAGGCACGCGGACTCGAATTCGGCCGTCTGCCGCTCGTCCATCACCTGCACGAACATCAAGTCGCAGGAGCCCGATCCGTCGCCGAGCGACACCGGGCACTCGGGGAGCGTTCCGTCGTTTTTCTCGAAGAAGTCGATCCACGCGCGTATCGACGGGGAGTCCAGGGTCAGGGCGGACGTGTGCCGATGTTGCCGGACGCAATATTCCGCGTAGCTGCCCGCGGCGGGGAGCGAGATGGGCGCTCCGCCTGCCAGCAAGGCGTTGTACATCAGGTAGAACTCGCCGCCGATCGCGCCAATGAACTGGGCGTCGATGTAGAGATGGTCGATCATGAAACAAAAGGTGAAGTTGTCCGCTCGCTGGATCACGGCGAAACGGAAGCAATCCCACTGCAGGGGACTCGGCGTGGCCAACACCTGCTCGCGCCAGGCCGCCGGCGTCATTTCGCCATGCTTAACCGGGACGCACCGAATGTCGGCGGGATCTTGAATCGTGTGCCGGAGGATCTCGTCGGCATCGGTGAACTCGAACCAGCTGTGATACGTGTCGTGCCGGCGCAGATGCGCGTTGATCACGTACGTCAGGACCCGGATGTCGCAGTGGCCGGGCATGTCCCAGCTGCCGATGCAAAGCCGCGACATGTCGGCCCCACGGCTCAGGTGGTCACAAAAATTGCGCAGGTGCCGGGCCTGCTGATGGCTCGCCGGCACGGCGCTTACCGGGGCCTGGCGCACTTTGGCCAGCGAGGCGGGCGAGGGCTGCCAAAACATGACCGACCCGGACCCGGCGCCCAGTCGTCGATGGCCCCGAACGCCTCTTCTCCTGGGACGAACACATTCCCTCCCTATTTGCCTCATCGCTTACGCACAGGGGACTCATAGAACTCGGGAGAGCTCTACCGTGCCTTTGCCAATGTCGCACTTACCTCCGCGGTCGGAGCCTGTCGCGGTACAGCGCGTTCCGCCGCAGAGCCCTCGCTGATCCCTCTTGCGCAGCCAACCAAGACTTGCCATCGGGTCGCACCTGTTACGTGCCCAATGGTGGCTAGAAGATAGCAGACCGAACCAAGCCGATCAGCGCGAATGGCAACTTTCAGTTCCGCGGGTCGGCCCGCGAAAGCGGCGACTCGCGGCCGGGCGGCCCAGCGGCACGGGCCAGGTCCGGGCCACGGCGCGTCGCGCCGTCGGGCACACGTTACCTTTCACGGGTGAGTCTGGTACTGGTAGAGCAACCGCGGCCCGGCGTCGCGCTGATAACCCTCAATCGGCCCGAGCGGATGAACTCCATGGCGTTCGACGTCATGGTGCCGCTCAAAAAGGCCCTCGATAAGGTCACCTACGACAATTCGGTGCGGGTCGTCGTGCTGACCGGGGCGGGCCGAGGGTTCTCCTCGGGCGCCGATCACAAGTCCGCCGGCGAGGTGCCCCACATCGACGGGCTGACCCGCCCGACCTTCGCGCTGCGCTCCATGGAAGTGCTCGACGACGTGATTCTGGCGCTGCGCCGGCTGCACCAGCCGGTGATCGCCGCGGTCAACGGTCCGGCCATCGGCGGCGGGCTGTGCCTGGCGCTGGCCGCCGACATCCGGGTGGCCTCGACCGGCGCCTACTTCCGGGCCGCCGGCATCAACAACGGGCTGACCGCCAGCGAACTCGGGCTGAGCTACCTGTTGCCCCGGGCAATCGGGTCGTCGCGCGCGTTCGAGATCATGCTGACCGGCCGCGACGTCACCGCCGAGGAGGCCGAGCGCATCGGCCTGGTGTCGTGCCAGGTGCCCGAGGAGCAGCTGCTGGACACCTGCTACGCGATCGCCGCGCGGATGGCGGCGTTCTCGCGGCCGGGGATCGAGTTGACCAAGCGCACACTGTGGAGCGGGCTGGACGCCGGTAGCCTGGAGGGGCACATGCAAGCCGAGGGCTTGGGACAGCTTTTCGTCCGCCTGCTCACCGCCAACTTCGAGGAAGCGGTTGCCGCGCGCGCGGAGCGCCGGCCGGCGGTCTTCACCGACGACAAGTAACTCGCGAGGAGAGCGAATGTGATCACGGCCACGGACCTCGAGGTCCGCGCCGGCGCGCGCATCCTGCTCTCACCCGACGGGCCCGACCTGCGCGTGCAGCCCGGCGACCGCATCGGGCTGGTCGGCCGCAACGGCGCGGGCAAGACCACGACCCTGCGCATCCTGGCGGGCGAGACCGCGCCGTATGCCGGATCGGTCACCCACACCGGCGAAATCGGCTATTTGCCGCAGGATCCCAAGGAGGGCGATCTCGACGTGCTGGCCCGCGACCGGGTGCTCTCGGCCCGCGGCCTGGACGTCCTGCTCACCGATCTGGAAAAGCAGCAGGCGTTGATGGCCGAGGTCGCCGACGACGAGGCCCGCGACCGCGCGATCCGTCGCTACGGGCAGCTGGAGGAGCGGTTCGTCGCGCTGGGCGGCTACGGCGCCGAAAGCGAGGCCGGCCGGATCTGCGCGAGTCTCGGCCTGCCCGAACGGGTGCTGACGCAGCAGCTGCGCACCCTGTCCGGGGGGCAGCGCCGCCGGGTGGAGCTGGCGCGCATCCTGTTCGCCGCGTCGGACACCGGCGCAGGATCTTCGACGACCTTGCTGCTCGACGAGCCGACCAACCACCTCGACGCGGATTCGCTTGGCTGGCTGCGGGATTTCCTGCGGGCACACAGCGGCGGGCTGGTGGTCATCAGCCACAACGTCGAGTTGCTCGCCGACGTCGTCAACCGGGTGTGGTTCCTGGACGCGGTGCGCGGCGAGATGGACGTCTACAACATGGGCTGGCAGAAGTACCTGGACGCCCGCGCCACCGACGAGCAGCGCCGCCGCCGCGAACGCGCGAACGCCGAGCGCAAGGCCGCCGCGCTGCGCACGCAGGCCGCCAAGCTGGGCGCCAAGGCCACCAAAGCCGTTGCGGCCCAGAACATGTTGCGGCGCGCCGACCGGATGATGGCCGCGCTCGACGAGGAGCGGGTCGCCGAGAAGGTGGCCCGGATCAAGTTCCCCACCCCGGCCGCGTGCGGGCGCACGCCGCTGGTCGCCAAGGGGTTGAGCAAGTCGTACGGATCGCTGGAGGTGTTCAGCGGCGTGGATCTGGCCATCGACCGCGGCTCGCGGGTGGTCGTGCTGGGACTCAACGGCGCCGGCAAGACCACGCTGCTGCGCTTGCTTGCCGGCACCGAGAACCCCGACGCGGGAGCGCTGGAACCCGGACACGGTTTGCGGGTCGGCTATTTCGCGCAGGAGCACGACACCCTCGACAACGACGCGACCGTGTGGGAGAACATCCGCCACGCCGCACCCGAGTCCGGCGAGCAGGAGCTGCGCGGCCTGCTCGGCGCGTTCATGTTCAGCGGCGCGCAGCTCGACCAGCCGGCGGGGACCCTGTCCGGCGGGGAGAAGACCCGCCTGGCGCTGGCCGGTTTGGTGGCGTCCACGGCCAACGTGCTGCTGCTCGACGAGCCGACCAACAACCTTGATCCCGCGTCGCGCGAGCAGGTGCTCGACGCGTTGCGCAGCTATCACGGCGCGGTGGTGCTGGTGACGCACGACCCGGGCGCGGCCGAGGCCCTGGACCCGCAACGGGTCGTGCTGCTGCCCGACGGCACCGAGGACTATTGGTCCGACGAATACCGTGATCTCATCGAGCTGGCCTAAATCGCTGGCGATTTCGGCCAAATCGGCCCGCGATCGACGCCGGTGTTCTTACTCTATGTGCTTGGGATCGAGTTCAAGCGTGGAGCGGACCTTGAAAAAGACAGTGAGAAAGCCGAAGAAGACGCGCGACCAGTTGCTGCACGAGTTACGCAACGCGTACGAGGGCGGTGCCAGCATCCGCAATCTGGTTGCCACCACCGGCAGGTCGTACGGATCTGTCCACAGCATGCTGCTCGAGTCGGGTACCACCCTGCGCGGCCGCGGCGGCTAACCACCGCCGGCGCGAGGCCGCGCCGGCGTAAATCAACTGCGGCGCACCGACTCTTCCACCAGGTCGAGCACGGCGGACAGCCGCCGCGGATCCTCGCCGGACGCCAGCCGCGCCACCAGGCCGTCGAGTATCAGCTCCAGGTAGCACTGCAACACGTCGCCGGGGACGTCGTCGCGCACCCGGTGCGCCTCCTTCTGGCGGCGCAGCCGATCGGTGGTCGCCGCCGCCAGCTCCGCGGAACGCTCCGCCCAGCCGCGGCTGAAGACGGGTCGTTGCGCAGCTTGCGCGCGATCTCCAACCTGGTGGCCAGCCAGTCGAACTGGTCGGGCGCGGCGAGCATGTCGCGCATCACCTGGATGAGGCCCTCGCGGGACGCCACGTCGGCCATCCGCTCGGCGTCCTCGTGCGCCAGCGCGAAAACAGCGCGTCCTTGTCCCGGAAGTGGTGGAAGATCGCGCCGCGCGACATCCCGATCGTCTGTTCCAGCCGGCGCACCGTGGCCTTGTCGTAGCCGTATTCGGCGAAGCAGCGGCGGGCGCCGTCGAGGATCTGGCGGCGGCGAGCCGCGAGATGGTCCTCGCTGACCTTGGGCACGGGTTAGCCCGCGACTAGCCCGACTTGAGCATGTTGCGCAGCACGTACTGCAGGATGCCGCCGTTGCGGTAGTAGTCGGCCTCGCCGGGGGTGTCGATGCGCACCACCGCGTCGAACTCGATCGGATCGCCGGATTCCTTGCTGGCCTTGACGCGCACCGTCTTTGGCGTCTTGCCGTCGTTGAGCGCCTCGATGCCGGTGATGTCGAAGACCTCGGTGCCGTCGAGCCCCAGCTCCGTGGCGGACTTGCCCTCGGGGAACTGCAGCGGAATGACGCCCATGCCGATCAGGTTGGAGCGGTGGATGCGCTCGAACGACTCGGCGATCACCGCCCGCACGCCCAGCAGCAGCGTGCCCTTGGCCGCCCAGTCGCGGGAGGAACCCGATCCGTACTCTTTGCCGCCCAGCACCACCAGCGGAATGCCCTGTGCCGCATAGTTTTGCGCCGCGTCGTAGATGAACGCCTGCGGAGCCCCGTCTTGGGTGAAGTCGCGGGTGTAGCCGCCGGACACGTCGTCCAGCAACAGGTTACGCAGCCGGATGTTGGCGAACGTGCCGCGGATCATCACCTCGTGGTTGCCGCGCCGCGAGCCGAAGGAGTTGTAGTCCTTGCGGTCCACGCCGTGCTCGTCGAGGTATTGCGCCGCGGGGGTGCCCGGCTTGATGCTGCCGGCGGGGGAGATGTGGTCGGTGGTCACCGAGTCGCCGAGCAGCGCCAGCACCCGGGCGCCGGTGATGTCGCCGACCGGCTCCGGGTCCGCCGACATCCCCTCGAAGTACGGCGGCTTGCGGACGTACGTCGAATCCGGGTCCCACTCAAAGGTGTTGCCGCTGGGGGTGGGCAGGTTGCGCCACCGCTCGCCGCCCTTGAACACGTCGGCGTAGTTCTTGACGAACATCTCCTGGTTGATCGCCGAGGCGATGGTGTCCGAGACGTCCTTCTGCGACGGCCAGATGTCTTTGAGGAAGACGTCCTTGCCGTCCTTGTCTGTGCCGAGCGGCTGGGATTCGAAGTCGAAGTCCATCGTCCCGGCCAGGGCGTAGGCGATCACCAGCGGCGGCGACGCCAGGTAGTTCATCTTCACGTCGGGATTGATGCGGCCCTCGAAGTTCCGGTTGCCCGACAGCACGGCCGCCACCGAAAGGTCGTTGTCGTTGACGGCCTTCGAGACCTCGTCGGGCAGCGGACCGGAGTTGCCGATGCAGGTGGTGCAGCCGTAGCCCACCAGATAGAAGCCGAGCTTCTCCAAATACGGCCACAGGCCGGCCTTTTCGTAGTAGTCGCTGACCACCTGCGAGCCCGGCGCCATCGAGGTCTTCACCCAGGGCTTGGACGCCAGCCCCTGCTCGACGGCGTTGCGGGCCAGTAGCGCCGCGCCCAGCATGACCTCCGGGTTGGAGGTGTTGGTGCACGACGTGACGGCGGCGATCACCACCGCGCCGTGGTCGAGCACGAACTCGCCGAGCTCTTGCGACTTCACCGTCACCGGGTTGCTCGGGCGCCCCTTGGCGTGCGCGGCGGCGGAGTGCACCGCGGGTACGTCGTCGGCATGGCCGTTGGACGGTGCCCCCGGATCGCTGGCCGGGAACGTCTCCTCGACCACCTCGTCCAGTTTCGAGTATCCCTGCCCGCCGTCCCCGTTCCCGGCGTAGTGGGGAATCTGCTCGCGGAACGTGGATTTGGCGTCCGACAACGCGATCCGGTCCTGCGGGCGCTTGGGCCCGGCGATCGACGGCACCACGTCGGACAGGTTGAGTTCGATGTATTCCGAGAACTCGGGCTCGTGCTTGGGGTCGTGCCACATGCCCTGCTCTTTGGCGTAGGCCTCGACCAGCGCCAGCTGCTCGGGCTGGCGCCCGGTGAACCGCAGGTACGAGATGGTCTCCTCGTCGATCGGAAAAATCGCTGCGGTGGAGCCGAATTCGGGGCTCATGTTGCCCAGGGTGGCGCGGTTGGCCAACGGCACCTCGGCCACGCCCTCGCCGTAGAACTCGACGAACTTGCTGACCACGCCGTGCTTGCGCAGCATCTCGGTGACGGTCAGCACGACGTCAGTCGCGGTGACGCCGGGCTGGATCTCGCCGGTCAGCTTGAAGCCGACGACCCGCGGGATCAGCATCGACACCGGCTGGCCGAGCATCGCGGCCTCGGCCTCGATGCCGCCCACGCCCCAGCCCAGCACGCCGAGGCCGTTGACCATCGTGGTGTGCGAGTCGGTGCCCACGCAGGTGTCGGGGTACGCGGTAACTGTTCCCGCGCCGTCCGCGCGGGTCATCACGACGCTCGCCAGGTACTCGATGTTGACCTGGTGCACGATGCCGGTGCCGGGCGGCACCACCTTGAAGTCGTCGAACGCGCCCTGCCCCCAGCGCAGGAATTGGTAGCGCTCCCCGTTGCGCTGGTACTCGATCTCGACGTTGCGCTCGAACGCGTCGGCCCGGCCGAACAGGTCGGCGATCACCGAGTGGTCGATCACCAGGTCGGCGGGCGCCAGCGGGTTGACCTTGTCCGGGTTGCCGCCGAGGTCGCCGACCGCCTCGCGCATGGTGGCCAGGTCGACGATGCACGGCACGCCGGTGAAGTCCTGCATCACCACGCGGGCGGGCGTGTACTGGATCTCAATGCTGGGCTCCGCCTTGGGATCCCAGTTCGCGATGGCCTCGATGTGCTCCTTGGTGATATTTTTGCCGTCCTCGTTGCGCAGCAGGTTCTCGGCGAGGACCTTGAGGCTGTAGGGGAGTTTCTCCGTATTGGGGACCGCGTCCAGGCGATAGATCTGGTAACTCTTGTCGCCGACCTCGAGGGTGTCGCGGGCTGAAAACGAGTTCACCGAATCTTTGCTGGTCACTTCAACTCCCAAGGATTTGAGTTCTGCCGCCGACGGGCCGTGTCGGCGGTGCTTCGACTGCCTTCGAATGCCATAGTCACTTTAACAGTACGCTTGTCCTGTATTACGACGGCACCCCCAGTTTTCAGCCCCGCGCCGAGCGTCGCACTAGAGTGACCGTCGTCGCCGAACGTCACGCCAGCGTGACGCCATAGCAGGAGGGACGCGATGACCGGGCAAGTCCTGCCGCTCTACATCCCCCAGGACGTCGACATGACCGCGGTCAAGGCTCAGGTCGCCGCCGACGGGGTCAGCGCGCCGCCGGCCGCCGCGCCCGGGCTGCTCGACATCGTCAACGAGGCGCACGCCAAGGGCATCAACCTCAAGATCGTGCTGCTGGATCACAACCCCCCGAACGACACGCCCCTGCGCGACATCTCCACCGTGGTCGGCGCCGACTACCACGACGCCACGGTCCTGACCCTCAGCCCGAATTACGTCGGCAGCTACAGCACGCAATTCCCGCGGGTCACGCTCGAGGCCGGCGAGGACATCGCCAAGACGGGCAACCCGGTGGTGTCGGCGCAGCATTTCCTGCACGAGCTGGAGGGCCCCGAGTTTCCCTGGACCGGCCTGACCCTCGTCCTGCTGATCGGCGTGCTCGCGGCCGCCGTCGGCACCCGATTCCTGCAGCTGCGCGGCCGGCGTACAGCAACATCGGCAGACGCCGCCGAGCCGACCGCCGAAGCGCCGGGCGACGGCGCCTAAGCACGCACATCCGGCCTAGCCCGCCCCGCCGGGCGAGCCTTGGTGGCCATGCATGGCAAACACCCTAGGTCACCGTTCGGTCACATTAAACGCACGTCCAGAGTGCAGTTTGTGACGAGCGTTTCCCCGGCGTCCCCTGTGACGTACGGTGCAAATGATGCTCGTGTTGTTTATGGCGCCTTCAGAGAATTCCGTGCCCGGTGCCGGCCGCCCGCGTTGAGCCGTAGGAGACCTGAGTCGAATGAGACGCACCCGCAGGGGCCCTGCCGCGCGACCGGCCGCCGGGCTGCTGCGGCTGGTCATTCCGTCGGTCGTGAGCGTGGCCATGCTGGCGTGCACCCCGGGTATGGCGGGCGCCGACCCCGCCGCCGATAGCCTGGCCGCGCTGATCGCGAACGTCGCCAAGGCCAACCAGCGCCTGGAGGACCTGAGCGCCCAGATCCAGACCGAACAGGAAAGCGTCAACAAGGCGCTCGTCGACGTGGAGACCGCCCGGGACAACGCGGCGGCCGCCGAACACGACCTCGAGTCCAGCCGGCAGGCGGTCAAGGACTCCGACGCGGCGATCGCCGCGGCCCAGCGACGCTTCGACACGTTCGCGGCCGCCACCTATATGAACGGCCCGTCGGGCAGCTACCTGATGGCGACCAGCCCCGAAGACATCATCGCCACCGAAACCGCCGCCCGGACCCTGACCGCCAGCTCCCAGGCGGTGATGGACAAGCTGCAGCGGGCCCGCACCGAGCAGGTGAACAAGGAGTCGGCGGCGCGGCTGGCCAAGCAGAAGGCCGACAAGGCCGCCGCCGACGCGAAGGCCAGCCAGGACGCCGCGGTGGCGGCGCTCACCGACTCCAGGCGCACGTTCGACGAACAGCGCGAGCAGATCGTTCGCCTGGTCGCCGAGCGCGACGAGGCTCAGGCCAAACTCGAGGCGGCCAAGCTCCAGGCGGCGCGCCAATGGTCGACCGGGGCCGGCGGGCCCGCCGCGCCGACCTCGGGCGATCGGTGGGATCCGGGGGCGCCGGCCGCCCAGCCGCCGGCCGGCGGCCGCCGGTGGGACGGTTGGGACCCGACGCTGCCGATGGTGCCCAGCGCCAACGTCCCCGGCGACCCGATCGCGGTGATCAACCAGGTGCTGGGCATCTCGGCGACGTCGACGCAGGTCACCGCCAGCATGGGGCGCAACTTCCTGCAGCAGCTGGGCATCCTCAAGCCCGACGACACCGGCATCACCAACGCCTCGCCCGGGGGACGGATCCCGCGGGTCTACGGGCGGCAGGCATCCGAGTACGTGATCCGCCGCGGCATGTCGCAGATCGGTGTGCCCTACTCCTGGGGCGGCGGGAACGCGGCCGGCCCGAGCAAGGGAATCGACTCCGGGGCCGGCACCACTGGCTTCGACTGTTCGGGCCTGGTCCTGTATTCGTTTGCCGGGGTGGGCATCAAGCTGCCGCACTACTCGGGTTCGCAGTACAACCTGGGCCGCAAGATCCCGTCCTCGCAGATGCGCCGCGGCGACGTCATCTTCTACGGCCCGGGCGGCAGCCAGCACGTGACGATCTATCTCGGCAACGGCCAGATGCTCGAGGCCCCCGACGTCGGTTTGAAGGTCCGTGTCGCGCCGGTGCGCACCAGCGGCATGACGCCGTACGTGGTTCGTTACATCGAGTACTAGACGAGGAGCTATGCGGCACAAGGGTTTTCGGCTGATGGGCCTGGTCGCGCTGGTGGCCGGGCTGACGTTGTCCGTGGCCGGCCCGGCTCCTGTGGCCGTGGCCGACCCCGGCCAGTGGGATCCCACGCTGCCGGCCACGGTCAGCGCCGGCGCCCCGGGCGACCCGCTGGCGGTCGCCAACGCCTCGCTGCAGGCCACCGCCCAGGCCACCCAGACCACGCTGGACCTGGGCAAGCAGTTCCTCGGCGGGCTCGGGATCAACCTCGGCGGCAATGACGCCCCCGCCGCGGCCACCACCAACCCCGGCGGCAAGATCCCGCGCGTCTACGGCCGCCAGGCCATCGAGTACGTGATCAAGCGGGGCGGCTCCCAGATGGGCGTGCCGTATTCCTGGGGCGGCGGCTCGCTGCAGGGTCCCAGCAAGGGGATCGACTCCGGCGCCAACACCGTCGGCTTCGACTGCTCGGGCCTGATGCGGTACGCGTTCGCCGGGGTCGGGGTGCTGATCCCGCGGTTCTCCGGTGACCAGTACAACGCCGGCCGGCACATCCCCCAGGATCAGGCCAGGCGCGGCGACCTGATCTTCTACGGCCCGGGCGGAGGCCAGCACGTCACCATGTACCTGGGCAACGGTCAGATGCTGGAGGCGTCCGGCAGCGCCGGCAAGGTCACCGTCAGCCCGGTCCGCAGGCCCGGCATGACGCCGTTCCTGACGAGGATCATCGAGTACTGAGCGCGGGGCCGGCGACCCATCAGCTGGGCGAGCGTCGACGGATTTCGGCAGGCCTGGAATAGTTGGACGCGGGCACGTCGCTGCCCGGCAGTCGTGTCCGATTGAGCTGTGGAGGATTCTTGATGACATCAGCAGGTGGGCCGCCCCCGGGCGCCAGCAGTTACCCGGGCCAGGGTGGGCATTCCGGCTCCCCGGCCCATGAAGCGCCCTCCGGTGGCGGCAATGGCCTGGCCGCCGAGGTCCACACGCTGGAGAGGGCCATCTTCGAGGTCAAACGGATCATCGTCGGCCAGGACCAGCTCGTGGAGCGGATGCTGGTCGGCCTGCTGTCCAAGGGCCACGTCCTGCTCGAGGGTGTGCCCGGCGTGGCCAAGACGCTGGCCGTGGAGACGTTCGCCCGGGTGGTCGGCGGGACGTTCGCCCGCATCCAGTTCACGCCCGACCTGGTGCCCACCGACATCATCGGCACCCGCATCTACCGGCAGGGCAAGGAGGAGTTCGACACCGAGCTTGGCCCGGTGGTGGTCAACTTCCTGCTCGCCGACGAGATCAACCGCGCGCCGGCGAAGGTGCAGTCGGCGCTGCTGGAGGTCATGCAGGAACGCCACGTGTCGATCGGCGGCAAGACCTTCCCGCTGCCCAACCCGTTCCTGGTGATGGCCACCCAGAACCCGATCGAGCACGAGGGCGTCTACCCGCTGCCCGAGGCCCAGCGGGACCGCTTCCTGTTCAAGATCAACGTCGGCTACCCGTCGCCGGAGGAGGAGCGGGAGATCATCTACCGGATGGGCGTCAAGCCCCCGGTGCCCAAGCAGATCCTGAACACCGGCGACCTGCTGCGGCTGCAGGACATCGCGGCCAACGTCTTCGTCCACCACGCGCTGCTCGACTACGTGGTGCGCGTCGTCACCGCCACCCGGCACCCCGAACAGCTCGGGATGAACGACGTCAAGGCCTGGATCTCGTTCGGCGCGTCGCCGCGCGCCTCGC
Organism: Mycobacterium heidelbergense; assembly: GCF_010730745.1. Classification (NCBI taxonomy): domain Bacteria; kingdom Bacillati; phylum Actinomycetota; class Actinomycetes; order Mycobacteriales; family Mycobacteriaceae; genus Mycobacterium; species Mycobacterium heidelbergense. The sequence continues at coordinate 5,026,903 of NZ_AP022615.1, read as the reverse complement.
TGGGCATCGTCGCCGCCGCGCGTTCGCTGGCGCTGGTGCGGGGCCGCGACTATGCGATCCCGCAGGACGTCGTCGACGTCATCCCAGACGTGCTGCGGCACCGGCTGGTGCTCACCTACGACGCGCTCGCCGACGAGATCTCGCCGGAGATCGTCATCAACCGGGTCCTGCAGACGGTCGCCCTTCCGCAGGTGAATGCCGTTCCGCAGCAAGGTCATTCGGTTCCCCCGGTGATGCAGGCCGCGGCGGCCGGCGGTCGGTGACCGACACCGGGCCCGCCGCGAAGCCCGCGGCCATTCGTCCGCCGTCGTTCAACCGCGGGCAGATCGACGACCCGAAGCTGTCGGCGGCGCTGCGCACGCTCGAGCTCACCGTCAAGCGCAAGCTCGACGGCGTCCTGCACGGCGACCACCTGGGCCTGATCCCGGGGCCGGGCACCGAGCCGGGGGAGTCGCGCGAGTATCAGCCCGGCGACGACGTGCGGCGGATGGACTGGGCCGTCACCGCGCGCACCGCCCACCCGCACGTGCGGCAGATGATCGCCGACCGCGAGCTGGAGACCTGGCTGGTGGTCGACATGTCGGCCAGCCTGGACTTCGGCACGACGGTGTGCGAGAAGCGGGACCTGGCGGTCGCGGCCGCGGCGGCGATCACCTACCTCAACAGCGGCGGCGGCAACCGGCTGGGCGCGATCGTCTCCACCGGCGCCACCATCACCCGGGTGCCGGCCCGCTCCGGGCGCCAGCACGAGCAGACGCTGTTGCGCACCATCGCGACCACGCCCAGGGCGCCGGTCGGGGTGCGCGGGGACCTGGCGACGGCCATCGACGCGCTGCGCCGACCGGAGCGCCGCCGCGGAATGGCCGTCATCATCAGCGACTTCCTGGGCCCGATCAACTGGATGCGCCCGCTGCGGGCGATCGCCGCGCGCCACGAGGTGCTGGCCATCGAGGTGCTCGACCCCCGCGACGTCGAGCTGCCCGACGTCGGCGACGTCGTGCTGCAGGACGCCGAATCCGGCGTCACCCGCGAGTTCACCATCGACGCGCAGCTGCGTGACGACTTCGCCAAGGCCGCCGCGGCGCACCGGGCCGAGGTGGCCTGCACGATCCGCAGCTGCGGGGCCCCGATGATGACGCTGCGCACCGACCGCGACTGGATCGCCGACATCGTGCGGTTCGTCGAGTCCCGCCGGCGCGGGGCACTGGCGGGGCGGCAGTGACGCTGCCGCTGCTCGGCCCGATGTCGCTGTCCGGCTTCGAACACTCGTGGTTCTTCCTCTTCCTCTTTGTCGTCGTCGGGGTGGCCGCGCTGTATGTCGTGCTGCAGCTGGCACGCCACCGGCGGATGCTGCGGTTCGCCAACATGGAGCTGTTGGAGAGCGTCGCCCCGAAGCGGCCCACGCGGTGGCGGCATGTGCCGGCGATCCTGCTGGTGGCGTCGCTGGTGCTGTTCACCATCGCGATGGCGGGGCCGACGAACGACGTGCGGATTCCGCGCAATCGCGCGGTGGTGATGCTGGTGATCGACGTGTCGCAGTCGATGCGGGCCACCGACGTGCCGCCCACCCGGATGGCGGCCGCGCAGGAGGCGGCCAAGCAGTTCGCCGACGAGCTCACCCCGGGCATCAACCTGGGCCTGATCGCCTACGCCGGGACCGCGACGGTGCTGGTGTCGCCGACGACCAATCGGGAGGCGACCAAGAACGCGCTGGACAAGCTGCAGTACGCCGACCGCACCGCCACCGGCGAGGGCATCTTCACCGCTTTGCAGGCCATCGCCACCGTCGGCGCGGTGATCGGTGGCGGCGACACGCCGCCGCCGGCGCGCATCGTGTTGTTCTCCGACGGCAAGGAGACGATGCCGACCAACCCGGACAACCCGAAGGGCGCCTTCACGGCCGCGCGCACCGCCAAGGACCAGGGCGTGCCGATCTCGACGATCTCCTTCGGCACCCCCTACGGGTTCGTCGAGATCAACGACCAGCGCCAGCCGGTTCCGGTCGACGACACCACCATGAAGAAGGTCGCCCAGCTCTCCGGCGGGAATGCCTACAGCGCCGCGAGCCTGGCCGAGCTGAAGGCCGTTTACGCGTCGCTGCAGCAGCAGATCGGCTACGAGACGATCAAGGGCGACGCCAGCGCGGGCTGGCTGCGGCTGGGTGCGGTGGTGCTGGCGCTGGCGGCGCTGGCGGCGCTGCTGATCAACCGCCGCCTGCCCGGCTAACCTTCGGCGCCGGCCCGGCTAAACCTGCGACGCCGAGCGTCACGCTAGCGTGGCGGCGGGCGTCGAGCGTCACGCTAGCGTGACCGAGGTGCCGACACTCGCGACGAGCCGATTGCGGCGTGGCCGCGGCGAGGCGCTAGGTTGACGGGGTGACTGACACAGCCACCGAGGGCAGGCCCCCATTCGTATCGCGTTCGGTCCTCGTCACCGGGGGAAACCGGGGGATCGGGCTGGCGGTGGCGCGCCGGCTGGCCGCCGACGGGCACCGGGTGACGGTGACCCACCGGTCGTCCGGCGCCCCCGACGGGTTGTCCGGCGTGGAGTGCGACGTCACCGACTCCGACGCCATCGACGCCGCGTTCAAGGCCGTCGAGGAGCGGCAGGGCCCGGTGGAGGTGCTGGTCGCCAACGCCGGCCTCACGTCCGACATGCTGATCATGCGGATGAGCGAGGAGCAATTCCAGAAGGTCATCGACGCCAACCTGACCGGTGTCTTCCGGGTCGCCAAGCGGGCGTCGCGCAACATGATCAAGCACCGGTTCGGGCGCTACATCTTCATGGGGTCCGTCGTCGGGTTGACCGGCCTGCCCGGGCAGGCGAACTACGCCGCGTCCAAGGCGGGGCTGGTCGGGATGGCCCGGTCGCTGACCCGCGAGCTGGGATCGCGCTCGATCACCGCCAACGTGGTGGCCCCCGGTTTCATCGACACCGACATGACCCGCGCCATGGAACCCAAGTACGTGGAAATGGCGCAGCAGGCAATTCCGTTGGGCCGCATCGGCAAAGTCGAGGAGATCGCCGGGGTCGTCAGCTTCCTGGCGTCCGAGGACGCCTCGTACATCTCGGGCGCGGTCATCCCGGTCGACGGCGGCGCCGGCATGGGCCACTGAGAGGATGGACATGGCAGGACTGCTCGACGGCAAACGGATTCTGGTCACCGGGATCATCACCGACTCGTCGATCGCGTTCCACATCGCGCGGGTGGCCCAGGAGCAGGGGGCCGAACTGGTGCTGACCGGGTTCGACCGGCTGCGGCTGATCCAGCGCATCGCCGACCGGCTGCCGCGGCAGGCCCCGCTGATCGAACTCGACGTGCAAAACGAGAAGCACCTCGACACCCTCGGCGAGCGGGTGACCGAGGTCATCGGCGAGGGCAACAGGCTTGACGGCGTGGTGCATTCGATCGGCTTCATGCCGCAGAGCGGGATGGGCATCAACCCGTTCTTCGATGCGCCCTACGAGGACGTCGCCAAGGGCATCCACATCTCGGCGTACTCCTACGCCTCGCTGGCCAAGGCGCTGCTGCCGATCATGAACCCCGGCGGCGGCATCGTCGGCATGGACTTCGACCCGACGCGTGCGATGCCGGCCTACAACTGGATGACGGTCGCCAAGAGCGCGCTGGAGTCGGTGAACCGGTTCGTGGCCCGCGAGGCGGGCAAGTACGGCGTGCGCTCGAATCTTGTTGCGGCGGGTCCGATCCGGACGCTGGCGATGAGCGCGATCGTCGGCGGCGCGCTCGGCGAGGAGGCGGGCGCCCAGATCCACCTGCTCGAGGAGGGCTGGGACCAGCGCGCGCCGCTGGGCTGGAATATGAAGGACGCGACGCCGGTCGCCAAGACGGTGTGCGCGCTGCTCTCGGACTGGCTGCCGGCCACCACCGGCACCGTCATCTACGCCGACGGCGGCGCTAGCACCCAGTTGCTCTAAAAGGCATGGATTCCCGTGCTTTTGACGCGGTCCTGCTCTTGTCCTTCGGCGGGCCGGAAGGGCCCGAGCAGGTGCGGCCGTTCCTGGAGAACGTCACCCGGGGCCGCGACGTGCCGCCCGAGCGCCTCGACGCCGTCGCCGAGCACTATCTGCACTTCGGCGGGGTGTCGCCGATCAACGGCATCAACCGCGCGCTGATCGCTCAGCTGGAAGCCGAACAGGACCTGCCGGTGTACTTCGGCAACCGCAACTGGGAGCCGTACGTGGAAGACACCGTCGCGGCGATGCGCGACAACGGCATTCGCCGCGCCGCGGTGTTCGCCACGTCGGCGTGGAGCGGGTACTCCAGCTGTTCGCAGTATGTCGAGGACATCGCCCGGGCGCGCAGGGCGGCCGGCGCCGACGCGCCCGAGTTGGTCAAGCTGCGGCCCTACTTCGACCATCCGCTCTTTGTCGAGATGTTCGCCGACGCCGTGACGGCGGCCGCGCGGACCGTGCCCGCCGACGCGCGCTTGGTGTTCACCGCGCACTCGGTTCCGGTCGCCGCCGACCAGCGCGTCGGTCCGCGACTGTACAGCCGCCAAGTCGCCTACGCCGCAAGGCTTGTCGCGGCGGCCGCGGGGTACGACGACTACGACCTGGTCTGGCAGTCGCGGTCGGGCCCGCCGCAGGTTCCCTGGCTGGAGCCCGACGTCGAGGACCACCTGGCGGCGCTGGACGCCACGGCCGTCATCGTCTGCCCCATCGGGTTCGTCGCCGACCACATCGAGGTGGTGTGGGACCTCGACCACGAGCTGCGATCGCAGGCCGGGGCGGCCGGGATGGCGTTCGCCCGGGCCGCGACGCCCAACGCCGACCGGCGCTTCGCCCGGCTGGCCGCGGGCCTGATCGACGAACTCCGCTGGGGCCGTGAGCCGGTCAGGGTCAGCGGCCCGGACCCGGTGCCGGGCTGCCTCGCCAGCGTCAACGGCGCGCCCTGCGGTCCGCCGCACTGCGTCGCAAGGGAGACCGGTTAGTCGGCCCAGGCCGAGTGCAGGATCGCGTTCACCGCGGCGATGCGTGCCGAGCGCACCACCGTGGTCAGCGGCCGCAGCGCATCGGTGGCGATCTGGGCCTGCGACGACGATTGCGTTCCCATGCCGGCACTGACCGTGATGATCGCGTCGACGTGCGCGGCATTCTCCAGCACCCGCACCGCCCGCGACGGCGCGTGAACCGGAATGCGGTGCTGCCGTGTGGATTCCAGCAGCTGCTCGACGAGCCCGCGCGGATCCTCGACGTCGGAGGCGGCCCCCAACCCGATGGCGCCGAGCGCGTCGGCGGCCGAGCGCACGGCCGACCGCAGCGCGTATTCGGCGTCGCCCAGCTCGTGGTGGTCGAACGCGGGCGCCTCGGGCAGTGAATACACCGTCCAGGACAGCGCACCCGATTCCGTCGCCTCGTCGGTGTCGTCCGAATCGGCGTAGGCGAACTCGGGGACCAGCCCGACGGCGGTGCCGGGATCGTCGGGGTTGGCGACGATGACGGCCTCACCCGCGGCCAGGGCGTCGCGCTCGAATTGCGTTCCCGGGGCGAGCCCGCGCACGTCGCCGGGCGCGGGCAAGGCGACGTTGATCGTCCCCCGCAGCCGGTGCGGGCCGGCGAGCGAAGGCGGCCGGCCGACCGCCGCGCGCAGCGTCTGGAGCAGCGTCACCGTCCCGGCGTCGTGGACGTCGGGCCACGGCAGCCCGGTGTGCCCGGCGGCGACGGCATCATACGCGGTGACCGATTGCCGTGGCGCCCAAAGGGATAACGCGTCCAAGACGTCGTCGGGCGCGGCCTTGCCCGCGAGCCAGGCGTTGGCCCACAGGGACAGCGAAACACTCGGGCACCACATGGTCTCGGAGTGTAGTTGTTCGGTCCCGCAAAGGCCGATCACGCGTATCCTGGCCGCATGCCCGTCGCGGTGATTTGGCTCGTATTCGGGCTGGTACTCGCCGGTGCGGAGGCGCTGACCGGCGATATGTCCCTGTTGATGCTGGCGGGCGGGGCGCTGGCCGCCGCGGGGAGCACCTGGTTGTTGAGCTGGCCGGTGTGGGCCGACGCGGCGGTGTTCCTGGTCGTCTCGATTCTGCTGCTGGTTCTGGTGAGGCCGGCGCTGCGGCGCCGGCTCGCCCCGGCAACGGGACTGCCGACCGGCATCAAGGCGCTGGAGGGCCGGAGCGCGGTGGTGCTCGACCGGGTCGCCCGCGACGAGGGCCAGGTGAAGCTGGACGGCCAGGTGTGGACGGCGCGGCCGCTCAACGAGGACGACGTGTTCGAGCCCGGCGAACGGGTGACCGTGATGCAGATCGACGGCGCCACCGCGGTGGTGTTCAAGGACCTGTAATCCCCTGGCGGAGAGATAGGAGGAAGCGTGATGCACGGTGCAGTCGCGTTGCTGGTCGTGGCGCTCATCCTGGTGATCTTTGCGATCATCGTGGTGGCCAAATCCGTTGCGCTGATCCCGCAGGCCGAGGCCGCGGTGATCGAGCGCCTGGGCCGGTACAGCCGCACGGTCAGCGGGCAGCTGACCCTGCTGGTGCCATTCATCGACCGGGTCCGCGCCCGGGTGGACCTGCGCGAGCGGGTGGTGTCGTTCCCGCCGCAGCCGGTGATCACCGAGGACAACCTGACGCTGAACATCGACACCGTGGTCTACTTCCAGGTCACCGTTCCGCAGGCGGCCGTCTACGAGATCAGCAACTACATCGTCGGCGTCGAGCAGCTGACCACCACCACGCTGCGCAACGTCGTCGGCGGCATGACCCTGGAGCAGACGCTGACCTCCCGCGACCAGATCAACGGGCAGCTGCGCGGGGTGCTCGACGAGGCCACCGGCCGCTGGGGCCTGCGGGTGGCGCGGGTCGAGCTGCGCAGCATCGACCCGCCGCCGTCGATCCAGGCCTCGATGGAAAAGCAGATGAAGGCCGACCGCGAGAAGCGGGCGATGATCCTGACCGCCGAAGGCATGCGCGAGGCGGCGATCAAGGAGGCCGAGGGCCAGAAGCAGGCCCAGATCCTGGCCGCCGAGGGCGCCAAGCAGGCCGCGATCCTGGCCGCCGAGGCCGACCGGCAGTCGCGGATGCTGCGCGCCCAGGGCGAGCGGGCCGCCGCCTACCTGCAGGCGCAGGGGCAGGCCAAGGCCATCGAGAAGACGTTCGCGGCGATCAAGGCCGGCAGGCCCACCCCGGAGATGCTGGCCTACCAGTACCTGCAGACGCTGCCGGAGATGGCGCGCGGCGACGCCAACAAGGTGTGGGTGGTGCCCAGCGACTTCAGCGCGGCGTTGCAGGGGTTCACCAAACTGCTGGGCGCCCCGGGCGAGGACGGGGTGTTCCGGTTCCAGCCGTCCCCGGTCGAGGACGTGCCCAAGGAATCGGACGACGACGCCGAGGTCGCCGACTGGTTCAACACCGAGACCGACCCCACCATCGCCCAGGCGGTGGCCAAGGCCGAGGCGATCGCCCGCCAGCCGGTGGACGGCCGGCCGGGAGCGCCGCCGGAGCTGACCCCATAAGCTGGTCGGTATGAGCGTCCTGACTTCACCGAAAACCTATGCGGCGCTGGCCGCCTTCCACGCCGTCGACGCGGTGGCGTGCGGCGTCCAGCTGGCTCCCATCAAGAAAACCTTGGACCAGCTGGGGGTTCCCGACAACGTTCGACCCGTGCTGCCCGTGGTGAAGGCGGCCGCCGCGGTCGGCCTGCTGTCGGTCACCCGGTTCCCCGCCCTGGCGAGGCTGACGACGGCGATGCTGACGCTGTATTTCGTCCTGGCCGTGGGCGCGCACGTGCGGGTACGGGACAAGGTCGTCAACGCCGTTCCGGCCGCGGTGTTTCTGGCCACGTTCGCCGTGATGACGGTGAAGGGCCCTAGCGGTTGACGGCGCGGCTCGTGCCGATTTCGCTTGCGAATTAACGTAATAATCCATTGCAGTTAGGTACTGTGGACTGGCTATGACCAGGCCCCATCGGTTTCCGGGATTCCGCGCGAGGATTTGTGTATGGCGTTGCGCCGGCCGCCGACGGTGACGGGGACGTGACGGCGACGCATCCCGTGCGGCCGGCGGGGCCGCCGGTGGTGCGCGTGGGCCAGCTGGCCATCGACGGTGACCTGATCTTCCTCGTGACGTCGGTCGACCGTTCCAAGATCGCCGGCGACCCCGTCAACTCCTGCACGCAGGCCACCGCGCAGGGCGTCTTCCTCACCGCCCACCTGAGGATGACCAATACCGGCACGCAACGGCGAGTGATCTTCGCGGTCGATCAGAAGCTGAAGGTCAACGACACCGTCTATAGGGTCGATGGCGCCGCCGCGTTACGGACGCGGGCGACCGAGCTCGTCGTCGTGCCCGGGGCCTGCGTGTCGGCGGTGTGGTCGTTCGACGTGCCGGCGGACACGCCGCTGCGCGGGGCGTTGGAGTTGCACGAGTCGTCGACGTCGCCGGGCGTCGACGTCACGTTTCCACCGCCGAATTGAAATTCGCGGACGGGCTCCGCGTCATGTGCCGGCCGGCGAGCTACCGATGCGACGCATGGGAGTTGACGCCCGATTTTGGCTAGCGACGCCCAGAGGCCGCTAGCCCAGCCGTAATTCGACCATCGGCAGTGGACTGTCGGTGTCGGTGATGCGCTCGCCGAGCGTCTCCTCGAGCACCGGCCGGAACCGCTCCCAGGCGCGGGGATGACGGCCGCGGTAGGAGGCCAGCGTGCGGTCGACCTCTTGCCGGTCGAGGACGCGCGCGGTCGCCGGCCTCGGCGCGCGGCTGCCGACGTACACACGGACCCGCGGGTTGGCCCGAATGTTGCGGAACCACTGGGCTTTTCGGCCGAAGCCCGAGGCCACGACGTAGGCGTCGGGGGTGGGGTGGTCGACGACCTCCAACACGGCGTAGCGCGGTGCGCCGGACTTGCGGCCGACGTGTTCGAGCATCAGGATGCGCGAGCCGAACAGCGCGCCCGCGCGGCTCTTGTAGATCCAGGTCGGCGCGCGCATCAGCGGGCGCGACCGCAGCAGCCGCGCGCCCATCCTGGCCAACAGCGAAGGTTCCGGCATCTCTCCCATCCTTCCATCTTGGGCGGGCGGGTGCCGGCGCCGGACTCTGATCTTCGCCCCCGACGTGGCCGGTAAGCCGCCGCGCTGTCGGCCGGCGAACCGGGGAGGCCATGCGGCAGCGGCGAACGACGCGCGCTTGATGCGCTTGACGGGATATACTTGACGTGCTTGACGTAATTTTGGACCGGGGAGTGACGATGACGGATCTGGCGGTGCTGGAACGGGAGATCATGCGATCGGTCAGCCGCAAGGTGCACGACCGGCTTCGCAAAGCCGCCGACGCACAGTTGAGCCCGGAAGCGTTCGGCGATCCCGAAGCCATCGCCGAAGCCATGGTGGCGGCGCTGCCGTTGGGCCATGTGTTCGACGAGCTGTCCGGACCCTTCTACGACACCTCGGGGCTCGCCCGTTGGCTCGGGATATCGCGGCAGGCCCTGCACCAGAGAATTGCCCAGCACGCGATGCTGGGCTGCCCGCTAGCCGACGGCGGAGTGGTGTATCCCGTGTGGCAGTTCCTCGATAGCGGCGCCACGATTCCGTCGCTGCGCGCGGTGCTGACGGCCCTTGCGGAAGGCACCGACGATGCCTGGATGATGGCGCTGTGGATGCGCGCCCCCAGCGATCGGCTCGACGGCGCGTGCCCGAGTGAGTGGTTGCGCGAGGGCCGCGACGCCGAGCGGGTGGTCGCGATGGCGCGCGAGGTGGCGGCCGGCTGGCGCGCGTGAGCGGTTCACGACAGCGGCCCGCGCTTGGCCTACCGCCGCCCGCGTTGTCGGGCTTCCCCCGGTCGCGCCTGGCGGTGGACGTGCCGCTGTACCGGGCGCACACCGTCAACAAGTCCCCGTGGTGGTTTTCTTCCGACCTCTCGGGCCGATTCGATCTGTTACAACCCAACGGAACCTGTTATTTATCAACAGATTTGGCGACGGCCCTGCGGGAGCGGTTCGGTCACGACCTGGTGCGCCAGGGGCTGGTCACGTTCGACGCCGCCGCGGGCACACAGGTTTCGGAACTTCGGATACCGGTACCACGGTGGCTTGCCAACGCCTGCGCGCGGAACGCCGTCGACTTCGGCATGACCCGTGAAATCGGGACATGCCCGGCTTACGACCTGCCGCAGGCATGGGCGGCCGCCTTCTTCGGCACGGGCCGGCACGCCGGCATCCGGTATCAGACGCGGTTCACCACCGGGCCGGCGCCCAACGCGGTCGCGTTGTTCGATGATGCGGGGCAACGCAATTGGCCCACCGACCCTCATGCGCTCAGCGGTACCCAGGCGTGCGCTCAGGCCGGTATCGAGGTGGCGCACCCACCCGCTAGGCGGCAGGTACGGATAGTGCAACCGACCTATTGACGCGCGGTACCTGAGGACGCTACCGCCCGAATTTTCCGCTGGGAACCAACACCGAACAGGCAATGCCCGGCGCTCGCAGAATCCGGCGGTCCAACGTCACCAACGGAGCAGCCAAGATCTCGGCGAGCGCGACGTAGGCGCTGTCGTAGCTGGACAGATTGGCCCTGAGCTCCCAGGCGCGGGTTGCCAGCACGTCGTATGGCCAAAGATCAATCGTTAGGTCGAGTAGATCGGCGTGCGCTTGTACGGCCTGGTCGGCCCCGATTGCTCCACTGAGTTCTGCACGTCGGATGACGTTGGTGCATTCGTACGGCAACAACGTCGGTGCGAAGAGATCCGCTTCCGTCAATTGTGCTGTTGCCCATTGACCATCACCGCCGGAATCCAGTAGGACGGCTACCACCGCCGATGCGTCACAGACGACACGCTCGCTCACCGACGATCGGCGTCTTTGGCGGCAAGGATTGTGGACGCGTCCAGGCGCACTCCTGTCGTGTTCACGCGGGCGCGGGCGCGGGCGACGACGTCGCGCGCCGTCGGCTTGTCGACCATCGCGACGAGCAGGCCGCGCAGGTACTCCTGCAATGACTGCCCAGATCGCGCCGCACGTGCAGCCAGTTCGTCGCGAACCTGGTCGGGGACTTCACGGACCGTGATGGCAACCATGCCTGCATAATAGCAGCATCACAGGCATAGTGCAGGCAATGACGGGTTGCCCTTTCGATGGCACGCATTCGCCAATCGTTCAGACTCGCGTTCCCGTGAACCTAGCCGACGACGGCCGGTTCGGGGGACGGCTCTTCGCCGCGCGAGGCGCCCTGTGTCGCGCGGCGGTGGTGCCGCCGATAGTGGCGAATCTCGATGACCAGGCCCGTCAGCCCCAGACTGGCCGTGCACAGCGACACGAGAAACAGCAGCGAGCTGGGGTGGCCGGCGAGCGCGTCGCCGAGGATCACCACGGCGGTGGTGCCGGGCAGCAGGCCGCCGAGCGTGGCCAACGTGTACGGCAGCAGGCGCACGGTGGACGCGCCGGCGGCATAGTTGATCGCCGAAAACGGCACGGCGGGAATCAATCGCAGCGACAGGATGGCCAGCCAGCCCCGTTGCCGCAGGCGCTCGTCGACCGTGTCGATCGATCGGTGGCGAACCAGGCGGTTGAGCCGCCAGCCGGCCGCGCGCACCAGCAGCATCGCGATCACCGCGCTCGTGGTGCTGGCGACCACTGCGATCGCCACGCCCGACATCGGGCCGAACAGCAGCCCGGCGGCCAGGGTGAACGCCGTCCGGGGGACCGGCACCACCGTGGCCACGACGTGCGCGCCGAGGAACGCCAGCGGGAACCAGGGGCCCACCGATTCCGCCCAGTCCCGCATCTGCACCGGCGTGGGCAGCGGAAGCCACGTCGCCGCCGCGATCACGACTGTGATGCCGACCACTGTCGCGATCGCCCGGGGCCAGGACAGCCGGCGCGCGGCCGCGCCCATCGCGCCGCCGAGATCGCGCAGCGCCCGGGTGATTTTGCTGGTGGCGGAGGCCGTCACGCCTGTCAAGGGTACGGGGCCCAGATGAATAACTCGTATCCCGAGGCTGGCGTTTCATCGGCGCCCCGAGCCGACCCCGCCGTTTTTAGCGACGAGCCCCGATCAATTAGCCTCATTAGTACGTGGCAGACCCCGAGCAACCCCACACAACACTGCCATGTGCTGGGAAATAGGGAGCAAATCGGTGTCCATTGATGTACCCGAGCTCGCCGACCTAGAACAGGTTCGCGGGCGCTGGCGCACGGCGGTCGCCGGGGTGCTGTCCAAAAGCACCCGGAAGGACCCCACGGAGCTGGGCGACCGGCCCGAGCGGCTGCTGGAGACCCCGACCTACGACGGGATCGCCATCCGGGCGCTCTACACCGCGCTCGACGAGCTGCCGGAACCGCCGCTGCCCGGCGAGTGGCCGTACGTGCGTGGGGGCGACGCGCTGCGCGACGTCAAGTCCGGATGGAAGGTGGCCGAGGCCTTTCCGGCCGACCGGGTCGCCGGGGTCGCGGCCAAGGACGTCAATTCGGCCGTGCTCGACGCGCTGGCCAACGGGGCCAGCGCGCTGGTGCTCCGGATAGGGGAGTCCGGCGTCACCCCCGACCAGCTCGAGGGCGCCCTCGACGGCGTGTACCTGAGCATGGCGCCGGTCCTCCTCGTCGCCGGCGCCGACTACGCCGCCGCCGGCGACGTCATGCTGGCGCTGGCGGCCCGGGTGGAACCCGAACAGCGCGCCACGCTCTCGATCGACCTGGGCGGCGACCCGCTCACCGCGTCGCTGAGCGACCGTCCCGCGCCCGCGCTCGGCGAGGTCGTCACGGCCGCCGAGCGGGCGTCGCGTCATTGCGGCGTGCGGGCGATCACCGTCGACGGGCCCGCCTTCCACAACCTGGGCGCCAACGCGACATGGGAGCTGGCCGGCACGGTCGCCGCCGGGGTGGCCTACCTTCGGCTGCTCACCGAATCCGGGCTGACGGTCGGCGAGGCGTTGCGGCAGATCAGTTTCCGGCTGGCCGCCGACGACGACCAGTTCATGACGCTCGCCAAGATGCGGGCCGCGCGCCAACTGTGGGCGCGGGTCGCCGAGGTGCTCGGCGACCCGCAGGGCGGCGCCGTCACCGTGCACGCGGAAACGTCGCTGCCGATGATGACCCAGCGCGACCCGTGGGTGAACATGCTGCGCTGCACGCTGGCCGCGTTCGGCGCGGGCGTCGGCGGCGCCGCCACCGTGCTGGTGCTGCCGTTCGACGCGGCGATCCCGGGCGGCTTTCCCGGCACGGCGCGCAGCTTCGCGCGCCGGATCGCCCGCAACACCCAGCTGCTGCTCCTGGAAGAGTCGCACGTCGGCCGGGTGCTGGACCCCGCCGGCGGATCGTGGTTCGTCGAGGACCTCACCCAGCGGCTGGCGCAGCGGGCCTGGGAGCATTTCCAGTCCATCGAGGCGCACGGCGGATTCGTCGGCGCACGCGCGTACATCGCCGAGCGGATCGCCGAGATCGCCGCGCGACGCGCCGACGACATCGCGCACCGCCGCACCGCGATCACCGGTGTCAATGAATTCCCGAACCTGTCCGAACCGGCGCTGCCACACGGTGATTCGTCGGCCTCGCCGCTGGCCGCCGGCAACCTGGCGCGCTACGCCGCCGCGTTCGAAGCGCTGCGCGACCGCTCCGATGCCTTTCTGGCCCGCACCGGTTCACGCCCGCGGGCGCTGTTGCTTCCGTTGGGCCCGCTGGCCGAGCACAACATCCGGGCCACGTTCGCGACGAACCTGCTGGCGTCGGGCGGCGTCGAGGCGGTCAATCCGGGCACCGTCGACTCCGCCGCTGTCGCGGCGGCCGTCGGGGACGCCGGGTCGCCGGGCGTGGCGGTCATCTGCGGCACCGACCAGCGCTACCGGGACGAGGCCGCGGGCGTCGTCGCGGCGGCCCGTGGGGCCGGTGTGTCGAGGGTGTACCTGGCCGGACCGGAAAAGGCGGTGGCGGATGCCGAGCACCGGCCGGACGAGTTCCTGACCGCGAAAATTGATGCGGTCCAAGCCCTTTCGAATCTTCTCGCCCGGTTGGGAGCGTAGCCGCAGTGACCACCACCGCATCCGTGATCGGCAACTTCGCCGAGGTCCCGCTGAACGGCGAGCGTCCACCGCGGCCGCCCACCGAAGCCGCAGTGGAACACCACGTCGCCGCGGCCGCGGCGGCGCACTGGTACACCCCCGACCAGCTGCGGTGGCACACGCCGGAGGACATCGACGTCAAGCCGGTGTACATCGGCGCCGACCGGGCCGCCGCGGCGGCCGACGGCTACCCCCTGAACAGCTTCCCCGGCGAACCGCCCTTCGTGCGCGGCCCGTACCCCACGATGTATGTCAACCAGCCGTGGACGATCCGGCAGTACGCCGGATTCTCCACCGCCGCGGAGTCCAACGCGTTCTACCGCCGCAACCTGGCCGCCGGCCAGAAGGGCCTGTCGGTGGCCTTCGACCTGGCCACCCACCGCGGTTACGACTCCGACCATCCCCGCGTCCAGGGTGACGTCGGAATGGCCGGCGTGGCAATCGATTCCATCCTGGACATGCGGCAGCTGTTCGACGGCATCGACCTGTCGGCGGTGAGCGTGTCGATGACCATGAACGGCGCGGTGCTGCCGATCCTGGCGCTGTACGTGGTGGCCGCCGAGGAGCAGGGCGTGCCGCCGGAGAAGCTGGCCGGCACCATCCAGAACGACATCCTCAAAGAATTCATGGTGCGCAACACCTACATCTACCCGCCCAAGCCGTCGATGCGCATCATCTCCGACATCTTCGCCTACACCAGCGCCAAGATGCCGAAGTTCAACTCCATCTCGATCTCCGGCTATCACATCCAGGAGGCCGGCGCCACAGCGGATTTGGAGCTCGCCTACACCCTGGCCGACGGGGTCGACTACATCAAGGCGGGCCTGGACGCCGAGCTGGACATCGACAAGTTCGCGCCGCGACTGTCGTTCTTCTGGGGCATCGGGATGAACTTCTTCATGGAGGTCGCCAAGCTGCGGGCCGGCCGGCTGCTGTGGAGCGAACTGGTCGGCCAGTTCAGCCCGAAGAGCGCGAAATCGCTGTCGCTGCGCACACATTCGCAGACCTCCGGCTGGTCGCTGACCGCCCAGGACGCCTTCAACAACGTCGCGCGCACCTGCATCGAGGCGATGGCCGCCACCCAGGGCCACACCCAGTCGCTGCACACCAACGCGCTCGACGAGGCGCTGGCGCTGCCCACCGACTTCTCCGCCCGCATCGCCCGCAACACCCAGCTGGTGCTGCAACAGGAGTCGGGCACCACCAGGCCCATCGACCCCTGGGGCGGCTCCTACTACGTGGAGTGGCTGACCCATCGGCTCGCGCAGCGGGCCCGCGCGCACATCGCCGAGGTCGCCGAGCACGGCGGCATGGCCGCGGCCATCAGCGACGGCATCCCCAAGCTGCGGATCGAGGAGGCCGCGGCGCGCACCCAGGCCCGCATCGACTCCGGGATCCAGCCGGTGATCGGCGTCAACAAGTACCAGGTCGAGGAGGACCAGGAGGTCGAGGTCCTCAAGGTCGAGAACAGCCGGGTGCGCGCCGAGCAACTCGCCAAACTGCGCGAGCTGCGGGCGAGCCGCGACCAGGCGGCCGTCGAGGCCGCGTTGGCCGAGCTGACCCGCGCGGCCGCCGCGCACGGCCGCGCGGGTGCGGACGGGCTGGGCAACAACCTGATGGCGCTGGCCATCGACGCGGCCCGGCACAAGGCCACGGTGGGGGAGATCTCCGATGCGCTGGAGAAGGTGTATGGCCGCCACCAGGCGGAGATCCGTACCATCGCCGGGGTCTACCGTGACGAAGCCGGAAAGGCCACCAACATCGCCAGCGCCATCGAGTTAGTCGAGAAGTTCGCCGAGGCCGACGGCCGCCGGCCCAGGATCCTGGTGGCCAAGATGGGCCAGGACGGCCACGACCGCGGCCAAAAGGTGATCGCGACGGCGTTCGCCGACCTCGGGTTCGACGTCGACGTCGGGTCGCTGTTCTCCACGCCCGAGGAGGTGGCCCGCCAGGCCGCCGACAACGACGTGCACGTCGTCGGGGTGTCGTCGCTGGCCGCCGGGCACCTGACCCTGGTGCCGGCGCTGCGCGACGCGCTGGCCGAGGTGGGGCGGCCCGACATCATGATCGTGGTCGGCGGCGTCATCCCGCCCGGCGACTTCGAGGAGCTGTACGCCGCCGGGGCCGCCGCCATCTTCCCGCCCGGGACGGTGATCGCCGACGCCGCGATCGGCCTACTGCACAAGCTCGCCGACCGGCTTGGGTACGACCTGGACTAATGGTTGCCGCGAAACTGTATTCCACGACGCCGCTACTCGAGGAATGCGTCGCTAGTTGCAGCCTCGCGTGGTGGGGGGCCAGATGACGCCGGAACGTTTGGCCAAGGCCATCCGCGGCGGCGATCGCGCGGCCCTGCCGCGCGCCATCACCCTGCTGGAGTCCACCCGCGCCGACCACCAGGAAAAGGCCCAGCGGCTGCTGCTGGAGCTGATGCCGCACTCGGGAAACGCGCACCGCGTCGGCATCACCGGTGTGCCCGGGGTGGGGAAGTCCACCACCATCGAGTCGCTCGGCATGCAGCTGATCGGGCACGGCCATCGGGTCGCGGTGCTGGCCGTCGACCCGTCGTCGACGCGGACCGGCGGCTCGATCCTGGGCGACAAGACGCGGATGGCGCGCCTGGCGGTGCACCCTGACGCCTACGTCCGCCCGTCGCCGACCTCGGGCACGCTGGGCGGGGTGGCGAAGGCCACCCGGGAGACCATCGTGCTGCTGGAGGCGGCCGGGTTCGACGTGATCCTCGTCGAGACCGTCGGCGTCGGCCAGTCCGAGGTGGCCGTGGCCAACATGGTCGACACCTTCGTGCTGTTGACCCTGGCGCGCGCCGGCGATCAGCTGCAGGGCATCAAGAAGGGCGTGCTGGAGCTGGCCGACGTCGTGGTGGTCAACAAAGCCGACGGCGAGCACCTGGCCGAGGCGCGAAAGGCCGCGCGCGAACTGTCCGGCGCGATCAGATTGATCCACCCGCGTGAGACGCTGTGGCGCCCACCGGTTCTCACGATGAGCGCGACGGAGGGGACCGGCCTGACCGAGCTGTGGGACACCATCGAGCGCCATCGTCAGGTGCTCACCGAGGCCGGCGAGTTCGACGAGCGCCGGCGGGCCCAGCAGGTGGACTGGACCTGGCAGATGGTCCGCGACACGGTCGTGCACCGGGTGCTGTCCAACCCGGACGTGCGCAAGATCCGCGCCGACGTCGAACGCCGGGTCAAGGCGGGGGAGCTGACCCCCGCGCTGGCGGCCCAGCAAATACTGGACGCAGCGTCTCGCTAACGGAAAGGTAAATTAATCTTTGTTTGCCGTCGGGCAGTATGAAATCCACGTAAATTCGAAAGTGTGACGGTGGAATCATGGGTCGATCGCCGCGCGGTCCCTCCCCACGATGGCCCTGACGCGGGCCATGGTGTGTTCGGCGCGGCGGACCCACACTTCGATTGCGTCGTGCGCAGCTTTTCCACCATGTTCCCCGGGCGTCGGTTCGGTGGCGGAGCACTGGCGGTGTACGTCGACGGGCAACCCGCCGTCGACGTCTGGAAAGGCTGGGCTGACCGGGGCGGTCACGCGCCGTGGTCGGCCGACACCGCCCCCATGGTGTTCTCGGCGACCAAGGGAATGGCCGCCACGGTCATCCACCGGCTCGCCGATCGCGGGCTGATCGACTACGAGGCCCCGGTTGCCGAGTACTGGCCGGAGTTCGCGGCCAACGGCAAGGCGGCACTCACCGTGCGCGAGGTGATGAGGCACGCCGCCGGCCTGTCGGGCCTGCGGGGCGCCACCCGGGAGGACTTGCTGGATCACGTCGTGATGGAAAGCCGGCTGGCCGCCGCGCCTCCGGGACGGCTGCTCGGCAAACCCGCGTACCACGCGCTGACCTTCGGTTGGCTGATGTCGGGGCTTGCCCGGGCGGTGACCGGGCAGGGCATGCGCGCGCTGATCCGCGAGGAGCTCGCCGAGCCGCTGGACACCGACGGCATGCACCTGGGTCGCCCGCCGGCCGAGTCCCCGACCCGGGTCGCCGAGATCATCATGCCGCAGAGCATCGTCGCCAACCCGGTCGTCGACTGCGTGACGCGCAGGGTCGCCAACGAGCTGTCGGGCGCGTTTCGTTCCATGTACTTCCCGGGCATGATTGCCGCCGTCCAGGGCGAGGTCCCGCTGCTGGACGCGGAGATTCCGGCGGCCAACGGGGTCGCGACGGCCCGCGCGCTGGCGCGCATGTACGGGGCCATCGCCAACGGCGGTGAGATCGACGGCACCCGGTTTTTGTCCCGCGAACTGGTGGCGGGCCTGACGGGCCGGCCGAGCCTGCGGCCCGACCGGAACCTGTTCGTGCCGTTGGCTTTCCACCTGGGCTACCACAGCCTGCCGATCGGGAACGTGATGCCGGGCTTCGGTCACGTCGGGATGGGCGGTTCGGTCGGCTGGGCCTACCCGGCGGAGGGGATCGCGTTCGCGCTGGTGCACAACCGGCTGCTGACGCCGTTCGTGGCGACCGATCATGCCGCGTTCGTCGGCATCTACAAGCTGATCCGCCAGGCCGCCGCCAAGGCCCGCAAGCGCGGGCTCGCGCCCGTCCCCGAGTTCGGCGCGCCGTTCCCCGAGCCCGGGGCCGTCGCCGGCTGAATCCGCAGGCGGGCCGGTGCGCCTCCCGGTGGTCGACGTGTGATCCCACGCACATCGCACGGCCCCGACGTGCGCCGACCTTGATAAGGCCAGCCTAGCCTCAATTAGCTAAGGCAAACCTATTGTGTCGCAGAGGGCCCCCAGGTAGCGTCCATGGCGCCCGTGGTGGCGGACGTCAATGGCTGAGTACCTAAAGGAGATGCCGTGCAGCTTGCCCTTCGTTCCGATTCGACCGGCCAGATTTTGCGGGCCGGTCCGCACAAATTACTGGTAGCCGGTGCCGCCATGGTCGGCGCCAGCCTGATCGCCGTGACGCCCATAGCCCCCGCCCCCGTCCCGGTCGAGATCCAGCAGCGGGCGGTGGAACTCACCAGCGGGATCGGTGATGTAGTCACCGACTACCAAGATGTCTTCAATCAATCGGTCGCCAACCTGCAGATCCTGGGTAGCCAGGCCGAGATTGCGATTCCCGGACTGCTGGACCAGATCGGCGGCAACCTGTCGGGCTACGGCGGCCTGATCAACGCCGGGCTGTTGGGCGCCCAAACGGGTTTGCAGAACGCGCTTTACGGCGGGTGGTACGGCGGCGACGACGGTTTCGTCTTCGGGCTGTTCGGGGGAAGCGTGACGCATGCCGGCGTTACGGAGACCGGAAGCACCCTGCAAGAGATCCTGACCTCGCTCGGGCAGGGCAACTTCTACGGCGCGTTCGGCTACTACGACGAGTGGGTGCTGGAAGCGATGGACCACACGCTCAAGCCCCTGCTGAGCCCGATCCTCAATACCGCTAAGGCCGGGGCGACGCCGACGCCGACGATCCCCGGCGAGATGCTGCAAACCTTGACCAATGTGTCCAACACGTTTTTGAGCTATTCAAACCTGAAAGCCCTCAGCGGCGCCCTGCTGTCTCCGCAGATCAGCGTCACCTTCGGGGCGTTACAGGATCTCGGCAAGATCGGCGGCGACCTGTCCACCGGGAACCTCGGGGGCGCGGTGACCGACGCCCTCAAGATGCCCGCCAACTTCGTCGGCAACCTTCTCAACGGCTACGTCAACCCGAGCGCCCTGTACAACCCCACGGGCCAGGCCTTCACCGGACTCCTCAATAGCGGCAGCCTGCTTCAGCAGCTGCTGGTGACCTGGCCCAACCAGCTCGCGCAGGCACTGGGTCAGTCTACGACGCCCGCAGCGGCTGTGGCCGCTGGATCGACGGCCGCCCAGCTCACCACAATGCTGGGCGCCAACGGCATTACCGGCCTGGCGAGCGGTCTCGGCGGCAATCTGGCTGGGATCATTCCCGGCGCGTTGCTGAGGATCGTCACCGCAGTGCTCGGCGCTCTCTGAGCAACACGCAGCGGCGGGGCGGGAAGGCCGAACTTCCCGCCCGCCGCATACTCATGGTCGGCGTATCACGACTAGATCGGTCATCCGCCTGTTACGTCCAAGGTGGACGCAAATCGCGAATTCGTCGACAGTGGGCGGGTTCTCATTTAAGCTGCCGAGCGTGATGTCTCGCACCCAAGAGTTCGACAACGATGATGACGACGACGATGACATCGACGAGCCGGATGATAAGAAAAACCTGAAGCGGGCATTGGGCGCGGTCACTTTGGTGGCCGCTTTGGCGATCATCCTCGCGGTCGTGTTGTTTTTCAACCACAGCGATTCCGGAAACGATTCGTCGTCAGCTCAGTCCGGGACGAATACGACCCAGACGGGGCCGCCGGTCGCCAGCGCCCATGACGTCGGGCCCGCCGTTGTCATCACCGACGATCCCAGCTGTGCGGCTTGGACGCAGATCAACAATTCGCTGGCCAACGACGGGCAGGGCATTTGGAACGATCGAGACCGATCGGTCCCAGCTTCGGCGTGGGACGACAAACAGCGTATGCAGTTTGCGGCCGCGGCTCAGTCGATGCGTGATGCGGCCGCGCAGACCGTCGGCCTGGTCAAGTTGACGCCTCATCGGATCATGCGCGAACTCTATGAGCAATTCATCGCTTACGCGTTCGCTTATGCCATGCATATCCCAAAATACGTCCCGGCTGACGACAACTTCGCCGGCACCGCTAACAGCGCGGCATCCGCACTCGGGGCGATCTGCAGTGCCATCACCGATGGGGCAGCGGCGGTGCGCGGTCCGATGGTGCCGCCCGGTGACTCACCGTCAAAGGTAGCGCCGGTGGGAAACCTGACAAACCCGGCACCCTTCCTCACCCGCCCCAATCCCACCTGCGCCCAATGGAAGTCGGCACTGGATCAGTTCGGCCGACAAACCGCCGCGTGGCGGAACATCGACCCAAATATTCCCGTCATGCTGTGGAGCAACGAGCAAAAGGCCACTAACTATGCCGCCGCACAGGTGATGAACACATTCGCCGGCCAGCTGGAGGAGCTGGGCCGCAGCAGCGGCAACCTCACTTGGCAGGATTTTGCGAGCCTCTCCGCCCAGTACCGCCGCGCTTTCGCGCTTGCCGTGCCGACCTATTCGCCGGCCGACAACCATCTGGCGAATGCGGCCAATTACCTGTCCACAACGGTCCTGGGAGCCTGTGCCGCCATTCAGGGCACCTGACCCGAACAACGAATCGCAGCCTTCCTGTGGGGAAGGATGCCCGGCCCTGGCTTACAGGCCGATCACGGAGGGATAGCGGCGTGTCGACGAACGAAGAGCGACGTGCGAAAGCCAAGCGCAAGCTGCAACGGCACCTGGAACGTCAAGCCCAACAGGAGCGTCGCCGCCGGATTTTGACCATTGTAGGCTCGTCGGTGGCGGTGGTAGTCGCCATTGCCGCAATAGCGGGCGGCATTTACCTCGCCAACCGCGATGACCACCACAAGGCAGCGGCGGCAACGAGCACTTCCGCGTCTCCCGCTGGAGGGGTAGCGCATCTTCCGCCGTTCACGCGGTCGGCGAATGTCGGCGCCGACTGCCAATACCCGCTAGCGCCCGAACCCGCCAGCAAACCGGTGGATCCACCGCGAGCGGGCAAGGTTTCCACTGACCCGCCTCAGACGAGTGCCAACATTGTGACCGACCAGGGCCCCATCGGCCTGCTCCTGGCCAACAACGAATCACCGTGCACGGTCAACAGTTTCACCAGCCTGGCCAAGCAAAAGTTCTTCGACGACACCCACTGCCACCGGTTGACCACATCGCCCAAACTGGGCGTACTGCAGTGCGGCGATCCCAAGGGCGACGGCACCGGCGGCCCGGGTTACCAGTTCGCCAACGAGTACCCAACCGATCAGTACAAGTCCGACGACCCTGCGCTGCGTAAGCCCGTACTCTATCCGCGCGGGACGCTTGCCATGGCCAATACCGGCGCCGACACCAACGGCAGCCAGTTCTTTCTGGTGTACAAGGACTCCCAGCTACCACCGGGATACACCGTCTTCGGCACCATCCGGGCCGACGGGCTGGCTACGCTGGACAAGGTCGCCAGAGCGGGCGTCGCTGGCGGCGGTCAGGACGGTGCGCCGGTCACCGGCGTCACTATCAAGTCAGTACAGGTCGGCTGATAGACGTGAGGTCCCGCGCCGCTTGCGTCAGGTTTCTGGCCCTCGCAGCGGACCGGGGTGCCGGGCGCGTCGAGTCGACAAATGAACAAGGTTCGCCGTCGCTTCGGAGTCCTTCAGCGCCTCCGCGATGCGGTAGCACCTGTCTTCCATGGCGCCGACCTGGGCCTGCGACATCTGGGAGAGGAAGATCTTGCGGACTTCCCGGGCGTACGTGACCATGGCGTGCTCCGCCACCACCCGACCTTTCTCGGTGATGGTGGCGATCACCCCGCGCCGATCGGTGGGGCTGACACAGCGTCGCACCAGATCCTGACCTTCGAGACGACGGACTTTCCTTGTGACATGCGTTGGGGGCGAGGGCAGCGCGGCGGCCAGGTCGCCCATGCGGGCGCTGCCGCCGGGGGAGTTGCTCAAGATCTGCAGCAAATTGACGTCGCCCAGCGATAACCGGTGGGCCTCGTCGAGCCTGCCGTTCAGGACGGCGTACACGTGGATGGCCGCAGCGAGGAAATTCTCCCATGACTTCTGTTCGGCTATATCCAACCCGGGAATGTCGCTGGCGGTTCGGCCGCCGATGAGGCCGTTCATGGATGCCGATGGTAAGCGACGAACCATGCCAAGAGAAGGCGAATCGGCAATTCCGTTGGAGCAGACGTACCGGCCCGCCCCCCGAACTCACGAATATCAGTGCCGCATAACCAAACTACGCCGCAGGACTCACTGGTTCCTTACAGGGTTCTTACCGGCAACTATTTTCACCTTGAAACAATCTAACCCGGGTAAATGTTTGCCGACGGGGCTGCGCTAGGGCTATGATCAGTAGATCTGGTCTACGAGCGCGTTGCCTGAGGCGGGAAAGCGGTGCGGGCTTGGGGCTTTAACTCGGAACCGCACATTAAGAGGCGATGTCTTCGATACTGTGCGGACACACGTCAGATTGTGGCGGAAAACGTTGGAGGAGACGGAAATGTGGCTAGCGCTTCGTCGCCGAGCCACCGGCGGCGTGGCCGTTGCGGGCGTCGATCTCCTGGGCGACGTTGTGTTGGCCAAAGGCCTTCAAGCGTCCGAAAGTGTGCTGTACACGTCTGCGCTGACCTGGATATTGCGGTCAATGGGTTGGGTAAGAACATGAGGAAAGATTCGGATTTCGGCGAGTGTCCCGACACTATTGGTGATGCGACGGAAGCCGGCGGTTCTCTTGGCGCCGAAGTCAATTGGCGGCAAGGGGGGGCTTGCCTGCAGGTTCAGCATTGCTCCAACGCAACACATGAGTCGGTTCGCCGCGGCTGGCAGCGGCCCCGAGGCTGTCGAGCTCGGTTGTCTTGTCGACCATTCCGGTGGCGGCACCCCTAGTCGGATGTCCTACGTGGATCATAAGCGCGCTGCCATGTATCGGGTGTGGAATATGTTCTGCGACAAGGAATTAAATGATATCCGCCGAGCAGGGAGCTGGGCGGCTGTGGTGAAGGAGGTGGGGGCGTGTCCTTTGTGATCACGCGACCGGAATTGTTGACCGCCGCGGCGGGCAATTTGGCTAACATCGGTGTGTCGATGACGGCGCAGAATGCGGTGGTGGAGGGTCCGACGACGCAGCTGGTGGCGCCGGCGGCTGATCAGGTGTCGGCGTTGGTGGCCACGCAGTTCGCTGCCCATGGGCTGGCGTATCAAACGGTTGCGGCGATGGCTAGCCAGATTCATGACGCATTTGTCGCCGCCATGGCCACCGGTGGGACGTCGTACGCGGTGGCCGAGGCGACAAATGCGGCTGCGGCCGGTTAGGAAGGACGGTCGCCGTGTATTTCGCGTTTTTTCCGCCGGAGGTTAATTCGGGGTTGATGTACGCGGGGCCGGGGTCGGGGCCGTTGGTGGCGGCGGCCGCGGCGTGGGATGGGTTGGCTACCGATTTGTATGCCACAGCGAGTTCGTATCAGTCAGTGATTGCGAATTTGAGCAGTGGGTGGTCGGGTCCGTCGGCGATGGCGATGGCCGGTGCGGCCGCTCCGTATGTGTCGTGGATGGGTACGACGGCGGCGGCGGCGGCGCAGGCCAGTGCCCAGGCGAGCGCGGCGGTCTCCGCGTACGAGACGGCGTTTGCGATGACGGTGCCCCCGGCGGTGGTCGCGACGAATCGGGCGTTGTTGGCGGCGTTGGTGGCCACCAATATTTTGGGTCAAAACACTCCGGCGATCGCGGCGACTGAAGCTCAGTACGTGGAAATGTGGGCCCAGGACGTGGCGGCGATGAATGGGTATGCGACCTCGGCGAGTGGCGCGGTGCAGGTGCCGGCGCTAAGTGCCCCGCCGTCGATGACGAATGCGGCGGCTGCGACACCGGCGCAGGGCATCGTCGATGGGGCGAGTGTGTTGGCGGCGTTGACGACTCTGGGTGTCCAGACGCAGGCGGCGTTAGGTTCACTGTCGGCGTCGCCCCCGGTGGCCTGGCTGTTGAGCACCACCGGTCTGAGTTCGTTGTTGAATGGGGGCGGATTCAGCCAGTCGTCGCTGTATTCCCTGGAGGCTGCGTACTACATGGTGAGCATGGGGCAGCAGCCCATTTCGTTGCTCACGAACATGAGCAACTCGACGGCCGGAGCGACGGGGGCGACGGGTCTGACAGGCAGCGATGGCCTGCTCACGAGCATTGGTGAGCTCGTGGACGGCAAAATGCAATTGGTGGTCGGCGGGGTGACCAATCAGCTCACGTCGTGGGGGACGGCGATCTCGGGCCAGTTGTCGCATGCGGCGCAAATCGGTGGATTGTCGATTCCGCCGGGCTGGTCGACGGCGGCTCAGGGGGTAGTCCGCGCGGCGCCGGTGCTGCCGCCAAACAGTGTGGCCACCCCGGCGTTATCACAGGCCTCGGCCATGCCGTCCAGCCCCTTCGCCCAGGCGCTGATGGGAGCGCTGAGCGGACGTGGCGTCGGCGGCATCGCCAGCAAGATGCCGGCGGCCGGCAAAGTCATCCCCCATTCGCCAGTTGGCGGCTGATTAAATGCTCTGTGGGTCATTGCTCTTCGCCTCGACTTGGCCCGCAGTCGCATGGAAGTCCAGTGACTGCTGACTGGCCACCTGCTAAGTGGGTCGCTGCGCCGCTTTCACCAGGCCTTCCTCGAGCGCTCCGAGGATGTTAACGACCTCCAAGTGCGAGCCGACGAGCAGGGCTAGTAGCTGCCGGTGGGCATTGAGTTGCTCGTCGAGGGTGGTGGAGCTTTGGTCGATCTCGCTTTGGCTGATCAGGAAGTCCTTCAGGGCCTGACTGCCGGCCATCTGCTCGGGAACCTTCATGCTCCGCAGCGCGGCGGCCACATTGGGGTCGGTCATGATGCTTCTCCTGACGTCTATGCTGTAACGCTGCGAGCGTAATCGACCGCCTGGGGAATGAAGGTGCGAGTTTCGGATTTATACCGAAAGCGAGTGCCGCTCTCCTTTATGCTGTTTGCATCCTGCAACAGATGATTCAATCCGGCAGCTTTCCGGAGGCGCCTTCTCCGGACGATTCGGCCACCATCGGCGAGGCGGTTGCGAGCCGCGATCAATTACCATCTAGTGGGCATTACACGACTCGATGTCCGCGGGCCACCCGACGGACGGTTAAGGAGAGCCCCATGGCATCTATGCATTTCATCTCGGGTCTCCCACGGTCGGGTTCGACGTTGTTGGCGGCGTTGTTGCGGCAGAATCCGCGGTTTGAGGCTGGGATGTCGGGTCCGTTGGCGGGGCTGTTCGGTGCGCTGCTGAGTCAGATGAGTGCGCGCAATGAGTTTTCGGTGTTCATCGATGACGCTAAGCGGGAGCGGATCCTGCGTGGGTTGTTCGATGACTTTTATGCCGATTGCCCGGCGGAGGTGATCTTTGATACCAGCCGTGCGTGGTGTGCGTGGATGCCGGCGATCGAGCGGCTGTTCCCGGAGGCGAAGGTGATCGCCTGTGTGCGGGAGTTGTCGTGGGTGGTCGACAGCATTGAGCGGTTGATCCAGCGCAATATCTTTAGCCCGTCGTCAATTTTCAACTATCAGCCCGATGGCACGGTGTACACCCGCGCCAATGGCGTGGTGGCGCCGGATGGCATGGTCGGTGGTCCCTACGATGCGCTGAAGCAGGCGTGTTATGGCGCGCAGACGGATCGGCTGTTGTTGGTCCAGTACGAGACGCTGAGCACGGATCCGGCCAAGGTGATGCACGCCATCTACGCGTTTTTGGGTGAGCCGGCCTTTGAGCACGATTTTGGCCACGTCGATTACGACGTCACCGAGTTCGACGAGCGCGCCGGTACGCCGGGGTTGCACACGGTGCGCGGTACGGTCAAGGCTGAGCCGCGGGCGACGTTGTTGCCGCCGGATTTGTTCAATCGTTTTGTCAATGACGCGTTTTGGCGCAACCCGCTGGACATCCCCGAGGGGCTGCAGGTCGTCTGAGCGCGGCGGACGGCCGGCCGACCGCCGACGTCACCGGCCAGCCTGTCGACGTCTTGACGTGAGTTTCCTTGCTGTGCAATAGGATTCAGGTCACGTCGGTGCGGTCAAGTTGTCGCTGAAAGCAGGCAAAGCGCTCACCGGCCAGCGGCATTCGGCCAGCTTGCCGGCGGCCAAAGCGCTCGGGTAGCGCCGATGCGCGCTGGCTGCTTAGAGCGTCAGATGGAGCCGCAGCGCATCGTCAATCGCGGCAAGTTCGGCCGCCGAGACCTGGCCAATGCGGCGCAGCAAGCGCTGTGCCGCAATAGAGCGCACCTGCTCGGCCTGTGCCTTTGACTCGACGGCGAGTCCACTTGTCGCCGCCGACAGTGGCACCTGAAATGGATAGATTTTGTCGATGTTGCTGGTTACCGGCACCACGGTGACGACGCCGCGGCCAAGGGATGTCGCTGCGGCATTGGCCCTGTCGTTGCTGACGACGACGGCGGGGCGCTGCTTGTTCGCCTCGCTGCCACGGGCGGGTTCCAGGTCGACCTGCCAGATGTCACCGCGGCGCATCGCTCACGCCGTCCCCGACGGTCGCCTCCCATGCCTCGGCATCCTCGGCAGCGGACCACTGTGCCCAGGCTTGGGCGTAGTCCTCCTCGAGCGTGGGGTGGCGCAGCATTTGTACCGCGCGTTGCAAACCCGCCGACCGCGTGGGCAGGCCGGCTTTCTTGACGTAGGCGTCCAACACGGCGATGTCTTGGTCGGAGAGGCTCACGCTCAGTTTCATACCATGATGCTACCCAGGTAGTATCGCGGTAGCAACGATGCGGCCTTGGTCGTGAGTCGCCGAACGTGACGCCATGGTGTCGCCCGGTCCGGATTTTCGCAGCCACGTCACGCTCGCGGACAGCGACAGGAGGTCCCACGAGTATCCTGAGTCCATGTCACGGTTGGAACGGCACAATTCTACTGCGCCGCATCGGCCCAATCAGTCCAGCCTTCGGCGGGCATTGCTCGGGGGGAATGTAACGTGGCGGGTGTGGCGTAAGGGGCTCGACGGCCCGCGGGTGGCGTCGGCGTTGCGCGCAATGCAACACTGGCCACAGTAGGACCAGGGGTATCGCTGGTTACTCGCGGGCGGCCATGGTGCTCTTTGAAACGTGATAGCGCATCCGATAGCACATTGGCGACGAGCCGCACTGGGGTCCTGGTGGTGCTGGTGCGGCGGGTGTGACTTCGGGCAACGCGGCCGCCCGGCCCGGTCTGGGGATCGGCTTGATGCGCTAGCATCAGATGCATGCGCACCACGCTGTCCTTGGATGATGACGTATTGCTCGCGGTGAAGGAACGCGCGCGCCGCGAGAACCGCACAGCAGGCGAAGTTCTGTCCGATCTCGCGCGGCAGGCGCTGACACAACAGTGCCAGACCGGCACGCCCACACGGGAAAGCTTCTACGGTTTCGAACCCTTCGAGCATCGAGGGGCTGCCGTGTCCAACGCTCTCATCGACCGGCTGCGTGACGAGGAAGCCGTGTGACGCGCGCCCTGCTGGACGTCAATGTCCTCATTGCGCTGCTTGACAGCGATCACGTCGATCACGAGCGTGTTCGTGGGTGGATCGACGCCGAGATCGTCCACGGCTGGGCGTCGTGTGCGATAACTCAGAACGGCTTCGCTCGGATCGTCAGCCAGCCTCGATACCCCAGCCCGGTGCCACCTGCACAGGCAATCGCCAGGTTGGCTCGCGCCGCGGCGACCGAGTATCACGAGTACTGGACATGTTCGGTCAGTCTGCTCGACGACGAGCTTTTCGACTACACGCGGCTGCACGGACATCGTCAGGTGACCGACGCATATCTACTCGCGCTCGCAACCGCCAACGGCTGCCGGTTCGCGACTCTGGATCAGACGATTCCCATCGACGCTGTCCGGCGCGCCGATGCGCGCAACCTGACGCTTATCTGATTGCGTCAGGCCGCGACTCCCGCGTCAGCGTCACGACCCCCGCGGGCGTAACGCCACTGCGATTTTTGCGGGGCCTGGCGCAGCCTTGGACGCAACAGGGGCCACAGTTAGACCAGACGTATCGTTGGTTACTCGGGCGGGGCCATGGTGCTCTTTGAAATTTGATAGCGCATCCGATAGCACGTTAGCGACGAGCCGTAGGGGAGTCTGCCGGTGTTGCGCCGCGCAATAAGGCTGACTCAACCGGCGTGTAGTTCGTGCTCAACCGCACGTCGTATCCATGCCGTCAGGCAACAAGCTCGATGTGTGCATCATGGCCGTGGGATTGAGCCAGTCGCGCGTCGCAGGTGATCAGCGGTGCCGTGAGGCCCTCGGCGAGGGCAACGTACACCGCATCGGCCACCGTGTGCGTGTTCCGCAGTTGGTAGGCGCGCTGGACGAAAGGCATTATCGGCCAGCGTCTCAATGACAGGCTCCGGAAATCGGCAGCAGCGACGAGCCCTTCGTGATCGCTGATCAGCCGACGCACAACCGCTCGCCGTATCGCCCCGATCACCTCAACATCGAAGTGGGCGGGAACATGCACCGTCTCGCTGCGCAAGCGCCGGGCCACCGCCGCCCCCGGCGGCGTCGCGAGGACGAGCTCGACGGCCGCCGACGCGTCCACCACGATCACTCGGATCGAGCTTCGCCGACCAGCTCGGCCGCGCTCACGCCGATGTTCCGGCGCGGCAGCGCCGCAAGACGATCGACAACCTCGTTGAGCGTTGGTTCTTCGGCGATCTCGCCCAGCCGGGCAAGCAGGAAATCGCTCAGGCTCATCCGGTGCGCCGCCGCCCGGCCCTTTAGCTCATGCACAAGCTCGTCAGGAACGTTTCGGATCTGAACCATGCGGGGCATCTTTAAAGCATAGCTTGCATGTTAGCCACATGCAGCTGTCGGGAATCGCAAGACGCCGGCGGCGAGGCTGCCGACGCGCTGGGGATGGCTGTGGTCGCGCCTGGCAAAGCGCCATGAACGCCGTCGGGGACGTGCTCACGCGAGCGTCACGCCGCTGCGAAAAATCGCGCAGGATTGGCCCATGCTGACCGGGTGGGTGCGGCTTAGGCGCAACATCGGTAACAGGGGACACAGCAGTTGTCGGTCGCAGGTAGGGCGCACTTTATGTCCACCTACGCGCGACAAATCGGCGCAGCCCCGCAAGTCGCTGCGAAGTGCACTCAACGACTAAAGTCGCAGGTCAACGCGCTCTGGGCAGGGCGAGGGCGTGGCCCCGAGTCAGGTTCGAACCGCGACTGAAAGGCCCGCATTCGTTTTGTGCGTGAATGCGATTCGTCGCTTCGGCGATTCTTCCGTAGTCAAAAGGCGGCGAATCATGCGCGTCGGTGACGACGGTAGAAAGGCCCGCCAGTCTGGCCAAATTGAAGCGTAGCCCTACCATTGGGCCGGGCGTGCTTCCGCATCACCACCCAAGAGCCTTACGTTATTTTCAGGATGTATCGGGTGAACGCCCACAGAGGGAGGATCGGGACAACTCGGCTGGTTCCATTGACAGAAATGATCAGCGGTCAGCTGAAGCGGCGGGCTAAGACCGTCGATACGGTCGGCGCCTTGATCGGCAAGGCCGGCACCGACGTGGTGCAGATGTGAGACGTGCCCCAGCGGTCGGGAGTGGCGCTGGCCACTGTCTATAAGTACTTCAGCACCAGGAAGGACCTCTTGGCGGCGGCGCTACAGGGCTGGCAAGAACAAGTGGTCAGACTCATCTTAGGTGCCGACGAACCACCCGATCAGGATCCGTACGTCGCTTTCGGTCTTACCGGTGCGTTGACGGTGCGTTGACCGGATTACTGACCGACAGAATAACTTTGGAAAAATCACTGAGCCATGTCGACTGGTCGCGCGTGTGCTGCTCGGTGAAGAACAGCCGCGCGTGACAGTACGTCGACGTCGCACCACACACAACGGGGAAGAGGTCGAGGAGAGTGGGGAAGGGCCCAGCGTCCTCGCGTCGACGCAGATCGTCCACTGACATCATCGCCTTAGAACCGCGAGGGCTGGCGCGGCTGCACTTTGCGCCGGCCAGCAGACCTGATGGGCCCACAGGAAAGCACGGGACGCCCGGGATGATTCCCGACCGGCGAGGGACCGGACCGCATGACACTCGCCGTATCTGGACGCCACATCGCACTGGGGCAAACGTGGTAGCTGAGAAACGTGAGAAGGCCAAGCGATTCGGGTGATGGCGATGTTCACACCGCTCAACACATGGCCTGAACTGCAGAGATATGCACAATCCTGCTCGAGGCGGGTCTTTTGGCGCGGCGTGAATGGTCCCGGAGTCCCACGAACATCACTTGCAGGTTGAAATAACGGTGTAGGCCAAACGGTTTGCCAAGTTCATTGGAAGTGGCTTGTGAGCTGTGATATTGCACTGAAAGTAGTTTGCACCAGATCTGCAAACCGAAGCATGTTGGGGCTGGCCTACGAAACAGCCTCTTCTTAGGCTGCTCTCAGCTAGTCTACGAACACCTGGATTACAGACAGCAAAGGACAAACGCATGCAACAGCTCGCAGCCTTCCGACCCCTCGTCACCGCGGGTGCCGCGGCAGTAGGTGCCAGCCTGATCGCCTTGACCCCGTCGGTCTCCAACGATGTCGCTGCCGGCCTCCAGCACAGCGTTGTCAACATCCAGCACCGCGCGGTGGAACTCGCCGACGCCGTCAACCCGGTCCAAAGCTGGATCGACCTCTTCCAGACCACGGGAGCCAATCTGCAGGCGTTTGCGCAGACGTGGGGCGCGCTTCCGTTCCCGGTCGCGCAGCAGGCAGCGGCGAACTGGCTCTATTATGGGGATTTCTACATTACGACAATGCAAAGCGGAGCGTCCGGCGCTTCTAACTACTTCGGCGGACAAGGTCCTACCGCTTTTTTCCCTCTGCTTACGACGGCATTCACCGACCTTCAGGCGGGCAATGTCAGTGGATTTGTTAACAATCTAACGAGCGCTTTTTGGACTCAGATCTTTCTTCAAGTCTTGCAGCCGATGGAAAATACTCTCGCCATTCCCAGGGAGATCTCAACAAACTTTGCGAATTTCGTCAACACGCTGATAGGCACTACCAATGTCCAATACTTAGGCATTTATGTATTCACGGCACCGGGATATTTCATGGGCGTAATGGGAGACAGCCTGCAGGCGGCTGTTAATTCTGCCAATAGCGGGGATCTGGTTGGCGCAATCACTAACTTGCTGAACACCCCTCCCGTTACGCTGGACGCCCTCCTTAATGGAAGCATCAGCCTGCTTTCGCCACCGGCCTCGGGAAGTACCGGCTTCGTCTACGCTCTCGACAATGTTTTGAACTCGACCGCGAAGGCCATGGTCACTCCCGGTGCTCAGAACATGGTGAATGGCGGCAGTCTTGCGGCCGCATCCTCGGCCTTCCTGTCCCAGCTGACCACTGGTTGGCCGGCTCCGCAGGTCGCGTTTGATGGTGTGCTCAACGGGTTGACCCAGTTCATTCAGTCGCTCTTCCCGTCGCTCGGCGGGGCTGGCGCCGCCACCGCGGCCGACGTCGTGAACGGCGGCAGCGCTCTCGCCGGTCTGTCGGCTGGGCTGCCCGGCCTGGCCGCCAACGCGCTCAAGGGCTTCGAGCCAGCGCTCGCGACCGATATCGCCGCGGCGCTCGGCCCGTCGTTGGCGGCCAACGTCGCGGGACCGTTGGCAACGGCAACGCGAACGCTGTCCGTCGACCTGTCCACAATCGCGCTCCACATCCTCGCGGCGCTCTGAAACCTGGTAGGCGGGGTGGTCGTCGCGATACTCTCGGTTCGGGAGTATCGCGGCGACCACCCTTTTTTCATGCGGACGATGAGGCGTCCGGCCAGCTGAGTTGTGGGCGCCGATAGTTGGCCTTCGCTGCAGGGTTCCGGGAGACCGCCACCTGACTTAGGTCATGGTCGGCTCGTTTTTCGTTCTATGGTTCGTTGACCTGCGGGTTCGGTTGGTTTAGTGCCCTGTTTGGGGCACTAAACGGGTAGGTTCGGGCGGTGGCGTATGTACGGAAGGTGCGCACCGCCTCAGGAGCCGTCGCGGTGCAGGTAGTGCGCAAACATCGAGGTCAACGCACGATCCTGGCCCATGTCGGTTCCGCACACACCGATGCCGAGCTGGGGATCCTGCTCGAAGCGGCCCGGCGGATCGCCGTAGCTGATCAAGGTGCGCTCGATATCGAGGTGGCTGCCCGACCCCAGCGAGTCGATGAAGTCGCTGATTGGCGTACCGGCACGCTGACGCTGTCGGCGGGGGTACCCAAAGGGCAACCGGTTCCGCCGGGACGGACCATCTCGACGTGTTCGCGTCTGCTCTACGACACCCTTGCCGCGGTGTATGACTGGCTGGGTTTCGATATCGTCGACGACGCGGTGTTCCGCGATCTGGTCATCGCCCGTCTGGTCGAACCGACCAGCAAGGCCGATGCCGCCCGGGTGTTGACCGACCTCGGCAAAGACACAGTGTCCTACAAGACGATTCAACGTCACCTGGCCAAGGTGAACACCGCGGACTACCGCGGTGCGATCGCCGCCAAATGCTTCACCCATGCCGCGGACCGGGGCGGTCTGAGCTTTCTGCTCTACGACGTCACCACTTTGTATTTCGAGGCCGAGAACGAAGACGACCTGCGTAAGGTCGGCTACTCCAAGGAACGCCGCATCGATCCGCAGATCGTCGTGGGGTTGCTGGTCGACCGAACCGGATTCCCTTTGGAGGTCGGCTGCTTCGAGGGCAACACCGCTGAAACGCACACGCTCGTGCCGATCATCGACGCCTTTCGGTCGCGCCACGACCTCGGTGACACCCCCATGATCATCGCCGCCGATGCCGGCATGCTTGCGGCATCGAACCTCACCGCCCTCGACGAGGCCGGATTAGGGTTCATCGTCGGTTCACGCAGCGTGAAAGCCCCGATCGATCTGGCCTCCCATTTCCATTGGAACGGTGACGTTTTCACCGACGGGCAGATCATCGACACCGTCACCCCACGGCACGCCAAGTCCGTGGCCAACGATCCCGCCCACCGGGCCGAACCAGCCTGGAACCCCCAAGCGCATCCGCAGGCCTGGCGTGCGGTCTGGGCGTACTCGGCCAAACGCGCACGCCGCGATCAGAAGACCCTCTACGCCCAGGAAACCCGCGCCCGCGCGGTCATCAGCGGTGAACGCGCCGCCAAGTCCACCCGATTCGTCAAAACTCACGCCGGCGACCGTGTTCTCGACGAGGCCAGCCTGGCCCGCGCCCAATCCCTGGTCGGCTTGAAGGGCTATGTCACCAACATCGACGCCGCCATCATGCCCGCCGGCGACATCATCGCGAAGTACCACGACCTCTGGCATGTCGAGCGTTCATTTCGGATGTCCAAAAGCGACCTTCGCGCCCGACCGATATTCCACCGCACCCGCGACGCCATCGAAGCCCACCTCACCATCGTGTTCACCGCACTGGCCCTCGCACACAACATCCAGGAACGCAGCGGCCTGGCCATCGCCAAAGTCATCAAGCAACTCCGCCCCCTGCGCAGCGCGACCATCGCCATCAACGGCGCCACCCAGAACTTCCCACCGGAAATCCCGACAGCCCAACAAGAAATCCTGAACGCCCTCGGCGTCCCCAAACCAGGGCACTAAGCCAAATGTCCTAACTCAGGTCTCGGTTCGGGAGTATCGCGGCGACCACCCTTTTTTCATGCGGACGATGAGGCGTCCGGCCAGCTGAGTTGTGGGCGCCGATAGTTGGCCTTCGCTGCAGGGTTCCGGGAGACCGCCACGCCACTCGAGCGCCTTTCGCTCGGCCACCGTGGAATCCTCCCGGGGGAAGTGGGCCCCGGGAGTCGTCGCGCGCCTGAAACGTCGCCGGCAAGACGATATGGGTATCGCAGCGGACCGCATAGTGCACGCATGGGCGCCGAGGCCGTCGCCCTCACCGTGGCGTTGCGGTATGAGCGGGCGGTGCGTGGGCCCCCGAATCCCCAACTGGTGAGCCGGTCCGCACAATGGGGGCAGTTACATCGTTCCGGCAAAGCTTCGGTGCTCCTTCGGCCAGCTCCGCCGTTTCGGGCAACGGTCACGGTAGCTGCCGGTTGTTATCGCTCACCAGCGTCACCTAGCTCAGGCAGAACCCCGGGACACGGGTCAATTTCCTCTTTGGTTCACAACCCTTCTCGACTGCTAACGGCATCGCCGGTCACGGGTGGACCGGGTGGACAACCCCGCCCGCCCCTCAACAGCACAGGCGATGTTCGTTAGCACAATGACGATGTCGACGAGTCCCACACGCCAAACCTCGGCGTCGCCAGTGGCGACCAGGCCCCTCGCGATCGTCATTCAGAAGGGACGGGTCACCAACCGGGTCCGGCGGCCAATAGATTCACAGGGGTGGCACAAACCGTACTGCCGACTTCCGGGAAAGTAATCTGTTGAAGAGCCGCCAACGAGGAGTATCGACGGTGAAGCCGACTTGGGCCGCCTATGCGGCGCAACCCAGGAAGCCGTGGAGCCTGTGCACCGTCTAGGCATGCACAGGCTCCACGCTCCCGTGTAGTCGCCACGCTCCCATGTAGTAAGCGTTGGGTCGTGGCTGGCCGCGCTGCGGCCACCAGCTTCGGCTACCCGGTCGCACCTGGGGTGCCGGCAATACCAGCGGCGCCGCCCTGGCCGAGGAACCCGTTGAGACCGCCCCCACCGCCAGCACCGCCAGTACCGCCGGCTTTGCCGGGGCCGCCGGTACCGCCGTTGCCGCCGTTGGCGCCGTTGCCGCCGTTGCCGAATAGGATCCCGCCGAACCCCCCTCCGCCGCCCTTGCCGCCGTTGCCTCCCGTCAGCGCGCTGGTTGTGTTACCGGCGTTGCCGCCGGCACCGCCGTCGCCTCCATTGCCGAACAACAGGTCACCGACACCACCCCCGCCACCTGCGCCACCTCCGCCGCCTTTGCCGCTGGCAGGGGTAAAGCCGTTACCGCCGGCACCACCGGTACCACCGTTACCGTACAGCCAGCCGCCGGCGTTGCCTCCGGAACCGCCGGAACCGCCGGAGGCGGCGGTGGAAATCCCGTTAATACCGGGAGCGCCGGGGCCGCCGTTGCCCATCAGCCAGCCGCCGGCACCGCCGGGACCGCCGGCACCGTTAGCTGTGGCGGTGAACCCGACCCCGCCCACACCGCCGTTGCCGATCAACCCGGCGGAACCGCCAGCAAAGCCGGCGGTATGACCGCTGATACCAGCCGCACCCGTGCCGCCGTCGCCGAACAAGAATCCGCCGTCATGGAGGCTGCCGTTCAACCCCAACTGGCCGATCAGCGAGGTGTTGGTGCCGCTATAGCCGTTGACGCCGTTGCCGATCAGGTCGCGCCCGAACAAGGTGACGAATGGCGCGTTGATGACCCCATCCACCTGCTGGCCGACCGGGCTGGCTATCCATGTCTGGCCGGCCCCGTGAAGACCGTTGTACATACCTCCGAGCACCCCATAAATAAATTGATTCAGGATGCCACTGGGATTGTTCGCCGCCGAGACCGCAGCGTTGAAACCGCCCGCATCGATGGCGGCGGCGCTGGCATGGATGCTCTCCAAGAAGGCCGTGTTCAAGGCGCCGGAGTTCAAGGCGGCGGCGCTCGCGTTAATGCTGCTAGTAATGCCGAGGGTGCTGGTGTTTAAAGCAGCGACGCTTGCATTAAGGTTATTGCCAATGCCCGCGAAGGCGGCGGCGCTCGCATTGATACTATTTGTAATTCCCTGGAGGGCGGCCGAGTGAATGCCCTCAAAGGCAGCTGCGCCCGCGCCCGCGCTAATGCCGTTGAGGGCAGCGGTGCTCGCACGAATGGCCTCCATGGCCGCCGTGGAACCCGCATTAATGCCCCCGTTCGCGGCGGCGCCGACAGCGCCCATCACGGGCGCAATAATCGGGTCGATGATCGTGTCGAGCACGCCGGCATGGGCAGGAGGCGCGGTGACGGTCGGGCTCATCGCCGCGGCCAGAAAAGCGCTCGCGGCAGTGCCCAGGCCGACCGCATGGCCGCGACGGCTCTCCTTGGCCTTGAGCGACCGGCGATTCCCCCTCAGGCTGGGCTGCTTACGTTTCATCTGTACGCCTTCCTGCGATGACCAATGTGACGATGATGTGCCCCAAAACCTACCTGAGAAGAACTTAAGTGCTGACGGCTTTCCCTAGACGTGTGTGGATCTGGTCCGCAGCGTTGGTAGTTCGCAATCGACCAAAACCCTCAAAAGCGTTGGTATTTAGGGAATATAGAGAGTATCAGCAAACTCTTAGCCTCGCCTTGGTATTTCAATACGAAATTACAGCTGGCGAGCGGTTGGGCCGCGTCGATAGTTAGCTATAAGAGTCTTGATAGTGTGTTTACTTGGATAAAAAAGGCTGATACTTGTTTGCTTTCAGGACACGATTGGGGGGCGGACCCGACACGAGTTGTGCCGCCCACCGTGGCTTAAAAAAAGTAAAGCTTTGTGACGGTGTCCATCGGCGCATGTGCCGTGGCTGAATCGGGGGTGTCATCCCTGAGAACATGCTGAGCAACAACCGGGTTCAGATCGACGTGAGATCCATGGTTGCCGCTCGTCGACGGTCGCTATCCTCTTGGTGGCTGAACATGCCGAAAGATGGTTCCAGTGGCAAGGCCTGCACCGGTTTCGCTACCCACACGCTGCGCAACCACGGGACACCGCGCGCACGGATTGACAGAGAAAGGGGATTGGGAGACCGGGTCCGCCACGCGGACACCGCGCCCGTAACTGCCCATGCCCGACACAGAGTCCGCCAATACACGGTCTGACAGCGAGCCGCCCGAACCATCGGACGACATCGACAGCGAAGCGGCCGAGCCATCCGACGACATCGACGATGACATCGGTGACGTCGCCGATGACGATGAAGATGATGAAGATGACGATGACGAAGAAGACGACGATGACGAAGAAGACGAGGACGAGGCGGGCGGCCGAATGTTCTCGGCCTATGGCATGGTGTCGGCCGTCCTCGGGGTGCTACTGATTGCCGCGATCGTCGCGTGCGTGTTCCTCTGGTCGTCACATCGCAAGGACGTCGATGAGAGCAACTACCAGACCCGAGCGAAAAAGGCGGCCGCCGAGTGGGCGCTGGTGCTGATGAACATGAACAACGACAACCTCGATGCCAGCCTGCGGCTGCTCCGCGACGGAACGGCTGGTCAACTCAAGGCGGGTTTCGACGCCACCATGCAGCCGTTCCGGGAAGCGGTACAGCGGTTGCCGTCGTATCGGGCTACCCAGATCGAGTCGGTGGTCATCCAATCGGTGCACCACGATTTGGGCGAGATCGGCGCGTTTCCGTCCCCAACGCCCGAATCCCCGCCGTCTAAGGTCGGTAGCCGCACCGACACCATCCAGATGGCGGCCACGTCGGTCACCGGGAACGCGGGCGCCCAGTCGCAAACGGTGTACTGGAACCTGTTGGTCGACGTCTCTGATGTGGACGACAGCTTGCTGATCTCGGGGCTGAGGGCCCTCCGATGAAAAGGTTCACGAACGTGATCAACCTGGCGTTCCTGAGACGCCTAGGCAACCGTGCGTTCCTGAGAAGCCTGTGGCAAGTGCTCACGTTCGACATCGCCACGCCGCCGATCACGATCGCCGCGTTGCTGATGATCGGGGTCGCTCTTCGCTGGCCGGTGTGGTGGGTGTCGGCATGCTCGGTGCTGGTGCTGCTGGTAGTCGCCGGCGTGGTGGGCAACGTTGCGTTTCGGGTGCGCCGCTATTCGGTGACGATTGGCACTGACGAAGAAGGCCCCAGGCTGCGGCTGCTCGTGGTCACGGTGTGTACGGCGGCGGTGGTGGCAGCGGCTGCGGTGGCCTACACCCAATGGACAGTGCCAGAGCGTGACCTCAAACGCGACTCGGTTGAGGTGGTGCGCGTGGCCACTGCGATGGCCGAGGACGCGTCGACGTTCTCCCCGCAGAACCCGACCGCTTCGCTCTCCCGCGCCACGGCGATGATGGTGCCCGATCATGTCATCGCGTTCACGGAGCTGTTCAACAAGTCCACAGCCGCGCTGGCGCAGGGTCTGGTTACGGCGGAGGCCGCGACGGTTTCGGCCGGTGTGGAGGCGATTGAGCCGTCGGCGGCCAGTGTGGCGGTGGTCATGCGCGGTACCCGCAGCAGACCCGACGTGCCGTCGGAGTTTTCGGTGATCTCGTTGCGGGTGAGACTGGTGAAGGAAAGCGGCCGGTGGTTGGTGGTCGACCTGTCGCCAATTCATCGCTGACGCATAGGCAGTCGTGAACATCATCGGTTTTTCGACGCCGCCGTCGTTCCCGGACGGACGTCGCAGCACTGCGCCACCATCGGCTCGTCAAAACTTTCTTGCGTTGCCTTGCGGAGCATCCGCGTTGGGTAGATTGGCCGGCATGTTGAAGGTGGTACTCGCGATCGTATCTATGTGTGCGCTCGCCGGCTGCTCGGGTACGAATGCCTCTTCGACGAAGGCAGACATCAGCAAGGTCGACCAGGTGAAGTCGAGCTTTGGATCCGAGTTCAAAGTCAACGACATCGCCAAACGCGGTATCGATCCCAAGTTTTTCTCTGCACACAAGCTGCCCCCGGGTCTCATCTTCGCTCCCCCCGAATGCGCAAAAGTAGCGGTCGGACCCGAGATGCCAATGGGCCTGGGTGGCACCATGGCCGGTCTCTCCGCCGAGGGCAACGGCAACCGGCTCACCGTTATAGCGATGGAGACGTCCCAGCCGCTGCCGTCCAACGATCCCGGGCACCACTGCAGTAAGGTGGTCTTCTCCGGGCCCCAGATGAAGGGATCCATCGAGGCGGTCGATGCGCCCAGGATCGACGGGATGCAGACGCTCGGGGAGCGGCGTGTGATGCAGACCGACTCACCCGAGGGCGATCGCTCCCTCGAGGCTTACCGTTACACGGCGCAGTTTGGCGACTACGAGGTGGTAGTGATCGCCAGTCCCACGATGAACCCCGACCAGCCGGCCGTGCCTATTGATACTCAACGTGCCCGTGACCTGCTCGTAAAGGCCGTGGCCGCAATCCGGAGTTGATTTCCGGCGCTTGGGCCTGGCGAACGCCGCTGATCACAATGATTGCACCGCCGACGGCTGAGGTGGCTGTCTCGCGAGGGGCACGAAGGGCCGTTTGAAGAAACACGCAGCTGTAAATACCTGCTGCCAGTCGGCGACGAAGTTGACCATCTCCCACCCCTCTTGCCCCAGCTCTTCCGCCTTGTGCAAGATTTCATTTAGTCCATCGCGCCCGTTCGCATGGAGACATGTGTACTCCCACCGCGGTGGGTACCACTTCTCATCTGAAGCTAACCACCAACCCGGCCCCGGCGAAGGATTGCTCATCCCGCCAGTCTAGGGGTGGTAGACCCACCCAGAGACGCGAAGGCGCGCCGGCCACATTCCGCGCTGTAGATCAGCGCTTAACAAACCTTAAGCAATTCGGGAGGCAACGGTATCCGCTGTGTAGTTCATAAGGGCTGTGTAATTCATAAGGACTGTGTAGTGCATGCCCTGCCGGCCATTGTCGATAATCCCGAGCACAACCTGCGGCGCGCGTCCGTCGTCGGGTGGGTTGCCGATCAACGCGTCGGGCCGTCACGTCCTTGATCGGTGATGATCGCCTGGAGGAGATCGACGATGTGTTGTTGGCCTGCCGAGGCGGCGTCGAATTTGCCGCGCATCTCGGTGAAGCCTTGATTGACGTGCTCTCGCAGATCGACGAAGTTCTCCCGCAGATCGACGAAGTCCTCTCGCAGGGCGTTGAAACTTGCCGCCGTAGCTTGGCGGAATTCGCGGAGGTCGCCGCGGATTTCGCTGACATCGCGGTCGGCGGCTCCGGCGAGCACACGAGCCGCCGCGGCGTCTTGCTCACTGGTTTGTACTCGCCCGGCCAGGTCGCGCACTTGGTGTTCGAGAGCGGTGACGCGCGATTCGAGATCCGCCGGATCCATGACCTGAAGCGTACCGGCATCCGCCGATACTTAGTGGCTCCTCATCCACAGACCGCCGACAACCTTGTGCGGCAGCACTGCAGACATAGGTGGCGGCCTCGGCCCCCCGGCCCCGTCTGCAGCATCTAAGGGTTGACCCGTAATGGGTCATGCAGTGCCAATCAGCTTGGGGGCTAGTTGTTTTCGGCTGGGCCCGCGACGTCCGGTTTGGTCTGTTCGGGGGGTGGTGCCGGATGCTGGTTGCTCAGCAGAGGCCATCTTGGGATGGCTGCCTCTTGAAGGTGGTACTCGCGATCGCGTCAGTGTGCGTGCTCGCCAGCTGTTCATCATCGCGGTAGAGACATCCCAGCCGCTGCCGTTCGACAGCCCGCGGCAAGGGTGCAAGAAGGTGGCGTTCGTCGGAGACAAGCTGCGCGGCGCGATCGGGGTGGAATTGCTCGTCAAGGCAGTAGCCGCCGTCCGGAGCTGACCGCCGCGCTCAGCAATAACGCCAGGCGTGACAGCGTGTTTCACAACAGCGTAGTCGCCGGCGCCGTCGATGCTCGGGTTGATCAGGCGTGGTTGGTGCCGGAGTGCGCCCGCAGCGCGGCGCCGAATGCCACCCTGCCCCATCCCTCGGCCCATTCCCACACCGGTGCCAGTGCCGACCCAAGCTGGGCGCCTGCGACGGTCAGCTCCCATGTTCCAACGGGGTTCTTGACCACCAGGCCTGCGGTCGACAGCTGCCGAAGCCGCTCGGAGAGCATGCTCGATGAGCAGTTGCCCATGCGGCGGCGCAGCTCCAAAAATCGCAGGGCGCCGGGCTCAAGCTCCCAGACAATTCGCAGTATCCATCGCTGGCCCAATAGCTCCATCGCCGCACGAGGGCGTGGTCGATGGCGTCGGACGCCGGCAACAGGGCCGTCCATGGGATTCCTTACCTACTGGCGCGGCTACGCTCAATCAGCTCGTCGACCAACTCCTCGATGACGCAGTCGTCGGAGACGGTCGACCAGCACAGGCTGCAGATCTCGGTGACGAAAGCACCGCCGTCCGGCGCGTTGAGCGGCCATTTCTGCAGCGTCACCGGCTCGAAGAACAGGAACCTCGTGAGCACGATCTCTTTGAATCGCGCCTCGGCGGCCGACTGTGTCGTCCACACCGAGTCGATGTCGAATTCTATTGAGGATTGGCCTGTGGTGACGACGTAGACGAAATGGTCGGTCATGCAGGCCCTGAGCTGGCTGGGGCGAGCGAGCTGCCGCCGGTGCGCGGAGCCGGCCGCCCCATGCACCCGCCGACGATGATCCCCAACGAGATCGACGACAATGGTTGCCGCATTGCTTTCATAGCGGCTGAGACTAGCGGCTGGGCGCGCGTGATGTTGGCCCATTCGGCGCCCAATGTTTGGGGCGCTTCAATGCGAAAATACTTGTGCCCGCGCGCAAATCGGCTTTCGGCGGCGACGACGAGTCGTCGTTTCTCGAGCCGGTCAGGCCCGAGAAACGACCAACGCGCCACCCGTGGTTAGAGAGGCCTGAACCTGTCCGAGATTTGGGAGTTGTGCAGCGGATGATTGATGCGTCGGCAGCTATCGCCCATGGCGATCATCTGCTGGCGCGTCATCTGGTCGAGATAGTGCTCGCGAATGTGTCCCGCATAGGTTTTGGTAGCGGGCTGAAGCCGCGTGCGGCCCTCGCGGGTAATGGTCGCGATTACCCCGCGTTTGTCCTTAGTGCTGCGGCTACGACAAACGAGGCCCTCTGATTCGAGGCGGCGGATCTGCTGCGTCATTCGGCTGGGCCCGACCGCGAGCGCTTGGGCCAGATCGCCCATCCGAGCCGAGCCGCCGCCGTTCGACCGGGCGAGCATGGAGAGCACCAAGAAGTCGAACAGCGTGAGTTTGTGCTCCTTGACGAGCTGCCGGTCCAAGGTCTCCAGCAGCAGTGCCGACGATTCCAGAAACGCTTGCCAGCACCGTTGCTCCGTATCGCCGAGCCCAGGCAAATAACTTTTCGGCGGCTCAAGAACCGTTTCCTCCACGGCGGGGGACGGTATCCAACAAGATTGCCGAACAGGAGATGAAACGACGGCTACTTCAGCGATTGTCATGGATCCACCAGTGAGGAATGGCCGTTGGCAACCCCTTAGGCAATAATACTGTGCTGGTCATACGGCTCCTCCGCCCTGTGCCAGAAAACTGTCAATCTGAAGCATCTGGTTCAAGATGAAAATTACTCATCGGTAGTATTCTAGAACGCGTTCCACACGTAGAGCGTATAGCCAACGTGCAGCTCCTCCTAGGATAACGCGCAGTTCACGGGCAGTACAGAGGTAATTTTAAAATTAGCTAAGTGCGTCAATGGTGCAACAAGGTCTAGTCACCTTCCGGCTTTGCGGCAGTGGCAGGTTTCCGCGCATGTGGGTGGTGTGATTTAGCTACGCGGGACGTTCCCCGCAACTTCCGAAGTCTCGCGCAAACCACGCGGCCGCAAAGTTTGCGTTAAACGTGAAGCCGGGATCCGCAGAGGCGGCGAACGACCCGACGTGGTCAGCGGAAAAGCGCATTTCGTCGTCAAATTTACGGTGGTAAAAGAGCTTTCGATCTGGTGATCGCTTTGAGGACATCCACTACCGGCTGAACGCCTATTGGACACCTGCACAACGTGGCACGCCGTCGACGTGCGGGATCACATTGCGGTACTTGATGTCTGGCGCCGATGATGACCGGATGCTCGCCGATCCAATGCGCGGGACGCTTTCTAAGCACGGTGCTGAAAGGTGAAAGTTCCTCTAGACCCACTGATTTGGGCGGCGCAGCCCAAGCGACTGGAAAGGCGGTCGTCTCGCGATGAGTCGAAATCGACTGTGCCACTGCTTATAATGTCACTTTAATTATGATCAGGATGCAAAGCCGAAGTCGCCGTTGGGGATTCGATATCCGCATTG
This sequence comes from Mycobacterium heidelbergense, assembly GCF_010730745.1. Classification (NCBI taxonomy): domain Bacteria; kingdom Bacillati; phylum Actinomycetota; class Actinomycetes; order Mycobacteriales; family Mycobacteriaceae; genus Mycobacterium; species Mycobacterium heidelbergense. The sequence goes on along the minus strand of NZ_AP022615.1, from coordinate 4,983,434 downwards.
CGCGAGGCCGGTGTACGACACCGACGGAGCCCGGCGGTGGTCGCAGCCATGGGGGAGTGGGCATCCACATTTCCGTTAGCTCGCTGAGAGCTACGGGTTGCCGCTGCGGGACCGTGGCGACATGGCCAGAGCCCGAGATTGAGGACTCTCCGAAAATTTGCTGACTTCTCGGCGGACACATCCACACGAGCGATTGCAGCCCACAAGACACAGTTTAGCGGATGTACGACCGCTGGTCACCATGCTCTCGGACCCAATACCGAAACACTATTGGTCGGCGAATGACCCACCGGTTGGTCGGAACGCGGAGCGCAACCAACCGGGTAGTTGCTTGCCATTACGCACGCCACCGGAAGCCTGGCAAACTCGGAAAGAAGTTCGCGAGTTTCAAGGTGAAATTGCCTTCCGGTCGTAGCCGGGGAAGGCTTGCGGCAGAATGGGATTCGCGCCGACGCGCCAGCGACGTTCAGCCCGGGTAATTATTTCGGTGGGCATTCCGCCGGTGGCGGGGCCCAAGGCCCGGCGGCCAGGCGCTCGATCAGCGTCAGTTGCGCCGCCCCGCGGCGCGTGCTCGACGCCGACGACCATCTACGGGCGCCGGCGACCGGCGATGCCGGAGCGGTATGGCCGACTTCTCGCACCGCGCCCAGCCACGCCGGCGGTAACGTTAGCCCGCCCAACAAAATCGCGTGCGACATCTGTACAGAGACCCTCGCCTCCCATACGGGAGGCTGATCGCTCACGCCGTCCACCACCAACTGTGCGGTGCAGTCGACGAGCTGACCAAATCCGTTGAGCAGCCCGCTGCTATTGGCCGTCAGGTCCCGGGCGCCCGTCTGACACATGCGGGCCGCCCGCGCCAACATGCTGATCGGGTACATCGCCAAGCGTTCTGGAGCGCTGGCGGTGGTGGTTCCTTCGGTGCCGTGCGTGCCAACCGGCGTGGCGTCCGGCGAAGCCACCTGCCCGAAGGTGCTCGGCAGTGAACCCCGCGAGGTGAGGGACCTCAGTGCCCAACGTGCCTCGGTCCGCGGGCTGGCCGCCGGCCGAGAGGATGCCGACATCCTGACCGCGTTGTGGTAAGCCGCGACGTATCCGTTCAGCGCCGTCGCGTCCTGAGCCCACATCTCGAGGTAATGGGTCTCGGTGGCGGCAATCGCCTGAGTGTTCTGCCCGAGCAGGTTCGTGGCCGCCAACGTCGCGAACCACGCGCGATTGGCCGCAATCACCAAGGGCGGCACGGTCAGTGCATGCGCCGTCTCGAACGTCTTCGCCGCGGCCTTGGCTTTGGAACCGACGTGGGCCGCCCGCGCGGCCATCTCGGCGATCCGCGACGCGTAGTGGGCCGCTGCACCGGCCATCCCGATTGCTAACGGCCCGGGCCACCCTGTGATCAGCTCCGCGATCACCGTCTGGTAGGAGACGGCCGTCGAACGTAGGCCCATCGCCAGGCAATCCCACTCTGATGCGGCGGCGCCCAGCTTACCGGATCCGGGAGCTGCATATATCAGCCCCGAATTGACCTCCGGCGGAAGGAACGACATGTTCACCGCGAGTGTCTTTCTAGCCAGCGGCAGCCGCGTCTGCCGCCTCGGATGGTGCCGCACTCGGAGAGGCTTGCGGCGGCGCCTCGGCCGACGCGCGGTGGGCAACGATCGAAAAGCAAATGCTCGATAAAATGTGGGCCGCCGCGTCGAATGATTCGGTGTGCGTAGCCGGAAATGTGATGCCACTACCTCGCGGAACAAACCCCGCCGAGCTATGTGATGGACGATCGTCGTGTCTCGAATTCATTCAATTCCCTTTCCCGAGAACGAGTTCCATCGACGAAGGCGAATCGCGCAACGCGATACAACGGCAGTGACCCAACTGCCGCAAGCGCCTGCCGCACAACCGAGTTCGGTTGTCGGCCGCGCAGACGACAACCGAACGCCTTGCCGCGATTGACGTACGGGCAGCTTTCCTGCGGCGGTTGGGGGGGCCTGCAGGAAAGCTGCCCGTCTGCCGCCAGTTAGGGTGAGTGTTGGTCAACCAGCAGCAGCCCCCTGGAGTCACCGGTGGGGATTGGGCCATCCGCCGGTAACCGAGGTTCCTTTCACGTTGTTGGACAGCGAATCCAGATACGAAGCATGAGCCGCATCTACTGTCCTCCGATGATCGCCATGATCTGACGCGTGTGGAACAGTACCGAAGGCCCGGTCGAGAGATGATGCCGTTTTGAGGAAATCGACAAAACCGCCCCTTGCCTCCTGAATCAGGCTACGCGGCGAAACCCAGATAATCACTAGTCAAGTGAGCGTAGTTAGGCCACTGGCAAATGCATGAGTCGGCCTGTAAATTTGAAGATGAAACTACCCGCCAGTAGCGGCCCGGGTTGTCCTTTCGGTGGGACATGGTGCGAGACAGTAAGGTTCACCACGCAAGCCCCGCCGCCCGCGGCACTCGAACGATCGGGATTTTCGTCCCTGGTATCCAAATGTCGTCGCCTGTAAAGCGATCCGGAGCCCGGGGCTGTTGCAATGCGCCCGGTTGAGCAGCAGGATCTCGACGAGATACTTGATTTTGGCCTGTCAATCTCGCGCGGAATCTGGTTCGGTAGAGGTCTTCCGACGAGTGGTCGCGGAGCCAGTTCACGTTGGGGTCTGCTCGACGGGTAGGCATCGGGAAGGGTGAGCGGGATGAGGAGGCTGGTGGCGGGGTTTGCGATCGTCGGGGGCGTGTTGGCGTTTCAGTCGGCCCCGGTGTGTGTGGCGGCGAGTAACACCGCCACCACTTTGTTTCCGTTGGATGGCCCCAATCAGTTGGAGACGCATGCCTTCCTCAATTGTTTTAAAGCCGATGGGCACTGTGACTTCATCGCCGGGGCCGATGTGCGTACGCCCGATGGGGTGACCGGATTCCCGGCGGGGTTGTGGGCGCGTCAGACCACCGAGGTCCGCTCGTCGAATCGGATGGCCTATCTTGATGCGCACGCGGCCGGGCAGTTCGAGCGGGTGAACAAGGCCATGGGCAGTGATGAGATCACCACCGTGTACTTCGGTGAGGGACCGCCGGACAAGTATCAGACGACCGGGCGCATCGATTCCACCGATTGGTCGACGGGCCAGCCCAAGACCGACGTCAACGTCATCGTGTGCACCCACATCCAGGTGGTCTACAGCGGGATCAACACCACCTCACCGAGCACCTGCGCACAGACCACCTTCTCCTGAGAGTTCTCCTAGCGCGGCAGGCTCAACCGTGCACAACCGCACCGGTGTGCCGGGGGGAGCGTCATGCTGCCGACGGCTCAAGCCGGAGAGCGAGAAACCGATCGCCGCGGCTACCGTGTCCAGACCGGACAGGATCAGCAGGTGGCTCATGCCGAGCAGCTCGAGGTCGCTCAGGTCACCCGGATCGGCCATCACCTGCGACAACATGTCAGGGCCCGGGCTCTGCCGGCGTCGTTGAATAGCGTCGGCGAAATACGCCAGCAGCGCGTTGCCTTCGGGCTTGCCGTCCACCGCGGCGTCCTTCCAGGCGATCACTCTGTCTCGGTCCTCCTGCGGCAGCCCGTAGAGGTCCATGAACACCCCATAGGGGTACAGGCGCGCGAAGTCCGCCATCGCCTCGCACCCGTTTCGACCGGCAAGGGCGGCGATCATGTCAGTGGCGTGGCGCGCCATCACCGGCCGGGATTTCCCCAAGGCGTGCGGGCTGAGTGTGCGCGGCAACCCCAGCGGGCTGTGAAACGATCAAAGCCCGGTGTGCTGCCACATGGTCAGTCTTGGGTAGTGGCCCGGATATTGTCGTCGAGCGCAGAAACGCAGCGGCAAGGACGACAAGATGGCACGATGCGTTGCGTGTCGGTCAGATATCCCGGCGTTCCTAGCTACGCCGGCGCGTACGGCGGTATACGGAGGGCTCAGTGAATTCACTTGAGGTTCCCCGGAATAAGCAAGACCGTTACCTATACGTCGTCGCGGCGTTGGCGGCAAGCTTATTGCTTCTGCGCAGCGTTCAGCGGCTGTGGAATGCAGCACTCTTCGCGGAAGACGGCAAGATCTTCCTGGCTGAGGCACATAACAACGGGCTCGGGGCATTCGTTAAGCCGTATGCCGGATACCTGCATCTGATTCCCCGAATGTTGGCGGCCTTGCTTGAGCCGTTCCCAGCTACTGCGGCCCCGGTTTTGTACGCAGTGGCTGCGCTTGTGGTTCATGTGGCGATGTTGGTCCCGGCCCTGTCGGTGCGGCTCGATTGGATCATTCCCGGCAGGACGTTGCGGGCGGTGTTGTTTACGTTGCTGTGTCTGATGCCGCCGCTTCCGGAAGCATTGGCCAATGTCGCGAACTTGATTTTCGTGGGTGGGATAAGTCTGCTCTTGCTGATGCTCTCGGATGATCCGCGGAGCGGGCGCGGCAGGGTTGGTGAACTCCTGGCCGTGGGGGCTCTGGGTTTGAGTGGCCCGTTAATCGTACTGTTTGCACCGTGGTTCGTCTGGCGGTGGCGGCGGACGCGATCGCGCCACAGTCTTGTCGTGCTGGCCACGGTGGTGTCTGCGGCGCTGGTTCAGGGTGCGATCTTCCTGTTGTCGGATCGGCCGGCGCCGGGCGCAGCCCCGGGCTACCTCCCGAGGGTGTGGGTTGAGCGCATCGGCGTGAGCTGGCTTTTCGGCCATGTCGACCTGCTGAATTCACCTATCTGGATCGTGTTGTCGGTTGCTGCAATGATCTGGTGTGTCGGCGTGGTAGTGGTTACTGTCGTGGCGCTAAGGCGCACCGCGGTTGCGTTGTGGCTGCTGCACTTCGCACTGTTAGCCGCGCCTGTGTTGGCCTACGGCTACATGCCTCCGCCCAGCTACGGCCAACGGCATTTCGTAGTGCCGACTGCGATTGTGATCGTGATGCTGGTGGCCGTGATTGGTGCGCGCCGGTGGGCAGTGGCTGCGATTGTGCTGCTAGCCGTGGGGGCGGGCGGCATGTTGTATGACTTCATTGCTGCGCCATACCCTTATCGTCCCGGTTTGGCCGGACTGCAACAGTGCGTGGCCCGCGGCGAGCGAGTATGCCGACAAACGATTTACGACAATAGTGGCGGCTGGTGGGTCGAGCTACGTCAGTGAAGGGCACGACATGTAACCGGAGATCTCATCTGGAGATAGATCTATCGATTCGGGAGGCTGCCGACGTCGTCTCGATATCATCCGGGCATGCTAAGCGGGGGCTATCTGTCACACCCCGGCTTTGGCTTCCTCTGATTGGCGTCTGCTGCCTGTGCGTTGGTTGCGCGTGTGTACTCGTGGCCGCTGCCGCGGCAGCCCACACAAGGAAGGGCAACGTCTTTCTCGGTAACTACTTGGTTCGGGGCGGTGCCTACAATGAGGCGTCGGTCGGAACATGATCCGTGCTGCCCCACTGGTGAGCAGCCGTGAGATCGGCGAACGCTCTCCCTCTGAACGAGGCAGGCGATGGCTCACGCTGTTAGTTCTTCTCGGGTTGACGACGATGTCGGCGGCTATCACCGCCAACGCGCTCGCGTTCGATGCCGCCAAATGGAAGGTCGCGCTCCGTCTGGCAAGACAAGGTGTTGCAGGCTCTTTGGCGCTGCGGAGTACGATCGTGGCCGTCCCGGAGGGGCGCAACGTCGTGCAAGCAAGAGATCCTATGAGCGCTTTGATCAGCTCTTACGAGGAAGAAAATGCGGATGGTAACCATGGGAACGGCATCTAAATCAGCCGTTGACTTGTTTTACAGTGTCAAGTATGCACCATTTCGGCTGCCTATTCGTCAAAAGTACCGCCGATTCGTCGAGGACAAGCACGGGATCGAAATCGGCGGCCCGAGTGCACTGTTTAAAACAGTGCTTCCTCTTTATCGATTCGTGGCTGGATTGGACGGTGTCAACTTCTCTACGGAAACCGTTTGGGAAGGCAACATTGAGGAGGGGGGGAATTTTAAATATTATTATAAGAGGTCTGGCCGCCAATTTATTTCCGACGCAACTGATTTAAGCGAAATCGCAGGTGCACGATACGATTTCCTGCTGTCGTCGAACTGTTTGGAACACGTCGCAAACCCCATCAAGGCGCTCACGGAATGGAAACGGGTGATCAAGGAGGGCGGAGCTATGATAGTCGTCCTTCCCAACAAGCAGAGCAACTTCGACCATCGACGCCCGTTCACGAAGTTCGAGCACTTATTGGACGATTTCACGCAAGACGTCGGCGAGGACGACCTTACGCATCTAGACGAAATCTTGGCGCTCCACGACTTGCCGATGGATCCGCCCGCCGGCGACTTGGAGCATTTTAGACAGCGTAGCCTGAAGAATTTTCACAACCGAACACTCCATCACCATGTGTTTGACATCCAGCTGATCGAACAAATCCTGCGATATGTGGGGCTTGAGATTATCGATATGACAACCACCAGAACCGACTTCTTCGCGCTTGCAACGAAGAATCGTGATGTCGGCGACGGCGCCGCGGCCCAATAATCATGTATCGAACGGCTGAACTGACTCGGGCGCTACTGATCAGGATACGCAGCGAGTCCGAACGAAACTCGTATCGGGTTGCCGCGCGTTATCGCCGGGATGGTGATGCGATGGGTTTCGTGTGCGAAACCCATCTGCAGCTGCCGGCACAGCCTCCGCCCGATCGGCGCACGTTGGTTTTGTTTGCACATTTCGACGCGCATGGCGTGGTCGATCCCTATGTCGTGTATTACCTGAGGGCACTGTATGGGCTGGGGGCGACGATCGTGTTCGTTTCCGGCTCGCCGTCGCTGACGCCGGAGTCGGTGGCTCCCATCCGCGATCTCTGCGCCGGTGTTTTCACTCGCCAGACGTTGTCACTGGATTTCGGCTCGTGGCACTTGGCCTGGTGTCTCCTGCGGGAGCGTGGCTGGTCGCTGGATCAGTTCGATCGCCTGGTCCTCGCCAACGACAGTGTGTACGGTCCGCTCTTTCCCCTCGAGGAGATGTGGAGCTCGTTTCACGGTGCCGACATGTACGGCGCCATCGAAAGCACCGAGCTGCTGAGCCCGCATCTTCAGTCGTTCTTTCTGGCCTGGGACCTCAACGCGCGCACCCGCCCCTTCCTCAACGACTTCTGGAATGGCTTCCAGTACGTTGTGGACAAGCTGCTTCTTATTCGGAAATACGAGATTGGCTTGACAACTCGTGCTCGTGAGGCTGGGTTTAGCATCAAACCGTTCGCCTCGGTCGCCACCATCAAAGCAACCTATGGGCAAGCGCCGGAGCATCCGAGGGCCGGGCTGTTGGCGAAGAGACGAACCGCCAACAACACCATCTACTTCTGGGATGGCCTTATCGAGCACCTACGGTTCCCTTTCCTCAAGGCAAGCCTGCCGCGCTACAACACGCCCTGGCAGGAGTCCGTGGCATATCTGCGCGAGTTCATCGAACAGCACACCTCTTACCCCTATGACCTCATTCAATCGAACGTGGACAGGCTCGGCCTTGGCGAGGCTTCGTGGATCAAGCCAAGCCCCACCGCTCTGCGAATACGAACGTGGCTCGAGTTCCACAGCGTGGGATGACATACGAGGCCATTGTGAAACTCCTTGACACGCTCCACGTTCAGTCCGACCACACCAGGGCCGCTCTGCGCTACCGCCGTAGCGGTGATGCATTGCGCTTCGTATGTGAAACCCATCAGGAGCTTCCCGCACTGCCCCCGCCGGGGCGGCGCAGTCTGGTTCTGTTCGCGCACTTCGATCCCCAGGGCATCGTCGACCCTTACGTCGTGTATTACCTGAAGGCGCTGTATGGGCTGGGGGCGACGATCGTGTTCGTTTCCGGCTCGCCGTCGCTGACGCCGGAGTCGGTGGCTCCCATCCGCGATCTCTGCGCCGGTGTTTTCACTCGCCAGACGTTGTCACTGGATTTCGGCTCGTGGCACTTGGCCTGGTGTCTCCTGCGGGAGCGTGGCTGGTCGCTGGATCAGTTCGATCGCCTGGTCCTCGCCAACGACAGTGTGTACGGTCCGCTCTTTCCCCTCGAGGAGATGTGGAGCTCGTTCCATGGTGCCGACATGTACGGCGCCATCGAAAGCACCGAGCTGCTGAGCCCGCATCTTCAGTCGTTCTTTCTGGCCTGGGACCTCAACGCGCGCACCCGCCCCTTCCTCAACGACTTCTGGAATGGCTTCCAGTACATCGTGCACAAACGGATCCTGATCTGGCGATGTGAGATTGGGCTATCCAGGCGTGCCCGTAAAGCGGGGTTGAGCATCAAGCCGTTCGTCTCCTCGGCCGCCATCAAGGGAACCTATGGGCGCTCGCCGGAGCACCAGTGGAGCAGCAGGTTCTCCGGCCCATCCCTCAACAACACCATCTACTTCTGGGATGGCCTGATCGAGCACCTACGGTTCCCTTTCCTCAAGACGATCCTGCCGCGCTACAACACGCCATGGCATCATTCGATGGCGAACCTGCGCGGGTTCATCGAGCGGCACACCCCTTACCCTTACGAACTCATCCAGTCGAACGTGGAAAGGCTCGGCTGCGGAGAACCCGCCTGGGTCAGGCCCTCTCGGTATGCCACCCTCAGGGACCGGCTCGTCGACGAGATCCTGGACCGGACCGCGTCCCTTAAGGCATCACGAGAGCCGGGCCGCCAAGCGCCGAGCGCGGGCGAACTCGTGAACAGGTGCTTGGACCAAGATCCTCAAACGTGATTTCCGCTGTGGCCCGAACACCGCTACCCGGATGTGCAGCGCCAGCCACAGCAGCATCCACCAGGCTGTGGCAGCGATCCGAATCGCCGTGGTCGACGCCGGATCCACGATCAGCCACGTGAGAATGCGTAGGTGGTCCAGCCAGTTCCGTCCGGTGCTCACGTTGCGTACGGTCGCGGTGCCGGCCGTGTGGGTACGCACCGACAGTTCTTGGGGCACAAAACAGATCGCTGATCGCAGCATCAAGCGCAGCCAGAGATCCAAGTCGACGAGCTGATATACGTCGTCGCGAAAGCCCCCCACCCCAAGTGCCAGCCGACGCCGAAACATCACGCAGGTCGGCTCACCGATCAAATTGCCGCCAGCGCTCAGCACGGCCAGCTGCGTGACCAACGACGATCCGCGATTGTATTTCCGGAGCTTAAAAAAGTAGCTGTGGGGCTTGCGTGGCGGTCGCCGCCACCACGGGACGTCGTGGCTCACGAGGCGCCGGGGGGCGAAAGCCATTCCCACAGTTGGGTCCTCGAAACATCGGGACAGCTTCTTGAGGGACTCCGGAAGCAACCAATCGTCACCGTGCACGAACTGGACACAAGAGCCCCGTGCGAGTTCTATGCATTTGTTGTGGTTTCCGTTGAGGCCGAGCCGAGACTCATTACGTATCAGTCGGTCTCCGGGCCGGAGCATTGTTGCGGCAACGGCAGCACCATCATCTGACGAATCGTCGTCGACGACCACTATCTCGAACTCGACACCCTCCTGATCCAAAATGCTCCGGAGACAGCGTGCGATCGTGGCGGCGTTGTTGTACATCGGTACACATACCGAGACCGTCGGGCTCGCCGACACGTCGTCAACCTCGTTCGGACCCATCGCTACCGTGCAGCTGCCCTTCCTGGCCGTCCGGCAAAGCCGCTTAAGCATAGCCTGGAGCTGCGGATATTCCCGCAACGCCCCCGAGGCCCGCGGCTTTCGTGAGATAGGTGACGTGTGTCATAATCCACACCGCCAGCGGTGACGTTGGTCAGCGGTCGTACATGCGAATTCGCCCGTTACGCCACGAGATACGCCGCAACGGGGTAACGTCACCCGCGATGTGGACCGCGGTTCTGTATATCGGGTTGGTGATGGCGACCGACCCTATCCGGATCGGGCTCGCGCTGGTCTTGGTGACGCGGCGCCGACCCATGCTGAACCTGTTTGCCTTCTGGCTGGGTGGCGTGGTGTCGGGTGTTTTCTTAGCAACAGCTGTCCTGGTATTGGGGCGTGATGTCGCGCTGCCGGTAATTCGCGCCGGTGTGTCAATGCTTAGTGAAGTTAGGTCATCGATCGTTATCCTTGCGGGTGGGCGCCTTCAGATCACCCTTGGCGTCCTGGCCCTGCTGTCCGTGTTAGTCATCTCGGCCCGTCAGCGAGCACGCGAAAAGACACCGGTAGGTGTCGGCGTCCCCGTTGGTGGCGTGTCCGGGGCAGCGCTACAGCCAGAGCGACCGGGCCTGATTGCCCGGATGGGAGCCCGCACCCAAAACATGCTCACCTGCGGAGGCTTCGTTTGGCCCGCGTTTGTGGTCGGCCTCGCAACATCGGCACCGCCCATCGAGAGCGTCACAGCCCTGACCATCATTATGGCTTCTGGAGCTAATATCGGCGCCCAGTTCAGTGCATTTCTGGTGTTTATCCTTTTGGTGCTTACAGTTATCGAGATCCCGCTGGTCGGCTACTTGGCGATGCCACAGAAAACTGAAGCAGTAATGCTGCAGCTAAAAAACTGGATGCAGGCGTACGGTCGGAAGCTCACTCAGTACACACTCGGCGTCATGGGTGTCATCGGTGTGGTCCAAGGCGTCGTTGCTCTCTAAGCCTTTCCTACAGTGGCGTTTCGGCCGGCTTTGGCAGTAGCCTGGCTACCCGTGGATCTCTACGGCCACACCGAATTCGTCGAACGTGCGTGAGACATCTTCCCGCAGCGCGTCTTGAGTGTTTGTCCGGCCGGCAAGGTAGGCGTTGACCGCGATGAAGACTTTTCCGTGGACGCGCCCGGACACCACGAACAGCTGGCCACCCATGCGTTCGAGGGCTCGCCTGTTGATGCCGGGTTCGATCAGACGCCCGGACGTATAGTCCGCCTCGGTGCCGTCGGGTCGGTTCACCGCCGGGGGCATGTCCCCAACATTGGAGCAGCCGATGGGCAGGCCGGCGGCCCCCAGCCCCATTCCGGCCGCCCGCCGCGCGACCCACTTCGGGGTCAACGAGGTCAGTGGCAGCGGGCCCAGCAACTCCTCGGTGATCTCCGCCAGGTCGGCAAACGCCTGCTTGAACTTGAGGCGAACTTCCCCCAGGTCCGACGACAAGTGTGTCGGGTCGACGGAAACCACGGGAAACACCAATGCGTTGCCGCGGGTGTCGTCTTCGGTGCGGTCGCTGATCGGAAACGACAGGGTGACCGTTCCGCGGCAAACGCGCCCCATCCGCGCACCGAGTCTGCCCGCAAATCCCGCGAAAAGCGTGAAGCTGTTTCCGCCAATGCTTTTCGCGCACGCATCCCACTCCGCAGCGTCGACGTAAGCGGTCAGGGAGGGCACCACCAGGGGCCGATCGTCGCCGGGACCCCGTGGCGACGGCGGCGCCGACGCCATCGATGCGGCGACGTCCTTGCGCCGGTGCCGAGCGATGCGCACCGTCGCCGCCACCGCCCGCGCCAGTTCGGGTGCCGACGCGACGGTTTGCCAGCCGTCCTGAAGCAGGGCCCGCCCGCGGGTCCGTGATCCGGGAGGTGGATAGCCCAGATCGCGGGCATTGCCGCTGGCCGCGTCGGCGATCGCCTGCAAGATCCCGAGCCCATCCACGAGGGTATGCGAGGTCATCAGGCTGATCGCGGTTCCGCCGTCCTCGAGCGGAAGCACCCCGAGGTGAAAGCCGGGGCCGTATTCCGGGTCGAGGGGCAGGCGCGCGCGTTCATGGAGCCACGCCTCCAGATCCGCACGCGGGCGTGGTGTTTCGACGATCTCGATGTCTTCGGGTCCCCGAAAGACAACCCACCGATCGCGCGCGAAAGGCAACGGGGACCGTTCGACCCGCCGCCCCAACAATCCGTAGCTGAGATTTCGGTGGAAGCGACGCAAGCCGTCAATGTCCGCCGGGCGGTTGTAAATCCAGTTGAACTGCACCAGCGCCCCATAGCCAAGCGCCCGCAAACCCAGGAATGACGCCTGGTCCATGTGTGCGAGTCGGTTGTCCACCGCGTACACGGTAGTTTATTTGCGGCGCGATGCGCAGCGGTTTGTGTTCCGCGACCGCCGGAGTACCACGAGCGACTCCAATCGTTCGCGATAGTGTTCAAGCGGCGGGGTGAGTCGGTCGGGGACTTTGGCGGCGTCGTCCCAACGGCGCAGACGGCAGGCGTCCTCGGCGTGCCGGAGCGCGCGGAACCCCATGATTTCCTCGGCATTCATCGGTCCGCCTTGTATCCGCAGGCTCTGCACGGAGGCGCGGGAGAGCGTGCGGGCATAGGCGGGATCGGTCGCGACCAGGTAGCGCTTTGCGGCGACATGGAGGGCGATGGGCGCGGTCACGGCCGGCGGGAACCAGCGGCCGAGAACGGTTGCGCCGACGTGCTGATGCTTCTCGTCGCCGTCCAGGAAGCCGTGGTTGCCGTTGTGCTCGTCGACCACGAGGTGCCCGATGTCGTGCAGCAGCGCGGCGATCGTCATTGTGACACCGGCGTTTTCGGCGTCGGCGAGTGCGGCGGACTGGGCGGCATGCTGGCTCTGGGTGACTGACTCGTCATAGCAAGTGTCGCCGCGTTCGGTGAAGAGGGCAAAAATAATGTCGGCCACTTCGGCGGCGGTGGTGGGGCTGGTGAGCGGCCAACGAGATCGGGCGGTCATTGGCGCCGCCCGGTTGGCGCGATGCCGCGAAAGTGTCCGATGAGGCTGATTCGTTGGGTCGCACCCGCGTCGGCGGCGGACAGGGCGGCGCGTTTGTCGCGATAGTAGGCCTCGTGCAGGTCGCCCAGCGATGCCGCGTTGTAGGTCAGGTATAAAGCGCGCCGCGAGGTGGGCGATGTGTTGGGACCGCTGCGGTGTGGTGTGTGGCTATGGAACCACACCAAAGAACCGGCGCGCACCGGAAAGGGTTGCCATGCCAGCGTTTCGGCGACGTCGGGGCGAATGCAGCCGTCCCCGTCGGTCGGCAGCAGTTCTTGGTGCATGCCGCTGGCGAACTCCAGGCAACCGTTCATGATGGTCGAATCATCCACCGCGAGAAGGCAGCTCACGCTCACGGCCACGTGCGGATAGGCGGGCGCATCCTGGTGCGCGGCGAACCCCGCTCCGCCGGGGTGTTTGTAGTTGATCTTTTCCTTGTAGAGGACCGCGGGTTCGTCGAGGAGCTGGCCGGCCATCGCCGGAATGGCCCCGGACGTCAGCAGAGCGCGCAGGCCGTCGTGGAAGGGCGAGAAGTTTTCCGTGCGGGTGCGGCGCACCCCGGCGCCGGTCTGCTCGTCGTGCTGCAACCAGCCGGCCCCGCTGTCGTCCGGCCATCGCTCGACATCGCAAACCCACCGCCTGATGCGCTTCACGCCCTCGGCGGCCAGGAAATCGGGCACCGTCACGTGGCCATCGCGGGCGAACGCGTCCGTCTCGCCTCGCGAGAGCCGGCGTGTGAGCGCGGCGGCCGGCTGGGTGTTTCGGCAGGTTGTCGACATATTCTCCCTCATCTTTGCCGGGACCGTAGCACGGTTGGAAATTTAGTTTCAATCAGTACTAGTTAGGAGGATGAAATATCCATTCATTATTAACTCACAGTTCGGCAGATCGTTTCATCGGTTACGTAGCTTCTGCCACATGACACAGACCCGGAGTCAGCAGGGCGACCCGCCCGGAGTGATCGCGGTCCTGGATGGATCGCGATTTCAGCGCTATCACTACAAAGCGATCGTCGTCTCGGGGGCGGGCTTTTTCACCGACGCCTACGACCTGACGGTGATCGGTACCGCCCTGCTGCTGATCAAGCCGCAATGGGGATTGACGACCGGTCAAGTGGCGCTGGTGGGTAGCACTGCGCTCATCGCCTCGGCGATCGGGGCGGTGGTGTGGGGGAGATTGGCCGATCTCCTGGGCCGCAAGCGCATGTACGGGCTGGCCGCCCTGGTGATGACCCTCGCCGCAATCGCCTCGGGATTGTCGCCGAACTTCTTGTGGCTGTTGGTATTCCGGTTCATTCTCGGACTGGCGATCGGTGGCGACTATCCGGTATCGGGTGTGATCATGACCGAGTTCGCCAACGTCGCCGATCGCGGCCGAATGATCGCGCTGATGTTCTTCAGCTACGTCCTGGGCTCGATCGCCGGGCCCACCGCCGCGCTGGTCCTCCTCGCATTCGGGCTGGATCATTCGTTGACGTGGCGGTTGCTGCTCGGGCTGGGCGCAGTCCCGTCGTTGTTGGTGCTCTACGCGCGCTCCAAGACGCCCGAGTCGCCACGATTCCTCGTCGAGATCGACGGGGAGCGGGCCGCGGCGGATTTGACGGCGTTCACCGGAACGACAACGGCTGCCATCGGCACGCCGGGCCAACGGCGGACGATGTGGCAATGCCTGGCTGCCCCCGGCGTGTGGCGGGCCGTGCTGATGGCGGCTGGAGTGTGGTTTCTCTTCGACGTCGCCTATTACGGCAACACCATCAGCGCACCGTTGCTGGTGAAAAGCGTTGCTCCCCACACGTCGACAATGACCACGGTCGCGGTCAATCTCGTGTTGTATGCGGCCTTCACGGTGCCGGCGTTCGGAGTGGCAATCTGGGCGATCGACAAGATCGGTCACATCAGGTTGCAGGTGGTGGGCTTGATCGGCATGGCGGCCGGCTTCGCGGCCATCGCGCTGCTGCCGCAAGTCAGAAACAGCGTTGGTCTGTTCATCGCCGCCTACGGTGTCAGCAGCTTCTTCACGTGGTTCGGGCCCGGGGTAACGACGATGCTGCTCGCCGGGGAGCTCTTCGCGACACCGATTCGGGCCACCGCGCATGGCTTTGCCGCCGGCACCGCCAAGCTCGGGGCGTTCGTGGGGGCGATCAGCTTTCCGCCCATGCTCGCGGCCTGGGGTTTGCAGGGCACCGAACTCGTCGCGGCGGCCTGCTGTCTGGCGGCCGTCGCGCTCTCGTTGATCGTGTCCGAACCCTGCGGCCGATCGCTTGACGACATCGCATCGACCGGAACGGGCGACGGGCACCCGGCGACTCCCGGCCCGCTTGTACCTCGGCCGGAGATGCCCGTCGTGCCATGATTCAACTTATGACGGCCACCGATCCCCACCCCCCGACGGGATCGGTGGTCGCGCATATCCGCGCGGCGTTGCCCAACCTGACCCCGCGCGCCCAGACAATCGGCCAGGCCGTTCTCGACGACCCGCGCGCGATCATCCACCTGACCGTCAGCGACCTGGCCGAACGCACCGCCACCTCGGTGGCGTCGGTGGTCCGATTCTGCCAGGACATCGGGCTACGCGGTTACGCCGACCTGAAAATTCGGCTCGCCGCTGACACCATTCCCACCGACGAGACGTTGCACGAGGGGATCTGCCCGACCGACGACCCCTCCGTCGTGCTGAAAAAGGTCCTGGCCGACTCGCAGGCGGCCGTCGCCGGGGCCGCCGAGACCATCGATGGCGACGGGTTCGAATCCGCGGTCACCGCGGTTTCCGAGGCATCTCATGTGCTCTGTGTCGGCGTCGGGACGTCCGCCCCGTTGGCCCAGGACGCCGGATATCGCCTGCGCACAATCGGTTTGAGCGCCGAAGCGCCCGCGGACGGGCACGTTCAGCACGTCGCGGCACGACTGCTCAAGCCCGGCGCGGTGTGCCTGTGCTTCAGCCACACCGGCCAAACCAGCGAATCGCTGATGGCGGTCGCAGCGGCCAAGGACGCCGGCGCGACCACGATCGCGATCACCAGCTTCTACCGCTCGCCGCTGAGCGAACTCTGCGACATCGTGTTGGTGGCCGGCGCCAAAGAGACCGACTTCCGCGTCGAAGCGGTGACGAGCCGGATCGCGCACATCGCGGTGTTCGATGCCCTGCACGCGGCCGTCTTCCTGAAGACCCTCCAACGAGCCCGTGAGGCACAAAGCGCGACCGCGGAAGCCCTGACACGGCACCGCATCTAAATGCTCCTGCCGCCGAACGCCGCGTCCGGCCACGGAAACGTTCCCGACGAAGGTAGTCTGTTGTCCGTGGTTCAGTCTTCCATCCCTGCCGTGCTGCGCGAGCGCGCCAGCCTGCAGCCCAACGACACGGCGTTCACATTCCTTGACTACGAGCAGGATTGGGACGGCGTCGCACAAACCCTGACGTGGTCGCAGTTGTATCGGCGGGTGCTGAACCTCGGCGAGCAGCTCAGAACGCGCGGGTCCACCGGCGATCGGGCGCTCATACTGGCACCTCAGGGGCTTGACTACATCCTGGGCTTTCTCGGCGCGCTGCAGGCCGGACTGGTCGCGGTTCCGCTGTCGGTTCCCTACGGCGGCGCCCACGACGAGCGCACCATCTCGGTGCTGGCCGACACCTCGCCCGCCGTCATCCTCACGACGTCCGCGGTCATCGACAACGTCAGCGCCTCCGTGCAGTCGCAGCGGACGCAATCCGCGCCCTCGATCGTCGAAGTTGATTTGCTGGACCTCGATTCCCGGCAGCGGCCCACGGGCCCGAGACCCCGCGCCGGCGCTGGTGACGGGTCGGATTTCATCTATTTGCAGTACACATCCGGGTCCACCCGCACGCCCGCCGGTGTGATGGTCTCCAACAAAAATGTCTTCGCCAATTTCGAGCAGATCATGGGCGACTTCTTTGCGCGCGAGGGCGGGGTGGCCCCGCCGGACATCACCGTGATGTCGTGGCTGCCGCTCTACCACGACATGGGTCTCCTGCTGGGAATCATCATGCCGCTGTTGGCGGGCGTGCCGACGCTGTTGACGAGCCCGGTGGGGTTCCTGCAGCGGCCGGCCCGGTGGATGCAATTGTTGGCGCGCAGCGGTTGCACGATCTCGGCGGGCCCGAACTTCGCCTACGAGCTGGCGGTGCGCAAGACGTCGGACGACGACCTGGCCGGGCTCGATCTCGGTGGTGTGCACACGATTCTCAACGGCAGCGAGCGGGTGCAGCCCGCGACGCTGAAGCGATTCGCGGACCGGTTCGCCCCCTTCAACTTTGACCCCAGGGCGCTGCGGCCTTCGTACGGCATGGCGGAGGCGACGGTGTACATAGCCACCCGCCAAGTGGGCGATCCGCCCGAGATCGGTCACTTCGACTCCGAGACACTGCCCGGTGGCCAAGCGAACCGGTGTGAATCCGGAAGCGGCACACCGCTGGTCAGCTACGGGGACCCGAAGTCGATGCTGGTGCGCATCGTCGACCCGGACACGAGCCGCGAACGCCCGGGTGGCACGGTCGGCGAGATCTGGGTGCACGGCGCCAACGTCGCCTCCGGCTACTGGCAGAAGCCCGACGAGACTGAACGCACGTTCGGTGCAACGATTGTCGAGCCTTCACCGGGCACACCAGAAGGCCCCTGGCTGAGAACCGGGGACTCCGGCTTCTTCTCCGACGGCGAGCTGTTCATCATCGGCCGCATCAAGGACCTCTTGATCGTCTACGGGCGCAACCATTCTCCCGACGACATCGAGGCAACGATCCAGGAGATCACCGCGGGCCGCTGCGCGGCGATCGCGGTTCCGGACAAGGGCGTGGAAAAGCTGGTGGCGATCATCGAGCTCAAGAGGCGCGGCGACCCGGACGACGAGGAGGCGGCCGACAGGCTGCGGGGCGTGAAACGCGAAGTGACATCAGCGATTTCGAAGTCTCATGGGCTGAGTGTGGCGGACCTCGTTCTCGTGCCGCCCGGCTCGATTCCCATCACCACCAGCGGCAAGATCAGACGGTCGCAATGCGTCGAGCTGTACCGCCAGGACGAATTCACCCGGTTAGACGCGTAGGACCGCCGCGGCCCTAGATGATTGATTCCAAGGGGTCAGTGGTCGTAGGCGGTTAGGGATCGCAGGATGGGTTGGCTGGTGTGGTCGTTGTGCCAGATCGCGGCGGTGAGGGCGAGGACGCGTTGTAGGACGCGGGCAGCGACACCGGCGATGGTGCGTCCGCCGTGGCGTTCGAGGTCCAATTGGGCCTTGAGCGTGTTGTTGATGGATTCGATGATTTGCCGTAACGGTTTGAAGAACCGTTGTCCCGCACGAGGTTTCTCGCCCTTGCGGGCGGGCCGCAGTAGAGTGATGCCCTTGCCGGCAAGCTCGGTTTCGAACTGCTTGCCGTAGTAGTTTTTGTCCGCCATCAGTTGTTGGTGCAGGCGGGTGGTCAGCAGACCAGGATCGGCATCGAGCATGCCCAGCAGTGTGTCGCGTTCGTCGGCCTTGGCCCCGGTAAGCGCGAACGCGACCGGCAGCCCCGCCGGGGTGCACAGCAGGTGCAGCCGCAGTCCCCAGAAGTACCGAGAGTGCGACGCGCAGTATCCGTATTCGGCCCAGCCAGCCAGATCCGAGCGTTGGGCGGTCTCGCGTGATCGCCCACACTCCACCGGTGTGGAATCGGCGATCCACATGTCATCGGTGGACCTGGAGGTGCACGCGACCAGATGTGCGAACACCGCGCGCAGCATCCCGGTCGCCGCCCGGACACGCTTGTTGTAACCCGATTGCGTTGGCAGATCGGGAAACATCCCGCTCAGGTGGATATTCGCATAGCGCAACCACCGCGCCTCAGAAGTGAAGCCGAGCAATGCCTGCAACACCATCAGCGTGACCAATTCGGCATCCGAGAGCCGCGGTGTGAGCCCCACCTTCGGCCGCCACGGCCGGTGTTGTGGATTGTCGGCGAGAAAATCGTCCGTCGTCACGTACAGTGCGGTTGCGAGGGTGTCCAGGTCGGCGTCCACTTCGGCCTCCAGTGCCAGGTTGGGTTAGCAACGCCAATCCTGGACACCCTCACCCTAAAATCACAGCAGCCACACCAGTCACACCCCTTGGAATTACTCATCTAGGTGTCCCTAGGTTTTTAGTCGGGCGACACGACGTTCGTGCCGAACAGGGGAAGCGGGTTGCCGAGGTCGTCCTCGGTGGACTGTTCACCGTTGCCGTTGCCGTTGCCGTTGCCGTTGCCGTTGCCGTTGGCATGGCCATTACCGTTGGTGCCAACGGTGATTGGCCGACGCGGCAGGAAGTCCTGCCCGAACAGGGGCAGCGAGTGCCCGAGGTAATGGTCCGTCGGGTGGCTGCCGTTGCCGTTGGTGGGCGTCGCCGAGTCCAGCGTCGATTCCTGGAGATCGTGGGTCACGTGATGTGGCAGTGCGCTGAGGTCGAAGAGGGGAAGCGCGTGTTCGGGAAGGCGTTCGGTTGACGTCTTGCCGTTGGTCGTCGAGCCGGGCGCCGCTGTATGCGCATCATGCGCGCGTTGGCGGGGAGACGGGGGGTGCGATTTGTGGCTGGGGATGAGCTTGAGGCGGACGAGCAGATCGTCGGAAAGCCACAGCCGTTCCCTTTGCTGACCGGCCTCGTAGGCCGCCGGCGAAGGGCGCGCCGAAGTCGACGTGTCGCGGCTGGGAATCACTTTCATCCGGACCAGTTGCTCAGTCAACTGATCGAGTTGTTGCTGCTTCTTTTGGTGCGCCGCGTAGACCTGGGCCGCGCTCTTGCCCAGGTGCGAGGGCCACCAGTTCTTCTGGCCGATCATGGCGGCCAGCGCCGGCACCGTGATCGTGCGCACCAGGAAGGTGTCGATCAAAATCCCCATCCCGAGGATGAAACCGGCCTCGGCCATCGTGTAGATGCTGGCCGTCATCAGACCGAACATGGAGGCGGCGAAAATCAAACCCGCCGAGGTGATTACGCCGCCGGTCGAACCCACGGTGCGAATGACGCCGACGCGCACGCCGTGCGGCGACTCGTCGCGGATGCGCGAGATGAGTAGCATGTTGTAATCCGCGCCGACCGCGACGAGCAGAATGAACGACAGCCCGGGCAGGCTCCAGTGCAGGTTCTGCCCGAGGATCATCTGGAACACCAGGACGCCGAGGCCCATCGCCGACAGGTACGAAAGCAGCACCGACCCAATGAGATACAGCGGTGCGACGACCGCCCGCAACAGGACGACCAGGATCAGGAAGACGATGATGATGGTTGCGAAGACGATGAACCCGATGTCGTTGTTGTAGTAGTCGCGGGTGTCCTTAAGCCCGCTGGGAATTCCCGCCACCTGCACCGTGGCGTCGGACAGTTCGGTGTTGGGCTGCGCCGATTGCGCGGCCTTGACGATCTTCGCGATCTGATCCATGGCCTCGGTGGTGAAGGGGCTCAGCGAGCTTTGGATGAGGTACCGCGCCGCGTGCCCGTCCGGCGAGATGAAGATCGCGGCGCCCTTCTTGAACTCGTCGCGGGTCATGATCTGCGGCGGAATGTTGAAGCCGGCCATTGACGGCTTGTCGGCGTCGTGCTTCATGTTGAGCAGGAACTGCGACGCCTCCCCGAGTCCGCTGCCAATGTTTCTGGTCTGATCGACCAATTCTTTGACGCCGCCGGCTATAGCTCGACTGCCGTCGGCGAGGGCATTGGCGCCTTGTTGCGCTTGGGTCATGGTGGATTGCAGGTTCTTGATGGTCTTCATGGCGGCGGAGGCTTGGACCATGGTTTGCTGCACTTTATCCAGCGTCTGGCCGATGGTCTGCGTTTTCTGGGCCGCTTGTAGGTTACGGGCCATAATCTTGATCGAATCCAGGGTTCCGTCATTGTTTGCCGCCACCATTGCCGCCAGCCCAGTGCGTGAATTCACACAGCCCGGATCGGCATTGCATTCCGGACTGTCGTTGAGCGATGCCAGCATCGGACCTGCCCAGGCGGCAATGGTTTCAGCGTTCAGAGTGGACGTATTGAGGTTGTCGCCGAGCGACTTCATCTGTCCGGTGAACTGGGCACCCTGGTCGAGGGCGTTGATCGTCTTGTCGCCGCCCAGCATTTGCTCCATGGCCGTTAGCGGCCCGACCACGGCGCTGAGGCTGGAAAGGGCCCCGGTGACCTGGTCGCGAAGTTGGGCCAGTGCGTCGGCCAGCTGGTTGGAGCCGTTGACCAGCTTGTCCAGATCGCCCCCGTGGTTGGCGATTTGGCCGGATGCGTCGTCGAGTTTACTGCCCACTTCGCCGGCTTGGAACGAGATTTTGGTCTGTTCCAACGGTTCTCCGTTGGGCCGGGTCAAACCGCGCACCATCGTGATATCGGGCAGCTGACTGACCCGGCTGGCCATCTGCTCGAGGTCGGCAAGAGCCGTCGGTGACCGCAAATCGTGGGATGACTTGACGAACAACACCATTGGGGTCAACGCGTTCATCGGGAAATGGCGATTCATTGCATCATATCCCTTGGAGCTGTCCACAGAAGCCGGCATTGTCTTGAGATCGTCGTAGTTGAAGCGCATCACGGTGGTGCAGCTGGCCAAAGCGATGAGCACGACCAGACTTCCGGCTAAATGGAGGCGGGGCCGGCGCACCACGCGCGTCCCCATAATCCGCCACGTCCGAGTGGTCAGGTCGCGTCGCGGCTTGATCCAGCCACGCCGTCCGGCGAGTACCAGCAGGGCCGGCAGCAGGGTCACCGCGGACAGCAACGCCACCACGACCGAAATCGAAATCGCCGGGCCGACGGCGGAGAACACTTCCAGTTTGGTGAACACCATCGCGAGGAAGGTGACCGCGACGGTGGCCGCCGATGCGCCAATGACCTTGCCGATCGACATCAACGCCATCTTGACCGCTCGGTCGGAGTCCTGGCCGTGCCGCACGTAGTCGTGATAGCGGCTGATCAGGAAGACGGCGTAGTCCGTTCCCGCTCCGATCATGACCGCACTCATCAGGACGACGCTCTGCAAGTTCACCGGCAGGCCGACCTGGGACAGCCCGGACAACACGCCCTGCGACGTTCCGATGGATGCGCCGATGTTGAGCAGCGGCACCAACATGGTGACCACGTTGCGATAGATGATGAAGAGAATGATCAGGACGCTGAGCACGGTGCCGATCTCAATGAAATGCGCGTCTTCCTGCGCCATTTCGGTGGCGTCGGCGATGGTCGCCAACGGTCCGCTGACGTTGGCGGTCAGCGAGGTCCCCGCGGTGACCTCTTTGGCGACCTCCTTGACGTGTTTGTATCCCGCGACCGTCGTGGGCGAGGTGGCCGCACCGGGGAAAGAGACCGGCAGGATGAAGGCCTTGCCGTCCTTGCTCGCCAGGACTTCGCGCATCTGCGGGGTGCTGAGGAAGTCCTGCACCGTCAACTTGTCCTGCGTGTCCTGGTGCAGCTTGTCCACCAGCTTGCGGTAGACGTCCTCGTCGGCGGGTGAAATGCCGTTCTCATCGGTCAGCAGGATCATCAGGAGCGAGCCGCCACCACCCAGCGGGTTGGCGCCGCCCGCGTCGGGGTCCCCGGCTTTTTTGGAGTCGCCGGGGCCTTTGTGCGCCGCGGAGTCGTTGCCCGGAGTGGCGAAGGCCCTGGCCATTTCCTGATTGACGATCATCGTCGGGGCGTCGTCCGGCAGGGGCTTCTGTTCGCGCTTGCTGGCCTCTTCCATCAGCGGGGGAAAGGCCAGCGCCAGGGTGGCCGCGAACGCGATCCAGCAGGCGATGACGAGCAGCGGCCACCGCACGACGACATCACCGATGCGGTCGAAGATTCCCCCAGGCTTGGCTGCCTCGCCTGTGCCTATCCGGCTCGACACCCAACCCACCCTACAATCAAGGCTCTACTCGCGTGGGCTAATCAAGATCCCGATGGTGACCGTGATCCTCCCGTGATCTTGACAGTAAATCCGCTGTTCAGAGGCTTTCCTACCGCCTCACACGCCCACTCGGACGGCCCGCTCCAAGAGGTCGGCGGCGGTGGCGACTCCGACGGCGGGTTTGGTCATCCGCGGGGCAATGTCGCGCGCCCGGGCCACGCACTCGGGGGCGAGGATCTCGCGGAGCTTCGCGACCAACGATCTCCGGGTTATGGTCGAAAGACGCTTGGCCGAACCGACCTTCAGCCGCTTGACCTGGGTCGCCCAGATGAACTGATCGGCCACGTCCCACAGGATCAACGTCGGGAGCCCCGCTCGCAGGCCCGCGGCGGTGGTGCCCGCGCCACCATGGTGGACGGCCGCCTGGCAAGTGGGCAGGATCGTCGCGTAGTTGACCTGGCCGACCAGCCGCACGTGGTCGGCATGCGGAACGGGCCCCGAGCCGTCGGCGCCGGAATAGATCAACGCCCGTTCGCCCAGCTCCGCGCAGGCGTCGGCGATCATGGCCACCGTCTCGGCGGGGGACTTGACCGGCGTGCTGCCAAAACCGAAGTAAATCGGGGGTTTTCCCGCGGCGATCCAGGAGGCGACATCATCGTCGCCGTGCGCGGCCAACTCCAACGACAGCGCGCCGACGAACGGGCGCCGGCCATTCCATTCGGTCGCCAGCCCCGGAAACACCGCTTGGTCGTAGGCCTGGATCTCGAGTATGCCGCCGTCGGCCATCCGTTGCGCCGCGGGGACCGTGGCCCGGGGCAGACCCAGTTCGCGGCGTTGCGCGTCCTCTTCGGACTTGGTGATCTGTGAATACAGGCGCCAGCCCGCCTTCAACGTTGTGCGGACCACCGGTGCCGGCGACGGCAGGAACGGAAGGCCGATCTGGCCGTTGACCCGCACCGGGAAGTGATGCAGCCCGGCCACCGGAATGTCGTGGTACTCCGCGACATTCGCCACGACCCCGTGGTAGGTCTGGCCCGTCAACAGCAGGTCGGCCCCGTCGGCTAGCGCGGTGAGCGTCCGGCTCATCTCCGCCCAGCCCTCCACGAAAAGCTCCCTGCCGGCGCGCACGAAGTTGATCGGGTTCTGGACTTTGAAGGCGTTGTGCGTGAAGTCCGCGACCGCGACGATCTGCTCTCGGGTATCCGGCCCGTAGGCGACGGCGGACACCCCGGCCGACTCGACGAAGTCAACCAGGTTGGGCGGCACCGCCATTCGGACTTCGTGTCCCCGGCGCCGAAGCTCCACACCAACCGTGGCGCACGGCTCGACGTCGCCGCGAGTCCCATGCGCTGCCAAGACGAACTTCATCGGCGCAACTTTCAGACGCTGTCCGCGCGGGAAAGCGCTCCGGTGCTTACCTGGCTACGCGGACGGGCACGCTCGCGAAGGTGCCTGCGACCACCCGATCGAACACCGACTTCATCGCTTCGGTGTAGCGGGTCACGGACTCCCGGGCGATCGGGTTGTTCGGGTAGGACACCATGATCGAGACCTCGTCGAACAGCCGGAACACCGTCGAATACATGTACGCCGGGCTCCTGCCGTCGGTGAACGCGGTCGCGTTGACGCCGTCGAGCGCGGTCGCCACGATCGCCGACAGGGGAGGAAGGCCCGCGTCCATGTAGCTCATCATGGTGAACTGCGGTCCGTGCCTCTTGAGCCAGGGCGCCAGCTCCAGCACGCGGTCGAACGGCACGTTCGCGAGGTCCATGTTCTCGTCGAACGACGCCTGAGCGGCGCGGGCGGTTTCGGCGAACGAGCTCGGGTCGACGGGGACGGTGAACGGCACCACACCGGTGAACCAGCCCACCGTCATGAAGTCCGCCGGGCTCTTGCGCTTGTCGGTGGGGGTGAGCCCGTAATACGTTTCCGCGCCGGTCAATTCGTACTGGGCCAGAGCCGCGCACGCGAACAACCCACCGCTGAACCGGGCACCCGACTGCTGGCACAGGGCCTCGAACTGAGCGGTCTGCTCCGGCCCCAACAGCCGTTCCACGTGGACGTCCCCGCCGCAGGGGATCGATTGATCACCAAGTGGCAGTGGGAAGTCCGGCAGGGTTCCGCCGTTGGCTTCGGCGAATTCGATCCACTTGCGCACCTCTGGGGACGCCAGGGTCATCCCCGACACGCATTGGCTTTCGCGCATGCAGAAATCGTCGTAGCTGGCCGCCGGCGGCAGCGACACGGGCGCCTTGCCCTCCAGCAGGGCGTTGTAGTTCATCAGGATCTCCACATACAGGCCCGCGATCAACATCGGGTCGCAGTGCAGGTGGTCGACGACCGCATACAACGCGAAGCGGTCGTCGTACTGGATGATGCCGAACCTGAAGCAATCCCACTGCAGCGGATCGGGCGTGGCCAACACGTGGTCCTGCCACTCCTGCTGCGTCAGCACGCCGTACTCCTTCGCGACGAACTGAATGTCGCGGGGGTTCTTGAGGGTGTGCCGGACGATGTTCTTGTCGTCCTTGTACTCGAACCAGCTGTGGTAGGTCGCGTGCCGGCGAAGGTGCGCGTTGATGACGTAGGTCATGGCGCGGATGTCGCACCGGCCGGGCACATCCCAGGAACCCATGACCGCCCGTGAATAGTCCAGCCCCCGCTGGCGAAACTCGACAAACCCCCGAAGGTGGCCCATCTGCATGGAGCTGGGCGGCACCGGGCTTACGGGCGCCTGGCGAGCCTTCGCCGCGCACCCGGGCGTCGGCTGCCACGTCACGACCGACCCCGGACCCGGATCCCAGTCGTAGGCGTTGCCGACGCGCAGGCTGTCGTGCTCAGAGCCTCCACCTATGAACACGTTTCCCTCCTCTTTTCCAACCCCTGCAATACAGGTCATTTCGCTCTGGTCACCATTTTCGTTACGCCGGAGCCTCCTCTTTGGGCGCCAGCTTGTCGAAGAGGTGATCCGCCAAACCCCGCACGGTGGTGATGTCCGCAGAGGTGATGCGTACCCCCGTCTGCGCCTCGATGTGAGTGCGCAATTCCAGGTTGCCGAGCGAGTCGAGGCCGTACTCGGAAAGCGGATGGTCCGGATCGATGTTGCGACGCAGGATCAGACCGATCTGCTCGGAGAGCAGGCGCCGGAGCCGGGTCGGCCACTCGTCGAGCGGCAGCTCGGCCAACTCGGCGCGCAGTTTGCTTGAACCCGAACGCTTTTCACCGGCGGACTTGAACATCTCGAGGAACTTGCTGCGTTCCGCGAAGGACGCGATCCACGGTGTCCCGATGAGCGGGCTGTAGCCCGTGTACGCGCGGTCGTGGCGCAGCAGCGCCTCGAACGCGTAGGCGCCCTCGTCGGGGGTGATCGCCGCGCCGCTGCCTTCGGCAAACCCGGCGCCGCGGCCGATCTCGCCCCAGGCGCCCCACGCGATGGCGGTGGCGGGTAGGCCCTGGGCGCGTCGCCAGTGGGCGAAGGCGTCCAGCCAGCTGTTGGCCGCGGCGTAGGCGCCCTGGCCGGGCGAGCCCAGCAGGGCGGCCGCCGAGGAGAACAAGCAGAACCAGTCCAGCGGTTGATCCGCGGTGGCCTGGTGCAGGTTCCACGCGCCATACACCTTGGGGGCCCAGTCGCGGTCGATGAGCTCGTCGGTGATGTTGGTCACGGTGGCGTCCTCGACCACCGCGGCGGCGTGCAGCACACCGCGCAGCGGCAACCCGGTCGCGGTCGCGGTGGCCACCAACCGTTCCGCGGCCTCGGCCGTGGCGATGTCACCGCATTCGACCACCACGTCCGAGCCGATCGAGCGGACCAGTTCGATGGTCTCGAGGGCCTTGAGCGTCGGCTCCGAGCGCGAGGTCAACACGATGCGGCCCGCGCCGGCGGCGGCCATCTTCTCGGCCAGGAACAGCCCGAGGCCGCCGAGGCCGCCGGTGATGACGTAGGAGCCGTCGCGGCGGAACACCGGCGCCTGCTCGGGGGGCAACACCACGCTGCTGCGACCGGCCTGGGGGATGTCGAGGATGAGCTTGCCGGTGTGCTCGGCCGCGCTCATCACCCGAATCGCCGTGGCCGCCTCGGCCAGTGGGTAGTGGGTGCTCTCCGGCATCGGCAGCGCGCCGTCGGCGGTCAACCGGTACACCGTGGCCAGGATTTCGCTGACCTGCTGGGGGTGGCTGACCGACATCAAGCCCAAGTCCACGCCCCAGAAGGCGAGGTTGCGCCGGAACGGGAACAGGCCCAGCTTGGTGTCGCCGTAGATGTCGCGCTTGCCGATCTCGACAAACCGCCCACCGAGCGCCAGCAGCTTGAGCCCGGCCAACTGGGCGGCCCCGGTCACCGAGTTCAGCACGACGTCGACGCCGTAGCCGTCGGTGTCGGCGCGGATCTGGTCCGCGAACGCCACGCTGCGCGAGTCGTAGACGTGCTCAACGCCCATGTCGCGCAACAACTGTCGGCGCTGCTCGCTCCCCGCGGTGGCGAAGATCTCCGCCCCCGCGGCGCGGGCGATCGCGATCGCGGCCTGCCCGACACCGCCGGTGCCGGAGTGGATCAGCACCTTGTCGCCGGCCCCGATGCGGGCCAGGTCGTTGAGTCCGTACCAGGCGGTGGCGTGCGCGGTGGTCACCGCCGCGGCCTGGGCCTCGGTCAGCCCGTCGGGCAGCGTGGTGGCCAGGCGCGCATCGCAGGTGACGAACGTGGCCCAGCACCCGTTGGGGGACATCCCGCCGACGCGATCGCCGACCTTGTGGTTGGTGACGTCGGGGCCGACGGCCGTGACCACGCCGGCGAAATCGGTGCCCAGCTGCGGCAGGATGTTGTCCAGGCTCTGGTAGCGGCCGAACGCGTTGAGCACGTCGGCGAAGTTGATGCTCGACGCGGTGACCGCCACCTCGATCTGCCCCGGACCGGGCGGGACGCGGTCGAACGCGGCGAACTCCATCGTCTGCAGGTCACCCGGCGTGCGGATCTGCATGCGCATGCCATCGCTGTCGTGGACCGCGACGGTGTTGTGCCGCTCCTCGGGACGCAGCGGTGACGGGCACAAGCGCGCCGTGTACCACTCGTCGTTGCGCCACGCCGTCTCGTCTTCTCCCGGACCCGCCGACACCAGCTGGCGCACCACCTGCTCGGCGCCGGTCTGCTCGTCCACGTCGATGTGAGTGGTGTGCAGGTGCGGATGCTCCGAGCCGATCACCCGCAGCAACCCACGCAGCCCGCCCTGATCGAGGTTCGGAACGTCCTCCGACAACACCTTCTGGGCGTTCCGCGTCACCAGGTAAAGCCGGGGCGACTTGCCCTCGATCTCCGGCAGTTCGCGCGCGATGCGGACCAGGTGGTGGACGTAATCGCCGCCGCGAACGGCACTTTCGTCGTCCGGGTTGCCGTTCTTCGGCTCGGTGAGCACCACCACGCCGGCGTACCCGCCCTTTTCGATCTCGCCGCGCAGTCGCCCGGCGACGGCCGAATGGTCGGCCCGCGCGGGCCAGGACAGCGTGGTGCATTCCGCCTCGTGCAGCTTCATCGCGTCGGTGAACGCGGCCGCCACCAGATCGGCGGCGTCGGAGGTGCTGACCAGTAGCCACGCCCCGGCCTCGGCGGCGGCCACGTCGGGCAGCTGCCGTTGCTGCCATTCGACGGTCAGCAGCCGCTCGGCCATCACGCGGGCCCGCTCGCCGCTCGGCGAGATGCCGGTGCCCATCTGCAGGCCGCGGACGGTCAGCAGGACGGTGCCGTGCTTGTCCAGGACGTCGAGGTCGGCGTCGACGGCGCCACCGGTCGCCGCGGTCACCCGCGAGTAGCAGTAGCGGGCCGTGTGGACGGGGCCGTGGACGAGCAGCTCGCGGACGCCCAGCGGCAGCAGCAGGCCGCCGAGGCTGGCGTTGGCCACACTGGGATGAGCGGCAACGGACTGGAAGCAGGCGTCGAGCAGCGCAGGATGCACGCCGTAGCTGGTTTGTTGCGTGCGGATCACGCTGGGCAGCCCGATCTCGGCCAGCACCGTGGTGCCGGTCCCTTCGGCGGTGTGCGCGGCGGCCAGGCCGGTGAACGCGGGACCGTACTGAATGCCGCACAGGTCCAGGGCGTCGCGAAGGTCGGCGCCCTCCAGACGGCTCGGGTGCGCGGCCAGCAGGCCCTCGATGTCCTGCGCGGTCGGGTGCTCCTCGTCGGTCACGGCATGCAACACCGCGGCCGCGCGGCGCGCCTGCACGCCGTCCTCGTTGGTTTCCACCGCGAATGCGAGGGAACCGGGCGTCTCCGCGGTTGCGGTGAGGCTGATTTGGGTTTCGTCATCGAGCATCAGCATCTGCTCGAAGCGGACGTCGCGCACGCCGGATGCCTCGCCGAAGACGGTGCGGGCCGCGGCCAGCGCCATCTCGCAGTAGGCTGCGCCCGGCAGGGTGGCCGTGCCGTGCACCTGGTGGTCGGCCAGCCAGGGCAGCGTCGCGGTGCCGATCTCGGCCTGCCACACGTGGCGCTCGGGCTCCTCGGGCAGGCGCACGTGCTGACCCATCAGCGGGTGCACCGCGACGCTGGAGCGCAGCGCGCGGGAGCTGTGACCGTCGCGGCTCAGCAGCAATGTCCGGTGGGTCCAGGCGGGCAGCGGGGCGTCGAGCAGGTGGCCGCCCGGGAACAGCACGGAGAAGTCGACCGTGGCGCCCGTGGCGTACAGGTCCCTCAACAGGTCGCGCAGCCCGTGCGGCAGCGGTTGCTCGCGGCGCATGGCGGCGAGGGCCGCCACCGTCATGTCGAGGCTTCGGGCGGTCTGGTCGACGGCGTGGGTCAGCAGCGGGTGCGGTGACAGCTCCGCGAAGACGCGGTAGCCGTCTTCCAGCGCCGCCTGCACGGCCGCCGAGAACCGCACCGTGTGGCGCAGGTTGTCGACCCAGTAGTTGGCGTCGCAGTACGGCTCCTCGCGCGGGTCGAACGAGGTGGCCGAGTAGTACGGCACCTCCGGGGTCAGCGGCTCGATCTCCGCCAGCACGTCGTACAGCTCGTCGAGGATCGGATCGACCTGCGGCGAGTGCGATGCCACGTCGACGGCCACCTCGCGGGCCAGCACCTCGCGCTGCTCCCACGCCGCCACCAATTCGCGGACCGTCTCGGTGGCTCCGCCGATCACGGTGGATTGCGGGGAGGCCACCACCGCGACCACGGCGTCGTTGACGCCGCGCGCCATCAGCTCCGAAAGCACTTGCTGGGCAGGCAGTTCCACCGATGCCATCGCGCCGGCGCCGGCGATCTTGGTCATCAGCCGCGAGCGGCGGCAGATGACCCGCGCCCCGTCCTCGAGGGACAGCGCCCCGGCGACGACGGCCGCCGCGGACTCGCCCATCGAATGGCCGATGACCGCGCCGGGGCGGACCCCGTAGGACTTCATCGTGGCCGCCAGCGCGACCTGCATGGCGAACAGCGTCGGCTGCACCCGGTCGATGCCGGCCACCTTCTCGGGCGCGGTCAGCGCCTCGGTCACCGAGAAGCCGGATTCGGCGGCGATCAGCGGCTCGATCTCGGCGATGGTCGCCGCGAACGCGGGCTCGTTCGCCAGCAGGTCCGCGCCCATCTCGGCCCACTGCGAACCCTGTCCGGAGAACACCCAGACCGGAGCGCGTTCCTCCTGGCCCACCACTTCCTGGTAGATGGCGTCGCCGTCGGCGACCTCGCGCAGTGCCTCCACGAGTTCGGCGTTGCTGGCGGCCAACACGGCGGTCCGCACGGAACGGTGCCCGCGCCGGCGGGCGAGCGTGTAGGCCAGATCCGGCGTCGCCAGTTCCGAGGAACGTGCCTCGACCCAGTCGGCCAGCCGTCCGGCGGTGTCCCGCAGGCCGTCTGCAGACGAGGACGACAGCGGGAACAGCAGCGTGCCGTCGCGGTCCGGCCTGGTGGCCGCGCCGTTGGGGGAGAGGGGCTTGGGGGCCTGCTCGACGATGGCGTGGACGTTCGTCCCGGATATTCCGTACGCCGACACCGCCGCGCGCCGCGGTTGCCCGCCGCTCAGCGGCCAGGGCGTAATCTCCTGCGGCACAAACAATCCGGTGTCAATCCGGGCCATCTCGTCGGGCAGGGTTTCGAAGTGCAGGTTCTTGGGGACCACGCCGTGCTGGACGGAGAGGACG
Organism: Mycobacterium heidelbergense; assembly: GCF_010730745.1. Taxonomy (NCBI): domain Bacteria; kingdom Bacillati; phylum Actinomycetota; class Actinomycetes; order Mycobacteriales; family Mycobacteriaceae; genus Mycobacterium; species Mycobacterium heidelbergense. The sequence goes on along the minus strand of NZ_AP022615.1, from coordinate 4,952,882 downwards.
GCTTTCATCAACCCCAGCGCACCGGCGGCCGCCTGGGTGTGTCCAAAGTTGGTCTTCGAGGCGCCGAGCACGCACGGGTTGTCGATGCCGTATACCTCGGCGAGACTGGCGTATTCGATCGGGTCACCGACCGGGGTGCCCGTGCCGTGCGCCTCGACCATGCCGACGGTGCCGGCATCCACGCCCGCCGCGACGAGCGCGGCGCGGTAGACCGCGGCCTGCGCCTCGCCCGACGGCATCGCGATGTTCATGGTGTGGCCGTCCTGGTTGGCGGCCGTGCCGCGCACGACGGCCAGGATCCGGTCGCCGTCCCGCTGGGCATCGGTCAGGCGCTTGAGCAACAGCACCACGCAGCCCTCGCCGGATACGAAGCCGTCCGCTTTGACGTCGAACGCATGGCAGTGCCCGGTGCCCGACAGCATCCCCCCCGCCGAGGCCGAGGCGGACCTGCGCGGTTCCATCATCACGTTGACGCCGCCGGCGAACGCGAGCTTGCTCTCACCCTGGCTGAGGCTGCGGCAGGCCTGGTGGATCGCGAACAGGCCGGACGAGCAGGCGGTGTCTACGGTGACCGCGGGACCGTGCAGCCCGAGCGCGTAGGAGACCCGACCGGACGCCATGCAGGAGATGGTCCCGGGGTTTCCGTACGGTCCGTCGAAGGCATCGGTGGCGGCGTGCACGAATTGGTAGTCGCCGTAGTTCAATCCGATGAAAACGCCCGTTTCCTCGGCGATGGTCTCCTTGGTGAGACCGGCGTGTTCCATGGCTTCCCAAGCGGTTTCCATCAGCAACCGGTGCTGCGGGTCCATCGCCGTCGCTTCTTTTTCGGTGATGCCGAAGAACTCGGGGTCGAAGTCGCCGACGTTGTCGAGGAAGGAGCCCCACTTGCACACCGACCGGCCGGGCACACCCGGTTCGGGGTCGTAGTAGTAGTCGACGTCCCAGCGGTCGGCGGGAATCTCCTTGACAAGGTCGTCGCCGCGGAGCAACGCTTCCCAAAAGAGGTCAGGGGAGTCGATTCCCCCGGGCAGCCGGCATGCCATCCCAATGACGGCGACCGGAGTGACGCCTGCCTTATCCACGGTCCTTCACCTCTCCCTGCCTATCCACAAGTTCCTATCACTGCAGCACGCTCTTATCAGAGCTTCGGGAAATCTCACCGAATATTTTTGTGCGAGCTGACAACTCCCCCACAACGCACGAACACCCCACCGACCCCCGCGATCGAAGCTCGCCCTAAGAACCTGGCGCGATCAGCAGCGTAGCGGTTCCGCCCGGCACGCGTGGAAAAATCGTGTAAACGTACAGAGATTTAACAAGGCGCGAACCGGAGTCCAGGTCTCGCCCAGCGCCCGGATCACGGGCCGATCACATACTTTCGGGACGGTACAGCCGTGTGGCGGTGGTGCTGGAGTCGCTGCTAGAGCGCTATTCGCCCCACGTTGTCCGTCATCATGGGGCCTCCAATCTCGAGTTGACCACCGACGTTGTCCACCATCAGGCAAGTGGCACATCACCAACTGGCCCTACCCCGGAAGGGTGCGGGCAAAGGCCAATTGGGCGCGCCGATGCGTTCCATCGGTGATGCGCAATCAGGTCATGCTAGGGGTTATTGCAAAAGCGCGCTGGAAAATCGCTGAAATCACAAAGATTGCAAGCTAAATCACAATGAAATGGAAGTCGGGGCGATGGCGGCGTGCGGGACGGGCCGGCGTTCCGGGCCTTTGGGAATTGCTGGCTACCATGGCTGGTGAACGCGAGGTGTCTCGCCAGTACACGGAGTGCTCACGCCATGACCCCACCTCTTGGGCAAGCCCGGGTCCCCCGGCTGCCGCTCGACGAGGCCAAGGCCGCCGCCGACGAGGCCGCGGTGCCCGACTACATGGCCGAGCTCAGCATCTTCCAAGTGCTGCTGAACCATCCGGCGCTGGCGCGCGCCGTCAACGACCTGCTGGCCACCATGCTGTGGCACGGTTCACTCGACCCGCGCTTGCGCGAGTTGGTGATCATGCGGATCGGCTGGCTCACAGCGTGCGACTACGAGTGGACGCAGCACTGGCGGGTCGCGTCACGGCTGGGTGTGAGCGCCGAGGATCTGCTGGCCGTGCGCGATTGGCAGGGATATGACGGGTTCGGGCCCACCGAGCGGGCGGTGCTGGCGGCCACCGACGACGTGGTGCGTGACGGCGCGGTAAGCGCCGCGAGCTGGGCCGCCTGCGCGCGCGAATTACAAGGCGACACAACGGTTCTCATCGAGCTCGTCACCGCCATCGGCGCGTGGCGGATGGTCGCGTCGGTGGTGCGCAGCCTCGATGTGCCGTTGGAAGAGGGGGTGGCCGGCTGGCCGCCGGACGGCCGCTCGCCCTAGCTCGCACAACCGATTGACATATCAGTCAATAACTCTTTAGCGTCGGACGATGCGAACCAGAGTTGCCGAACTGCTCGGCGTCGAGTTCCCGATCTGCGCTTTCAGCCACTGCCGCGACGTGGTGGCCGCCGTGACCAACGCGGGCGGCTTCGGGATCCTCGGCGCCGTCGCGCACAGCCCCCAACGGCTGGAAAGCGAGCTGACCTGGATCGAGGAGCAAACCGGCGGCAAACCCTACGGGGTGGACCTGCTGTTGCCGCCCAAGTACGTCGGCGCCGAGCAGGGCGGGATCGACGCCACGCAGGCCCGGGAGCTGCTGCCCGAGGAGCACCGCGCGTTCGTCGACGACCTGCTGGCCCGCTACGGCGTCGCGGCGCCCACCGGCGAGCCGCGCGCGCCGTCCGGCGGCCTCAACGTCTCGCCCAAGGGCTACGAGCCGCTGCTCGACGTGGCGTTCGGCCACGGCATCCGGCTGATCGCCAGCGCGCTGGGGCCGCCGCCGGCCGACCTCGTCGAGCGCGCTCACGACCGCGGCGTGCTGGTGGCCGCGCTCGCCGGCACCACGCGGCACGCGCGGCGGCACGCGGCCGCGGGCGTCGACCTGATCGTCGCGCAGGGCACCGAGGCCGGCGGCCACACGGGCGAGGTGGCGACCATGGTCCTGGTCCCCGAGGTGGTCGATGCCGTGTCGCCGGTTCCCGTTCTCGCCGCCGGGGGGATCGCCCGCGGCCGCCAAGTCGCCGCGGCCCTGGCCCTGGGGGCCGAGGGCGTGTGGTGCGGGTCGGTGTGGCTGACCACCGAAGAGGCCGAGACGGTCCCCGTGGTGAAGGAGAAGTTCCTCGCCGCCAGCTCCTCGGACACGGTGCGGTCGCGGTCGATGACCGGCAAGCCGGCCCGGATGCTGCGCACGGCGTGGACCGACGAGTGGGAGCGGCCTGACACCCCCGATCCCCTCGGCATGCCGCTACAGACGGCGCTGATCACCGATTCGCAGGTGCGCATCAACCAAGCCGCCACCCATCCCGGGGCCGCGGCCCGCGAGCTCGCGACCTACTTCGTCGGGCAGGTCGTCGGCTCGCTGGACCGGGTGCGGCCGGCCCGCGCGGTGGTGCTCGACATGGTCGAGGAGTTCATCGACACGATCGGGCGGCTCGAAAGCCTGGTCGATAAGTGACCAGCCCGACCCGCCGGCGCCGCGCGGTCAGCGACGAGGACAAGTCGCGGCGGCGCGACGAGATCATGGCGGCCGCCAAGAAAGTGTTCGCGCGCAAGGGTTTTCACGCGACGACGATCGCCGACATCGCCAAGGAGGCCGGCCTGGCCTACGGCTCGGTCTACTGGTACTTCGACTCCAAGGACGATCTGTTCCACGCGCTGATGGCCGTCGAGGAGGGCGCGCTGCGACGTCATGTCGCGGCGGCGCTGGGCGGTCGGGCGAAAGCGCCCGGACGGGAGGCGACGCTGCGGGCCTTCCTGCACGGCTCCGTGCGGGCGACGCTGGAGTTCTTCGAGGCCGACAGGGCCACCGTCAAGCTGCTGCTCTGCGACCCGGATGCGCTCGGCGAGCGATTCGAAAGGCACCTCGGCGGCATCTACGAGCGGTTCGTCGACGACATCGAGGCCTTCGTCGTCGCCGCCCAGGAGCGCGGCGAGGTGGTGGGCGCCCCGGCCCGGATGGTGGCGTACACGCTGGCGGCGCTGGTCGGGCAGTTGGCGCACCGGCGGCTGAACACCGACGACGACGTCACCGCGGCCCAGCTGGCCGACTTCGTCGTCGCGCTGGTGCTTGACGGGCTGCGCCCGCGCGTCGCCCCCGAAGCTGGCTAAAGGCTATGCGCGCGCGTAATGAGTGCATAAAGATTCGGGAATCGGCTCGGATCACGTTGACCCGGCCAGGGCGGTCGTGCATTATCGGCACGGTATGCACCTCGTTAGGTGAGGCGTCTACACGAATATAGGCCACTGACCCCGAACGTCCAAAGACGCCCCGGGTCAGGACAGCTCCTCCCGGCTTAAGGGTTGAGCCCAGGTGGCTTCCGGACATCGGACACGTCGTGTAGTGCCAAAGCTCTGACGAGAGGGGTGCGGATCTCCGACGGTCGTCGGTTTCTGTACTCCCTTCAGTGCGCGTGGACGGTGCGGGTGACCGCGCGCGTCGTGACCGTTGAGGAGGTGAGGGACGAATGAGTTCCAGCGACAGTCCGGACCGAAGTCCGAACTTTGTCGCGTCCCGATCCGGTCTCCGGCACGACGTTCTCCGCTGAGTCGTCGATACGCTAATTGGCCTAGCCGCCAAGCGTTCTGGGATCGGAACCAGCACGGGACGGGACACGTCAATCCAGCCAGTGCTCGTTTTCGATTCCGTCCTAGGAGGCGACCATGACCGCGGTTCTGCACGACGAAGTGGTAACCGTAGCGCCCGCCCGCAAGCTGACGGTGGTGCGCGATGCGGCCACGACCCCGACCCCGGCGCCGGCGCCGGCGCCCAAGAGGGTGGTCGACGCCCGGCCCTTCGGCGCGGGCGGGGACCCGCTGGTCGACGGCGCCGCACGCTTGCTGAGCATTCCGCTGCGCCACGCGTACGCGGCGCTGTGGCGGGTGGGTCTGCTCGACGTCCGGCCGCGGGTTTTCCCCTGAGGTCGGGTGGTCCCGCGGGGCGCCGCGTTTGATTTTGCGGTGTTCCGTAGAATCGGTGCACTGGCGTCGATCCGGCCATCACCGGGGAGCCTTCGGAAGAACGGCCGGCGTGGCTCAGTAGAACCGAACGGGTAGGCCCGTCACAGCCCGTCAATGAGCGGTCGCGCGCAAGCGCGGCAAGCGGGGTGGTACCGCGGCGCTCGCGCACGTTGCGCGTCGTCGTCCCCGGCCTGAGCATGACGGCCACAGGAGACGACGAACATCGTGACCGAGTCATTCACCGGCAAGGCCGGCCCCCGGGCCTATCCGAAGCCGGCCGGCGGCGCGCCGGACTTCCCGGCGCTCGAGCTCGAGGTCCTCGACTACTGGGCCCGCGACGACACCTTCCGCGCCAGCATCGCCCGCCGCGACGGCGCCCCGGAATACGTGTTCTACGACGGGCCGCCGTTCGCCAACGGGCTGCCCCACTACGGGCACCTGCTCACGGGCTACGTCAAGGACATCGTCCCGCGCTACCGCACCATGCGCGGCAACAAGGTGGAGCGCCGCTTCGGCTGGGACACCCACGGGTTGCCCGCCGAGCTGGAAGTCGAGCGCCAGCTCGGCATCACCGACAAGTCCCAGATCGACGACATGGGGATCGCCGCGTTCAACGAGGCCTGCCGGGAATCGGTGTTGCGCTACACCGACGAATGGCGGGCGTATGTCACCCGCCAGGCCCGCTGGGTCGACTTCGACAACGACTACAAGACGCTGGACCTGCCCTACATGGAGTCGGTGATCTGGGCGTTCAAGCAGCTGTGGGACAAGGGCCTGGCCTACGAGGGCTACCGGGTGCTGCCGTACTGCTGGCGCGACGAAACCCCGTTGTCCAACCACGAATTGCGGATGGACGACGACGTCTACCAGAGCCGCCAGGACCCGGCTCTGACGGTCGGCTTCCAAGCGGTGGGCGGCGATTTGGACGGCGCCTACCTGCTGGTGTGGACGACGACGCCGTGGACGCTGCCGTCGAACCTCGCGGTCGCCGTCAACCCGGAGGTGACCTACGTCGTGGTGCGGGCTGGCGACCGTCGTTTCGTGCTGGCGCAGGCCCGGTTGGCCGCCTACGCCCGCGAGCTGGGCGACGAGCCGGAGATACTGGGCGCCTGTCGCGGCGCCGACCTGCTGGGCACGCGCTATCTGCCGCCGTTCCCGTATTTCCTGGGCTCGGCCAACGCTTTTCGGGTGCTGCCGGGCGACTTCGTGACCACCGAGGACGGCACCGGGATCGTGCACATGGCGCCGGCCTACGGCGAGGACGACATGGCGGTCTCGGAGGCGGCCGGCATCGCGCCGGTCACCCCGGTCGATTCCAAGGGCCGCTTCGACGCCACCGTCCCGGATTACCAGGGGCAGCATGTCTTTGACGCCAACGCCCAGATCATCCGCGACCTGAAGAACGGCGGCGGCCCGGCGGCGGTCAACGGCGCGGTGGTGCTGCGGCACGAAACCTACGAGCACCCCTACCCGCACTGCTGGCGGTGCCGCAACCCGCTGATCTACCGGGCGGTGTCGTCGTGGTTCGTCGCGGTCACCGAATTCCGGGACCGCATGGTGGAACTCAACCAGCAGATCACCTGGTACCCCGACCACGTCAAGGACGGCCAGTTCGGCAAGTGGCTGCAGGGCGCCCGCGACTGGTCCATCTCGCGAAACCGCTACTGGGGCACGCCAATTCCGGTCTGGAAGTCGGATGATCCCGCCTACCCGCGCATCGACGTGTATGGCAGCCTCGACGAGCTGGAGCGTGACTTCGGGGTGCGGCCCACCAATTTGCACCGCCCCTACATCGACGAGCTGGTGAGGCCCAACCCCGACGACCCCACCGGCCGCAGCACGATGCGGCGCATCCCCGACGTGCTCGACGTGTGGTTCGACTCGGGCTCGATGCCGTACGCGCAGGTGCACTACCCGTTCGAGAATTCCGATTGGTTCGACGGGCACTATCCCGGCGACTTCATCGTCGAATACATCGGCCAGACCCGCGGCTGGTTCTACACCCTGCACGTGCTGGCCACCGCGCTGTTTGACCGGCCGGCGTTCAAAACCTGTGTGGCGCACGGGATCGTGCTGGGCTCCGACGGCCAGAAGATGAGCAAGTCGCTGCGCAACTATCCCGACGTCTCCGAGGTGTTCGACCGCGACGGCTCCGATGCCATGCGGTGGTTCCTGATGGCGTCGCCCATCCTGCGTGGCGGCAACCTGATCGTCACCGAGCAGGGGATCCGCGAGGGCGTGCGCCAGGTGCTGCTGCCGCTGTGGAACGCCTACAGCTTCCTGGCCCTCTACGCGCCGAAAGTCGGTGCCTGGCGGGTTGATTCGCCGCACGTGCTGGACCGCTACATCCTGGCCAAGCTGGCGGTGCTGCGTGACGACCTCACCGCGGCGATGGAGGTCTGCGACATCTCCGGGGCCTGCGAGCAGCTGCGCCAGTTCACCGAGGCGCTGACGAATTGGTATGTGCGGCGGTCGCGTTCGCGGTTCTGGGAGGAAGACGCCGACGCCATCGACACCCTGCACACCGTGCTGGAGGTGACCGCTCGGCTGGCCGCCCCGCTGCTGCCGTCGGTGACCGAGATCATCTGGCGCGGCCTGACCTTCGGGCGGTCGGTGCACCTGACCGACTGGCCCGCGTCGGGCGACCTGCCCGCGGACCCAGGCCTGGTCGCCGCGATGGATCAGGTCCGCGAGGTGTGCTCGGCCGCGTCGTCGCTGCGCAAGGCCAAAGGGCTGCGGGTGCGGCTGCCGCTGCCGAAACTGACTGTGGCGGTGGAGAACCCGCGGCGCTTGGCGCCGTTCGTCGACCTGGTCGCCGACGAACTCAACGTCAAGGCCGTCGAACTGACCGACGCGATCGACACCTACGGCCGCTTCGAGCTCACCGTCAACGCCCGGGTGGCCGGGCCGCGGCTGGGCAAGGACGTGCAGGCCGCCATCAGGGCGGTCAAGGCCGGCGAGGGCGTCGTCAACCCGGACGGCACCCTGACCGCCGGTCCGGCGGTGCTGCGGCCCGAGGAGTACAGCTCGCGGCTGGTGGCCGCCGACCCGGACTACACCGCGGCGCTGCCCGACGGGTCCGGCGTGGTGGTGCTGGACGGCACGGTCACTCCAGAACTCGAAGCCGAGGGCTGGGCCAAGGACCGGATCCGCGAGCTGCAGGAGTTGCGCAAGTCGACGGGCCTGGACGTCTCCGATCGCATCAGCGTGGTGATGTCGGTGCCCGCGGGGCGGGCCGACTGGGCGCGCACCCGCCGCGACCTGATCGCGGGGGAGATACTCGCCACCAGTTTCGAATTCGGCGAGCCGGGTCCGCACGCCGTCGCGATCGGCGACGGCGTCCGGGTGCGCATCGCCAAAACGTAGCCGGTTCGCCGCGAAAGTGCAGTTACCGATGCGTTTCCCGAGTGAGGCCATCGATAACTGCACTCTCGCGGCTGTCGGTGGGCCATGGCAGTCTGCGGCCATGGGGAAGGGGACACCATTCGTCGGTACGGAGGCGGTTGACGCCGGCACGCTGACCGAACACGAGCTACGGCGCTCGTGCATAAGGATCTACCGCAATGTCTACCAACGGCGCGGCAGCGGACTGACCGCGAAGGATCGGGCTGTGGCTGCCTGGCTGTGGTCCGGAAAGAAGGCCGTCGTCGCCGGGAACTCCGCGGCTGCGCTGCTTGGTGCGGAGTGGGTCGATCCCCATGCACCGGCGGAGCTCATCAGCGATCGCAAACGTCCGCCGCCGTTGATCATCACCCGCAACGACACCTTGCTGGCCGGCGAGATCGCGAACGTCGATGGCGTGCCGGTCACGTCGCCCGCCCGCACAGCCTTCGACCTCGGCCGGCAACCTGGGTTGACGGCCGCTGTCATCCGGATTGATGCTCTGGCGAGGGCGACCGGGCTCGTGGTCGATGACGTTGAACCGCTGATCGATGCGCACCCCGGCGCCCGGGGCGCGAAGCAGCTGCGACGGGTATTGCCCCTCGTCGATGCCGGGGCCGAATCACCCCAGGAGACGAGGACCAGGCTCGTCCTGATCCGCGGGGGTCTGGCCAGGCCGCAGACGCAGATCGTGGTGCGCAATATGTGGGGCGCGGTGCTGGCCCGCATCGACATGGGGTGGGAGCGGTGGCTCGTCGGCGTCGAATACGACGGTCCCCAACACTGGACAGACCCGCGCATCCGCGCCAAGGACATCGAACGCACGGCCGAGCTGGAGAGTCGGGGGTGGCGCCTGGTCCGGGTCAGCGCCGACCTGCTGCGGCATCGGCCGGACGTGATTGTGGACCGCGCCCGCCGCGCACTGCAGGCCGCCGGCGGCCCATTCTGACCGCGAAAGTGCAGTTACCGATGCGTTTCCCGAGTGAGGTCATCGATAACAGCACTCTCGCGGCTAGGGTTTGCGAGCGCGCCAGCGCTGCCTGCCCGCGCCAACGTGAACGTCCACGTCGCGAAACCCCGCCGCGCGCAAGCGATCCGGCAGCGCCTCCGGCGGAATCGGATTGCAGGTGTCACGGAAATGCAGGATCCGGAACATCAACGACGGCACGCCGTCGCTGCCGGCGAAGACGCCCCCGGGCCGAAGCACCCGGAACGCCTCGGCGAACAGCCGGTCTTGCAGTTCCGCGGTCGGGACGTGGTGCAGCATGGTGAACGACACCACCGAGCTGAACTCTCCCGACGGCAAACCGGTATCGGTGCCGTCGCCGTTGATGATGCGCGCCCGATCCCCGTAGAGCCGCTGCAGCCGCTCCGCCATGGGGGCATCGATCTCGACCGCCGTGAGCTTCGGCGTCTTATCGACCAACACCCGCAGAAACGCGCCGTATCCGGGCCCGATCTCCAGGGCGTTGTCACCCAGGTCCACGTCGGCCAGGACCGTCGGCAACACGTGGTTCTCCACTTCCCTCGCCCAGCGATTCGAGTTGCAGCACAGCCTGTGACACAGGTTCATCGCCATGATCAACGACGGTAGACCAATACCATCGACAAGTGTGGAGTCCCGCTGGGTGCTGCACCTGGACATGGACGCGTTCTTCGCCTCCGTCGAACAGCTCACCCGGCCGACCCTGCGGGGGCGGCCGGTGCTGGTCGGCGGCCTGGGTGGCCGCGGCGTGGTGGCCGGCGCCAGCTACGAGGCGCGGACGTTCGGCGCGCGGTCGGCCATGCCGATGCACCAGGCCCGCCGGCTGGTCGGCGTGACGGCGGTGGTGTTGCCGCCGCGCGGGGTGGTGTACGGGGTGGCCAGCCGGCGCGTCTTCGACGCCGTGCGCGGCGTGGTGCCCGTCGTCGAACAGCTGTCCTTCGACGAAGCGTTCGGGGAGCCGCCGCAGCTGGCCGGGGCGTCGGCGGAGGACGTCGAGGCGTTCTGCGAGGGCCTGCGGCGACGGGTGCGCGAGGAGACCGGCCTCGTCGCGTCCGTCGGCGCGGGCTCGGGCAAGCAGATCGCCAAGATCGCGTCCGGCCTGGCCAAACCGGACGGCGTTCGGGTGGTGCGGCGCGCCGAGGAACGGTCGCTGCTCGACGGCCTGCCGGTGCGGCGGCTGTGGGGCATCGGCCCGGTCGCCGAGGAGAAGCTGAATCGGCTCGGCATCGAGACGATCGGGCAGCTGGCCGCGCTGACCGACGCCGAGGTGGCCAACGTCCTGGGCGCGACGGTGGGGCCCGCGCTGCACCGCCTGGCCCGCGGCGTCGACGACCGGCCCGTCGCCGAGCGCGCCGAAGCCAAGCAGATCAGCTCCGAGTCCACCTTCGCCGTCGACCTGACCAGCCTCGAGCAGCTGCGCGAGGCGATCGACCCGATCGCCGAACACGCGCATCAACGCCTGCTGCGCGACGGCCGCGGCGCCCGCACCGTCACGGTGAAGCTGAAGAAGTCCGACATGAGCACGCTGACCCGCTCGGCGACGCTGCCCTACGCGACGACCGAGCCCGGCGCGCTGGCCGCGGTGGCCCGCCGGCTGCTGCTGGACCCGCGCGAGATCGGGCCCATTCGCCTTCTCGGCGTGGGGTTTTCGGGGTTGAGCGACGTCCGCCAGGAGTCGCTGTTCCCGGACCTGGAGTCATCGGAGGAACAACCCGTCGAGACCGCGACCGAGGCCGTGTCCGCGCCGGCGCCCGAGGTCTCGCCGTGGCGGGTGGGCGACGACCTGACGCACCCCGACATCGGCCACGGCTGGGTGCAGGGCGCGGGCCACGGGGTGGTGACCGTGCGGTTCGAGACCCGCAGTTCGGGCCCGGGCCAGGCCCGCACGTTTCCCGCCGACACCGGCGACCTCACCCGCGCCGACCCGGTCGACTCCCTGGACTGGCCGGACTACGTCGGCGGGCTGCGGGCCGACGCCCTGTCAGCCCCAGCGGTCGATGACGTCGGCGACGGGTAGCCCCGCCGCCAGCGCGGCCATCAGCAGCACCCGGGCCTGGGACGGCCGCAGCCGCGGCACCACCACCGCGCCGGCGGCCGCCATCTCGTGGCCGGGGCCGTAGCCCGCGCTGACCCGCCCGCCGGGGACCCGCGTGGACACCGCGACGACCACCCCGTTGCGGCAGTGGCGGCGCACCCCGTCGACCACCGCGTCCCCGGCGTTGCCCGAACCCAGCGCCTCCAGCACCACGGCCCGTGCCCCGGCGGCCACGCAGGCGTCCAGCGCCACCGAGTCGCTCCCCAGATACGCCGCGACGATGTCGACCCGCGGCGCGCGGGCGGCGCCGAGATCGCCGAGGTACGGCCGCGTCTTGGCGCCCGTCAGCGTGACGCCGCCGGCCACCGTGCCGAGCAGCTCGCCCGCGAAGCCGCTCAAGTCCTCGGTGGCACTCTTGTGCATGCCCAACGGCTGCAGCACCCGGCCGGCGAAGCACACCAACACACCCAGGTCACGCGCGGCCGGGCTGGCCGCCACCGCCAACGCGTCGCGCAGATTGGCCGGACCGTCGGCGTCGGGGGAGTCGGCGCTGCGCATGGCGCCGGTGAGGACGACCGGCACCGTGCCCGCGTGGGTCAGATCGAGCCACAGGGCGGTCTCTTCCATGGTGTCGGTGCCGTGGGCGATGACCACGCCGTCGGCGCCGCCGTCGATCGCGGCCCGCACGGCACCGCGCATCGAGTCCCAGTCGGCCGGCGTCAGCTGGGAGCTGTCGAGCGCCAACAGGTCAACGACGTCGACGTCGAGGCCCTTGCCAAGGGGCGCTAGCAGATCCGCCCCGCGGTAGGCGGGCCGGCGCACCCCATCGGCGTCCCTGCCGGTCGATATCGTCCCTCCGGTGGCGATGACGGTGAGGCGGGCCATAGTGGAATCATCGCGCACCCCCTAAGGAATGATGGGAGGGTGCCCGAGGAACCCACAGGACCGGCCGAGCCGGTGACCTCCGCCGAAAAGGCCGAGGGGGCCGCCGAACCCGCGGCCGCCGAGCCGCCGGCGCCTCCTCCCCGGCGGCTGCGCCTGCTGCTGTCGGTCGCCGCGGTGGTGCTGATCCTCGACATCGTGACCAAGGTGCTCGCGGTCCGGCTGCTGCCGCCCGGCCAGCCGGTGTCGATCATCGGCGACACGGTGACCTGGACCCTGGTGCGCAATTCGGGCGCGGCCTTCTCGATGGCCACCGGATACACCTGGGTGCTGACGCTGATCGCGACCGGTGTGGTGGTCGGCATCTTCTGGATGGGGCGGCGGCTGGTGTCGCCGTGGTGGGCGGTGGGCCTCGGGATGATCCTCGGCGGCGCCATGGGCAACCTGGTCGACCGGTTCTTCCGCGCGCCCGGGCCGCTGCGCGGCCACGTCGTGGACTTTCTGTCGGTCGGCTGGTGGCCGGTGTTCAACGTCGCCGATCCGTCGGTGGTCGGCGGGGCCATCCTGCTGGTGGTGCTGTCGATCTTCGGCTACGACTTCGACAGCGTGGGCCGGCGCCGGCCGGGCGGCAACGGCGGCCGGCGCCGGTGACCGACCGCTCGATGCCCGTCCCCGAGGGGCTGGCCGGCATGCGCGTCGACGCCGGGCTGGCGCGCCTGCTGGGGCTGTCGCGCAGCGCGGCGGCGGCGCTGGCCGAGGACGGCGGCGTCGAGCTCGACGGCGTGCAGGCCGGCAAGTCCGACCGGCTGACAAGCGGCGCGTGGCTGCAGGTGCGGTTGCCCGAGGCGCCTGCCCCGCCGGAAAACACGCCCGTCGACATCGAGGGCATGAAGATCCTGTATTCCGACGACGACATCGTCGCGGTCGACAAGCCTGCGGCGGTGGCCGCGCACGCGTCGGTGGGCTGGACCGGGCCGACGGTGCTCGGCGGCCTGACCGCCGCCGGCTACCGGATCACCACGTCCGGCGTGCCCGAGCGGCAGGGCATCGTGCACCGCCTCGACGTCGGCACCTCCGGGGTGATGGTGGTGGCGCTCTCCGAGCGCGCGTACACCGTGCTCAAGCGGGCGTTCAAGGCGCGCACCGTCGACAAGCGCTATCACGCGCTGGTGCAGGGGCATCCGGATCCGTCCAGCGGGACGATCGACGCGCCGATCGGGCGGCACCGCGGCGGCGAGTGGAAGTTCGCGGTCATCAAGGACGGCCGGCACAGCCTCACCCACTACGACACCCTGGAAGCCTTCGTCGCCGCCAGCCTGCTCGACGTGCACCTGGAAACCGGCCGCACCCACCAGATCCGGGTGCACTTCTCCGCGCTGCACCACCCGTGCTGCGGCGACCTGGTCTACGGTGCCGACCCGAAACTGGCGAAAAGGCTTGGGCTGCAACGCCAATGGCTGCACGCGCGGTCGCTGGCCTTCGCCCATCCGGCCGACGGCAGGCGGATGGAGATCGTCAGCCCCTACCCGCCCGACCTGCAGCACGCGCTGGACGTGCTGCGCGACGAGGGATGATCAGCCCGGCTTGCGGGCGTCGACGAGGACCCGCGTCGCGTGCGCGACGAACGGCCCCTCGGCCTCGATGCGCTCGTGCAGTTCCCGCAATCGGTCGCGGTAGCGGTGCACCGTGAAGTCGGGCACCGTCCAGATCACCTTGCGCAGGAAGTAGACGACGGCGCCGATGTCGAAGAACTCGGCCCGCAGCCGCTCCATGCGCAGATCCCGGATCTCCAGGCCCGCGGCCTCCGCCTGCGCGCGCACGGCGTCCGGGTCGAACTCGGCCCATTTCTCCGGTTGCGGCCCGATGAAGTGCTCGACGAGTTCGCCCATCGTGGCGGGCCCGATGTGCTGCGCAAAGTAACCGCCGCCGGGCCGGAGCACCCGAAGGATCTCGGTCCACCACACGGAGATGGGATGACGGGTGGTCACCAGGTCGAACGCCTCATCGGCGAACGGCAACGGCGGCTCGTCGCGTATCCGGACGACCAGCACGCCGAGCGGATGCAGGCGTCTGGTTGCCAGCGCCGCGTTCGGCGGCCATGTCTCGACGGCGGCCATGGCGGGCGGGAACGGCCCCGCGCCGGCCAGCACCTCCCCGCCGCCGGTGTGGATGTCCAGCGCCGCCGAGGACGCCGCCAGACGGCGGCTCAACATCCGCTGGTAGCCCCAGGACGGTCTTTCCTCCGTCGCCCGGCCGTCGAGCCAGGAGAAGTCCCAGCCGTCCACGGACACCGAATCGGCTTCGGCCACCAGATCTTCGAATGTGCGGGCCATGGCCTGCATTGTGCGCCCAAATGTCGATCGGGCGCGGCGGCGCGCCCGGAGCCGCTCAGACCTTGGTGGGCTCGGCCGACGCGATCTCGGGGGCCAGCGGCGCGATGGCGCCGAGGATTTCGGTGACCGTCGCGGAGGGCACCCCAGTCGGTTAGCGCGCGATCACGCAGGGATTACCCTGCGCCCGATCCCGTTCACATGATCGCAATCCGCATCGGGTGGCCGACCGATGCCCTAGGTTGGGTCTATGACTCACGTCACATCACCCGCGCCGGGCGCCCGCGGTCGGGGGGCGAGCGCCAGCAGGAGCGCACACCGATGAACCTTGGTGACCTGACGAGCCTGGTGGAAAAGCCCTTCGCGGCGGTCTCCAACATCATCAACACCCCCAACTCGGCTGGGCGGTATCGACCGTTCTACCTACGCAATCTGCTGGATGCGGTGCAGGGACGCACGCTTGGCGACGCGGTGGAGGGCAGGACCGTCCTCATCACCGGGGGATCGTCGGGCATCGGCGAGGCCGCGGCCAAGAAGATCGCGGCGGCCGGCGGTGAGGTGGCGCTGGTGGCCCGCACCCGGGAGAACCTCGAGAAGGTCGCCGACCAGATCCGCGGCGACGGCGGGACCGCCCACGTGTACCCGTGCGACCTGTCCGACATGGACGCCATCGCCGCGATGGCCGACCAGGTGCTGGACGACCTCGGCGGCGTCGACATCCTGATCAACAACGCGGGGCGGTCGATTCGGCGCTCGCTGAAGCTGTCCTACGACCGGATTCACGACTATCAGCGGACCATGCAACTGAACTACCTGGGGGCGGTCCAGCTCATCCTCAAGTTCATCCCCGGCATGCGGGAACGCGGGTTCGGGCAGATCGTCAACGTGTCCTCGGTCGGCGTGCAGACCCGCGCGCCGCGCTTCGGCGCCTACATCGCCAGCAAGGCCGCGCTGGACAGCCTGTGCGACGCGCTGCAGGCCGAGGTCGTCAACGACGACGTCAAGTTCACCACCGTGCACATGGCGCTGGTGCGCACGCCGATGATCAGCCCGACCACGATGTACGACAAGTTCCCCGCGCTGACGCCCGATCAGGCGGCCGGGGTGATCACGGACGCGATCGTGCACCGGCCCCGGCGCGCGAGCTCGCCGTTCGGGCAGTTCGCCGCCGTCGCCGACGCCGTCAACCCGGCGGTCATGGACCGCGTGCGCAACCGCGCGTTCGCCATGTTCGCAGACTCCGATGCGGCCAAGGGCCGCGAATCCGACAGCGATACACAGCCTTTCGACAAACGAAGCGAGACCTTCGTGCGGGCGACCCGCGGGACCCATTGGTGACGCCATGAGCCTTCCGAAGCCCGACACCGACACGACCGTCGTCATCACCGGCGCCTCATCCGGCATCGGGGCCGAACTGACCCGCGGCCTGGCCCGGCGCGGCTTCCCGCTGCTGCTGGTCGCGCGCCGCCGCGAACGCCTCGACGAACTCGCCAACGAGGTGGGCGAGGAACACTCCGTCGCGGTCGAGGTGATGCCGCTGGACCTCGGCGACGCCAAAGGCCGCGCGAGGCTGGCGGACCGGCTTCGCGCCGAACCGATCGCCGGCCTGTGCAACAGCGCGGGTTTCGGCACCAGCGGGGTCTTCCACACGCTGCCGCTGGAACGCGAGAGCGAGGAGGTGACCCTCAACGCCCTGGCGTTGATGGAACTCACGCACGCGGTCCTGCCCGGCATGGTCGAGCGCGGCGCCGGCGCGGTGATGAACATCGCCTCGATCGCCGGGTTTCAGCCGATGCCCTACATGGCGGTGTATTCGGCCACCAAGGCCTTCGTGCAGACGTTCTCCGAAGCCGTGCACGAGGAACTGCACGGGACGGGGGTGTCGGTCACGGTGCTGTGCCCGGGCCCGGTGCCGACCGAGTGGGCCGAGATCGCCAACGCCGAGCGGTTCAGCATTCCGATCGCTCAGGTCTCGCCGCGCGACGTGGCCGAAGCCGCCATTGGCGGGATGCTGGCCGGCAGGCGCAGCGTGGTGCCCGGCATCGTGCCCAAGGTCGTCAGCACCGGCGGCAGGTTCGTGCCGCGCAGCCTGCTGCTGCCCGGGATCCGGCTCGGCAACCGGTTCCGCGGCGGGCCCAGTCGCTGACGGCCTTTCGCGGCTTTATCCGCCGCGGCCGTGCCGGCGAGTGTGAGTCCTGGGCGTTGAGCGTGAGTCCACGGCGGAAAAATCGCCGAAATCGACGCCGTGGGCTCACACGCAAAGCCCTGAGCTCACATGCAAAGCGCATCGACGCAACCGCTCCACACGTGAGCTTTTTCAAGGGACGTCCCGCAGACGCCGTTTCAGGGCTGCGACCCTGAGCAGCCGAATGGTTATGTTTATGGACCCAAACAAGGGGCCCAACCCGATAAGGGTCCGCAGGGACCTGGTTCCATGCAGCTCAAGGCTGCCGAACACATAGAAACATCCGATGGCGAAAACGGCGGCGGGCAGGGAGAAGGCCAACAAGGATCCACGATCGGCGACGGTTTGCCTCGCAAAATCCAACTCTTCCTTCGACATAGGCTCGCCCCTACGCAACTTATCTAGGACCTTTTTGGAGCCCCCGATTTCTTCGCCTATCGGACTGGGGGAGCGCCCCAGCAGCCGTTTTACGAACATAAAGACAAAAGTAGCGAACACTAATTCGGCCACGCCCGCGAGTACCGTCAGATAACCGAACAGGCTCAACTTCGTTCACTCCCTCGTGGGGCAAGGCCTGTCTGTGTCACCGAATGCGTGACGGTGAGTCGGAAGCCACCGCGGGGTCTCCGTCTTCCCAGAGCAGCAGTTGGCGAACCGCGGGACGCGGCCCGTACGGGCGAAGCATCGTGCTGGCCGGGCGGGGGCGCACGCGTTGCGGCCACCAGAACCACCGCCCGAGGAGCGTGGCGACGGACGGCGTCATGAAGGAGCGCACGATCAGCGTGTCGAACAGCAGCCCCAGGCCGATGGTGGTCCCGATCTGACCCAGCACCAATAAAGCGGCGAACACGAACGAAGACATGGTGAAGGCGAACACCAGGCCGGCGGCGGTCACGACCGCCCCACTGCCGGCCATGGCGCGGATAATGCCCGTCTTTAAGCCGGCGTGAATTTCCTCCCTGAACCGGGAGATCAGCAACAGGTTGTAGTCGGATCCCACCGCCAAGAGGATGATGACGGACAGGGCGAGGCAAATCCAGTACAGCTTGATGCCGAAAATATCCTGCCAGACCAGCACGGATAGCCCGAAAGAGGCGCCCAGCGAAAGCGCTACCGTCCCGACGATGACGATCGCGGCGACCAGGCTTCGGGTGATGATCAACATGATGATCAAAATCAGGCTCAGCGCGGCTATTCCGGCGATCATGAGATCGTATTTGGCGCCGTCGGCTATGTCCTTATAGGTCGCCGCGGTGCCGGCGAGATAGATGTTGGAGTCCCCTAAGGGAGTGTTTTTCACGGCCTGTTTGGCCGCGTTCCTGATGGGGTCGATATGGGAGATGCCCTCGGGGGTCGCCGGATCGCCTTCGTGGGAGATGATCATGCGTGCGGCCTTGCCGTCCGGCGAGAGGAACAGTTTCAGACCCCTCTTGAACTCGGGGTTGTTGAAAGCCTCGGGAGGCAGGTAGAAGGAGTCGTCGTTCTTGGCGGCGTCATACGCCTGTCCCAGGGCGGTTGCGGTGTCGGTGTTCGCGCGCGTCTGGGCGTTGATCCCGAAGTTCGTGGCGTAGTTGGACAGGGTCAGTCCGAGATTCTTCTCCTGGTCGGCGATCTGGGGCGGCAACAGTGTCACCAATTTCTGCTGCCCGGCGTCCAATTTGTCCAGGCTCGCGGTGAGCTTTTCGAACTGCGCACTGAGCTGGTCAATACCGTCGATGGCGTCGAAAACGGATCTGAGCGCAAAGCATGCGGGAATATCGTAGCAATGCCTCTCCCAGTAGAAGTAACTGCGAATCGGCCTGAAGAAGTCGTCGAAATTCGCGATCTTATCGCGCAGGTCATTGATGATGGTGATCGTCTCGTGAAAGCTTTGAGTCTCGTCGTGCGTGGAGGCGGCGAGCTGTTGTTGCAGAGCATACTGTCGATTCAAAATGCTGATCGTATCTTTCAGCGTGTTGGCCTGCTTCAGGATGTCCTCCGCGCGGTCTTTTTGGTATTGCAGGTTCTCGATGTTGCCGATGGCGCCCGCGCTGATCTGAAAAGCCAAGGAGGTGTGCTCGATCGGCGTTCCCAACGGCCTGGTCATGGACTGGACCTGCGCGATGCCGGGCAGGTGGGCGACGGCTTTTGCCACCCGTTCCAAGTTGATCATGTCGGCCGGATTGCGCATATCGTGATCGGTTTCGATCATCAGCAGTTCGGGATTGAGCCGGGCCTGTGAAAAGTGCCGCTCCGCGGCCGCATATCCGAGATTGGCCGGGGCGCTGGCCGGCATGTAGGGGCGCGCGTCGTAACTCGTCTTGTATCCGGGCAGGGCAAGCAAACCGATGAGCGCGACCGCGGTAGCCACCACCAGGATGGGCCCGGGCCAGCGGACGATGGCGGTGCCGATGCGCCGCCATCCTCGAGTCGCCACCTCGCGTTTGGGGTCGAAGAGCCCGAAAAGACTGCCCACGGTAAGCACGGCCGGGGCCAACGTGAGCGCGGCGGCCAGCGCGACCATGATGCCGATTGCGGCGGGAATGCCCAGGCTTTGAAAATAATTCAGCCGCGTAAAGCGCAGACAGAACACCGCTCCGGCAACGGTCAGGCCCGAGCCCAAGACCACATGGGCGGTCCCGCGATACATGGTGTGGAAAGCGGTTTCCCGATCCTCGCCGGCGTGCCGCGCCTCGTGATACCGGCCGAGGAAGAATATCGCGTAGTCCGTGCCGGCCGCGATGACCAGCAGCGTGAGCAGATTCGTCGAATACGTTGACAGCCCGATCAACCCGACGCTTCCCAGAAAGGCGACAATGCCCCTGGCCGCGGCCATTTCAATAATGACCGTGAACAGCACGACGAGCGCGGTAACCAGGGAACGGTAGACCCAAAACAACATCACCAGGATCACCAACACGGTGATCACGGTGACCTTGAAGATACCTTTGCTGCCCACTTCGAACTGATCCGCCACCAGTGGCGCAGCTCCGGTCACATAAGCCTTGACCCCGGGCGGCGCCGGCGTCTGAGCCACCAGGTCGCGGATAGTGTCGACGGACTCGTTGGCCAGCGCATCGCCCTGATTGCCGGCAAGGTAGACCTGAACGTAGGCGGCCTTGCCGTCCTTGCTTTGCGAGCCCGCCGCCGTCAACGGATCCCCCCAGAAATCCTGGACGTGCTCCACATGCTTGGTGTCGTGCTCGAGCTTGCGGACCAGGACGTCGTAGAACCGGTGGGCGTCGTCGCCCAGCGGCTTATCGCCTTCGAGGACGATCATGGCCGCACTGTCAGAATCGAACTCGCGGAACACTTTGCCCATGTGCTTCATCGCTTGAAACGACGGCGCATCCGGCGAATTCAGCGACACGTTGTGCGCTTTGGCCACGTCCTCCAGATTCGGTACCGCAATATTGCTGACGGCGGCCACGCCCACCCACACCAGCAGGATCGGCACCGAAAGCCGGCGGATGGTGCGCGCCAACGCAGACCTCGGGGCGTGCTGGTCGCTCATGCGGACTTCACCAGGCAGAAGGTGTAGGCGTTCACTTGGTTGACGATCCTCTCGTCCTTGAGTTCCCCGTCGACGGTGATGCGACAGCCGAGGGAAGCGCTGTTGCCTTGCGCCACAAGGTTGCTGAAGGCCCCGGGCTGCGTCGTGACCATGGTCAACGACCACGGCAGGGTCGCGTTCAGGACTTGCCGCGGCTGGACATTGATGTCCACGTAATTGATGGTTGCCACCGCTCCGGGGTCACCAAAGACCTCAAGGGTGATGCGCTTCGGGTTGAACGGTTCGGTCTGTTCCGAGATCCCGCCGCCGGCCGACGTATTGTTGTGGGATCCGAAGATCCCGTGCAGTCGATAGACGCAGAACCCCGCGACGGTCACGACCACGACGACGACCAGCGCCACCCACCCTCGCCTGACGAGGGACATCATCGAAATCCCCTTCACCCGTTGGCCTTTCGATGCTCGGGCGACACGGTCACGCTGGCGCTGTGCCCGCGATCGTTGGATACGACCCTACGGTACTGACCAGTACTGCACAAGAGACGAGGCCGTACACTTTCCTCCACAACCATCAACGGTCCTGATACCTACGGGACCGGGTGAGGCCGGGGACGATGAAGTCGTCGACAAGGGCTTGCACGGTGCGCCGGGTGGGCGCCTGGCCGGGAATGATGGAGCGAAAGATGAGGTATCCGGGCAGCAGGTCCCAGAGTTCGTCGGCGATCGCGACCTCGGCGATCTCACCCCGGTCGACCGCCCGTTGCAGGATGTGCTGGAACAGGGCTTTGCGCTGATCGAGGAATTGGTGTTGCAGGGCGTCGTTGAGGGCCGGGCGGCGCGACACCTCGACCAGCACCGCCCGGATGGTGCTGGCGTGCTGCTGGCCCTGCCGGCAGATGGTCTCCCCGAGCTGCAGCAAATCGCCCCGCAACGTGCCGGTTTCCGGCGGGACGGCCACCTGGCGGATGCCTTCGATGAAGGCGGCCAGCACCAGTTCGGCTTTCGAGGGCCAGCGCCGGTACACCGTGGCCTTGCTGGCCCGGGCCTCGCCGACCACGGCGTCCACCGTCAACCCGTCGTAACCGTGCTCCTGCAACAGCCGCAAGGTCACCGCGAGCAACTCGGCCTCGCGCGGCGACCACGGCGACGACCCCGCGCACCCGCCGGCAGTCTGGGTCATAGCGCCCACCTTAAATCCGTCGCGCCTACTTCCGGAGTCAAGAGACACACGAGGCGACACGCCGAGGATGCGTCGGTGGTCGGTCATAGACTGGCGTCCCTATGACCGGTTCGTTGCCTCCTCACGCGAGCGTTCGTCGCGAGTCGTCCTTCGTGCACCTGCACAATCACACCGAGTACTCGATGCTGGACGGTGCCGCGAAGATCGACCCGATGCTCGCCGAGGCCGAGCGGCTGGAGATGCCGGCGATCGGGATGACCGACCACGGCAACATGTTTGGGGCCAGCGAGTTCTACAACGCGGCGACCAAGGCCGGGATCAAACCGATCATCGGGGTCGAGGCGTACATCGCGCCCGGCTCGCGGTTCGACACCCGGCGCGTCACCTGGGGTGACCCCGGCCAGAAGGCCGACGACGTCTCCGGCAGCGGCTCCTACACGCACCTGACGATGCTGGCCGAGAACGCCGCCGGCCTGCGGAACCTGTTCAAGCTGTCCTCGCTGGCCTCCTTCGAGGGCCAGCTGAGCAAGTGGTCGCGCATGGATGCCGAGCTCATCGCCGAACACGCCGAGGGCATCGTCATCACCACCGGCTGCCCGTCCGGGGAGGTGCAGACCCGGCTGCGGCTGGGACACGACCGGGAGGCGCTGGAGGCGGCCGCCAGGTGGCGCGAGATCGTCGGCCCCGACAACTATTTCCTCGAGCTGATGGACCACGGGCTGTCGATCGAGCGCCGGGTCCGGGAGGGCCTGCTCACGATCGGCCGCACGCTGGGGATTCGGCCGCTGGCCACCAACGACTGCCACTACGTCACCCGCGACGCCGCGCACAACCACGAGGCGCTGCTGTGCGTGCAGACCGGCAAGACCCTCTCCGACCCGAACCGGTTCAAGTTCGACGGCGACGGCTACTACCTCAAGTCGGCCGCCGAGATGCGCCAGATCTGGGACGACGAGGTGCCCGGCGCCTGCGACTCGACCTTGTTGATCGCCGAGCGGGTGCAGCCCTACGACGAGGTGTGGGCGCCGCGCGACCGGATGCCGGTCTTCCCGGTGCCCGAGGGGCACGATCAGGCGTCCTGGCTGCGGCACGAGGTGGAGGCCGGGCTGCGCCGACGGTTCCCCGACGGCCCCCCGGACGGGTACGCCGCGCGGGCGGCCTACGAGATCGACGTCATCTGCGGCAAGGGCTTCCCGTCCTACTTCCTGATCGTCGCCGACCTGATCAACCACGCGCGGTCGGTGGGCATCCGGGTCGGCCCCGGCCGCGGCTCGGCCGCCGGCTCGCTCGTCGCCTACGCCCTGGGCATCACCGACATCGACCCGATCCCGCACGGCCTGCTGTTCGAGCGGTTCCTCAACCCCGAACGCACCTCGATGCCCGACATCGACATCGACTTCGACGACCGCCGCCGCGGCGAGATGGTGCGCTACGCCGCCGACAAGTGGGGCTCCGACCGGGTGGCCCAGGTCATCACCTTCGGCACCATCAAAACCAAAGCGGCGCTGAAGGATTCGGCGCGGATCCACTACGGCCAGCCGGGCTTCGCCATCGCCGACCGGATCACCAAGGCGCTGCCGCCGGCGATCATGGCCAAGGACATCCCGCTCGCGGGGATCACCGACCCCAACCACGAGCGCTACAAGGAGGCCGCCGAGGTGCGCGGCCTGATCGAGACCGACCCCGACGTGCGCACCATCTACCAGACCGCGCGCGGCCTGGAGGGCCTGATCCGCAACGCCGGCGTGCACGCCTGCGCGGTGATCATGAGCAGCGAGCCGCTGACCGAGGCCATCCCGCTGTGGAAGCGCCCGCAGGACGGGGCCATCATCACCGGCTGGGATTACCCGTCGTGCGAGGCCATCGGCCTGCTGAAGATGGACTTCCTGGGGCTGCGCAACCTGACGATCATCGGCGACGCGATCGAGAACATCAAGGCCAACAGGGGAATTGACCTCGACCTGGAATCCGTGCCGCTCGACGACAAGGCCACCTACGAGCTGCTGGGCCGCGGCGACACCCTGGGGGTGTTCCAGCTCGACGGCGGGCCGATGCGCGACCTGCTGCGCCGGATGCAGCCGACCGGGTTCGAGGACGTGGTCGCCGTCATCGCGCTCTACCGGCCCGGGCCGATGGGCATGAACGCGCACAACGACTACGCCGACCGCAAGAACAACCGGCAGGCGATCCGGCCCATCCACCCGGAGCTCGAGGAACCGCTGCGCGAGATCCTCGCCGAGACCTACGGCCTGATCGTGTATCAGGAGCAGATCATGCGCATCGCGCAGAAGGTGGCCG
This sequence comes from Mycobacterium heidelbergense, assembly GCF_010730745.1. NCBI lineage: Bacteria > Bacillati > Actinomycetota > Actinomycetes > Mycobacteriales > Mycobacteriaceae > Mycobacterium > Mycobacterium heidelbergense. The sequence continues at coordinate 4,929,070 of NZ_AP022615.1, read as the reverse complement.
GCTACTCGCTGGCCCGAGCCGACATTCTGCGCAAGGCCATGGGCAAGAAGAAGCGCGAGGTGCTGGAGAAGGAGTTCGAGGGATTCTCCGACGGCATGAAGGGCAACGGGTTCTCGCCGGCGGCGATCAAAGCGTTGTGGGACACCATCCTTCCGTTCGCCGACTACGCGTTCAACAAGTCCCACGCCGCGGGCTACGGCATGGTCTCCTACTGGACCGCCTACCTCAAGGCGAACTATCCCGCGGAATACATGGCCGGCCTGCTGACCTCGGTCGGCGACGACAAGGACAAGGCGGCCGTCTACCTCGCCGACTGCCGCAAGCTGGGCATCACGGTGCTGCCGCCGGACGTCAACGAGTCCGGCCTGAACTTCGCGTCGGTGGGCACCGACATCCGCTACGGGTTGGGCGCGGTGCGCAACGTCGGCGCCAACGTCGTCGGCTCGTTGATCGGCACCCGCGGCGAGAAGGGCAAGTTCACCGACTTCTCGGACTACCTCAACAAGATCGACATCTCGGCGTGCAACAAGAAGGTCACCGAATCGCTGATCAAGGCGGGCGCCTTCGATTCGCTGGGCCATGCCCGCAAGGGCCTGTTCCTGGTGCACACCGACGCCGTCGACTCCGTGCTGGGCACCAAGAAGGCCGAGGCGATGGGGCAGTTCGACCTGTTCGGCGACTGGGGTGATGGGCAGGACGCCGGCACCGACGCGGTGTTCACCATCAAGGTGCCCGACGACGAGTGGGAGGACAAGCACAAGCTGGCCCTGGAGCGAGAAATGCTGGGGCTGTACGTGTCCGGGCATCCGCTCAACCGGGTGGCACACCTGCTGGCGGCGCAGGTCGACACCGCGATCCCGGCGATCCTGGACGGCGACGTCGCCAACGACAGCCAGGTTCGGGTGGGCGGCATACTGGCCTCGGTGAACCGGCGGGTCAACAAGAACGGGATGCCCTGGGCCTCGGCGCAATTGGAAGACCTCACCGGCGGCATCGAGGTGATGTTCTTCCCGCACGCGTACTCCACGTTCGGCGCCGACATCGTCGACGACGCGGTGGTGCTGGTCAACGCGAAGGTGGCCATCCGCGATGACCGGATCGCGTTGATCGCCAACGAGCTTGTGGTGCCCGACTTTTCCCACGCGCAGGCGGACCGGCCGCTGGCGGTCAGCATGCCGACGCGACAGTGCACCCTCGACAAGGTGAGCGCGCTCAAGCAGGTGTTGGCGCGCCACCCCGGCACCTCCCAGGTCCACCTGCGGCTGGTCAGCGGGGACCGGATCACCACGCTCGAGCTCGACCAGTCGCTGCGGGTGACGCCCTCCCCGGCGCTGATGGGCGACCTCAAGGAGCTGCTCGGCCCGGGGTGCCTGGGCGTCTGAACCGGGCCGGTTACGCTCCCCGACACCCCGCCGGATGTTTGTGGACCACACCGCCTTTCATGACGAAGTCGACGAGGCCGGTGACCGCGATGTCGGTGAAGGGATCCCCGGGCATGGCGACCAGGTCGGCGATCTTGCCCTCGGCGATCACGCCCAGGTCGTCGAGGCGGAGTAGTTCGGCCGCCACGCTGGTGGCCGCCCGCAGGGCGCGCACGGGGGCGATGCCGGTGGACACCATCATCGGGAATTCGCGCCAATTGTCCTGGTGGGGAAACATTCCGGCGTCGGTCCCGAACGCGATCCGGACCGTGCTCGCGGCCAGCCGCTCCGCGGCGTCCACCAGGGCCCCGCGGTACCTCCGGAATTTGCGGCGCAGGGAAGGCGAGACGGTGTCCCAATAGGGGTCGTTTTCCTCCCGCCGGGCGCTGGACAGGACGACGTACTGGGTGGGCACCAAAAACACCCCGGCGTCCTGCATCATTCGCAGCGTCTCGGCCGACGCGAGGTTTCCGTGTTCGATGCTGCGAACGCCGGCGCGAATGGCGCGCCGGATGCCTTCGTCGCCGTAACTGTGCGGGGTGGCTGGGACATCGAGGTCGGCGGCCGTCGCCACCAGGACGTCCATCTCGTGCTGGCTATAGGTGGCGTGGCCGGGATCGTCCGACGGCGAGGCGAAGCCGCCGGTGGCCGCAAACTTGATCCAGTCGGCGCCGGCGCGGATCTCCTGCCGGACCCTGGTGCGGATCTCGTCGTCACCGTCGGCCGCCGCCAACTCCAGCGGCCGCGACGGGCCCTGGTATTGGTCGGCGACCATTCCGCTGAAGTCGCCGTGGCCGCCGCGCGCGGAAATCATGTGCGGGGCAACCAGCATCCGGGGGCCGTCAATGGTGCCGGCCGCCACCGCGTCACGCAGGGCGATCGTCGGGTAGTCGGAATCCCCGCAGGCCAGATCGCGGATCGTGGTGAACCCGTTTCCCAGCAACGCCCGCAACACCGGCAGCGACTTCAGCGCCCTCGCGACGCTCGAGTCGGCCGCCATGGCGGGACCGACCTGCGGCGTCAACGTCACGTGGGTGTGGCAGTCGATGAACCCTGGAGTCAGGGTGTGGCCGGACAGGTCGATCACCTCCGCGCCGGCCGGCGCCTCGACCGCCTCGGCCAACCGCTGGATGCGATCGTCGACGACCAGCAGCTGTTGCGGCACCGCCCGGTCGGAGACCCCGTCCCACACGGCCGCACCCGTGATCAGCGTCGCTGCCATCGTCGCAACCTCTCGTGTCGTGGCCGGCGGGACCCGGCCTCGCGGGCGGATGCCGCCCGCATGGTCCGAACGTACCGCCGATGCGCGCAATGTATTCCGCGCCCCTGATCGCGGACGTACGCTCACCGATGTGTGAGCAGTAGCCGATCCGGCGCCGAGGAGCACCCGACATGACGACAAACCAGCGGCCGGCCACCCTGTGCGAGGCGTTCCAGCGCACCGCGTCGATCGATCCCGACACCGTCGCGCTCCGGACGCCCGGCGGCACCCGGACGCTGACATGGCGGGAGCTCGCGGCGCAGGTGCGACAGGTCGCCGCCGGCCTGGCCGGTTTGGGGATCGGGCGCGGCGACACGGTGTCGCTGATGATGGCCAACCGGATCGAGTTCTATCCGCTCGAGGTGGGCGCCCAACACCTCGGTGCCACGTCGTTTTCGGTGTACAACACGCTGCCCGCCGAGCAGCTGACCTACCTGTTCGACAACGCCGGCACCAGGGTCGTGGTGTGCGAGGAGCAGTACGTGGACCGCATCCGCGCCAGCGGCGCGCCCGTCGAGCACATCGTCTGCATCGACGGTTCACCGGCCGGCACCCTGTCGGTGGACGACCTGTATGCCGCCGCGCGACCGGATTTCGACTTCGAATCGACGTGGCGGGCGGTGCGCCCCGACGACATCGTCACGCTTATCTACACGTCCGGGACCACCGGAAACCCCAAGGGCGTGGAGATGACGCATGCCAACCTGCTGTTCGAGGCGTTCGGGCTCGACGCGGTGCTCGGCAGCCGGTTCGGTGATCGGACGACGTCGTACCTGCCGTCGGCCCACATCGCCGACCGGATGATGGCCCTGTATTCCCTGGAGGTGTCCGGCACACAGGTCACCGTGGTGCCCGACCCGCGCGCCATCGCCGCCGCGCTGCCCGACGTGCGGCCCACCGTCTGGGCGGCGGTGCCGCGGGTGTGGGAGAAGCTCAAGGCCGCAATAGATTTCGCCGCCGCCAACGAGCCGGACGAGACGAAGCGCCAAGCCTTGCAGTGGGGCCTGTCGGTGGCCGCCAAGCGCGCGGCCGCGCTGCTCGCCGGCGCCGCGGTGCCCGACGACGTCGCCGCGGAATGGCGGACCGCCGACGACATGGTGCTCTCGAGGCTGCGGGAGCGGCTGGGCTTCTCCGAATTGCGGTGGGCGGTGTCCGGGGCGGCGCCGATCCCGAACGAGACGCTGGCGTTCTTTGCCGGGATCGGAATCCCGATCAGCGAGGTGTGGGGCATGTCGGAGCTGAGTTGCGCTGCCAGCGTGTCACATCCGGACGACATGCGGCTGGGCAGCGTCGGCAGGCTGCTCCCCGGCCTGGAGGGCAGGGTCGCCGAGGACGGCGAGTACCTGGTCCGCGGCCCGCTGGTGATGAAGGGCTACCGCAAGGAGCCGGCGAAGACCGCGGAGGCGATCGACGAAGACGGCTGGCTGCACACCGGCGACATCATCGAGGTCGACGCCGAGGGCTACCTGCGGGTGGTCGACCGCAAGAAGGAGCTGATCATCAACGCGGCCGGAAAGAACATGTCGCCGGCCAACATCGAGAACGCCATCCTGGCGGCCTGCCCGATGGTCGGCGTGATGATCACGATCGGCGACGGACGACCGTACAACACCGCGCTCATGGTCTTCGACGCCGAGTCGGTCGGACCGTACGCGGCCCGGCACGGGCTGTCCGACGCGTCTCCCGCGGCGTTGGCGGCCCACCCGGAGGTCATCGCGCGGATCGCCGCCGGTGTGGCCAAGGGCAACGCCAACCTGTCACGGGTGGAACAGATCAAGCGCTTCCGGGTGTTGCCGACGCTGTGGGAGCCCGGCGGGGACGAGATCACGCTGACGATGAAACTCAAGCGCAAGCCCATCATGACGAAGTATGCGGGCGAGATCGAGGAGCTCTATTTCTCCGATCTGCATCCGGAGGTCCACGAGCCCTCCGACGCCGCAACGGTGCGGCCGGCATGAGCGGGGGAGCGCGCGAGGCCGGTCGCGTCGGGATGCGAAAGCTGCTGCAGCGCACCGGAATCGTCGACGAATCGACGGCGCCGTTGCCGACCGACCCGGCCGAGGTGGTCCGGCTGTTGGCGGCGCCGTGGTACGACCGGCGGCTCGAACGGCTGGCCGGGAGCTGGGCCGCGACCCGGACGGCGTGCGCGCCGAGGCCGCGGGCTACCTGCGCGAGATGGCGGCCTCGCTGGACGAGCGGGCGGTGCGGGCCTGGCGCGGGTTCAGCCGCTGGCTGATGCGGGCCTACGACGTGCTGGTCGACGAGGATCAGGTCGCGCAGCTGCGCAGGCTGGACCGCAAAGCGACGCTGGCGTTTGCCTTTTCGCATCGCTCCTACTTGGACGGCATGCTGCTGCCCGAGGTGATCCAGGCGAACCGGCTCTCGCCCGCGCTGACGTTCGGCGGCGCGAACCTGAACTTCTTTCCGATGGGCGCCTGGGCCAAACGTACCGGGGCGATCTTCATCCGGCGTCAGACCAGGGACATTCCCGTCTACCGGTTCGCGCTGCGGGCCTACGCCGCGCAGCTGGTGCAAAGCCATGCCAACCTCACTTGGTCGATCGAGGGCGGCCGGACCAGGACTGGCAAGCTGCGGCCCCCGGTGTTCGGGATCCTGCGCTACATCAGCGACGCCGTCGACGAAATCGACGGTCCCGAGGTCTATTTGGTGCCGACCTCCATCGTGTACGACCAGCTGCACGAGGTGGAGGCGATGACCACCGAGGCCTACGGCGCGGTGAAACGGCCCGAGGACCTTCGGTTTCTGGTCCGGCTGGCGCGCCAGCAGGGCGAGCGGCTGGGCCGCGCGTACCTGGACTTCGGCGAACCGCTGCCGCTGCGCAAGCGCCTCGAGGAGCTGCGCGCCCTGGATACCTCGGCATCCGGGACCGGGACCGAAATCGAACGCATCGCGCTGGACGTCGAGCACAGGATCAACCGCGCCACCCCCGTTACGCCCACCGCGGTGGTCAGCCTCGCGCTGCTGGGCGCGGACCGGTCGTTGTCGATCAGCGAGGTGCTGGCCACCGTGCGCCCGCTGGCCAGCTACATCGCGGCGCGGAACTGGGTGGTGGCCGGTGCCGCGGACCTGACCAATCGCTCGACGATCCGGTGGACGTTGCATCAGCTCGTCGCGTCCGGCGTGGTCAGCGTCTACGACGCCGGCACCGAGCCGGTGTGGGGCATCGGGGCGGAACGGCACCTGGTCGCGGCGTTCTACCGCAACACCGCCATCCACATCCTGGTCGATCGCGCCATCGCCGAGACGGCGTTGCTGGCCGCCGCGGAGACCTGCGTCGACGGCTCCGTCTTGCCGGCGACCGTGCGCGACGAGGCGTTGAGCCTGCGCGAGCTGCTGAAGTTCGAGTTCCTGTTCTCCGCACGCGCGCAGTTCGAAAAGGACCTCGCCGACGAGGTGCGGCTGATCGGGCCGGCGGACGACCCGGTAGACACCACCAAGGCCGCCGGCGCGGCCGACGTGCGGCGGCTGCTGGAGCGCGCCGACCTGCTGCTGGCGCATCTGGTGTTGCGTCCGTTCCTGGACGCCTACCACATCGTCGCGGACCGGCTGGCCGCCCTCGAGGACGAATGCTTCGAGGAGGAAGCCTTCCTCGCCGAGTGCCTCGAGGTGGGCAAGCAGTGGGAGCTGCAGCGCAGGATCGCCAGCGCCGAGTCGCGGTCGATGGAGCTGTTCAAGACCGCGCTGCGGTTGGCCCGGCACCGTGAGCTGGTGGACGGCTCCGGGGATCCCGACATCGCCGGACGGCGGCGCCGATTCGCCGACGAGATCGCCACGGCCATCCGGCGGGTCAACACCATCGCGGAGCTGGCCAGGCCAGCGGTTGGCGTCGGGGGCACGCAATAGGGGACACTCCCCGTCGTCGCGTGCCCGAGCCCGTGCCCGTGCCCGGCTCCCGGCGACTGGCGCCGCGTCGCCGCCAGGGGCGCATCGGTATATCCCAAACTTTCTGCGGCAGTGGGGAATCCTGAGCCGGATGAAGCGCGGGCCAATCCCGCTGAAGCCGGATTGAGTCTGGCCTAGAGTTGGAGGCATGCCGCTTTCAGGTGAATACGCACCCAGCCCGCTGGATTGGTCCCGTGAACAGGCCGACAAGTACGCCGAATCGGGAGGCGCCGAAGCCGCGGACATGAAGGGCAAGCCGATCATCCTGCTGACCACCGTCGGGGCCAGGACCGGCAAGCTCCGCAAGACCCCGCTGATGCGCGTCGAGCACGACGGCGAGTACGCGATCGTCGCCTCGCTCGGCGGCGCGCCGAAGAACCCGGTCTGGTACCACAACGTCACGGCGAACCCCCGCGTCGAGCTGCAGGACGGCGCCGTCACGCGCGACTACGAGGCACGCGAGGTGTTCGGCGACGAGAAGGCCGCCTGGTGGGAGCGCGCCGTCGAGGCCTGGCCCGACTACGCCGAATACCAGAAAAAGACCGAACGCCAGATCCCGGTGTTCGTGTTGACACCGGTGAGCTGAATTCCCAGTTGGGTGGCATGGCACCATTGATCGGTGTCCGCTGACCTGAGCCAGAGCCCGAGCGCCCCGGGGACTCAGCCGTTGTGCGCGGCTGACATCGACGCCGCGGCGCGGCGGATCGCGCCGGTGGTCACGCCCACGCCGTTGCAGCTGAGCGATCGGCTGTCGGCGATCGCGGGCGCGCGGGTCTACCTCAAGCGCGAGGACCTGCAGGTGGTGCGCTCGTACAAGCTGCGCGGCGCCTACAACCTGCTGGTGCAGCTGTCCGACGCGGAGCTGGCCGCGGGCGTCGTGTGTTCGTCGGCCGGCAACCACGCGCAGGGCTTCGCCTTCGCGTGCCGGACGCTGGGCGTGCACGGCCGCGTGTATGTGCCCGCCAAGACGCCCAAGCAAAAGCGCGACCGGATCCGCTACCACGGCGGGGATTTCATCGAGCTGATCGTGGGGGGGTCGACCTACGACCTGGCCGCCGAGGCGGCGTTGGCCGACGTCGAACGCACCGGCGCCACGCTCGTGCCGCCGTACGACGACCTGCGCACCATCGCCGGCCAGGGCACCGTCGCCGTGGAGCTGCTCGCTCAGCTCGACGCGGAGCCCGACCTGGTGGTGGTCCCGGTGGGCGGCGGCGGCTGCATCGCGGGCATCACCACCTACCTGGCCGAGCGGACGTCGAACACGGCGGTGCTGGGCGTCGAGCCGGCCGGCGCCGCGGCGATGATGGCCGCGCTGGCCGCCGGCGGGCCGGTCACGCTGGATGACGTCGACCAGTTCGTCGACGGCGCCGCGGTGCGGCGGGCCGGGACGCTGACCTATGCGGCGCTGGCCGCCGCCGGCGACATGGTGTCGATCACCGCGGTCGACGAGGGCGCCGTGTGCACCGCGATGCTGGACCTGTATCAGAACGAGGGCATCGTCGCCGAGCCGGCGGGCGCCCTGTCGGTGGCGGGCCTCCTGGAGGCCGACATCGAGCCCGGGTCCACGGTGGTGTGCCTCATCTCGGGCGGCAACAACGACGTGTCGCGCTACGGCGAGGTGCTGGAGCGCTCGCTGGTCCACCTCGGCCTCAAGCACTACTTCCTGGTGGACTTTCCGCAGGAGCCGGGCGCGCTGCGGCGGTTCCTCGACGACGTGCTCGGGCCCAACGACGACATCACCCTGTTCGAGTACGTCAAGCGCAACAACCGCGACACCGGTGAGGCGCTGGTCGGTATCGAGTTGGGTTCGGCCGCGGACCTGGATGGCCTGCTGGCGCGGATGCGGGCCACCGACATCCATGTCGAGGCCCTCGAGCCCGGTTCGCCGGCCTACCGTTATCTGTTGTAGCCCCGGCTTTTTCGCGGCGAGCGTGCGCAGTTGTACGCAACACGCCGGTCGATGCTGTACAGACACGCACGCTCACGGGTGGAGGTAGCTCGGCACCGGGGTGGCGGGGTCGAGGTCGACGGCCGGGACGGGAGTCCCGGCCGTCAGGCTCAGCGGCACGACGCCCGCCCAGTGCGGCAGCGCGACGTCCTCCGGGTCGTCGACGGGCGCGCCGGTGCGCACCTTCGCGGAGACCTCGACGAGATCGAGGGCGAGCACCCCGGTCGCGGCGAGTTCGCGTTCATTCGGGGCCCGGCAGTCGGCGGCGCGCCCCGGCCGGATGTGATCCAGCAGGCAGCGCAGGGCCCGCGATTTCTCCGCGGGGTCGTCGACCACGCGCGCGTCACCGCGCACGACGACCGAGCGGAAGTTCACCGAATGGTGCATGGCCGCCCGGGCCAGCACCAGGGCGTCCACCAGGGTCGCGGTGACGCAGACGGGCAGGCCCGACCCCGATGCTTTGGCCGCCCTGGCGGCCAGCATCGGGCCGCCGCCGGTGGAACCGTGCAGGTAGAGGGTTTCGCCGTGGCGGGCGTGCGTCGTCGGCAACACCACCGGCCCACCGGCGCCGAGGTAGCCCAGGTGACAGACCAGGGCCTCGTCCAGGATGTCGTGAACCGTCTTGCGGTCGTAGCGGGCGCGTTCCCGGTAGCGGGTGGGCGTCGTTCGCGGGGTGGGGCGGTATGCGGTCATCAACGGATTGCCCTCGACAATTGTACTAGTACATAATGTGTTGCATGCCAGTACAAAGCAGCATAGCGGGAACGGGCGCCGAGTCCATAGCCGCCAACGTCGAAGAGGCCATCTCCCGCGGCGCCCTGGCGCCCGGCGACGCGCTGCCGCCGATCCGCGACTTGGCCGGCCAGCTCGGCGTGAACGCCAACACCGTGGCCGCGGCGTACCGCCTGCTGCGCGATCGCGGGGCCGTCGAGACCGGCGGGCGGCGCGGCACCCGGGTGCGGCACCGCCCGGCGACCACCCCCCGCTCGCTGCTGGGACTCGACGTCCCCGCGGGCGTGCGCGACCTGTCGACCGGCAACCCGGATCCGGCCCTGTTGCCCATCGCGGGGGCGCGGTTGGTGCCAGCCCGCGCGACCCCGTTGCTGTACGGGGAGCCGGCGATGACGCCCGAGCTGGTCGAGCACACCCGTTCCGCGCTGGCGGGGGAGGGCATTCCGGCCGAACACCTGGCCGTCACCAGCGGTGCGCTGGACGGCATCGAGCGTGTACTCACCGCGCACCTGCGTCCGGGTGACCGGGTGGCCGTCGAGGACCCCGGCTGGGCGAACCTGCTCGATCTCCTTGCTGCGCTTGGCCTTTCGGCCGAGCCGGTGCGGGTCGACGACGACGGCCCGCTGGCCGCCGACCTGGCTCGGGCGCTGGATCGCGGGGTGCGGGCGGTGGTGATCACCAATCGCGCGCAAAACCCGACCGGCGCGGCGCTGTCCGCGGACCGTGCGGAAGCGCTGCGCGCCTTGCTGGTTGGCCACGAGGTGTTGCTCGTCGAGGACGACCACTGCGCGGGCATCGCGGGCGTGCCGCTGCACGCGCTGGCCGGGGCGACCGGCCACTGGGCGTTCGTGCGGTCGGCGTCCAAGGCCTACGGACCCGACCTGCGCGTCGCCGTGCTCGCCGGGGATCGCCGCACCGTCGAGCGCGTGCGCGGGCGGCTGCGGCTCGGGCCGGGCTGGGTGAGCCACCTCCTGCAGGGCCTCGCGGTCGGCTTGTGGTCGGACGGGGCGGCCACGCGCCGCGTCGTCGAGGCCGAGGGGCGATACACCAACAACCGCACGGGGTTACGCGCCGCGCTGGGGAAGCGCGGCGTTGCCGCCCACGGCCGGTCCGGGCTCAACGTGTGGGTTCCGGTGCCCGACGAGACGGTCGCGATCACCCGGCTGATCGGCGCGGGCTGGGCCGCGGCGCCGGGCTCCCGGTTCCGGATCCGCACGGCGCCGGGCATGCGCGTCACGGTCGCCGACTTGAGTGCCGACGAGATCGATCCCCTCGCCGACGCCATCGCCGACGCCGTGCGCGGGACCGGGCGTTCTAGCGTGTAGGGATGCCCGCGGCGCGGGCGACTTCGCCGTAGGCGGCCGCGAGGCCGGGCAGCGACGCGTGGGCGTTGCGGCCGCTCGGATTGGGGACTACCCACAGCTCGGTTGCCGGGTACGGCGACGCCTGCCTGCCCGCCGTCGCCCGACGGTCGTCGAAGGCTTCGCGGTAGGCGGTGATCCCCAGGACGGCGACGACCCGGGGCGAGAATCGCCGAATCGTTCGGTGCAGTTTCTGCCCGCCCTTGACGAGCTCGTCCGCCGTGAGTTCGGCCGCGTTCGCGGTCGCCCTCTCGACGAGGTTCGTGATGCCAATCCCGCGATCCAGCAGGTATTCTCGGTCGTCCGGCGCAAACCCCGACGAGGCGTCGATCAGACGATCGGTGATGCCCGCGCGGTAGAGCGCCGGCCAGAACCGGTTGCCGCGAGGGGCGAAATGAGCCTGAACCGCAACGGTTCTCAACCCAGGATTGATTCCCACGAACAGTAGTCGGACGTGGTCGGACATCAGGTCCGGCAGGGTCTTACCGTGGAACCGTTTCAGTTCGTCGCGCGTGAACCGGATCTCGTCCATAGCGCAGTATTGCCCGGGCCCGTTTCAGGCTTGTGGCCTGGTCCCGAGGACCTCGTGAAACAGAGCGTTACGGAGGGCGAGTTCCCTCGGGTCGCTCACCAGGTGAAAACCCAACTTGTTCATCACGTAGCCGTATCCGATACCGGTGTCCGGAGTTAAACCACCTTCGCCTTCAGAGGACTCACACGTCCTAGCGAATGCCCATGCTGGGCGCACACGAACCTGACGAGTGGCCATCCAGCGAATTGGCCCCCTTCTCGCCGAAGGGGGCCAATCGCCGTTGGTAGGTCGCCGGCTCGCATCGGCGACCTACCAACGGAGTCAGAGCAGCTTGAGCAGGTTGATGAGCAAGGTGCCCAGCTGGCTTGCGAATGCTCCGGCGGCTCCCGCGAAACCGCTCAACAGTTGCGGGAGAGTTGATGGGAGATTTTGCAGCGCCGCAGTCAATTCACCAGGGATGTTGGCGAGCTGCGAATTGAGGTAAGTACCCCATGCCGGCCACCCTTGGGTCAGTGTGTTGATGAAGGTCTGGGCCGCTACCTGGAGGCTTCCGCCCGTCGATATGTTCTGGGAGCCGGGAGCGACGATCTGGGTCGCAAGATTCTGGCCGGTCCCCACGAAAAGAGCTTGCACTAAACCATTGTATTCGCTGAGTATGCCGCCATTGTAGAGCCCGTTTTTGTTTATAAGTCCGTTGAGGGTCGCATTGGTGACCGCGCCAGGGAGGTTAAGAATGTTGGTTGCGAGCCCTGACGGATCTGCGGCTACCCAGGAATTGTAAATAGCTTGAAGGCCGTTGCCAAGTGAGGTCGTGAACTTGGCTGGGACATTAAGTAGGAGCTGAGTACCGATACCCGCCAAAATGGGGCCAGTGAGGTAGTTATACGCGTTGGTGAGGTTCTGCAAGATCTGCCCCGGGAATGTCAGCGTTTCTTCGAGCGGCTGACCTACCGAGACCGCCAAATTTTGGAACAGCGTGGCTTCTAGCTGGGAGACCGCACCCGAAATGTTGCCCGCGTTGATCAGCGCCCATGCATTTTGCAGCCCAGCCACGAAACCGGACCCTGGTTTAGCCGAGGTGGTGAGTAAAAGGAGATTTTTTGAAGAGGTTTTGAACGGCGTCACATATTCGACTCCGTACTGCAGCCAGTTGGCGGCGACCTGCTGCAACAGCGGGAAGGGTTCAGCTTCGAATTGCTGGACGAGTGACGCAATGTTGGTGTTCGCCCCGACGGCGACGGCGTTCCAGGTTTGGATGGGAAGCCACGATTCGATGCTGGTAAGAGTGTCCGCCGGTACTGCGGTCGCGGCCGCACCGCCGACGAGTGAGGCAAGTTCGTTCTCTACGCCGGAGAACAGATCCATCGTGCCACTGGCGGCGTCGGTAAGGTTGATCTCGGACATGCTCACGTGGCGTAGTTCTTGGGCGACGTGAAGGTCGGGTAGGTGCTGGGCTATGGGGCCGGCGGCGAGGACGGCGGCGCTGGCCAAAGCGACTGCGGCGGTGATGTGGGGGCGGGCTGCGAGGTCCACGACCATCTCCTTTATACAATTCCGGATAACGACGGGTTCAACATAGTCGTGAAATACGTTGGACGAATCATGAGAACAAAATAGGCAATTAACTGCGACGATATGAATTAGCAGCAAACGCTGCCTGAGGAATCCCAGAAACTATTACCCGAATTAAGCCAATGGACGGCGTTGAGGAAAACAATTTATTGGCAGCATTGGGGTATCTCGACGGAGCGTCGTTGCCGGGCGTCCACAAGGCCTTGCCGTGAGCGTCTCGATCCGCTCACAACCCGGCAGGTCACTTCTCCTCAACGTGCCGGATTCCACCGAGCGGTGCACAGCATGCTGATGCGAGCGGTTGGTGAAAACAGTCGTGCGGCTTGTCCTGTACCGCTACGGCACGAGGAGATCACCATAGGTGGAAGTCAGCGACAGCAAGCGAAGGGTCAGCGCACACCGGACCAGGCGGCGCCGGCGGGCTTGTGGCACAAGCTAATACCGCACAGCCCGACGATCCACCACCAGCGCTCACCCGGGACAAGGCGGGCGCACCACGCCCACCAACCTCTTGGGTGGACTGTGAGACAGTGCGCACGCAGGTGGTCCCGGCAGTGATGGCGGGGTGATCGCCGGGGTGGTCGGCTACCTCGGAAACAGCGGTGGCCCCGGCGGGTGCGGGAAGGTCTTCCTCGCTGGCCGACACCGGGCTGTCGCAGATCACGTGGGTCGGAGATTGAGGCGCCTCGCGACGCCCTCGTGCGCTGCCTGCCACAACAGAGCCCAGCGCCTCGGCGACGAGCGCCGTCTGACCGCGTCAATGTCGGCGGTCAAGCAGTGTCCTCAGCAAATACCAGAGCGCGCCATAAACCCTGGCGAACAATCGTAGTGCCGTGGCAATAGCTATCGGTAAGTGCGGGAGTGAATGCGTCTCGGTGCACTACCGATAGGTAATATCATATTTAACTATTTTAGTGGCGGGCAAAGTTTGCTATGACACGTGGAAAGCGTGACTACCACAAGCTTCTCATCTCTATGATGGTTGCGGAGCTACGCGTTTCTGAAGCGATCACCCAAAGCCACCCGAAAACGCCACGGGCCCAAGTTCTTCACGAGTACGTGCAGCTCGCCGGCCTGTAAGGACCGATAACAAATAAGGCGATAGCGTTTGCTCGCAGCCTCGCCCCCACGTTACGGCTAGGGTCGCTCCGGTAGCCGCGAGTGACATCACCGCAGATTCAACGGCCCAGCACCACCCACCCCTCATCCGCTCTCGCGGGTCGGCATCTCCACTATATGTTCGCTGGCGCACGGAACGAACTCGCCTCACTCGCCAGCAGAACGGCCACGACCACCAGGCATGCCCTAGCTGACAGCGGTCTCAGGGGTCCGCACCGCCCCACTGGTCGACCCTGCGGATCAGCTCGCCTTCGTACCAGCCAAGCGTGGTTTCGTGGGAGTGGCACCTGACGAAAGACCAGTGATGACAACACCCCGAGAGGCGCTCAGCGCAGGATCGCGAACGAATGGCCCTCCAGCACGGTGCCGTGGGCGCCCACGGTCGGCTCGCCCCACGCCAGCACCACGTCGCCGGTGACGGGCACCGTCACCGGTTCGGCGCCCAGGTTGCACACGATGCGCAACCGGCCGCGCTGAACGGCGATCCAGCGCTCGGCCTCGTCGTAGTCGACGGTGAGGCGCTCCAGCCAGGGATCGGCCAGGTCGGGCTCGGTGCGCCGCAGGACGATCAGGTCCCGATAGAGCCGGCGCAGGCGGGCGTGTTCGCCGGAGTCGATCTCGCCCCAATCCAGTTTCGAGCGCCGGAAGGTGCGCGGGTCCTGCGGGTCGGGGATGTCCCCTTTCTTTGAGGCGTCCCAGCCATGCTCGGCGAACTCGGCCCTGCGCCCCTCCGCGGTGGCCCGCGCCAGCTCCGGCTCGGGGTGCGAGCTGAAGAACTGGAACGGGGTCGACGCCCCCCATTCCTCGCCCATGAAAAGCATTGCGGTATAGGGCGATCCGAGCGCAAGGGCGGCCTTGACCGCGAGCTGGCCGCCGGCCAGGTTCTGCGACGGGCGATCCCCGAGGGCGCGGTTGCCGACCTGGTCATGCGTGCAGGTATAGGCGACCAGCCTGCTGGCCGGGATTATGCCGGTGTCCAGCGGTCGCCCGTGCCGGCGGCGCCGGAACGACGAGTAGGTGCCGGCGTGAAAGAAGCCGCGCCGCAGCGTCTCGGCGAGCGTGGCCAGCGATCCGAAATCGGCGTAATAGCCCTGCCGCTCGCCGGACACCGCGGTGTGGATGGCGTGATGGATGTCGTCGGCCCACTGCGCGGTCAGCCCGTAGCCGCCCCGATCGCGCGGGGTGATCAACCGGGGATCGTTGAGGTCGCTCTCGGCGACCAGCGACAGGGGTCGACCCAACTGCATTGACAACCAGTCGGTTTCGGCGGCGAGCTCCTCCAGGATGTGGATGGCCGTGGTATCCACCAGCGCGTGCACGGCATCCAGGCGCAGGCCGTCGGCGTGGAAGTCGCGCATCCAGCGCAGCGCGCACCCGATGATGTAGCGCCGCACCTCGTCGGAGTCGGCGCCGGCGATGTTGATGCCCTCGCCCCACGGGTTGCTCGCCGACGACAGGTAGGGGCCGAACCGCGGCAGGTAGTTGCCCGACGGGCCGAGGTGGTTGAACACCGCGTCGATCAGCACCCCCAGGCCGCGCGCGTGGCAGGCGTCGACGAACCGGACCAGGCCGTCGGGGCCGCCGTAGGGCTCGTGCACGCTGTACCACAGCACGCCGTCGTATCCCCAGCCGTGGGTGCCGGCGAACGAGTTGACCGGCATCAGCTCGACGAAGTCGATGCCGAGTTCGACCAAATAGTCCAGCTTTTCGATGGCCGAGTCGAACGTGCCCGCCGCGGTGAAGGTGCCGACGTGCAGCTCGTAGATCACCGCGCCTGCCACCGACCGGCCCCGCCAAGCGTCGTCGGTCCAGGCCGCGGCGGCCGGGTCCCACAGCTGCGAGCGGGCGTGCACCCCGTCGGGCTGGCGCGGCGAGCGCGGGTCGGGCAGCACGGTGGGGTCGTCGTCGAGCAGAAATCCGTACCGGGCGCCCGGCGCCGCCGCGACGTCCGCGTGCCACCAGCCGTCGTTCGAGCGCGTCATTGCGTGCGCGACGCCGTCTGTGCCGTCTAGGTAGAGCCGCACTTGCGCGGGTGTGGGCGCCCAGACCCGGAATTCAGTCACGCTGGCGCTCCAGCAGCACCACGGGCAGGTCGGCGAACAATTCGGCGGCCGACGTCGGCCCGCTCGCCATCGCGCCGGACAGCGCGTCGGTCCAGGAGCCCTCGGGCAGCGGCACCACGGTGTTGCCCCACCCGGTGTCGGCCAGCCGCACGGTCCAGCGGGTCACCGCGACCAGGATGTCCTCACCCCGGCGAAACGCCACGACATGGTCGCTGGCATCGCCGTCGGCGAGCACCGGGATGTAGCCGCCGCGCAGGAACGTCTCCGGATGGGAGCGGCGTACCCGAAGCGCGGTGGTGACGACGCGAATCTTGGTGTGCTGCAACTCTTTCAGGGCGGCCCGGCGGGCGGGGTAGTCGACGGCGCGGCGGTTGTCCGGGTCCACCAGGCTGTCGTCCCACAGCTCGGTGCCCTGGTAGACGTCCGGTATGCCGGGGACGGTCAGCGCCAGCAGCTTCTGGCCCAGCGCGTCGCTCGCGGCGTGCGGGTTGAGCTGGGCCACCAGCTCGGTCAGCTGGCCGGCGACCGGGCCGTCGAGCACGGTGTCCAGCCAGCGGTGCACCGCGCCCTCGAACGCGGCGTCCGGGTCGCGCCACGAGGTGTGCCACTCCGCCTCCCGGATGGCCTTTTCGGCGTAGGCATGCAGCCGGTCGCGCAGCTCGCCGGTGACCTGACCGCCCACCGGCCACACACCGAAGATGTTCTGCCACAGGAACCGTCCGGTCGCGGGGTCGGGGGAGGGGGCCCGGGCCTCCCAGCGGGCGAGGAACTCGGTCCACAGCGACGGCACCTGGGACAGCACGCCGATCCGGGCCCGCACGTCCTCGCCGCGCTTGGTGTCGTGGGTGGTCAGCGTTGTCATGGTGTGCGGCCAGCGCCGGGCGCGGGTGGCGGCGCTGTGGTGAAACTCCGCGAGGCCGACACCGAAACGCCGCGGGTCGCCCCCCACCTCGTTGAGCGAGACCAGCCGGGCGTCGCGGTAGAACAGGCAGTCCTCGACGGCCTTGGCGGTCACGGCACCGCACAGCTGCTGCAGCCGCGTCGCCGGCTCGCCCCCGCGGGCCAGCGCGGCGGCGAGCACCTGCAGCGCGGGCCCCAGTTGCGGTGCGGCCGCCTGGGTTTCGGCGAACGTGGTCGGCAGCGTCGCGGAAAGGCCGGGGTAGTCGCAGCGGTAGACGCCGACATGGGTGAGCAGCGCGGCGATCGCCTCGGGCAGCAGCGGGTGATCGGTGCCGGCCGCCGCGGCGACGGCCCGCCGCAGCCTGGCCAGCTCGCTGGCCAGGGTTCGGGTGGCCGCGCGGACCTTGAGGTCGGCCAGCATTACCTGATAGTCGGCTCCCGCGGACCCGGCGAGCGCGGTCAGCGCCGGTTCGCCGGCCGGGTCGACGAAGACCCCGCCCACCTGGCGGAGCGCGTCGTATCCGGTGCTGCCGGCCACCGGCAGCGTGGGTTCCAGCGCCTCGTCGACGGCCAGGATCTTCTCGATGACGATCCACGCCTCCGGGCCGACCAATTCCCGCAGCCGCGCCAAATAGCCGCAGGGATCGGACAATCCGTCGGGGTGGTCGATGCGTACGCCGTCGACGAGTCCCTCGCGAAACCAGCGGGCGAGGACGGCGTGGCTGGCGTCGAAGACCGCGGGGTCTTCCTGGCGCAGCCCGGCCAGCGACGTGATCGAGAAGAAGCGGCGATACCCGCAGGCCCCGTTGCGCCAGCCCACCAGCCGGTAGTGCTGGCGATCGTGCACCTCCGGGCCGGTGCCCTCGCCGGTGCCCGAAGCGATGGGCAGCGCCAGACCGCCCAGCCGCAGCCGGTCGCCGTCGACTTTCAGGTCGGCCACGTCCTCGTCGGAGTCCAAGACGGGCAGTACGATTCGGCCGTCGGCGTCAAGGTCCCAGTCGATGTCGAAGAATGCCGCGTACGGCGAGGCCCGGCCGTGCCGCAGTACCTCCCACCACCACGGGTTCTGCTCCGGCTTGTCGATGCCGACGTGGTTGGGAACGACGTCGACGACCAGGCCCATGCCGCGCTCGCGGGCCGCCGCGGACAATCGCGCCAGGCCTTCGGCACCGCCCAGCTCCGGCGCGACCGTCGTCGGGTCGGTGACGTCGTACCCGTGGGCGGACCCGGAGGCCGCGGTCATGACCGGCGAGAGGTAAAGGTGCGTCACCCCGAGGCCGTCGAGGTAGTCCAGCAGGTTCTCCGCGTCGGCGAAGGTGAAGCCGAATCCGCTCGACTCACCGCGCAGCTGCAGCCGGTAAGTGGAGAGGACGGGTAAGGCCATGCGTCACAAGGTCTTGCGCAGCACCAGTAGCGAACGCGAGGGCAGCGAAACCGTCTCGTCGGCGTTCACCACCCGGTCGGCGTCACCGGCGGGATGGTTGGTGTCCAGCTCCACGGTCCACTCCCGGGCATAGTCGCCGGACGGCATGACGAACTCCATGTCGTGCTCGTGGGCGTTGAAGCACAACAGGAACGAGTCGTCGACCACCCGCTCACCGCGGGCATTGGGTGCGGTGATCGCGTCGCCGTTGAGAAACACCGCCACACACTTGTGAAAGCTTTTGCCCCAGTCGTCGTGCGTCATCTCCCGGCCGCCGGGCGTCAACCAGGCGATATCGCGCACCTCGTCGCCGCTTCGGATCGGCTCGCCGTCGAAGAACCGGCGGCGGCGAAACGCCGGATGGTTCTTGCGCAAGGTCGACGCCTTGCGGGCGAACGCCAGCAGGTCCGAATTCTTGTCGACCAATGACCAGTCCATCCAAGACAATTCGGAGTCCTGGCAGTAGACGTTGTTGTTGCCGTTCTGGGTGCGCCCGATCTCGTCGCCGTGGGCGATCATCGGCGTGCCCTGGCTGAGCATCAGGGTGGCCCAGAAGTTGCGCATTTGGCGATACCGCAGCGCCAGGATGTCGGGGTCGTCGGTGGGGCCCTCGACGCCACAGTTCCACGATCGGTTGTGGCTTTCCCCGTCCCGATTGTCTTCGCCGTTGGCCTCGTTGTGTTTTTCGTTGTAGGACACCAGGTCGTTGAGCGTGAACCCGTCGTGCGCCGTGACGAAGTTGATGCTGGCGCTGGGCCGGCGGCCGGTCGCCTCGTACAGGTCCGACGACCCGGTCAGCCGGGACGCGAACTCGCCCAGGGTCGCGGGCTCGCCCCGCCAGTAGTCACGCACGGTATCGCGGTACTTCCCGTTCCATTCGGTCCACAAACCCGGGAAATTGCCGACCTGGTAGCCGCCCTCGCCGACGTCCCACGGCTCGGCGATCAGCTTGACCTGGCTGACCACCGGGTCCTGCTGCACCAGGTCGAAAAACGCGCTCAGCCGGTCGACGTCGTGCAGCTCGCGCGCCAGCGTGGCGGCCAGATCGAAGCGGAACCCGTCGACGTGCATCTCGGTCACCCAGTAGCGCAGCGAGTCCATGATCAGCTGCAGCACGTGCGGGTGGCGGGCGTTGAGGCTGTTACCGGTGCCGGTGAAATCCTTGTATAGCCGCAGATCGTCGTCGACGAGCCGGTAGTAGGCGGCGTTGTCGATGCCGCGGAAGTTGATCGTCGGCCCGAGGTGGTTGCCCTCGGCGGTGTGGTTGTACACCACGTCGAGGATGACCTCGATGCCGGCCTCGTGGAAGCTGCGCACCATGGATTTGAACTCGGCGACGCTGGCCTTGCGGTTGGCCGCGTACTGGTTGTGCGGGGCGAAGAAACCAAAGGTGTTGTAGCCCCAGTAATTTCGCAGCCCAAGGTCGAGCAGCCGGGCGTCGTGCATGAACTGGTGAACCGGCATGAGTTCGATGGCGGTCACGCCGAGCGACTTGAGGTGATCGACGACCACCGGGTGGGCCAGCCCGGCGTAGGTGCCCCGAAGCTCCGCGGGGATGCCGGGATGGGTCCGCGTCATGCCCTTGACGTGAGCCTCGTAGATGACGGTCTCGTGGTACGGGGTGAGCGGCGCGCGGTCGGAACCCCAGTCGAAGAACGGGTTGCTCACCACGCTGGTCATGGTGTGACCGAGCGAGTCCACCAGTGGCGGGATCCCGGGGTCGGCCCCATTGGCGTTGGGGCCGTTCGGGTCCCGTCCCATCACGGCCTCGAGGTCGTAGGAGTACAGCGCCTGGCCGAAGTCGAAGTCGCCGTGGAAGGCCTTCCCGTACGGATCCAGCAGCAGCTTGCTCGGGTCGCACCGGTGGCCGGCCGCCGGATCGAAGGGACCGTGGACGCGAAACCCGTAGCGCTGCCCCGGGGTGATGTTCGGCAGATAGGCATGCCAGACGTATCCGTCGACCTCTTCCAGGGGGATCCGCGATTCGCTGCCGTCGTCGTCGATCAGACACAACTCGACCGTCTCGGCGATCTCGGAGAACAGCGAAAAGTTAGTGCCCGCGCCGTCATAGCTGGCACCGAGCGGGTAGGGGTTCCCCGGCCACACGGTGGCCAGCCGGGGCTGGGGCCTGGCGGCATCGGGCGTGGCAGATCCAGTCACGGAGCCAGTTTCGGGGCCCATTTCCGAGCCTGGGTGGTTGGTCGCCATCACTCCACGACCTTATCCGCGCCCGGGTGGCGCGCGAGTCGGGTCACCACCAACCGGTGTTGGCCCCGATCTGGCGGCCCAGCTCGTCGGTCATGCTCCGCACGTAGGTGGGGTCCAGGTGGTGAGCGCCGTGGTAGATCAGGATGTTTCCCTCGACCGGGCGGCAGACGTCGGCGCGGCAGATCGCGTCCGACATGTCGAGGACCTTCAGCAGCGGGAACTGGTCGACGAAGTCGAGGGTCTGGTTGCGATCGGACAGCACGTCGGAGCGCTTGACCGCGCACGACTGGGGGCTGCCGCCCTTCTTGGCCAGGCAGTCCGCGGGGTCGAACGGTTTGCCGTTCTTGACCAGCCACGGCGTGTCGCGCATGCCGAGGATCGGAATGTTGTTGTCGGACAACGTCTGCCAGATGCCGATGTAGGTGGCCGGCATGACGTCGCCGGCCTTGATGTTCCACGGCCGGGTCGTCGTGGTGAACACGTAGTCGGGACGGTCGGCGACCAGCTTGGCCATCGTCCGTTGCACCCACTCGCGGCACTGCATGTACGGGGCGTTGTTGCCCATGATCAGCGGGACCTGCTCGGTGGACAGCGGGCAGCCCATCTTGAGGTACGTGACGACCTTGAAGTGGTGCACCTGACCGAGCAGGTCCAGCGCGGGCAGCCAGTGTTCGGCGTGCGATCCGCCGGCCAGCGCGATGGTCCGGGTGGCGGCCATGTCGCCGTAGGTGCAGTTGACCACGGCCGGGTTGACGAAGTCGGCGATGCAGCCGTCACGGGTCGAGGCCGGGAGGTCTTGCTTGACCTCCAACACCGAGGGCCGCATCGGCAGCGCGGGCACCCGCACGTGTTCGGTGAGGGCGCGCGCGCCGGGGTAGTCCTGCGGGTTGAGCACGCTGAGCTCCTTGCCCGCGGCGCGCAACACCGTGACGTGCTGGCGCCAGGTGAACGAGGTCGCGGTCAGCGTGACACCGAGCAGCACCACCATCGACCCCAGCGCCATCGTCGGCCTGCGCAGCCGCACCCACCAGGGGACCGCGGGGGTCATCGGGACGGGCGCCGGGGCTGTGGCGCCTGCCCGGTAGCGCAGCGGGTCCTCGATCAGCCGGGTCGTCAGGTAGGCCAGCAATCCCGACACCAGCAGCACCGCCGCGCCTTCGAAGAAGCCCGCGTGCCGGTGGCCGGAGTAGGACAGCCAGAAGATGAGCAGCGGCCAGTGCCACAGGTACAGCGAGTAGGCCATCGCGCCCAGCGCCACCAGCGGTCCGGCCGCCAGCAGTCGGTTCGGCAGCGGCAGGCGGCCGCCGGCCCCGGCGAGGATCATCAGCATGGTGGCCCCGACGGGGACCAGGGCCCACGGGCCGGGGAATTCCCTGACGCCGTCGATCAGCGCCCCGCACGACACGATGGCCGCCAGCGCGGTGGTGGCGACCGCGGTGCGCAGCCACATCGGCCAGCGGATGTGGGGGACCAGCGCCCCGACCAGCGCGCCCAACAGCAGCTCCCACGCCCGGGCGAAGCTGTCGTAGTAGGCGATCGCTTGGTCGTCCCGATGGACGACGATCGCGTAGACGAACGACGCCACCGTCAGCGCGCTGAGCAGCACCAGGAACAGGGTCCGCAGGTGGGCGCCCAGCGGCCGCCTGAACAGGTAGGCGCACGCGGCCACCAGCAGCAGGAAGCCGATGTAGAACTGGCCCTGCACCGACATGGACCAGATGTGCTGCAGCGGCGTGACGGCCTCACCCGCCCGCAGGTAGTCCGACGCGGTGTTGGCCAGCTCCCAGTTCTGGTAGTAGCCCAGGCTGGCCAGGCTCTGGTCGGCGAACGTCTCCCAGCGGGTCTCCGGCTGCACCAGGATGGTGAGGAGGCCGCAGCCGGCCAGGACCACGACCAGGGCGGGAAGCAGGCGGCGGACCAGCCGGATGACCTCGGCCATCGGCGACAGCGGAACGGCCGGGTTGAGGGCGGCGCGCAGGATCTTGCCGCCGAAGAAGAAGCCGGACAGCGCCAGGAACACGTCCACGCCGCCGGAAACCCGGCCGAACCAGACGTGGAACATGGCGACCAGGGCGATCGCGATGCCACGCAAGCCGTCGAGATCGTAGCGATAGAACCGCGATGCGGCCGTCCCCGCAGCGACCGGATTCGCGGCGGCGACCGGTGGACGAGGCGGGGACAGGGTCTGCATGGTCGACCGCCAATTTACCGAAAACCGCCACCGGCTCCGGATCGCTGGCGTCCCGGCCTGTCGGCGGGGGAGCGGATGGCGGCGTCCGGGAGGCGCCCGAAAGTGCCGCGACGGCCTACCGCGTGACGCCGAACGGAGCCTGCTGCACGGGCGCTTGCTGCGTTGACGGCTGCAGTAACGGCAGTTGCTGCAGCGGCGCCTGTTGCGTGGGCACTTGCTGCAGCGGCGCTTGTTGCGTGGGTACTTGCTGGACCGGCGCCTGTTGCGTGGGCAGTTGCTGCAGCGGTGCCTGCTGCGTCGGTACTTGCTGGACCGGTGCCTGCTGCGTCGGTGCCTGCTGTGTCGGCGCCTGCTGGACCGGGGCCTGCTGGACCGGGGCCTGCTGCAGCGGCGCCTGGGTCCCCAGGACCCGGACCAGGTAGGGCGCCATCCCGTTGGCCCGCACGGGCGAGACCTGGACGACGTCGCCCACCTCCAGCATCTGGTTGTTCCCGAGGTACATCGCGACGCTTTGCGTGCCGTTGGGGCCGTAGAAGATCAGGTCGCCGCGGCGCGCTTGCTGCGGCAGGACCTTCTGGCCGAGCCGGTACATCTCGGCGGAGGAACGCGGGAGCTTGATCCCGGCGCCGGCGTACGCGTACTGCATCAGGCCCGACGCGTCGAACCCGACGGTGGCGATGCCCGCCCCCTTGCCGCGGGAGGGGCCATTGACGCCGCCGCCGGCCCAGGAGAACGGCACGCCGCGCTGCGAAAGGCCGCGCATGATCACGACGTCGGTGGCCTGCTGGTAGTCCATCGGCTTGGTGGTCGGGTCGGCGGTCGCGATGCCGGTGGCGGCCAGCGGAGCCACCAGCATCGCGAGACCGATCGCGAAAGCGTAGATGCGTTTCATCGGATTCCCACTCCTCGGGGTCCTGGGCCTCAGTCGCGGTGACTTCGCGCATCGGCCGCTCTTGCGTGACGACGCGAGGCCTCCCCGTCGGGGCCGAACGCCGCCGCATGACGCGTGGCGTGAACCCGGTCGACTGACCGCCCGAATCACACCAGTCACTACAGACACTTCTACAACAGAAGTTGGCGGCGGAAAACACCTGGTGGCCTCCACAGAGGATTTTTTGTCGTACCGTGACCGCGCGGTGACTGGCGGGGCCCAATCCCGCATGCGCGGTTGTGACTTCAGTCTCAGCCGGTCAGAGCCAATAACGCTCGCTGAAGGTGGTCAGGATGTCGCCGGCCACGGAGCTGACCATGATGACGGCGAGGGCCAGGACGGGCCAGAAGCACATGTACCAGCCCTTCAGGAGCGAGATGAACGGGCCGATTCCCGCCGCGGCGATCGCGGCGCCGATGCCGCCCCACACCACGGGATGGATGTAGTAGTCGACACCGAACGGCACCGGTCCGCACGTGTCGCCCTCGCACACGTCGGAGAGGAAGCCGAACAACCGTGTCGGCCAGTTCGTCGCCGTGGCCAGGTAGAGCAGCAACGCCAGGAGGACGACGGTGCAGACGACGTCCCAGGGGACTATCCGCAGCCGAAGCACCCGGGGTGGCTGGTGATCGGGCTGGTCGGAGTCGTCGAGCCGATGCGGCGAAGCCATGCCGATAGATGCTCCCCGATGGCCGAGATTTGTGCGACCCGACTGCTTTACCCTCGATCTCTATGCCTGCGGCGAGGGCCGGGTTGACGCCCGAGCAAATCAGCGCGATCGACGCCGCGCACCTGTGGCACCCCTACGGCACCATCGGCAACGAATCGATAGGGCCGCTGGTGGCCGTCGCCGCCCGCGGCGCCCGGCTGACGCTGATCCGTGACGGCAGGCCCACCGAGGCGCTCGACGCGATGAGCTCCTGGTGGACCGCGATCCACGGGCACGGCCACCCCGAACTGGACGCCGCGCTGGCCACCCAGCTGGGCACGATGAACCACGTCATGTTCGGCGGGCTGACCCACGAGCCCGCGGCCCGGCTGGCGCGGTTGCTGGTGGAGATCACCCCGGCGGGCCTGGAGACGGTGTTCTTCAGCGACTCCGGCTCGGTGTCGGTGGAGGTCGCGGTGAAGATGGCGCTGCAGTACTGGCGCAGCCTCGGCGAGCCCGGCAAGCGGCGGCTGATGACCTGGCGGGGCGGCTACCACGGCGACACCTTCACGCCGATGAGCATCTGCGATCCCGACGGCGGCATGCACTCGCTGTGGACCGACGTCCTGGCGCCGCAGGTGTTCGCCCCCCAAGTGCCGCGGGAGTACGACCCGGCCTACAGCGCGGCGTTCGAAAAGCAACTGGAGCGCCACGCCGCCGAACTGGCGGCCGTGGTCGTCGAGCCCGTCGTCCAGGGCGCCGGCGGGATGCGCTTCCACGACCCGCGCTACCTGCGCGACCTGCGGGAGGCCTGCCGGCGGCACGACGTGCTGCTGGTCTTCGACGAGATCGCGACCGGCTTCGGCCGCACCGGTGAGCTGTTCGCCGCCGACCACGCCGGGGTGAGCCCGGACATCATGTGCGTCGGCAAGGCGCTGACCGGCGGATACCTCAGCCTGGCCGCCACCTTGTGCACGACCGGCATCGCGCGCACCATCAGCTCCGGCGAGGCGGGCGCGCTCATGCACGGGCCCACGTTCATGGCCAACCCGCTGGCCTGCGCGGTGTCGGTGGCCAGCGTCGAGCTACTGCTGGACCAGGACTGGCGGTCGCGGGTCGCCGAGATCTCCGCCGGGCTGGCCGCCGGGCTCGAACCGGCCCGCGCACTGCCCGGCGTGGCCGACGTACGGGTGTGCGGCGCCATCGGCGTCATCGAATGCCACCGGCCCGTCGACCTGGCCGTCGCCACCCCCGCGGCGCTCGACCACGGCGTCTGGCTGCGCCCGTTCCGCAACCTGGTCTACGCGATGCCGCCGTTCATCTGCGGGCCCGCCGAAATATCCCAGATCACCTCGGCGATGGTCGAGGTCGCGCGCCTCGTAGGCTGAGCCTCGATGAGGGCACCGATCGAGACTTCCCCGCTGGCCTGGCTGGAGGCGGCCGAGCGGCAGCGCCGCGACGCCGGGCTGCGCCGCTCGCTGCGGCCGCGCCCCGCCGTCGCCACCGAGCTGGACCTGGCGTCCAACGACTACCTCGGCCTGTCCCAACACCCCGACGTGATCGAGGGCGGCGTCGCGGCGCTGCGCATGTGGGGCGCCGGGGCCACCGGTTCCCGCCTGGTCACCGGCGACACCGAGCTGCACCAGCAATTCGAGTCCGAGCTCGCCGAGTTCGTCGGCGCCGCCTCGGGCCTGCTGTTCTCCTCGGGATACACGGCCAACCTGGGGGCCGTCGTCGGCCTGTCGGGACCCGGCTCGCTGCTGGTCTCCGACGCCCATTCGCACGCGTCGCTGGTGGACGCCTGCCGGCTGTCGCGCGCCCGGGTGGTAGTCACGCCGCACCGCGACGTCGGCGCGGTGGACGCCGCGCTGGCGGCACGCGACGAGGAGCGCGCCGTCGTCGTCACCGATTCGGTGTTCAGCGCCGACGGCTCGCTGGCCCCCGTGCGGGAATTGCACGACGTGTGCCGCCGGCACCGCGCGCTGCTCATCGTCGACGAGGCGCACGCCCTCGGCGTGCGCGGCGGCGGGCGCGGGCTGCTGCACGAGCTCGGGCTCGCGGGCGCGCCCGACGTGGTGATGACCACGACGTTGTCCAAGGCGCTGGGCAGCCAGGGCGGCGTGGTCCTGGGGCCGGCGCCGGTGCGTGCCCACCTGATCGACGCGGCCCGGCCGTTCATCTTCGACACCGGCCTGGCGCCGGCGGCGGTGGGCGCCGCGCGGGCCGCGCTGGGTGTCCTGCGGGCCGAGTCGTGGCGGCCGGAGGCCGTGCTGGCGCACGCCCGCTTCCTGGCCGGGGCCTGCGGCGTCGCCGAAAAGCCACAGTCGGCCGTGGTGTCGGTGATCCTGGGCGAGCCGGAGGTGGCGCTGGCCGCCGCGACCGCCTGCCTGGACGCCGGCGTGCGGGTGGGCTGCTTCCGGCCGCCGACGGTGCCCGCCGGGACGTCGCGGCTGCGGCTGAGCGCGCGCGCGTCGCTGGACGCCGCCGACCTCGACGTCGCCCGCCGCGTGCTGACCGACGTGCTCGCCGTGTCGCGCCGTTGACCGTCCTGGTCGTCACCGGCACCGGCACGGGGGTCGGCAAGACGGTCGTCACCGCGGCGCTGGCGTGTGACGCCCGCCGGGCCGGCCTCGACGTGGCCGTGTGCAAACCGGTCCAGACCGGCACCGACTCCGGCGACGACGACCTCGCCGAGGTGGGCCGGCTCTCGGGCGTCACCGAACTCGCCGGGCTGGCCCGGTATCCGCAGCCGCTGGCGCCGGCCGCCGCGGCCGAGCAGGCGGGCATGGCGCTGCCCACCGCCGACCAGCTGCTGCGGCTGATCGCCGGCCTGGACCGACCGGGGCGGCTGACGTTGGTCGAGGGCGCCGGCGGGCTGCTGGTCGAACTCGGCGGCGCCGGCGTCACGCTGCGCGACCTGGCCGTCGAGCTGGGCGCCGCGGCGCTGGTCGTGGTCACCGCGGAGCTGGGCACCCTCAATCACACCGCGCTGACACTGGAAGCCCTTGCCGCACACCGTGTTCCATGCACCGGACTGGCGATCGGAAGCTGGCCGGCGCACCCCGGGCCGGTGCAGACCTCGAACCGGTCCGCGCTGGCCCGCCTGGCCCCCGTGCGCGCGGCCCTGACCGCCGGCGCCGGATCGATGGGCCCCGCCGACTTCGCGGCGGCGTGCGCCGGCGCGTTCGACCGCGACTGGGTCACCGCGTTGGTCCGCTGATGGTGCATTCGATCGAGCTGGTCTTCGATCCCGACACCGAGTCGGCGATCCGCGGCATCTGGGAGGCGCTGGCCGGCGCCGGGATCCCCAGCCAGGCCCCGGCCAGCCGGCCGCACGTGACGCTGGCCGTCGCCGAGGTCATCGCCCCCGACGTCGACGAGTTGCTGGCCCCCGTCGGCCGACGGCTGCCGCTGGGCTGTTCCGTCGGCGCGCCGGTGTTGTTCGGCCGGGCGAACGTCGTTTTCGCGCGGCTGGTGGTGCCGACGGGCGAGCTGCTGGCACTGCACGCCGAGGTGCACCGGCTGTGCGGCCCGCATCTGCTGCCCGCTCCGACGCCCAACAGCCTGCCCGGGCAGTGGACCGCGCACGTCACGCTGGCGCGCCGCGTCGACGGCGCCCAGCTCGGCCGGGCGCTGCGCATCGCGGGCCGGCCGGCGCAGATCGACGGCCGGTTCGCCGGCCTGCGCCGCTGGGACGGCGACAAGCGGGTCGAGCACCCGATCGCGGGTCCGCGAGCGTGACGTCACGGCGATTCCGGCGGCCGATTTCCGCACTGGCGTTACGTACGCGTGCGAAGCCGTTCGGTAGATTCACCCGGGGCGGGCATTTCGACACGGGCATTTGACACACGCATTTGAGACAAGGGAGTACCTGTTGACTGAGGCGCCAACCAGGCCAACGAGCGACATCGACCGGGACGGCTTCGACATCCTGGCCACCGCGCGCGAACAGGTGCTGGAGAACGGCGAGGGGCTGAGCCGCGACCAGGTGCTGCGGGTGCTGCGGCTGCCCGACGACCGGCTCGACGAGCTGCTCGCGTTGGCCCACGAGGTCCGGATGCGCTGGTGCGGCCCCGAGGTCGAGGTCGAGGGCATCATCAGCCTGAAGACCGGCGGCTGCCCGGAGGACTGCCACTTCTGCTCGCAATCGGGGCTTTTCTCGTCGCCGGTGCGCAGCGCCCGCCTCGACATCCCCAGCCTGGTCGAGGCGGCCAAACAGACCGCGAAGTCCGGCGCCACCGAGTTCTGCATCGTGGCCGCGGTGCGCGGACCCGACGAGCGGCTGATGGCGCAGGTCGCCGCCGGCATCGAGGCGATCCGCGACGAGGTGGAGATCAACATCGCCTGCTCGCTGGGGATGCTGACCGCCGAGCAGGTGGAGCGGCTCTCGGCGATGGGAGTGCACCGCTACAACCACAACCTGGAGACCGCCCGGTCGTTCTTCACCAACGTCGTCACCACCCATACCTGGGAGGAGCGCTGGCAGACGCTGTCGATGGTGCGCGACGCCGGCATGGAGGTGTGCTGCGGCGGCATCCTCGGCATGGGCGAGACCCTGGAGCAGCGCGCCGAGTTCGCCGCCGAGCTGGCCGAGCTTGGCCCCGACGAGGTGCCGCTGAACTTCCTCAACCCGCGGCCGGGCACCCCGTTCGGCGACCTGGAGGTCATGCCCGTCAGCGAGGCGTTGAAGTCGGTGGCCGCCTTCCGGCTGGCGTTGCCGCGCACCATGCTGCGGTTCGCCGGGGGCCGCGAGATCACCCTGGGTGACCTCGGCGCCAAGCAGGGCATCCTGGGCGGCATCAACGCGGTGATCGTCGGGAACTACCTGACCACCCTCGGCCGCCCCGCCGAAGCGGATCTGGAGCTCCTCGACGATCTCCAGATGCCGATCAAGGCGCTCAATGCCAGTTTGTAGGCCAGTTTGTAAGAGACTGGAGGCTGTGGTTCGGGATCTGGGCGCTCCGGTCGGCGCCGGCGTCTACAACGTCTACACCGGCGAATTGGGCGGCACCGCCGTGCCGACGGCGGCCCGGCTGGGCCTCGAACCGCCCCGGTTCTGCGCGGAATGCGGACGCCGGATGGTGGTCCAGGTTCGCCCCGACGGGTGGCGGGTGCGGTGCTCGCGACACGGCGAGGTGGACTCGGCCGACCTGGAGGCCCAGCGGTGACCAAGCACGCGCGGCCGGCCGGCGAGCCCCGCAGGTCCCGGGTGCGCGCGATCGTCGCCGCCGCGGCGGGGGTGACGGCGACCGGCGCCGTGCTCGGCGGGCTGTGGGCATGGATTGCGCCGCCGATCCACGCGGTGGTGGCCATCACCCGCGCGGGTGAGCGGGTCCACGACTATCTGGGCACCGAATCCGAACACTTCTTCAACGCGCCGTGCCTGATGCTGGGCCTGCTGACGGTGCTGGCGGTGGTGGGCCCGGTGCTGGCGTGGCAATGGCGCGGGCGCCGCGGACCGGCGATGGTCGCCGGGCTGTCGATCGGCATGGTGATCGCCGCCGCCGCCGCGTCGGCGATCGGGGCGGCGCTCGTTCGGCTGAGCTACGGCGCCCTGAACTTCGACGCGGTGCCGCTGTCGGGACACCCGTCGGTGGCCTACGTCATCGAGGCGCCGCCGGTGTTCTTTTCCCATGGCCCGCTGCAGGTCGCGGTGACCCTGCTGTGGCCGGCCGGGATCGCCGCGCTGGTCTATGCCCTGCTCGCGGCGGCCGACGCCCGCGACGACCTGGGGGTGCTCCCGGCGGCCGATCAACCGTCGCACGCCAGGCCGATGGAGCCGGAGTCCCCGGAGGCCGCCGTCTCCTAGCGGGCTTACAACGGGCGGCGCGGCACCTTCCTGCCGGTGATGACCTTGGCCGCGATCTTGATCAGCCGCGCCATGCCGACGTAGGTCATCGGATTGAACGCCGTCGGCCACGCGGTCCGGACGAGGTGTTCGGTCAGCGGTCGACCGGCGAACCGGTCCGTGAGCCAGCGAAGCGTCATGGGCGCCGACAGCGGGTGCAGGCAAATGTGTTCGTTGAACGCGTCCCGGTGGTAGGTGACGCTGGCGCCGCCGGCCGAATAGGCGTGCGCGAGTTCGTCGATGTCGTGCACGTCGATGAGGTAGTCGTGCACGGCCTGCACGATCAGCACGGGCGGCGTCGGCACCGTGGCGCCCAGCTTGATGCTGTCGAAGACCTGCGTCACCTCGGGCGTCGACAGGATCTTTTCGAGCGGCTCGTCCAGGTAGTCGCCCATGTCTTTGCCCGCCATCCGCAGCACGGCCTGGACGGTCGTCATGTCCTCCAGCGCGTCGAGCAGGGCGCGGCCCTCGTCACTGGTGTGTTCCTTGATCACCCGGTCGAGGTCGGGGTAGATGTGGGAGAGAGCCGCCACCACCAGCGCGGGCAGGCCGGCCAGGAAGCTCCCGTTGAGCCTGCGGAAGGTGTGGCCGAGGTCGCCGACGGGTGAGCCCAGCACCGCCCCCACGATGTCCAGCTCGGGCGCGTAGTCCCCGCACATCTCGGCGGCCCACGCGCTGGCCAGCCCGCCGCCGGAGTACCCCCACAGCCCGATCGGCGCCTGTGGGGAGGCTTCCGCCGACAAGCCGAGCCGTTCCGAACCCAGCGCGGCCCGGATCCCGTCCAGGACCCGGTACCCGGGCTCATACGGCGCGCCCCACGAACCGTAGAGGCCTTCGTGGTCGGGCACCGAGACGGCCCAGCCCTCGGCGACCGCGGCGGTGATCAGCAGGAACTCGAACTGGCTCAACGACCCGAGGGCCTTCGCCCTGCGCCGCAGCGCATAGGACGGGAAGCAGCGGGACGTCATGGCGTCGATCGCGCACTGATACGACAGCAGCGGGCACGTGGCCCCCGGGGCGCGCTCGGCCGGGACGATCACGGTGGTCACCGTCGCCTCGGGCTCACCGTTCATGTCCATCGTCCGGTAGAGCAGCTGGACGGCCGTGACGGGCTGGGGTACCAGGCCCAGAAACGCCAGCTCCACCTCGCGGGAGCGCAAGACCGTCCCCGGCTCGGCGTGCTGGTAGCCGGGCGGCGGCTGGTAGAACGGGTCGTCGCAGGGCAGCAGCGGGCGCACCTTGCGCTGCAGTTCCTCGTGCGGCGGCCGTCCGATCCATTGCGCGCCGTGCGTCCCCGCCAGATTGCCGAGCTCAACCATCAGGATCCCTTCTTGGCCATCCGGCATTCTCGCCCGGGAACGGGGCAGTGGCCAAAACGTCATCGCCGCGTTGTGCGCCAGTTCTCGTCGGCGTCACGCGCCCCCACGGACCCGGTGTTCCCGCCCAACCTACCGGCGCGGCGTGGCCCTCAACGGTAACTCAAAGCTGGCCTGGCGGCCGGAACGCGGCGAACTCGTCGGTCACCCGCAGCGACGAGTCGGTGAAGTGATACAGCGCCGCCGGACGCCCGCCGCTGCGGCCGGACTGCGCGATGGTGCCGGTCTGGCTGATGACCCCGCGCCGGACCAGGACCCGCTGCAGGTTCGTGGCGTCGACCTGGTACCCCAGCGCTGCGCCGTAGATGTCGCGCAGCGTGGAAAGCGCGAATTCCCTTGGTGCCAAAGCAAATCCGATGTTGGTATACGACATCTTGGCGACCAGCCGGGCGCGGGCGTGGGCCACCATCGGGCCGTGATCGAACGCCATCGGCGGCAGCGAATTCACCGGATGCCAGCGGGTGTCCGGCGGCAGCTCGGGGGTGGCGGGGGAGGGCACCAGGCCCAGGAAGGTCGACGCGATCACCCGGGTGCCGGGCACCCGGTGTGGGTCGGAGAACACAGCGAGCTGCTCCAAGTGAGCCAGCTCTCGCAGGTCGACTTTTTCGGCCAGCTGGCGGCGCACCGAGGTGGTCAGGTCCTCGTGGTTGCGCAGCCGCCCGCCGGGCAGCGACCACGCGCCCCTTTGCGGATCCCGGGCACGCTGCCATAACAGCACGTTCAGCTGGGGTTTTTCCGTTCGGGGGGCCTTCGTAACCTGCTCGGTGGCCTGGCGAACCTGGAACACGACCGCAAGCACTTCGTGGGCGGTGCTACTATGGGCCATGTTTTCGATTGTAAGTCGAAAACCTCCCGGATGCGAAAGGAGCACTCCGTGACGGTTTTGACTCGCATGGACACGCTCGCGGACGACATGGCTGCCCGTATCACCAACACGCCCACCGGCTACGCCGGTCTGGACGGCGACGAGCAGTGGGCGGCCGAGGTCCGGCGGCTGGCGACGCTGCGCGGCGCCACCCTGCTCGCGCACAACTACCAGCTGCCCGCCATCCAGGACGTCGCCGACCACGTGGGCGACTCGCTGGCGCTGTCGCGGATCGCCGCCGACGCGCCCGAGGACACCATCGTGTTCTGTGGCGTGCATTTCATGGCCGAGACCGCCAAGATCCTGAGTCCGGCCAAGACCGTGCTCATTCCCGATCAGCGGGCGGGCTGCTCGCTGGCCGACTCGATCACCGCCGACGACCTGCGCGCCTGGAAGGACGAACACCCCGGCGCCGTCGTCGTCTCCTACGTCAACACCACGGCCGCCGTGAAGGCGCTCACCGACATCTGCTGCACCTCGTCCAACGCGGTGGAGGTGGTCGAGTCCATCGACCCGGACCGCGAGGTGCTGTTCTGCCCGGACCAGTTCCTCGGCGCCCACGTGCGCCGGGTGACGGGCCGCACCAACCTGCACGTGTGGGCCGGTGAGTGCCACGTGCACGCCGGCATCAACGGTGACGAGCTCAGCGACCAGGCCGCGGCGAATCCCGACGCCGAACTCTTCGTGCACCCCGAATGCGGTTGTGCCACTTCGGCTTTATACCTCGCGGGCGAGGGCGCCTTCCCGGCCGATCGGGTGCGGATCCTGTCCACCGGCGGCATGCTCGACGCCGCTCACGAGACCCATGCCCGCAAGGTGCTGGTCGCCACCGAGGTCGGCATGCTCTACCAATTGCGCAGGGCCGCACCGCACGTCGACTTCCGCGCGGTCAACGACCGCGCCTCGTGCAAGTTCATGAAGATGATCACCCCCGCGGCGCTGCTGCGCTGCCTGGTCGAGGGCGCCGACGAGGTTCACGTCGACCCGGACATCGCGGCGGCGGGCCGGCGCAGCGTGCAGCGGATGATCGAAATCGGGCAGCCGGGCGGCGGCGAATGATGGCCCGTCCCGAATGGACCCATAACGCCGACGTCGTCGTCATCGGCACCGGCGTCGCGGGATTGGCCGCGGCGCTGGCCGCCCATCGCGCCGGCCGCAGCGTCGTCGTCCTGTCCAAGGCGGACCGCGCGCGGGGAGTGACGGCGACCCACTACGCGCAGGGCGGCATCGCGGTGGTCCTGCCCGACAACCCGGATAATCAAGACTCCGTGGATGCCCACGTCGCCGACACCCTGGCCGCGGGCGCGGGCCTGTGCGACCCCGAGGCGGTGTCCTCGATCGTCGCCGACGGCTACCGCGCGGTCTCCGAATTGGTCTGTGACGGGGCGCGATTCGACGAATCCGTCCCCGGCCGTTGGGATTTGACCCGCGAAGGCGGGCACTCGCGGCGACGCATCGTGCACGCCGGTGGCGACGCCACCGGCGCCGAGGTCCAGCGCGCGCTCGACCATGCCGCTCGGGTGCTGGACATTCGCACCGGCCACGTGGCCCTGCGGGTGCTGCACGACGGCAGCGCCGTGACCGGCGTGTGGGTGGGCAACCCGGACGGCTGCGGGATCGTCAGCGCGCCCTCGGTGATCCTGGCCTCCGGCGGGCTCGGGCACCTCTACGCCGCGACCACGAACCCGGAAGGCTCCACCGGCGACGGCATCGCGTTGGCGCTGTGGGCCGGCGTCGCGGTCAGCGATCTGGAGTTCATCCAGTTCCATCCCACGATGTTGTTCTCCGGCGAGACCGGCGGGCGGCGCCCACTGATCACCGAGGCCATCCGCGGCGAGGGCGCGATATTGCTTGACCGGCAGGGCAATTCGATCACCGACGGCCTTCACCCGATGGGTGACCTGGCGCCGCGCGACGTCGTCGCGGCCGCCATCGACGCCCGGCTGAGGGCCACCGGCGATCCGTGTGCCTTCCTCGACGCGCGCGGCATCGAGGGCTTCGCGGCGCGGTTTCCCACCGTCACCGCCGCCTGCCGGGGCGCCGGCATCGACCCCGTCCGCCAACCCATCCCGGTCGTTCCGGGCGCGCACTACAGCTGCGGCGGCGTCGTCACCGATGTCTACGGCCGCACCGAGCTGCCCGGGCTGTTCGCCGCGGGCGAGGTGGCCCGCACCGGGATGCACGGCGCCAACCGCCTGGCGTCCAACAGCCTGCTGGAGGGCCTGGTGGTCGGCGGCCGCGCCGGCGAGGCCGCCGCCGAACACGCGGCGGCCGCCGGGCGTGCGCGCGCCGTGGCGCCCGAGCCGATCGCCCACACCGCGCTGGAGCGCGCCGAACTGCAACGCGCGATGAGCCGCGACGCCTCGGTGGTGCGCGACGCCGCCGGGCTAAACCGGTTGTCCGACAAGCTTTCCTGGGCGCGGGCCCGCGCCCAGGCCGGCCGCCGCGACTTCGAGGACGTCGCGTTGACCCTGACCGCGCGGGCCGTGACCGCGGCGGCCTTGGCGCGCACCGAAAGCCGGGGTTGCCACCACCGCGCCGAGTACGCGGACGCGGCGCCGGAACAAGCCCGCGGCGGCGTCCTCCGGCTGGCCGACGACCAAAGCTCCGTGCTGGTGGAGGCGCTGGCGGCGGTGGGTTGACGATGCTGGCCGGCCCCGAACTCGACGCCGCGCGAGACGCCATCCGGCGCGGCCTGCAGGAGGACCTGCGCTACGGGCCCGACGTCACCACGCTGGCCACGGTGCCCGCCGGCGCGACGGCCACGGCGTCGATGGTGCCCCGCGAGCCGGGCGTGATAGCCGGGGTGGACGTCGCGCTGTTGGCGCTCGACGAGGTGCTCGGCGCGGGCGGCTACCAGGTGCTCGACCGCGTCGAGGACGGTGCCCGGGTGCAGCCCGGCGAGTCGCTGTTGACGGTGCGGGCCGAGACCCGCGGCCTGTTGACCGCGGAGCGGACCGCGCTGAACCTGATCTGCCACCTGTCGGGGATCGCCACCGCGACGGCGGCCTGGGTCGACGCGGTGCGGGGCACCAAGGCCAAGGTCCGCGACACCCGCAAGACCCTGCCCGGCCTGCGGGTGCTGCAGAAATACGCGGTGCGGCTCGGCGGGGGCGTCAACCACCGCCTGGGGCTGGGTGACGCGGCGCTGATCAAGGACAACCACGTCGCGGCCGCGGGGTCGGTGGTCGAGGCGCTGCGCGCGGTCCGCGAGGCCGCCCCCGACCTGCCGTGCGAGGTGGAGGTGGACTCGCTCGAGCAGCTCGACGCGGTGCTGGCCGAAAAGCCCGAGCTGATCCTGCTGGACAACTTTCCGGTGTGGCAGACGCAGACGGCGGTGCAGCGCCGCGACGCCCGGGCGCCCGCCGTGCTGCTCGAATCGTCGGGCGGGCTCAGCCTGCAGACCGCGGCGACCTACGCCGCGACCGGCGTCGACTACCTGGCCGTCGGCGCGCTGACCCACTCCGTGCGCGCGCTCGACATCGGCCTGGACATGTAACTCTTTCCCTCGCCGCCGGGCTTTCAGCGTGATTCCTGGGCGGAACCGCCCGGCGTGTCGCCGCCGCGGGTTCACGCTCAAAGCCCTCAGCGCACACTCGATGCGGGTGGGGCGCCGCGTCAGGCGATGTCGGCGACGAAAACCGCCATCCGGGGAGCCTGCATCTTCGCCAGAAACGGCAGGCCCTCGCCGTCGGAACCGGCCGGCAGGATCCGCGGATTGGTGAGGTGCACCGTGCGGCGGGCAAAGCGCACGTCCGCCTGGCCCGCGGCCAGCACGTTCTTCACCCAGTCGGTCTTCCCGTGAGCCAGCGCGATCGCCAGCACGTTCCCCTTGCGATAGGCCGTCACGATGGTTTTGTACGGCGCACCGGACTTGCGACCGCGATGCTCGATGGTCCCGGTTCCGGGCAGATAGCGCGCGATCGGCTTGAGCGCCTTGTTGAGGTATTTGACCTGAAGGTTCTCAAACCAGACCGGAAAGACCATCGGGACGCCCGGCGCGTTGTTGGGATGATCCTTTTTGGACATGACCGCACTGTACCGGTCGGATATCCACTTGAGTTGCTCTGGGACAATGGAGGCGATGAACACCACCGCAGCACCCGTGATCGCCCGCATCGACTTGCGCGGCGCGCAGCTGACGGCCGCCCGGCTGCGGGCGGCGCTGCCGCGCGGTGGCGCCGACGTGGACAGCGTGCTGCCCCGGGTGCGGCCGATCGTCGAGGCCGTCGCCGAGCGCGGGGCCGAGGCGGCGTTGGAGTTCGGGGCGTCGTTCGACGGCGTTCGGCCCCCGGCCGTGCGGGTGCCGGCCGCCGCGCTCGAAAAAGCGCTAGCGGATCTGGACGCCGACGTGGCCGAGGCGCTGCGGGTGATGATCGATCGCACCCGCGCCGTGCACGCCGACCAGCGGCGCGCCGACGTCACCACCGCCCTCGGGCCCGGTGCGACGGTCACCGAGCGCTGGGTTCCCGTCGAGCGCGTCGGCCTGTATGTGCCCGGCGGCAACGCCGTGTACCCGTCCAGCGTGGTGATGAACGTGGTGCCGGCGCAGGCCGCCGGGGTCGGCTCGCTGGTGGTGGCCAGCCCGCCGCAGGCGGAGTTCGGCGGGTTGCCGCACCCCACGATCCTGGCCGCGGCCCGGCTGCTGGGCGTCGACGAGGTGTGGGCCGTGGGCGGGGCGCAGGCGGTGGCGCTGCTGGCCTACGGCGGCACCGACACCGGGGTCGAATGGCCCGGCTTCTCAGCGGACCGAACACGGTCCGCATCGTCGCCGGACGCAGCGGCCGAACTCGTGCCCGTCGACATGATCACCGGCCCCGGCAACATCTACGTCACCGCCGCCAAGCGGCTGTGCCGCTCCCGGGTGGGCATCGACGCCGAGGCCGGGCCGACGGAGATCGCCGTCCTCGCCGACCACACCGCCGACCCGGCGCACGTGGCCGCCGACCTGATCAGCCAGGCCGAGCACGACGAGATGGCGGCCAGCGTGCTGGTGACCCCGAGCGAGGACCTGGCCGCCGCCGCCGAGCGCGAGCTGGCCGCCCAGCTGCGCACGACGGTGCACCGTGAGCGGGTGACCGCCGCGCTGGGTGGGCGCCAGTCGGCGATCATCCTGGTCGACGACCTGGACGCCGGCATCAAGGTCGTCAACGCCTACGCGCCCGAACACCTGGAGATCCAGACCGTCGACGCGGGGCGGATCGCGGACCGAATACGTTCGGCCGGAGCAATTTTCGTCGGCCCGTGGGCGCCCGTGAGCCTCGGTGACTATTGCGCCGGATCCAACCACGTGCTGCCGACCGCGGGCTGCGCCCGCCACTCCAGCGGCCTGTCGGTGCAGACGTTCCTACGTGGCATCCACGTCGTCGACTACACCGAGGCGGCGCTCAAAGACGTGTCCGGGCATGTGATCACGCTGGCCGAGGCCGAGGACCTGCCGGCGCACGGCGAGGCGATACGGCGGAGGTTCGAGCGATGACGGCCCAGAGGCCCACGCTGGACGACCTGCCGCTGCGCGACGACCTGCGCGGCAAATCTCCTTATGGCGCACCGCAATTGGCGGTCCCTGTGCGGCTGAACACCAACGAGAACCCGCACCCGCCCACCAAGGCGCTCGTCGACGACGTCGTGCGCTCGGTGGGCGAGGCCGCCGCGGACCTGCACCGCTACCCCGACCGCGACGCGGTGGCCCTGCGCCGTGACCTGGCGGGCTACCTCACGGCGCAGACCGGCGTCCCGCTCGGTATCGAAAACCTTTGGGCCGCCAATGGTTCCAACGAGATCCTGCAGCAGCTGCTGCAGGCGTTCGGCGGGCCGGGCCGCAGCGCGATCGGGTTCGTCCCGTCCTACTCGATGCACCCGATCATCGCCGACGGCACCCGCACGGAATGGCTCGAGGCCCCCCGCGCCGACGACTTCGGCCTCGACGCCGATGCCGCCGTCGCCGCCGTCGCCGACGGGCGACCCGACGTGGTGTTCATCGCCAGCCCCAACAACCCGTCGGGGCAGAGCGTTTCGCTGCCGGATCTGCGGCGGCTGCTCGACGTGGTTCCGGGCATCCTGATCGTCGACGAGGCCTACGGCGAGTTCTCGTCGCAGCCCAGCGCGGTGGCGCTCGTCGAGGAATACCCGGCCAAGCTCGTCGTCACCCGCACCATGAGCAAGGCGTTCGCCTTCGCCGGCGGCCGGCTCGGGTATCTGGTCGCCACGCCAGCGGTGATCGACGCGATGCTGCTGGTGCGGCTGCCGTATCACCTGTCGTCGGTCACCCAGGCCGCGGCCCGGGCGGCGCTGCGGCACGCCGACGACACGTTGGCCAGCGTGGCCACGTTGATCGCCGAACGCGAACGCGTCACGACGGCCTTGAGCGGCATGGGCTTTCGGGTTATCCCCAGCGACGCCAACTTCGTGCTGTTCGGCGAGTTCGCCGACGCGCCGGCCGCCTGGCAGCGCTACCTGGACGCCGGCATCCTGATCCGCGACGTCGGAATCCCCGGCTACCTGCGCGCCACCACGGGCCTGGCCGACGAGAACGACGCGTTCCTACGCGCCAGCGCCCAGATCGCGGCCACCGAACTGGCCCCAGTCACCCCCATAGGAGCCCCGTGACCGCCACCCGCCGCGCGCGCATCGAGCGCCGCACCAAGGAATCCGACATCATCATCGAGCTCGACCTCGACGGCACCGGGCAGGTCCACATCGACACCGGTGTGCCGTTCTACGACCACATGCTGACGGCGCTGGGCAGCCACGCCAGCTTCGACCTGACCGTGCGCACCGAGGGCGACCTGGAGATCGAGGGGCACCACACCATCGAGGACACCGCGATCGCGCTCGGTCAGGCGCTCGGGCAGGCCCTCGGCGACAAGAAGGGCATCCGCCGGTTCGGGGACGCCTTCGTCCCGATGGACGAGGCGCTGGCCCACGCCGCGGTCGACGTGTCCGGGCGGCCCTACTGCGTGCACACCGGGGAGCCGGATCACCTGCAGCACACCACCATTGCCGGCAGCTCGGTGCCCTACCACACCGTCATCAACCGGCACGTGTTCGAGTCGCTGGCCGCCAACGCCCGCATCGCGCTGCACGTGCGCGTCCTGTACGGGCGCGACCCACACCACATCACCGAGGCGCAGTACAAGGCCGTCGCCCGCGCGCTGCGCCAGGCGGTCGAGCCCGATCCCCGGGTGTCGGGCGTGCCGTCCACCAAAGGCGTTCTGTGACAAGGTCGGTTGTTGTCCTGGATTACGGCTCGGGCAATCTGCGGTCGGCCCAGCGCGCGCTGCAGCGGGTCGGCGCGTCGGTCGAGGTGACCGCCGACCCGGGCGCCGCGGCGGCCGCCGACGGGCTGGTGGTGCCCGGGGTGGGCGCGTTCGAGGCGTGCATGACGGGCCTGCGCAAGATCGCGGGGGAGCGGATCATCGCCGAGCGGGTGGCCGCCGGACGCCCGGTGCTGGGCGTCTGCGTGGGCATGCAGATCCTGTTCGCCCGCGGGGTCGAATTCGGGGTGGAGACCAAAGGCTGCGGCCAATGGCCGGGGGCCGTCACCCGGCTGGACGCCCCGGTGATCCCGCACATGGGCTGGAACGTGGTGAATTCCGGGCCGGGCAGCGCGCTGTTCAAGGGGCTGGACGGCCTGGATCCCCCGGCCCGGTTCTACTTCGTGCACTCCTACGCCGCCCAGCGCTGGGACGGCTCCCCGGCGGCGGTGCTGACGTGGGCCACCCATCGGGTGCCGTTTCTGGCCGCGGTCGAGGACGGGCCGCTGGCCGCCACCCAATTCCACCCGGAAAAGAGCGGCGACGCCGGCGCGGCCGTGCTGAGCAACTGGGTCGAGGGACTGTGACGACTTCCGCGAAACTGCATTCCACCACGCAAACGTCGAGAGGACGCGTCGCCAGTTGCAGTCTCGGCGACCAGGAGGAATTTTGTTAATACTGTTACCCGCCGTCGACGTGGTCGACGGACGCGCCGTGCGACTCGTGCAGGGCAAGGCCGGCAGCGAGACCGAGTACGGCTCGGCGCTGGACGCCGCGCTCGGCTGGCAGCGCGACGGCGCCGAGTGGATCCACCTGGTCGACCTGGATGCCGCGTTCGGCCGCGGCTCCAACCGCGAACTGCTCGCCGAGCTGGTGGGCAAGCTCGACGTGCGGGTGGAGCTGTCCGGCGGAATCCGCGACGACGACTCCCTGACCGCGGCGCTGGCCACCGGCTGCGCCCGCGTCAACCTCGGCACCGCGGCGCTGGAGAACCCGCAATGGTGCGCGCGGGCGATCGCCGAGCACGGCGACAAGGTCGCCGTGGGCCTAGACGTCCAGATCGACCCGGGAAATCCAGGCGGCGAGCACCGGCTGCGCGGACGGGGCTGGGAAACCGACGGCGGCGACCTGTGGGACGTGCTGGAACGCCTTGACGGTCAAGGGTGTTCGCGGTTCGTCGTCACCGACGTCACCAAGGACGGCACGCTGGGCGGCCCCAATCTCGACCTGCTGGCCGCCGTGGCCGATCGCACCGAGGCCCCGGTGATCGCGTCCGGCGGAGTGTCCAGCCTGGACGACCTGCGCGCCCTGAACAACCTAGCGACCCTCACCGGCCGCGGGGTCGAAGGCGCCATCGTCGGCAAGGCCCTCTACGCCGGCCGGTTCACCCTGCCGGAGGCCCTTGCCGCGGTGAAGGTGTAGGGCACAATGGATTTGAACGCGCTGGTGTCCCCCTTGGTTGACAAGGCATCGGCGATCCTCGACGCCGCCGTGCCGCGATTCCTCGCGGGCCACCGCGCCGATTCGGCGGTTTCCAAGAAGGGCAACGACTTCGCCACCGAAATCGACCTGGCGATCGAGCGGCAGGTCGTCTCCGCGCTGGTCGCCACCACCGGCATCGGCGTGCACGGCGAGGAGTACGGCGGCACGGACGTGGGCTCGCCGTGGGTGTGGGTGCTCGATCCCGTCGACGGCACCTTCAACTACGCCGCCGGATCGCCGATGGCCGCGATCCTGCTGGCCCTGCTGCACGACGGCGATCCGGTGGCGGGCCTGACCTGGTTGCCGTTCATTAACGAGCGCTACACCGCCGTCGCGGGAGGCCCGCTGATCAAAAACGGTGAACCGCAACCTGCGCTGGATGCCACGGAACTGGCCGACAGCCTCGTCGCGGTGGGAACGTTCAGCGCCGACTCGCGGGGCCGGTTCCCGGGACGGTACCGGCTCGCGGTCCTGGAGAACCTCAGCCGGGTGTCCTCACGGCTGCGGATGCACGGGTCCACCGGGATCGACCTGGTCTACGTCGCCGACGGAATACTCGGCGCCGCAGTAAGTTTCGGTGGTCACGTCTGGGACCACGCCGCCGGGGTCGCGCAGGTGCGCTCGGCCGGCGGCGTCGTCACCGACCTGGCCGGTAAACCGTGGACCCCCGCGTCGCGGTCGGTGCTGGCCGCGGCGCCCGGTGCGCACGGCGAGGTCCTCGAGATCCTGCGCGGCGTGGGCGATCCGGAGGACTACTGACATGTACTCGGGCACCGGCCTTGCCGTGCGCGTGATCCCGTGCCTGGACGTCGACGCCGGGCGGGTGGTCAAGGGGGTCAATTTCGAAAACCTCCGTGACGCCGGCGACCCGGTGGAGCTCGCGGCGGCCTACGACGCCGAGGGCGCCGACGAGCTGACCTTCCTGGACGTCACCGCGTCGTCGTCGGGCAGGGCGACGATGCTGGAGGTGGTGCGCCGCACCGCCGAGCAGGTGTTCATCCCGCTGACCGTCGGTGGCGGGGTGCGCACGGTCGCCGACGTCGACACCCTGCTGCGCGCGGGAGCCGACAAGGTTTCGGTCAACACCGCCGCCATCGCCCGGCCGGATCTATTGGCCGAGATGGCAACCCAGTTCGGCTCCCAGTGCATCGTGCTGTCCGTCGACGCCCGCACGGTGCCCACCGGATCGGCACCGACGCCGTCGGGCTGGGAGGTCACCACCCACGGCGGCCGCCGCGGCACCGGCATCGACGCCGTCGAGTGGGCGGCCCGCGGCGCCGAACTTGGGGTGGGGGAGATCCTGCTCAACTCGATGGACGCCGACGGCACCAAGGCCGGGT
The DNA here is from genome assembly GCF_010730745.1 of Mycobacterium heidelbergense. NCBI lineage: Bacteria > Bacillati > Actinomycetota > Actinomycetes > Mycobacteriales > Mycobacteriaceae > Mycobacterium > Mycobacterium heidelbergense. The sequence goes on along the minus strand of NZ_AP022615.1, from coordinate 4,886,689 downwards.
TCGACCTGCCGATGCTGCGCGCGGTGCGCGCGGCGGTCAGCGTGCCGGTGATCGCCAGCGGCGGCGCCGGGGCGGTCTCACATTTCGCGCCCGCCGTCGCCGCCGGTGCCGATGCGGTATTGGCGGCCAGCGTCTTTCACTTCCGCGAGCTGACGATCGGTCAGGTGAAGGCCGCGATGGCCGAAGCGGGGATCGCTGTGAGGACGGCGCGATGACGCTGGACCCCAAGATCGCCGCGCGCCTGAAGCGCAACGCCGACGGGCTGTTTACCGCCGTCGTGCAGGAGCGCGGCAGCGGCGACGTGCTCATGGTCGCCTGGATGGACGACGACGCGCTGGCCCGCACGCTGGAAACCCGTGAGGCCACGTACTATTCGCGATCCCGCGGCGAGCAGTGGGTCAAGGGAGCGACGTCGGGGCACACCCAGCGCGTGCACTCGGTGCGACTGGACTGCGACGGCGACACCGTGCTGCTGACGGTCGACCAGGTCGGCGGCGCCTGCCACACCGGCGACCACAGCTGCTTCGACGCCGACGTGCTGCTGAAACCCGAAGCCTAACCGGGGGTCACGTCCAGCCCGTTGGCCGCGGCTATCGCCGCGCGGGCCCATTCGTGGCGGGACACGGCCGGCTGGATGCGGTCGCGGCGAATGATCTCGAGATCGATGGCCTGTCCGGTGATCAGCGCGTTGGGCACCCGGAAGGAGAAGGCCGGCTCGTCGGTGGCGATGGCCAAGAGGGCGTCGCTGTCGGTGAAGTTGTTGGCGCGCATGGTGTTCTCGGCCCACCTGAGCGGCCTGAGGCCGCCGAAGTCCTTGACGTAGACCACCCAGAGTCGGGTGCCGCGCCCGTTGCTGAGCTTGGTGAGCGCGCGGTTCACCGCGTCGGACTCGAGGGGGCCGAGCACCCCGGATTGGTCGGTGATCTGACTGGACAGCGTGATCGCCGGCGCCGACGGCTGTGGGGCGGTGTTGCGCGGCGGCGGCGCCTCCGACTGCGACGGGGCGGCGGCGGCGCTGTGCTGATTGGTGTGGGTGCCGAACATTCGGACGCCGGCGTAGGCGCCCACCGCGACCAGGGCGACGCCGACCAGCGCCCCGATCGCCAGCGCCGGTCCTCGCCAACCGTTGCGCGCTTTCGGTGTGGGCGCCGGCGGTGGGCTCGGGCGCTGCGCGATGACTTCCGTCGGGGCCGCTGCCACCGCGGACGCGGCGGTGTCGAGCTGGTCACCGAGGGCCGCCGCGAAATCCGCGCACGTCGGGTAACGGTCGTCGGGCTTTTTGGCGAGAGCCTTGGCGAGGGCACCGTCGAGGTCGGCCAGTTCGGGTCGGCGCTCGCTGATGTGCGGTGGCGGCGCGGACAGATGCTGGGTGATGACCACCGCCGGGTTGGAGTGCCGGAACGGGGCCGACCCGGCCAACAGGTCAAACGCGGTGCAGCCGAGCGCGTATTGGTCGGCGCGCCCGTCGATGTCCGAACCCTGCAATTGTTCGGGCGCGCAGTACGCGGTGGTGCCCACCAGCATGTTGGTCGCTGTGAGCCCGCTGATGTCACCCAGCTCGCGCGCGATGCCGAAGTCGGCGAGCAGGATCCGTCGTCGCGGGCTGGCTTGAGAAACCGAGCTCAGCAGGATGTTGGCCGGCTTGACGTCGCGATGCAGCAGTCCGCGCGAATGAGCGTAGTCGAGCGCGTCGGCGACGGCCGAAATGATCTCGACGACATCGCTTTTCGGCATCCCGGACGGGTACCGGTCGCGCAGCAATTTCGCGGCGTCGGTTCCCTCCACGTAGTCCATCGAGATCCACAGTTGCCCTTCGTATTCGCCGCGGTCGTGGATGCCGACGATGTGCTCGTGGTACAGGCTCGCGGCCAGATCGGCCTCCCTGTTGAAGCGCTGGCGAAATTCGTCGTTCGCGGTGAGCTCGCCGGGCAAGATTTTGAGCGCGTCGCGGCGGGGCAGCCGCGGGTGCTGGGCCAGATACACCTGCCCCATGCCGCCGGTTCCCAGGCGCCGAATGACGGTGTACCCGGCGAACACCTGTCCCTCGCGGAGGCCTTCGCCCGGGCCTTCGGCGCGCGCATCGGTTTTCGGCATGTGAGCATGCTACTGAGGCTGTCACTGCGGCAACCGAGTTTCGGCGGACAGCGGCCGCTGGGATGCCTTCGATGAGAATGGCGGGCGATGGTGAAACGGGTGTCCTGGACCGCGGTGGTGCCGGTGCTTGCCGTCGTCCTGCTGGCGGCGACGTGGGGCGAGCACCTCGGGCCCGTCCTGGTCACGGTCGAAGCGGCGGTGCTGATCGGCGCGGCGCTGGGCGCGGTCCATCACGCCGAGGTGGTCGCCCACCGCGTCGGCGAGCCGTTCGGGTCGTTGGTGCTGGCGGCCGCGGTGACGGTCATCGAGGTGGCCCTCATCGTCGAGCTGATGGCGTCCGGGGGCAACGAGGCGGCCACGCTGGCCAGGGACACCGCCTTCGCCGCCCTGATGATCACCACCAATGGGATCGCGGGTCTGTCGCTGTCGTGGGGTTCGCGCCGCTACGGCGTGACGCTGTTCAACGCCGAAGGCAGCGGCGCGGCGCTGGCCACGCTCACGACGCTGGCGACGCTGAGCCTGGCGTTGCCGGCGTTCACCACCAGCCACCGCGGCAAGGAGTTCTCGCCCGGTCAGCTCGCCTTCGCCGCGGTCGCCTCGCTGCTGCTGTACCTGCTGTTCGTCTTCACCCAGACCGTTCGGCATCGCGATTTTTTTCTGCCGATCGCCCAGAAGGGCCAAAAGCGGCTGTTCGCGGAGGACGAAAGCCACGCCGATCCCCCGAGCACCCGGTCGGCGCTGGTCAGCCTCGCGCTGCTGTTCGTCGCGTTGGTTGCCGTGGTGGGTCTGGCCGAACAGGAATCCCCGGCGGTCGAACGTCTGGTCACGGCGGCCGGCTTCCCGCAGACTTTCGTCGGGGTGGTGATCGCGACGCTGGTGCTGCTGCCCGAGACGCTCGCGGCGGTGCGTGCGGCGCGGCGGGGCCGCATCCAGACCAGCCTGAACCTGGCCTACGGGTCGGCGATGGCCAGCATTGGCCTGACCATCCCGGCCATCGCGCTGGCGAGCACCTGGCTGAAAGTGCCGCTGGTGCTCGGTCTGGAACCCACGCAACTGGTGCTGTTCGCGCTGACGGTCGTGATCAGCATGCTGACCGTGGTGCCCGGCCGGGCCACCCGGTTGCAGGGCGAGGTGCATCTGGTGCTGCTTGCCGCCTACGTGTTCCTCGCGATCGTCCCCTGACGGGCGTGGCGAGCAGACGCAGAATCGCACGATGCGCGGCCGCGCAGTGCGATTCTGCGTCTGCTCGCGGGCGGAGGGGTAGCCCCGCGGGGGGAGCGGTGGCTAGGCCGACGACCGGGCCCGCAGCGTCGCCAACGCCCTGTCGGCGTGGGTGTCCATGTTGAATTCGCTGGAGATCACGTCGAGCACCGTGCGATCGGTGTCGATGACAAAGGTCGTGCGCTTGACCGGCATCAGTCTCCCGAGCAGGCCGCGCTTGACACCGAACTGGGTGGCGACGGTGCCCTCGGTGTCCGACAGCAGCGGGTAGTCGAACTTCCGCAGGTCGGCGAACTTGGCCTGCTTCTCCACGGGGTCCGCGCTGATGCCGACGCGGTTGGCGCCGACCGCGGCGAATTCCGCCGCCAGGTCGCGGAAGTGACAGGCCTCCTTGGTGCAGCCGGGGGTCATCGCCGCCGGGTAGAAGAACAGGACCACCGGCCCGTCGGCAAGCAGGGCGCTGAGCTTGCGGGACGTTCCCGTCTGATCGGGAAGTTCGAAGTCGGCCACGGTGTCACCAGTCTTCATGGCCGCCAGGCTACGCCGGGGCCGATTCCCGCGAACGTGCGTGTCGGTGCGGCGACACGCCGCGCGGCCCGGCATTCTGCGCACGCTCACGCTGGCCCCGGAGTGAGGCACCACGTCTGCGAGGATGGTTCGGTGCATGACCACCTCGCCGCCACCACCTCACGGGAGGACTTCCGCCAGCTGGCGGCGGAGCACCGTGTGGTTCCGGTGACCCGCAAGGTCTTGGCCGACAGCGAGACGCCGCTGTCGGCTTACCGCAAGCTCGCGGCCAACCGGCCGGGCACGTTTCTGCTCGAGTCCGCCGAGAACGGCCGGTCCTGGTCGCGGTGGTCCTTCATCGGGGCGGGGGCGCCGTCGGCACTGACCGTGCGCGACGGCGAGGCGGTGTGGCTGGGCGCGGTGCCGTGGGATGCGCCCACCGGCGGCGACCCGCTGCACGCCCTGCGGGCGACCCTCGGGCTGCTGGCCACCGGCCCGTTGCATGGGCTGCCGCCGCTGTCGGGCGGCATGGTCGGCTTCTTCGCTTACGACCTGGTGCGGCGCCTGGAACGCCTGCCCGCACTGGCCATCGACGACCTTCGCCTGCCGGACATGTTGCTGTTGCTGGCCACCGACGTCGCGGCCGTCGACCACCACGAGGGCACCATCACGCTGATCGCCAACGCCGTGAACTGGAACGGCACCGACGAGCGGGTCGACGAGGCCTACGACGATGCGGTCGCCCGCCTGGACGTGATGACCGCCGCGCTGGGTCAGCCGCTGCCGTCGACGGTGGCCACGTTCAGCAGGCCCGAGCCCCGGAACCGGGCCCAGCGCACCGTCGAGGAATACGGCAAGATCGTCGACTACCTTGTCGAGCAGATCGCGGCCGGCGAAGCCTTTCAGGTGGTGCCGTCGCAGCGCTTCGAGATGGACACCGACGTCGACCCGATCGACGTGTACCGGATGCTGCGGGCGACCAATCCCAGCCCGTACATGTACCTGCTGCACGTGCCGAATGATGCTGGGGCAACGGACTTTTCGATCGTCGGATCCAGCCCCGAAGCGTTGGTCACCGTCGCCGACGGCTGGGCGACGACGCATCCGATCGCCGGGACCCGCTGGCGCGGGCAAACCGATGAAGAGGACCAGCTGCTGGAAAAGGAACTGCTCGCCGACGACAAGGAACGCGCCGAGCACCTGATGCTGGTCGACCTGGGCCGCAACGACCTGGGCCGGGTCTGCGCGCCGGGCACCGTGCGCGTCGAGGACTACAGCCACATCGAGCGCTACAGCCACGTGATGCACCTGGTATCCACGGTGACCGGGATGCTCGCCGAGGGCCGCACCGCGCTGGACGCGGTGACGGCCTGCTTCCCGGCCGGCACGCTGTCGGGCGCGCCCAAGGTGCGCGCGATGGAGCTGATCGAAGAGGTGGAAAAGACGCGCCGCGGCCTCTACGGCGGCGTCGTCGGCTACCTCGACTTCGCCGGCAACGCCGACTTCGCGATCGCCATCCGCACCGCGTTGATGCGCGACGGCACCGCCTACGTGCAGGCCGGCGGCGGGGTGGTGGCCGACTCCAACGGCCCCTACGAATACACCGAGGCCACCAACAAGGCGCGGGCGGTGCTCAACGCGATCGCCGCCGCCGAGACGCTGACCCCGCCGGACGCGGGCCCCCGTGGCTGAGACCCGCCGGGGCCGGCTGGCGATTCGGATAGCCCAGCTGCTGCTGGCGGTCGCCGCCGGCGCGCTGTGGGCGGCGTCGAGGCTGCCGTGGGTCGTCATCCGCTCGTTCGACGGGCTGGGCCAGCCCAAGGAGGTGACCCTGTCGGGCGCGTCCTGGTCGACGGCGCTGCTGCCGTTGGCGCTGCTCATGCTGGCCGCCGCCGTCGCGGCGCTCGCGGTGCGCGGCCGGCCGCTGCGGGCGCTGGCGGGCCTGCTGGCGGCGGCCAGCCTCGCGGTCGGCTATCTGGGGGTCAGCCTGTGGGTGATTCCGGACGTGGCGATGCGCGGCGCCGACCTGGCGCACGTCTCGGTGATGTCGCTGGTGGGAACCGAGCGGCGGTACTGGGGGGCGGGGCTGGCGGTCGCCGCGTCGGTGTGCACCCTGATCGCGGCCGTCCTGCTGATGCGGTCGGCCTCGGACTCCAGGTCGGCCCGCGAAAGCGCCACGAAATACGCCGCGCCGGCGACCCGTCGGTCCAATGTGCTACGCGAAGGCGCCGACGGCGCGATGCTGGAGCGACCGGAAACGCCGGAGATGTCGGAGCGGATGATATGGGATGCGCTTGACGAGGGACGCGACCCGACCGATCGGCCCCGCGGGTCTGACACCGAGGGTCGGTGACGGGCCGCGAGCCGACGGTCGCTACCCTTCATGGACGTCATCGAAACCGCCCGAGTGACGGCGTGGCAGTGGGTTGGGAGTGGGAGGAACGACAGGCATGAGTCCGGCGTCCGTGCTTGACTCCATCCTCGAGGGAGTCCGGGCCGACGTTGCCGCGCGCGAAGCCGTTATCAGCCTGCCCGAGATCAAAGCGGCCGCCGCCGCGGCGCCGCCACCGCTGGACGTGATGGCCGCCCTGCGCGAGCCCGGCATCGGCGTCATCGCCGAGGTCAAGCGCGCCAGTCCGTCGGCGGGTTCGTTGGCGCCCATTGCCGATCCGGCGAAGCTGGCCCGCGCCTACGAAGAGGGCGGCGCCCGGATCATCAGCGTCCTGACCGAGGAACGACGTTTCCGCGGCTCGCTCGACGACCTCGACGCGGTGCGTGCTTCCGTCTCAATTCCGTTGTTGCGCAAGGACTTTGTGGTGCAGCCCTACCAGATCCACGAGGCACGCGCGCACGGCGCCGACATGTTGTTGCTCATCGTCGCCGCGCTGGACCAGTCGGCGCTGGTGTCGATGCTGGACCGCACGGAATCGCTCGGTATGACGGCCCTCGTCGAAGTGCACACCGAGCAAGAGGCCGACCGGGCGCTGAGGGCGGGGGCCAACGTGATCGGCGTCAACGCCCGCGATCTCACGACGCTCGAGGTGGACCGGGATTGCTTCGCGCGCATCGCTCCCGGGCTGCCCAGCAACGTGATCAGGGTCGCCGAGTCCGGGGTCCGTGGCACCGGCGACCTACTGGCGTATGCCGGCGCGGGTGCCGACGCCGTATTGGTCGGTGAGGGTCTGGTCAAAAGCGGTGACCCGCGCGCGGCGGTTGCCGACCTGGTCACCGCGGGCACCCATCCGTCCTGCCCGAAACCGGCTCGCTAGCCGCCGATGAGCCGCCCGCGCGTTGAGCATTGGTGATGGTGGATCTGTCCCGCCCGGAGCTTCCGCTTTCGAGTGCGGCCATCGCCGAACCCACCCGCCACGACCCCGATCCGGGTGGTCATTTCGGCGTTTACGGTGGCCGCTACGTCGCCGAGGCGCTGATGGCGGTGATCGAGGAGGTCACCGCCGCCTACGACAAGGAACGCGTCAACCCGGATTTTCTGGACACGCTGGATAACCTGCAGGCCAACTACGCGGGCCGGCCCTCGCCGCTGTATGAGGCCGCCCGGCTGGGCGAGCACGCCGGCGGCGCGCGCATCTTCCTCAAGCGAGAAGACCTGAACCACACCGGCTCTCACAAGATCAACAACGTCCTTGGCCAGGCGTTGCTGGCTCAGAGGATGGGCAAGACCCGGGTGATCGCCGAGACCGGAGCCGGTCAGCACGGCGTCGCCACGGCCACCGCGTGCGCCCTGCTCGGCCTGGATTGCGTGATCTACATGGGCGCCGTCGACACCGAGCGCCAGGCGCTCAACGTGGCCCGGATGCGGCTGCTGGGCGCCGAGGTCGTCTCCGTCGAGAGCGGCTCGAAAACGCTCAAGGACGCGATCAACGAGGCCTTCCGGGATTGGGTCACCAACGCCGACAACACGTATTACTGCTTCGGCACCGCGGCCGGGCCCCACCCGTTTCCGACCATGGTGCGCGATTTTCAGCGCATCATCGGCCTGGAGACCCGGGTTCAGATCCGGGCACAGGCGGGCCGGTTGCCCGACGCGGTCACGGCGTGCGTCGGCGGCGGGTCCAACGCCATCGGGATCTTCCACGCGTTTATCGATGACCCCGGCGTGCGGCTGGTCGGATTCGAGGCCGCCGGCGACGGCGTCGAAACCGGCCGGCACGCCGCGACATTCACCGGCGGCTCACCCGGGGCTTTCCAGGGATCGTTCTCCTACCTGCTGCAGGACGAGGACGGTCAGACCATCGAATCCCATTCGATCTCGGCGGGTTTGGATTACCCGGGGGTGGGCCCCGAACACGCCTGGCTCAGGGAAACCGGACGCGCCGAATACCGGCCGATCACCGACGCCGAGGCGATGGACGCGTTCGGCCTGCTATGCCGCACCGAAGGCATCATCCCGGCCATCGAATCCGCGCACGCGGTCGCCGGTGCCCTCAAGCTGGGTGTCGAGCTGGGACGGGACGCGATCATCGTGGTGAACCTGTCGGGCCGCGGCGACAAGGACGTCGAGACGGCCGCGAAGTGGTTCGGGCTCCTGGACCGGGGCAAGCAATGACCGCAGCAAGTCGGCTGGGCCCAATCTTCGCCGCGTGCCGCAAGGACAATCGCGCGGCGCTCATCGGCTACCTGCCAACCGGATACCCCGACGTGCCCACCTCCGTGGACGCGATGACCGCGCTCGTCGAATCCGGTTGCGACATCATCGAAGTCGGGGTCCCCTATTCGGATCCGGGCATGGACGGCCCGACCATCGCCAGGGCGACCGAGGCCGCGCTGCGCGGGGGAGTGCGCGTCCGGGACACGCTGGCCGCCGTCGAGGCGATCGGCCTGGCAGGCGGACGCGCCGTGGTGATGACCTACTGGAATCCGGTGCTGCGCTACGGTGTTGACGCGTTCGCGCGGGACCTCGCGGCGGCCGGCGGGCACGGCCTGATCACTCCCGACCTCATCCCCGACGAAGCGGAACAGTGGCTGGCGGCATCGGAGGAGCATCGATTGGATCGCATATTCCTGGTGGCGCCGTCCTCGACGCCGCAGCGCCTGGTGGCCACGGTCGAGGCATCGCGCGGATTCGTCTACGCGGCATCGACGATGGGTGTCACCGGGGCGCGTGACGCGGTGTCGCAGGCGGCACCCGCATTGGTGAGCAGGGTGAGGGCGGTGTCCGACATACCCGTCGGCGTCGGGCTTGGGGTGCGGTCGCGGGAACAGGCCGCGCAGATCGGCAGCTACGCCGACGGCGTCATCGTCGGATCGGCGCTGGTGTCGGCGCTGGGCGACGGTGGTTTGCCCGCATTGCGCGCGCTGACCGGGGAACTGGCCGTCGGCGTGCGGCAAAGGGCGGCCGCCTCATGACGATGCCGCCGGTCTATTTCCCCAGCCCGCCACAGGGCGTATGGCACCTGGGGCCGTTGCCTATTCGCGCCTACGCGCTGTTCATCATCACCGGCATCGTGGTCTGCCTGGTGATCGGCGACCGGCGGTGGGAGGCCCGCGGTGGCCAGCGCGGCGTGATCTACGACATCGCGTTGTGGGCCGTGCCGTTCGGGCTGGTGGGCGGCCGGCTCTATCACCTGGCCACCGACTGGCGGACCTACTGGGGGCCGGGCGGCGCCGGGCTCGGTGCGGCGCTGCGGATCTGGGACGGCGGCCTGGGCATCTGGGGCGCGGTAGCCCTCGGGGGTGTCGGCGCGTGGATCGGCGTTCGGCGCCGCGGGATCCCGCTGCCGGCCTTCGCCGACGCGATCGCGCCGGGAATCATCCTGGCGCAGGCCATCGGTCGGCTCGGCAACTATTTCAACCAGGAACTCTACGGCAGGGAAACAACGATGCCGTGGGGCTTGGAGGTCTTCTACCGGCGAGACCCGTCCGGCTACGTCGACCCACATTCGCTCGACGGCGTCTCGACGGGGCAGGTCGCGTTCGTCGTGCAACCCACGTTCCTCTACGAATTGATTTGGAACGTCCTGGTTTTTGTCGCATTGATCTATGTGGACCGACGCTTCAGGCTGGGCCACGGGCGGCTGTTCGCGCTCTATGTGGCCGGCTACTGCATCGGGCGCTTCGGCGTCGAGCTGCTGCGCAACGACGCCGCCACACACATCGCCGGAATCCGGATCAACGTGTTCACATCGACGTTCGTGTTCATCGGGGCCGTGGTGTACATCATTTTGGCGCCGAAGGGCCGCGAGGATCCCGAGAGTCTGCGCGGCACCGATCACGTTGCCGACGAAACACCAGAGCCCGAGCCGGCGATCGTCGCTTCGGCCGCGGCGACGGCCGGGGCGGCCGCGTTTGGCGGCGGCGAAGGTGGCGACGAGGCCGAGGCCGAAGAGCCCGATGTCACGGAGGCGGAAGCCGCCGTGGCTGAGGCTGAAGCCGACGAGACCGAAGCGGCCAAGGCCGAAGGACCAGAAGCCGAAGCCGCAGAATCGGAGACCGAGATCGAGGCGTCGGAGGAGCAAGTCGACGAGGCCAAAACCGAAGTCCAGGAGGCCGAAGCCGAAGCCGAAGAGTCCGAAGTGGCCAAGACGGAGGAACCGGAGCTTCAAGCCCCAGAGCCTGAAGTCGAAGAGCCCGAGGCTGATTCAGAGTCATCGGGACCGGAAGGCGTGGCCGAAGAGGCCGCGCAAGACGACGCGGCAAGCGAATCGGGCTCCGACACGGAAGAGGTAGCCGACGAAACCCCCGTCGATGACGCGACGACATCGGACACTGGCGGCTCAACCCGGCGGCGATTCGGCTTCCGACTGAGGAACCGAGGGGTCCGCTAGTAACCCGTCCAGCGTTGGGTTGTGGCGCGAAAGGCGCGCTTTTCACACGACTGGTGGCGGCCCCAGGTGGATGTTGTGATCCCTTGTGTCACTTTGGTTTCAGTGGTCACATTGCGGTGATTCTTGTCAGTGGTGCTTCGTAGAGTTTGGGGTATGGGTTCGAGCACGCGCGAGGAGGTCCGGGAGGACTTTGATGTGCTGCGTGCGGCGGTGTCGCGTGTTATCGAGCATTCCTATGACGCGTTGACGACTCCCGAGCGGCTGGCGTTGCTGGAGCGCCTCGAACAGGAAACCCGCCGGCTGCGTGTGCCGGGGCATCAGTTGATCAATCAACTCGACGCCCAAGCCGGTGATGAGGAGTTGGGGGGCACGTTGCGTTCGGCGCTGGCCGACCGGCTACACATCACCAGGGCCGAGGCCGGTCGGCGGATCGGGGAAGCTAAAGATTTGGGGGAGCGTCGCGCCCTAACCGGAGAGTCTTTGGCGCCGCAACTGGGCGCCACCGCGACCGCCCAACGCCAGGGGCTCATCGGCCAGGGGCATATCACGGTGATCCGCAGCTTCTTCGCGCACCTGCCCGCCGAGGTGGACCTGTTCACTCGGGAGGCCGCCGAGGCCGATCTGGCCGACAAAGCTAGCCATTATCGCCCTGATGAGTTGGCCACATATGCCCGGCGGGTCATGGACTGGCTTCATCCCGACGGGGAATTCAACGATGCCGAACGCGCCCGCAGACGCGCCCTCACGGTCGGTAAGCAGGAATTCGACGGGATGTCACGGCTGAGCGGCTATTTGACCCCCGAGGCCCGAGCCACCATGGAGGCGGTGTTGGCCAAGCTGGCCGCCCCCGGCGCGTGCAACCCCGAGGATGACACCCCGGTCGTTGATGCGACACCGGGGGAGGAGGCGGTGCGCCGCGACACCCGCTCCCAGGCTCAGCGCAACCATGACGGTCTGTTGGCCGGGCTGCGCGCCCTGCTGGCCTCCGGCAAGCTGGGCCAGCACAACGGGTTGCCCGTGTCGATCGTCGTGACCACCACGCTCAAGGACCTGGAAGCCGGGGCGGGCAAGGCCCACACCGGGGGCGGCTCGCTGCTGCCCCTCAGTGATGTGATTCGCATGGCCAGCCACGCGCATCACTACCTGGCCCTTTTCGACAACGCCAAACCGCTGGCGCTGTATCACACCAAACGATTCGCCTCCCCCGCCCAGCGCATCATGCTCTACGCCAAAGACAGAGGATGCACCAAGCCGGGCTGTACCGCACCGGCCTACCACAGCCAAGTCCACCACGTGCGCGGCTGGCAGAACACCCGGCGCACCCACATCAACGACCTCGCCCTGGCCTGCGGCCCCGATAACCGCCTCGCCGAAGAGGGCTGGACCACCCGCACCAACGCCCACGGCGACACCGAATGGATCCCCCCACCCCACCTCGACCACGGACAACCACGAACCAACCCCTTCCACCACCCAGAACGATTCCACCACCACAACGACGAAGACCCGTAGCCCGCAAGATAGCCAGACCGACCTTCGGTGGAAGCTTCGTGGATCTGGCATGCTGAAAAACGTGACCAACCAGCCCCGGCTCGGTGCGCATCGTCATCACCGCTACACCGCGGCGGCCACCGGCGTGGCGCTGGCCGGCGCGCTCGGCTATGTCGGTCTGGTCGACCCGCACAACACGAATTCGGTGTACCCGCTGTGCCCGTTCAAATGGCTCACCGGCTGGAACTGCCCCTTCTGCGGTGGGCTTCGGATGACCCATGACCTGCTGCACGGTGACCTGGCGGCCAGCATCAACGACAACGTCTTCCTGCTGCTGGGCATCCCGATGCTGGCCGGATGGATCCTGATTCGCCGCCGCCACGGTCACTCGTCGCTGCCGATACCGGCGACTGTGACGCTCGTCATCGTGGCGGCAGCGTGGACGGTGCTGCGCAATCTTCCTGGCTTTCCGTTGGTGCCGACCGTTCTCGGCGGGTAGCCGGGGTGCGTCGAATCGGTGAACTCGGGCTGCCGTGATCCCGCACGACTATGCTGGTTCGGCGTGAGTAGACGCGGGAAGATCGTCTGCACCCTTGGCCCTGCAACTAATTCCGACGAGCTGATTCTGGCGCTGGTAGAGGCCGGAATGGACGTCGCTCGAATGAACTTCAGTCACGGCGACCACGCCGATCACAAGGCCGCCTACGACCGGGTGCGGGCGGCGTCGGACGCGACGGGCCGTGCGGTCGGGGTGCTCGCCGACCTGCAGGGTCCCAAGATCCGGCTGGGGCGCTTCGCCACGGGGCCCACGTTCTGGGCCGACGGTGAAACCATCCGGATCACCGCCGCCGACTGCGAAGGCAGCCATGACCGGGTGTCGACCACGTACAAAAGGCTGGCCAGGGACGCCGCGGTCGGCGACCGGGTCCTGGTCGACGACGGCAAGGTCGGGCTGGTGGTCGACGACATCGACGGCGACGACGTGATCTGCACCGTCGTCGAGGGCGGTCCGGTCAGCAACAACAAGGGCATGTCGCTGCCGGGCATGAACGTGTCCGCACCGGCCTTGTCGGACAAGGACATCGACGATCTCAACTTCGCGCTCGACCTTGGTGTCGACCTGGTCGCGCTGTCCTTCGTGCGGTCGCCGTCCGACGTTGAGCTGGTGCACGAGGTGATGGATCGGATCGGGCGGCGGGTGCCGGTGATCGCCAAGCTGGAGAAGCCAGAAGCCGTCGACAATCTCGAAGCGATCGTGCTGGCCTTTGACGGCATCATGGTGGCGCGTGGCGACCTGGGTGTCGAGCTGCCGCTGGAAGAGGTTCCGCTGGTGCAGAAGCGGGCCATCCAGATGGCCAGGGAGAACGCCAAACCCGTCATCGTGGCGACCCAGATGCTCGACTCGATGATCGAAAACTCGCGGCCGACGCGGGCCGAGGCCTCCGATGTGGCCAATGCCGTGCTCGACGGCGCCGACGCGCTGATGCTGTCGGGGGAGACCTCGGTGGGGAAACATCCGCTGGCGGCCGTGCGGACGATGTCGCGGATCGTGTGCGCGGTCGAGGAGAACTCCACCGCGGCCCCGCCGTTGGCCCACGTGCCGCGCACCAAGCGCGGGGTCATCTCCTACGCCGCCCGCGACATCGGCGAGCGGCTCGACGCCAAGGCCCTGGTCGCGTTCACCCAATCCGGCGACACCGTGAAGCGACTGGCGCGCCTGCACACCCCGCTGCCGCTGCTCGCCTTCACCGCGTGGCCCGAGGTGCGCAGCCAGCTCGCCATGACGTGGGGCACCGAGACGTTCATCGTCCCGATGATGACCTCGACCGACGGCATGATCCGCCAGGTCGACAAGTCGCTGCTCGAACTGGGTCGCTACAAGCGCGGCGACCTGGTGGTCATCGTCGCCGGCGCACCGCCTGGCACAGTAGGCTCGACCAACCTGATCCATGTGCACCGGATCGGCGAGGACGACGTCTAGCCCGGCGACGATGCGGGCCGCGCAGCGGCCTGAGGCGGAGTCGGGCGATTTAACCAGCCCAGAGGAGAGCTTGTGCCGGTCGGCTGTGAGGCCCAGGAGCCGAACGCCCGAGATTTCGACGAACTGCTGGCGATACTCGACCTCAACCGCGCCGCCGACGACCTGTTCATCGGAACCCATCCCAGCAAGAACCCGATGCGGACCTTCGGCGGGCAGCTCATGGCGCAATCGTTCGTGGCCAGCAGCCGCACGCTGAAGAGGGACGACCTGCCGCCCAGCGCGCTGTCGGTGCACTTCATCAACGGTGGCGACACCGCCAAGGACATCGAATTCCACGTGGTGCGGCTGCGCGACGAGCGGCGCTTCGCCAATCGGCGCGTCGACGCGGTGCAGGGCGGCGTGCTGTTGTCCTCGGCGATGATCTCGTACATGTCCGGCGGCGCCGGCCTCGAGCACGCCGTCGAGCCGCCGCCGGTGCCGCAGCCTGATACGCGGCCATCGATCGGCGAGTTGTTGCGCGGCTACGAGGAAACCGTCCCGCACTTCGTCAACGCCCTGCAGCCGATCGAGTGGCGCTACACCAACGACCCGGCCTGGGTGATGCGGGACAAGGGTGAGCGGCTTGCCCACAACAGGGTCTGGGTCAAGGCGCTGGGCTCGATGCCCGACGATCCGGTGCTGCACACCGCGACCATGGTGTATTCCTCCGATACCACGGTGCTGGACTCGGTCATCACCACCCATGGGCTGTCGTGGGGGTTCGACCGCATCTTTGCCGCGTCCGCCAACCATTCCGTGTGGTTTCACCGGCAGGTCAACTTCGACGACTGGGTGCTGTATTCGACGTCGTCGCCGGTGGCCGCCGATTCGCGTGGGCTCGGCACCGGGCATTTCTTCGATCGCTCCGGGCACGTCATCGCCACGGTGGTGCAAGAAGGCCTGCTGAAATACTTTCCGCCGCCTCGCCGATAGACAGTGGACGGGATACCCGCAGGATTTCGGCCCGGCACGGCCGCGATCAGGCGTAAGTTCCTATCAGCCGGGTATTCGATGCAGAGGCGGCAGACGGCCGCCCCGCTGCTTGCCAGCGCATCGGGAGGTGAGAGTGAACGGGCCGCCGGTCGACGTCGTAGCGAAGTCCCGCGCGCGCGAACGCGTTGTCGTGCACGTCGATTCGCTCGCGGCGCGGTGGATCGGGGCGTTGGCCTTGATTTGCGCGGCGGGTTGGCTCATCGTCGTGCTTGCCCGCCACCACCACCAGCCGGAATGGCAATACACCGGCCGGCTGGGCTGGTCGCTGACGATTCTGGGTGCGGTGGCGTTCATCGCTCGCGGTATCTTCCTGGGCCGCCCGGTGACGGCGATGCACGCAGCGGCCGCCGCCTTTTTCGTGCTGGCGGGCTTCGGCTCCCACGTGTTGTCCTTCGACCTGCTGGCCGACGGGCTGATCGTCGGCTCGGGGATGGCGCTGATGTGGCCGACGTCGGCGCATCCGCGACCCGAGGACCTGCCCCGGATGTGGGCGTTGATCAATGCCACCAGCGACGACCCGTTGGCGCCGTTCGCCATGCAGACGGGCAAGTGCTACCACTTCACCGCGGACGGCCGTGCCGCGCTGGCGTATCGGACACGGTTGGGATACGCCGTGGTCGGCGGGGATCCCGTCGGCGACGAAGGTGAGTTCCCCGAGTTGGTCGCCGACTTCGCCGCCACATGTCACACCCATGGCTGGCGAATCGCGGTGGTGGGTTGCGGCGAGCGGCGACTCGAGCTGTGGAGCGACCCGGCGGTGCTCGGCCAATCGCTGCGGGCGATACCGATCGGCCGCGACGTCGTCGTCGACGTGTCCGGCTTTGAGATGGTGGGCCGCAAGTTCCGCAACCTGCGCCAGGCGGTCAAGCGCACCCACAACTCCGGCATCACCACCGAGATCGTGGCGGAGCAGGGACTCGACGATCGCCGGCTCGCGGAGCTGGCCGACGTGGTGCGGGCGTCGCCCAGCGGCGCGCACACCGATCGCGGCTTCTACATGAATCTCGACGGCGTGCTGGAGGGCCGATTTCCCGGAATACGGCTGATCATCGCGAGGGACGCCACGGGACGGGTGCAGGGTTTCCACCGGTATGCGACCGCCGGTGGCGGCGCCGACATCACCCTCGACGTCCCGTGGCGTCGCCGCGGGGCGCCCAACGGGATCGACGAGCGACTCAGCGTCGACATGATCATGGCCGCCAAAGAGGCTGGGGCGCAACGGGTGTCGCTCTCGTTCGCGGCGTTCCCGGAGATCTTCGAGGACAAGGACCGCGGCCGGCTGCAGCGCGTCTTCTACCGCTCGATCCATATCCTCGACCCGCTGATCGCGCTGGAGTCGTTGTACCGATACGTGCGCAAGTTCCACGCGATGGACGGGCGGCGCTACGCGCTGATCTCGATGACCCAGCTGCTTCCCCTGGTGTTCGTGCTGTTGACGCTGGAGTTCCTGCCGCGCCGGCGACACCTCTGAGCGAACGCCTATCCGACGTGCAGTTGGCGACAGCCAACCCCTTCGGGCAGGTGGTGGGTCGCCACCACAACGGTTCTCTGCTCGGGCATCAGCCGCGAGTCCTGCCCCAGCAGATCGCGGAGGATCCGTTCGGCATCGGCCGCGTCGAGGTGTTCGGTCGGCTCGTCGAGCAGCACGATCCGGGCGGGGGAGATCATGGCCCGAGCCAGCAGCAACCTCCTGCGCTGGCCCGCCGAAAGCGCTTGCGCGCCACCGGTCAACACCGTCGACAGGCCTTCGGGCAGGCTCTCGAGCCACCCGCCGAGGCCGACGGCACGCAGCGCCGCCGTCACCTCGCCGTCGCCGCAGTCCCCGCGGGCCACCAGCATGTTGTCGCGGACGGTGGTGGCGAAGACGTGCGCGTCCTCCGCGAAAAAGCTGACGGCGCGGTGTAATTCGTCCTCGTCGAACCGGGCCAGGTCGGTTCCGTCCAGCAGCACCCGCCCGTCGAGCGGGGGCATCAGCCCGGCGAGCGTCATCAGCAGCGTCGTCTTACCCGAACCGCTGGCCCCGGTGACGGCCAGCCGGGCGCCCGGCGGCAGGTCGAGTTCAACCCGGATCGGCCGCGCCGCGCCCGCGTGACCCGAACGGACATCGACGGATAGGCGCCCGCGGCCAACGGGTCTCGCCGGCTTGTGGGGTTCGGTCGCGCGGTCGGGCGGAACCAGCTCCAGCAGGCGACGCGCGGCGATCCGCGACCGCGTCAGCTGGACGGCGGCGGCCGGCAGGGGCGTCGTTGCCTCGAACGCGGACAGCGGCAACAACATCAGGATGGCCAGCGTGGTGGGCGCGACCGTGTGCGCCAACCCGATCCCGGCCGCCACCGCGCCGAGCACGCTGGCCCCGATCGCCGCCGTCGGCATCGCCTCGGCGATGGCGGCTGGCCTGGCGGCGGCGTCCAGGGCGTCGCCCCAACCATGGTGGCGGCGTTGCGATTCGGCGATGACATTGGGCAGTGCGCCGGCGACGCGAAGCTCCGGCGCGTGTTCGAGGGCGATCATCGCCGCGGTGTCCCGGTCGGAATGGTGTTGGCGGGCAACCGCCTCCTGCGTGGCGGCGGCCCTGCCGGCCAGCCGGGGAGCGACGAGGCCGGCGATCAACAGGCAGATCGCCAGCACCGTGGCGGCCGGCAGCGAAATGGCCGCGACCACCGCGGTCGCCGCCAGCCCGAGCACCGCCGCGACGCCGATCGGCACCACGGCGCGCACCAACACGTTGGCCAGCTCGTCGACGTCGGCGCCGACGCGTGCCACCAGCTCGCCGCTGTGCAGCCGGACGGCGGCCGACGCCGATCCGTGGGCCAGCCGACGGTAGATCTCCGAGCGGGCGGTGCCGGCCGCGCGCAGGGCGGTGTCGTGGGTGGCCAGCCGCTCGCAGTAGTGCAACACGCCCCGCGAAATCGCGAACGTGCGCACGGCGACGACCGCGACCGACAGGTCCAGTACGGGCGGCATCTGCCAGGCCCGCGTGATCAGCCACGCCGAGAAACCGGCCAGCGCCAGCGCGCTGCCCAGCGACAGCACCCCCAGCGCGATGGCCGCCAGGAGCCGTGGTAGCCGTGGGCGCAGCAGGCTTGCGACGGCTGCGGCGTTTTGGCGGCGACCCGCTTCGCCCGGCTTCGCCGCGCTTGCGATCGCCGCTGCGGCGTTGTCAGACCGCGGCATGATGCACCCCGGCCTCCGCGGTCACCTCGACCACCCGGTCGCCGATCGCGATGACGGGCTCGCGGTGGCCGACGACGACCACGGTCGCCCCGCCGCGTGCGCGCTCGACGATGGCCCGCAACACCCGCGCCTCGGTGCGGGCGTCCAGGTGCGCGGTGGGCTCGTCGAGCAGCAGGACGGCGGCCGCCGAGCCGAGCGCCCGGGCAAGGCCCAGGCGTTGTCGTTGCCCGAGCGACAACCCGACGCCGCCGCGCCCGAGCGCGGTATCCACCCCATCGGGCAGCTCGGCTAGCACCGTGTCGAAACCGGATGCGGCACAAGCTGTTTCAAGGTTCGGCGGATCGCCCAGCAACGCGAGGTTGTCGCGCACGGTGCCCGGGACCAGCACGGGGCGTTGCGGCAGCCAGGACACCTGCCGCCACCACGCGGCCGGATCGAGGTCGGCGACGTCGACTCCGGCCACGGTGACCCGGCCCGACGACGGCTCGGCGAGCCCGGCGATCGCCTGCAGCGTGGTGCTCTTGCCGGCGCCGTTGCACCCGGTCAGCACCGTCACCTGACCGGGCTGGATCACCGCGGTGAGCTCGCGTGGCGCTCGGCCGTCGCGGCCCGCCACGCTGAGCCCGTCGAGGCGGATCTCCGCGCCGCGCGCGGCCACCGTCCGGTTTCGGACCCTCGGGACGGCCGGCTCGCCGATGAGGGCGAACGCCTTGTCGGCGGCGGTCCGGCCGTCTTGGGCGGCATGGAATTCGACGCCGATCCGACGCAGCGGCCAGTACACATCCGGCGCCAGCAGCAGCACCGTCAGGCCGGTCGTCAGGGTCATCTCGCCGAACACCAGGCGAAGACCGATCCCCACCGCGATCAGCGCCACGCCCAGCGTGGCCAGCAATTCGAGCACCAGCGCCGACAGGAATGCGATCCGCAGCGTCGCCATCGCCGAACGTCGATGGGCGGCAGCGAGTTCGGCGATGCGGTGTTCCGGGCCGCGGCCGCGGCCCAGCGCCCGCAGCGTCGGGATACCGGCGATCAGGTCCAGCAATCGCGCCTGCAGCGTCGTCATCGCGTCCAGCGCCGCCGCGGATCGGTCGGCCGTCGCCAGCCCGATCAGCACCATGAAGACCGGTATCAGCGGCAGGGTGACCACCACGATGACCACCGATTTGAGGTCGTAGAGGGCGATCACCGCGACGGTCGCCGGGGTCAGGATCGCGGCGAGCAGCAGCGTGGGCAGGTATCCGGTGAAGTAGGGACGCAACCCGTCCAGGCCCCGGGTGACCACCACCGCGGCGGCATCACTCTGAGCCGCCAGTTCGCGGGGCTGCCGCGCGGTCACCGCCGCCAGTACCTGGCCGTTGAGGTCGGCGATGACCGCGCTGGCCCCGCGTTGACCCAGGCGCGCCTGAAGCCAGTGCGTCACCGTGCGGACAACCCACAGTGCCAATAGGATTGACACGGGTACAAGCCAGGCCCGCGGACTCAGCTGGACATCGCCGACGACGCGGGCGACGACGGTCGCCAGCACGATCGCCGAACCGATCGCACAACCGGAGATCACCACACCGCAGCCCACCGTGGCGGCCAGGTAGCGTCGCAACGCGGCCGACGCCCGCCACAGCCGCGGGTCCACGGGCGCCCGCGACGCCGTCACGCTCAGGGCGCGCGCCTCGCCAGGCCGATCGGCGGCGGTATCCGGTCGGACGAGATCCGTTGCCGGAACACCCAATACGTCCACGCCTGGTATACCACCGTCACCGGAGCCATGATCCCCGTCACCCAGGTCATGATCTTGAGCGTGTAGGGGGTCGACGAAGCGTTGTAGATCGTCACGCTCCACTGCGTGTTCAGCGTCGAGGGGACCAGGTTCGGGTACAGCGCGCCGAACAACAGGATCACCACGGCCGCGACGACCAGGGCGGTGCACGCGAACGCCCACCCATCGGATGCGCGCCGCCACACCAACAGCACCACCGCCAGCTGCGCGACCACCGCGACCCCCAGGACCAGCCAGGTCCAGCCCTTGCCGTGCGCCAGCTGCGTCCAAAGCCCAAAGGCCGCAACCAGCCCGGTCACCGGGAGCGACAACCACACCGCGAATCGATGCGCGTCGTCGCGGATCGGGCCCGAGGTCTTTAGGGCGACGAACACCGCGCCGTAGAGTAAGAACAGCCCGGCGGTGGCCAAACCGCCCAGCAGCGTGTAGGCGTTGAGCACGTCGGTGATCGACAAGTGGACGTGGCCACCGGCGTCCACCGGCAGCCCGCGGACCAGGATGGCGAACGCCACTCCCCACAACACGGCGGGCAGCCACGACCCGGCGGCGATGCCGAAATCGGCCCAGCCGCGCCACTTCGTGTCGTCGATCTTGCCGCGCCACTCGATCGCCACGGCGCGCAGGATCATGCCGAACAGGATCGCCAGCAGCGGCAGGTAGAGCGTGGAGAACACGGTGGCGTACCACCCGGGAAACGCGGCGAACATCGCCGCGCCGCCGGTGATCAGCCAGACCTCGTTGCCGTCCCACACCGGCCCGATGGTGTTGAGCACCGTGCGGCGGTGCTGTTCCGGTTGGTCGGTGCCGATGCGGGCGAACGGCTCCATCAGCATGCCCACGCCGAAGTCGAAGCCCTCCAGGATGAAGAAACCGAGGAACAGCATCCCGATGATGCCGAACCACAACTGCTGCAGTCCCACCGGTCAGCTCCTTTCCGGGTCGGTGTGCCTTGTCAGTAGGCGAAAGACAGCGGTGCCACCTCGTCGTCGCCGGGTGCGTGGGGCGCGGCCGGTTCCGCGTCGTGCTCCTGTGGCCCCTCGGCGATGTAGCGCTTGAGCAGGAAGAACCAGATGACCGCGAGCACCGCGTAAACCAGGGTGAACGTGACCAGCGAGGTGACGACCATGCCGGGAGCGTGGTTGGAGACGGCTTCGCGGACGGTGAGCCGGACCTCCTGGTCGCCGGTCGGGTTGGGGACGACGATCCAGGGCTGGCGGCCCATCTCGGTGAACACCCACCCGGAGATGTTGGAGAGGAACGGCGCCGGAATGGTCAGCAGGGCGAACCAGGAGAACCATCGCTGGTTGGGAATCCGGCCACCGCGGGTGAGCCACAACGCGGTCAGCGCGAACAGCACCGGAATCGCCAGCAGCCCGATCATGGCGCGGAACGACCAGTAGGTGACGAACAGGTTGGGCCGGTAGTCGTTTGGCCCGAACCGGTGTTCGTAGTCCTGCTGCATGTTGCGCACGCCCTGCAGCGTGACGTCGCTGGCCCGACCCTCGGCGAGGAACGACAGGACGTAGGGCACCTCGATCACACGTGTGATGCTGTCGCAGTTGTTGTGGGTGCCGACGGTCAGGATCGAGAAGTTCGGATCGGTTTCGGTGCTGCACAACGATTCCGCCGACGCCATTTTCATCGGCTGCTGGACGAACATCAGCTTGCCCTGGCGGTCACCGGTGAAGAACAAACCGACCGCGGCGATCAGCACCACCCAACATCCCAGGATGGTTGCCGGGCGAAACATGGTGCGGGCGTTCGATTCGGCGGCGGGGGTGGCGGTTGCCGCATTGCGCGAACGCACCAGCCACCAGGCGCTGACGGCGGCGACGAATGTCCCGGCGGTCAATAGGGATCCGGCCACCGTGTGCGAAAACGCCGCCAGCGCGGTGTTATTGGACAGCAACGCGCCGATGCTGTTCAACTCGGCACGGTGCGTCGCCGGGTTGTAATGCGCGCCGACCGGGTGCTGCATGAACGAGTTCGCCGCGATGATGAAGAACGCGGACACGTTCACACCGATCGCGACGATCCAGATGCACGCCAGGTGTATCAGCCGCGGCAGCCGGCTCCAGCCGAAGATCCACAGCCCGATGAAGGTGGATTCGAAGAAGAAGGCGGCCAGGCCCTCCATCGCCAGCGGCGCGCCGAAGATGTCGCCGACGAACCGGGAGTACTCGCTCCAGTTCATGCCGAACTGGAATTCCTGGACGATCCCGGTCGCCACGCCGATGGCGAAGTTGATCAGGAACAACTTGCCGAAGAACTTGGTCAGGCGGTACCACGCGGCGTTACCGGTCAGCACCCACACCGTCTGCATGACGGCGATCAGCGGGGCCAGACCGATGGTGAGCGGCACGAAGATGAAGTGGTAGACGGTAGTGATACCGAACTGCCACCGCGATATGTCGACGACATTCATTTGCCATCTCCCGTAGAACGGCTACTACGAAGTGTAGTAGAAAAGCTGGGCCGACGCTACCGGTTCTGTCGGGCCGGTTTACGCGCCGTGCGTTCTGGACGCCCTGCGGATGCCGAACGACTGCACGATCTCGAACACGCCGATGATGACGAACCAGACGCCGGCCACGATCGCCAGGGTGATGATCGACGCGAACGGTGACGCCAGGACGACGATGCCGGCGAGCAGGCTGATCACGCCGACGAAGATCGACCACCCTCGCCCCGGCAGCGCCGGGTCGCTGATGGCCGAGACCGTCGTGGCCACCCCGCGGAAGATGAACCCGATGCCAATCCAGATGGCCAGCAACAGGACTGCGAGCGACGGGTCGTGACCGAAATGACGAAACGCCAAGACGGCCAGAATGAGTGACGCGGCGCCGCTGATGAACAACAGGACCCGGCTGCCCGCCGAAACGTGCAGCGCGAAGGCGAAGATCACCTGTGCGACACCGGTGATCAGCAGATAGACGCCGAACGCGACGGCGGCGGCCAGGACGGATATTCCCGGCCACGCCAGCACCAGGACGCCGACGATCAGCGACAGAATTCCCGATACCAGCGCGGATTTCCACAAGTGCGGCAACAAGCTTGGGACTGGAGCGGTTCCAGGAGTGGTTTGCATGGCCGCAGTCTGACACAAACCCCGGCCCCGGTATAGGGGCTTTTCGGCTCAGACGCGTGCGGTGCGCGCCTCCCCGGCAAGCAGGTCGCCGGATTCCTCGGCCGCCTTGCGGGCGATCAGATACCAGGTGCGCATGGGGCCCTTGCCCTTGACGTCGATGCGGCCCCGCTCCTGCAGCACGAAATCGTCTTTGAGGCGCGCGTGCATCGCCTCGGGCACCTGGATGCGTCCCACCGAATCGGTGGATTCCATCCGGGACGCGACATTGACCGCGTCCCCCCACACGTCGTAGAAGAACCGGCGAGAACCCACGACGCCCCCGACCACCGGTCCGCAGGCCATGCCCACCCGCAGCCGGACCGGGTGACCCTGCGGATCCTTCAGCGCCGCTGCGACATTGGCCATGTCGAGCGCGAAATCCGCGAGCGCCTGGGCGTGGTCGGGCCGCGGGCGCGGCACCCCGCTGACCACCATGTAGGAGTCGCCGCTGACTTTGATTTTCTCCAGTCCGTGCTTGTCCACGAGCGCGTCGAACGCGCTGTACAAGCGGTCGAGGAAGCGAACCAGGTCCGCCGGCGCGGCGCTGCTGGCGCGTTCGGTGAACCCCACGATGTCGGCGAACAACACCGAGGCGTCGTCGTACTTGTCGGCGATGACGCCTCGCTCGGGCTCCTTGAGCCGCTCGGCGATGCTGGCCGGCAACATGTTGGCCAACAGGGTTTCCGAGCGCTCGTACTGCGCCTCCATCACGGCCTCGGCGCGCGCGGTGTCGCGCAGGGCGAACCACACCGTGACCACCACCATCACGACCGCGGAGATGGCGGTGACGACGAAGCCCACCGACTGGACCCAGGGCGGCTGGAGCCCGGTGTCGCGGGGGACCAGAAACTCGACGGCGACGATCAGGCCGGCGGCGACCGCCGCCAGCGCGGACGCCAACACGATGTGTTCGACGCCCAACAACAGCACGACTATGCAGGCGCCCACCAGGAAGAAGAACTGGGCCCCCGCGCCGGTGCCCACGTCCAGGCAGCTGGCGAAGACCGAGACATACGCCGCGCCGAGAAAGGTAAGCGGCGCAACCAATTCCCCGAATCGCTGCAGCCACGGAACCATCGCGAAGACCATCGCGCCGACGACGTTGATCGAGCTGACCTGCCACAGCCACGATCCGCTGACGATCTGCACGAGTACGAAGCTCGCGCTCACCACCACGGCCAGCCACGCGGTGATCGCGAGGATACGGGCCCGGCGCGCGGCGCTGTCGGCGTAGTGCTGATTGCGGTCACGGGTTTGCGCCCGCACCGCCGCTACGCAGTCCGGGGACCTCGACGAGCCGGCCGACCTGGGTGGGGCGCCGCATTTCTTAGCCGCCACACCAAGAGCGTAACCGCTGATCGCTGTGGTGCCCTCGGTGAGATTCGAACTCACACTGGACGGGTTTTGAATCCGTTTCCTCTGCCAGTTGGGATACGAGGGCTTCGAGCCTCCCACCATAGAGGATCGGTGTGGTCGTCGATTCTCACCGCCCCCGACGTCGCTGGTCGCGGCGGCGCACGAGACAATGTCGGTCATGGCAGGCCCCATGACCGACACCGGAGCCGCCGCCGCGCGGCGCCGGGTCCTGATCGCAGAAGACGAAGCCCTCATCCGGCTGGACCTGGCCGAGATGCTGCGCGAGGAGGGTTACGAGATCGTCGGCGAGGCCGGCGACGGCCAGGAGGCCGTCGAACTCGCCGAGCGGCATAAGCCCGACCTGGTGATCATGGACGTGAAGATGCCGCGCCGCGACGGGATCGACGCGGCGTCGGAGATCGCCAGCAAGCGCATCGCGCCCATCGTGGTGCTGACCGCGTTCAGCCAGCGCGACCTGGTCGAACGCGCCCGCGATGCCGGGGCCATGGCCTACCTGGTGAAACCCTTCACCATCAGCGACCTGATCCCGGCCATCGAGTTGGCCGTCAGCCGGTTCAGCGAGGTCACCGCGCTGGAGCGCGAGGTGGCGACGTTGTCCGACCGGTTGGAGACCCGCAAGCTGGTCGAACGCGCCAAGGGCCTGCTGCAGACCAAGCAGGGCATGACCGAGCCCGAAGCGTTCAAGTGGATCCAGCGCGCCGCCATGGACCGGCGGACCACCATGAAGCGGGTGGCCGAGGTCGTCCTGGAAACCCTCGACACCCCAGCCGAATGAGCCTGTCTTGCCGTGAGCGTGCGGCCGCCCTGTCGTGAGCGTGCGTGTCTGTACGGCGACACGCCGCTAAACCCGTACAACTGCGCACGCTCGCGCCAGCCGGCAGCCGGCCAGCCTAGCGCGCGACGATCACCGACGAGCCGTGGCCGAAGAGGCCCTGATTGGCGGTGACGCCGACGGTCGCCCCCTCCACCTGCCGGCCGGTGGCCTGGCCCCGCAGCTGCCAGGTCAGCTCGCAGACCTGGGCGATCGCCTGGGCGGGAATCGCCTCGCCGAAACACGCCAGCCCGCCCGACGGGTTGACCGGAACCTTGCCGCCGATGGTGGTGGCTCCGCTGCGCAGCAGCGCCTCGGCCTCACCCTTGGGGCACAACCCCAGGTGCTCGTACCAGTCGAGTTCCAGCGCGGTGGACAGGTCGTAGACCTCGGCCAGGCTCACGTCTGAGGGCCCGATGCCCGCTTCGGCGTAGGCCGCGTCCAGGATCTGGTCCTTGAACACCCGGTCCGGCGCGGGCACCACGGCGGTGGAATCCGTTGCGATGTCGGGCAATTCGGGCAGGTGCTGGGGATAGCGCGGGGTCACGGTGCTGACCGCGCGCACCGACGGTACGCCGTCGAGTGAGCCCAGGTGCTTGCGGGCGAAGTCGGCGCTGGCGACGACCAGCGCCGCCGCGCCGTCGGACGTGGCGCAGATGTCCAGCAGACGCAGCGGATCGGCCACCACCGCGCTGGCCAGCACGTCCTCGACGGACGCCTCCTTGCGGTAGCGGGCATTCGGGTTCTGCAAACCGTGCCGGGAGTTCTTGACCTTCACCTGGGCGAAATCCTCGAGGGTGGCGCCGTACAGGTCCATCCGGCGCCGCGCCAGCAGCGCGAAGTAGACCGGGTTGCTGGCACCGATCAGGTGGAACCGCTGCCAGTCGGGGTCGTTCTTGCGCTCTCCGCCGACGGGGGCGAACGCCCCCTTCGGGGTGGTGTCGGCACCGATCACCAGCGCGACGTCGCAGAACCCGGCCAGGATGTGGGCGCGCGCGCTCTGCAACGCCTGCGAACCGCTGGCACACGCGGCGTAGCTGGAACTGACCGGCACGCCGTTCCAGCCGAGTTTCTGCGCGAACGTCGACCCGGCGATGAAGCCGGGGTAGCCGTTGCGGATGGTGTCCGCGCCGGCGACCAGCTGGATCTGTCGCCAGTCCAGGCCGGCCTCGGCCAGCGCGGCGCGCGCGGCCACCACACCGTATTCGGTGAAGTCGCGGCCCCACTTGCCCCAGGGGTGCATGCCGGCGCCGAGGATGTACAGCGGCTCCGGTGCGTTCGTCGTCATCAGCGCCGCTCCTCCTCATCGCTTCGCTCTGCATCGTCGCCGGCGGATGCGATCCTCCACGCGTGCACCACGCGCTCGACGCCGTCGTCGTCGGTGAACAGCGGCATGGTGGTCAGCTCCATCTGCATGCCCACCTTCAGGTCGGCGGCCAGCGTGCCCTCGACCACCTTGCCCAGCACGATCAGCCCCTCTTGGGCCAGCTCCACCGCGGCGACGGCGAACGGCTCAAAGGGGTCCGGGGCGGGGTAGGGCGGCGGCGGCGCGTAACGGTTTTCCGTGTAGCTCCACAGCGTTCCCCGCGTCGACAGCGCGACCGACTCCAGCGTGTCGCTGGAGCAGGCCGGATTGGGGCAGTTGTTGTCGCGGGGCGGAAAGACATAGGTGCCGCACTGGGGGCACTTGCTGCCGATCAGGTGCGGGTTGCCGGCCTCGTCGGTGGCGAACCATCCGTCGACGGCCGGCTCTTGGCTGGTCACTTCTGGCACCGGGCCAGCGTACCCAGCCCGTAGACAAAACTGAAACGTGTTGCAGTTCCGCCGGGCTCGGAACGCGTCGGACGCGGTGCCTAGAGTGAAAGCCGTGCCCGTCGCTACCCCTCAAAAGACAGAGGAACAAACCAAGCCGACGCTGATGCTGCTGGACGGCAATTCGCTGGCGTTCCGGGCGTTCTACGCGCTGCCCGCGGAGAACTTCAAGACCCGCGGCGGCCTGACCACCAACGCGGTGTACGGCTTCACCGCCATGCTGATCAACCTGCTGCGCGACGAGGCCCCGACGCACATCGCCGCCGCATTCGACGTGTCGCGGCAAACCTTCCGCTCCGAGCGCTACCCGGAATACAAGGCCAACCGCTCGGCGACCCCCGACGAGTTCCACGGCCAGATCGACATCACCAAGGAGGTGCTGGGCGCGCTGGGCATCACGGTACTCGCGGAGCCGGGGTTCGAGGCCGACGACCTGATCGCGACCCTGGCCACCCAGGCCGAAAACGAGGGCTATCGGGTGCTGGTGGTCACCGGTGACCGCGACTCCCTGCAGTTGGTCAGCGATGACGTGACGGTGCTCTACCCCCGCAAAGGCGTCAGCGAACTGACCCGCTTCACCCCCGAGGCCGTCGTCGAAAAGTACGGGCTGACCCCCACGCAGTACCCCGACTTCGCCGCGCTACGCGGCGACCCCAGCGACAACCTGCCGGGCATTCCGGGCGTCGGGGAGAAGACGGCGTCCAAGTGGATCGTCGAATACGGCTCGCTGCAGGCGCTGGTCGACAACGTCGACTCGGTCCGCGGCAAGGTGGGCGACGCGTTGCGGGCGAATCTGGCCGGCGTGGTGCGCAACCGCGAGCTCACCGACCTCGTCAAAGACGTGCCGCTGGCGCAGACACCCGACACCCTGCGGCTGCAGCCGTGGGACCGCGACCAGATTCACCGGCTCTTCGACGACCTGGAATTCCGGGTCCTTCGGGACCGGCTCTTTGAGACCCTGGCCGCCGTCGAGCCCGAGGTCGACGAGGGATTCGACGTGCGCGGCGGCGCGCTGGAGCCCGGCACGCTCGGGCGCTGGCTCACCGAGCATGCCGGCGACGGGCGACGCGCCGGGCTGGCCGTCGCGGGCACCCACCTGCCGCACGACGGGGACGCCACCGCGCTGGCCATCGCCGCCGCCGACGGCGAAGGCGGCTACATCGACACCGCGACGTTGACCCCCGACGACGACGCCGCGCTGGCGGCCTGGCTGGCCGATCCGGCCAAACCCAAGTCGCTGCACGAGGCCAAGCTGGCCATCCACGACCTGGCGGGCCGCGGCTGGACGCTGAACGGCGTCACCTCCGACACCGCGCTGGCGGCCTACCTGGTGCGCCCGGGGCAGCGCAGCTTCACCCTCGACGATCTTTCGCTGCGCTACCTGCGTCGCGAGCTGCGCGCCGAAACCGCCGAGCAGCAACAGCTTTCGCTGCTCGACGACCTCGACGGGGTGGACGAGCAAGCCGTCCAGACGTTGATACTGCGGGCCCGGGCCGTGGTGGACCTCGCCGACGCGCTGGACACCGAGCTGGACCGCATCGATTCCCGCGCATTGCTGAGTGAGATGGAGCTACCGGTCCAGCAGGTGCTCGCGGACATGGAAAGCGCCGGCATCGCCGTCGATTTGCAGCTGCTGGGCGAGTTGCAAAGCCAGTTCGGCGACCAGATCCGCGACGCCGCCGAGGCGGCCTACGCCGTGATCGGCAAGCAGATCAACCTGGGTTCCCCCAAGCAGCTGCAGGTGGTGTTGTTCGACGAACTGGCGATGCCGAAGACCAAGCGGACCAAAACCGGCTACACCACCGACGCGGACGCCCTGCAGTCGCTATTCGATAAGACCGGACACCCGTTCCTGCAGCACCTGCTGGCCCACCGCGACGTCACCCGGCTGAAGGTCACCGTCGACGGGCTGCTCAACGCGGTGGCCGCGGACGGCCGGATTCATACCACGTTCAACCAGACGATCGCGGCGACCGGCAGGCTGTCATCGACCGAACCCAACCTGCAGAACATCCCGATCCGCACCGACGCCGGGCGCCAGATCCGGGACGCGTTCGTGGTCGGCAAGGGCCCCGCCGGACCATTCGCCGAGCTGATGACCGCCGACTACAGTCAGATCGAGATGCGGATCATGGCGCACCTGTCCCGCGACGAGGGCCTGATCGAGGCCTTCAACACGGGGGAGGACCTGCACTCGTTCGTCGCCGCGCGCGCCTTCGGCGTGCCGATCGAGGAGGTCACCGCCGAGCTGCGCCGGCGGGTCAAGGCGATGTCGTACGGCCTGGCTTACGGGCTGAGCGCCTACGGGCTGGCCGCCCAGCTGAAGATCTCCACCGAGGAGGCGAAGGTCCAGATGGACCAGTACTTCGCCCGGTTCGGCGGGGTGCGCGACTACCTGATGGACGTTGTGGAGCAGGCCCGCAAGGACGGCTACACGTCGACGGTGCTGGGCCGGCGCCGCTATCTGCCCGAGCTGGACAGCACCAATCGTCAGGTGCGGGAGGCCGCCGAGCGGGCGGCGCTCAACGCGCCCATCCAGGGCAGCGCGGCCGACATCATCAAGGTGGCCATGATCGAGGTCGACAGGGCGCTCAAGGAGGCCGGGCTGGCGTCGCGCATGCTGCTGCAGGTGCACGACGAGCTGTTGTTCGAGATCGCCTCCGGTGAGCGGGAGCAGGTCGAGGCGCTAGCGCGGGAGAAGATGGGCGCCGCGTATCCACTGGATGTCCCGCTCGAGGTGTCGGTGGGCTACGGCCGCAGCTGGGATTCGGCGGCCCACTGAGGGCGCTCAAGCCGGCGAGCGTAACGTCCGAAACCTCGCCGTGGCGATGCATTCGCGGCGGCCGTCGGGCTCGCGCGCGCCGCCCGGGTTTGGCCAGCGTGTGCCCAGTCGAGTAGCCTCGACGAGTAAATCCTGATTTTGTCCCTACGACCCAACCTGTCCGGAGCAACCCAACAACATGCCGAGTCCCGCCATCACCTCGCCGCAAGTAGCCGTCAACGACATAGGCTCCAGCGAGGATTTCCTTGCCGCCATCGACAAAACGATCAAGTACTTCAACGATGGCGACATCGTCGAAGGAACCATCGTCAAAGTGGACCGGGACGAGGTGCTCCTCGACATCGGCTACAAGACCGAAGGGGTCATCCCCGCCCGCGAGCTCTCCATCAAGCACGACGTCGACCCCAACGAGGTCGTCTCCGTCGGCGACGAGGTCGAGGCCCTGGTCCTCACCAAGGAGGACAAAGAAGGCCGGCTGATCCTCTCCAAGAAGCGCGCCCAGTACGAGCGCGCGTGGGGCACCATCGAGGCGCTCAAGGAGAAGGACGAGGCCGTCAAGGGCACCGTCATCGAGGTGGTCAAGGGCGGCCTGATCCTCGACATCGGGCTGCGGGGCTTCCTGCCCGCCTCGCTCGTCGAGATGCGGCGCGTTCGTGACCTGCAGCCGTACATCGGCAAGGAGATCGAGGCCAAGATCATCGAGCTGGACAAGAACCGCAACAACGTGGTCCTGTCCCGGCGAGCCTGGCTGGAGCAGACCCAGTCCGAGGTGCGCAGCGAATTCTTGAACCAGCTGCAGAAGGGCAGCATCCGCAAGGGTGTGGTGTCCTCCATCGTCAACTTCGGCGCGTTCGTCGATCTCGGCGGGGTGGACGGCCTGGTGCACGTCTCCGAGTTGAGTTGGAAGCACATCGACCACCCGTCCGAGGTGGTCCAGGTCGGCGACGAGGTCACCGTCGAGGTGCTCGACGTCGACATGGACCGCGAGCGGGTTTCGTTGTCGCTCAAGGCAACCCAGGAAGACCCGTGGCGGCACTTCGCCCGCACCCACGCCATCGGCCAGATCGTGCCGGGCAAGGTCACCAAGCTGGTGCCGTTCGGCGCGTTCGTGCGCGTCGAGGAGGGCATCGAGGGCCTGGTGCACATCTCCGAGCTGGCCGAGCGTCACGTCGAGGTGCCCGACCAGGTGGTCGCCGTCGGCGACGACGCGATGGTCAAGGTGATCGACATCGACCTGGAGCGGCGCCGGATCTCGTTGTCGCTCAAGCAGGCCAACGAGGACTACACCGACGAGTTCGACCCGGCGAAGTACGGCATGGCCGACAGCTACGACGAGCAGGGCAACTACATCTTCCCCGAGGGCTTCGACTCCGAAACCAACGAATGGCTCGAGGGATTCGACAAGCAGCGCACCGAGTGGGAGGGCCGCTACGCCGAGGCCGAGCGCCGGCACAAGATGCACACCGCGCAGATGGAGAAGTTCGCCGCGGCGGAGGCGGCCGGGCACGGCGATGGCGACCAGGCGCCGGGCAACGGCGCGCCGTCGGAGAAGGCGGCGGGCGGATCGCTGGCCAGCGACGCCCAATTGGCGGCCCTGCGGGAAAAGCTCGCCGGCAACGCTTAGCCCTTTTCTGATCGCGCTCACGTCATGCTGCGCATCGGGTTGACCGGTGGCATCGGCGCCGGCAAGTCGGCGGTCTCGGCCACCTTCGAACAGTGCGGCGCGGTCATCGTCGACGGCGATGTCATCGCCCGCGAGGTGGTCCTGCCGGGCGCCGAAGGCCTGGCATCGCTGGTCGACGCTTTCGGCGACGACATCCTGCTTCCCGACGGATCGCTGAATCGCCCGGCCCTGGCCGCCAAGGCTTTTGCCGACGACGAAGCCCGCCAGAGGCTCAACGGGATCGTCCACCCGCTGGTCGGCAGGCGCCGCGCGGAGATCATCGCTTCGGTGCCCGACGACGCCGTCGTGGTCGAGGACATTCCGCTGCTGGTGGAATCCGGCATGGCGCCGCTGTTCCCGCTCGTGGTCGTGGTGCACGCCGACGTCGAGGTGCGGGTGCGGCGGCTGGTCGAACAGCGCGGCATGTCCGAAGAGGACGCCCGCGCCAGGATCGCCGCCCAGGCCGGCGACGAACAGCGCCGCGCCGTCGCCGACGTCTGGCTGGACAACTCCGGCAGCGCAGGCGAATTGGCGCAGCGGGCCCGCGACGTGTGGCATGGCCGCATCCTGCCGTTCGCCCACAACCTGAGCGCGGGCGAGGTCGCCCGGGCTGCGGCGCGGCTGGTGCCGCCCGATCCGAGTTGGCCGGACCAGGGGCGGCGCATCGTCGCCCGGCTGAAGACCGCGTGCGGCCATCGGGCGCTGCGCGTCGACCACATCGGCTCGACCGCCGTCCCCGGCTTCCTGAATTTCCCGGCCAAGGACGTCATCGACATTCAGGTCACCGTCGAATCGCTCGCGGTCGCCGACGAACTCGTCGAGCCGTTGTTGGCCGCCGGCTACCCGCGCATCGAGCGCATCACCTCCGACGTCGTCAAGGCCTCCAATGCCGGGGCCCGCAGCACCATCGGCCGCTACGACCACGGCGACGATCCGGGGTTGTGGCACAAGCGGATTCACGGGTCGGCGGATCCGGGCCGACCGACCAACGTGCACATCCGGGTGGACGGCTGGCCCAATCAACAATTCGCCCTGCTGTTCGTCGACTGGCTGGCGGACAATCCCGAGGTGCGCGCCGACTATTTGGCCGTCAAGCGCGAGGCCGACCGGCGCGCCGGCGGCGACGCCGCGGCCTATGTCGCCGCGAAGGAGCCGTGGTTTCTCGACGCCTACCGGCGGGCGTGGGAATGGGCCGACTCGACCGGATGGCGGCCCTCGCCGGGCGCCTAACCGGGCAGGGGTGCGCCGCATTGCAGCGCGCCGTTGTTGGGGCCGGGATTCCCCGGTGCGGGTCTGACGACTTGGTCAACCTGAACGAAAACGTTGTCGTCCACATCGATCTCGCAGTGCACGTTGGCCGAATAGGGCCAGCGAAGCACAATCCGCATGCCGGCCTGTTGGGGATCGGGCAACACCGTGTCGGCCTCGAAGACGTTGCCGGGCATCGAACCCAGGCCGGCGCTGTCCGTCCGACCGCCCACCCGCCCGTGGGCGAGGCGGGCGCCGAAACCCTTCCACGTCGAGCAGTTCAGGCACGTAGCCTCGCCAGGCGCCGCGCCGGGCCGGTCAACGAGCGGGCGTGCCGATACATGTCGGCCCACGGGTCCCGTTGCCCGGCAAGCCGTTCGGGAAGGTTGCGGATGGTGAACCGGTCCGCCCGCAGGTCGCGGGCATCCAGTTCGTCCCATTCCAGCGGGGTCGCCACCGGCGCGCCGTCGCGGGCCCGGACCGAATACGGCGCAACCGCCGTCTGCGCGTAGGCGTTTCGCATGATGTCGAGATACACCCGGCGGCCCCTGTTGTCCTTGCGGGCTTCCACGGTGCGGTGCTCGGGGTCGTCGGCCACCACCACCTCGGCGACCTCGCGCGCGAATTGGCGGGCGGCGTCGAAGTCGGTGTCGGCGCGCAGCGGCACCACGACGTGCAGCCCGCGCGACCCGGTGGTCTGCACGTAAAACGCCAGCCCGAGGTCCTCCAGCACCCCGGCCACCGCGCGGGCGGTGGCCCGCACCACGGCGAAGTCGGTGTCGGACGGGTCGAGGTCGAAGACCAGTCGGTCCGGTTCGTGCAGCCGGCCCCGCCGCGACTGCCACACGTGCAACGCGATGCAGTTCTGATTGGCCAGCCAGCGCAACGCCTCGGGGCGTTCGGCCACGGGATGCACCACGGTGCCGCCCGCCCCGCCCTCCCGGGCGACCTCGACACGGTCGAACCAGTCCGGCAGCGAATCGGCGAAATCCTGTTGCACGAACCCTTGTTCGCCGATGCCGCGCGGGAACCGTTGCACGGTGAGCGCCCGGCCCTTGAGGTGCGGCAGCATCGTGGCGGCCACCTCGCCGTAGTAGTCGACGAGATCGCCCTTGGTGATCCCTTTTTGAGAGGCGGGGTCGGGAAACATCACCCGGTCCGGATGGGTGACCTCGACCTCGATGTGTGCCATCAGTGTGTCTCCCGTACGACGTCGCGGGGCTCCTTGTCGGTGCGCAGACCGAGATAGCGCGGGTGGCGGAGCTTGCCGTCGCGCGTCCACTCGGTGAACCCGATTTGGGCCACCAGCTCCGGGCGTACCCAGTGGGCGCTCTTCTCATGCACCAGACCCCGGGCGAACGGAGGTGTGTCCCGCTCGATGGGCGACAGCCGCTCGTGCAGGCGGCGCAGCGTGGCCTCGTCGAAGCCGGTGCCGACCTTGCCGGCGTAGACGAGGTCGCGGCCTTCGTAATAGCCGAGCAGCAGCGCGCCCAACTCGATTCGGGCGCCCTTGGGGCTGGTATAGCCGCCGACCACGAACTCTTGGTCGCGGACGCATTTGAACTTCAACCAATTCGGCGAGCGGCGGCCGTCATACGTCGAATCGGCCAGCTTGGCGATCACTCCCTCGTCGCCGCGCGCGCAGGCGGCCCGGTAGGCGGCGATCCCGTCCTTGACGCGATGGGACGTGTAGCGCAGCGGATCCTCGAAGTCAAACGCGTTGCGCAGCAGCCTCTTACGCCACATCAGCGGCACGTCGATCGTGGACTCACCGTCGAGGTGCAGCAGGTCGAAGAGGTAGTAGAAGACACGGACCGGCGACGCCCGGGCCGCGTCGGGGTCGGTGATGCCCAGACGACCCTGCAGCCGGGCGAAGCTGGTACGGCGTCCTTCGAACGCCACCACCTCGCCGTCCACCACGAACCGCGTGGTGCGCTGGGAGGCCAGCGCGTCAACGAGTTCGGGGTAGGTTCCGTTGAGCGGCTGACGGTTTCGCGACAGCAGCCGCACCCGGTCGCCGTCGCGGAACGCCAGGCAGCGCATCCCGTCGAATTTGCGCTCGAAGATCCATCGCGGATCGGAAAACCGCTTGTCGGTCAGGGTGGCCAGCGTGGGGGATCGCCAGTCGGGCACCGGCTCGTCGTGCAGCGCCGCGCGGACCGAGGCGGGCAGCCCGGCGAAACCCGTCACGCCGGCGTCCGGGGCCAGGTGAGCTCCAGGCCGTTGGTGGCCGCCCACCGGGAAAGGTCGTAGTCGTTGCGGGCCAGGCCGTCGACGGCGGCCACGGCGCGGCGCACCGCCCGCTCGGCGGCCTGCGGGGTGAGCAGGCCGTGGCGCACGGCGTCCAGCAGCTCGTCGACGTCGGCCAGGTCCGCGCCCGCGCCGGTGCGGACCTCGATGTCGAGGTAATGGTCTTCGGAGCGCCACACCTTCGGGCCGGGCGTGTACTCGCCCACGTCGAGGTAGTAGTCGTGGTCGCGTTCATGACCGGGGTTGAAATGAAAGACGGTGGCGCGCAGGCCCAGCGACGGCAGCAGCCACGATTCGAGGTAGCGGAACTGCGCCCGGCCGGGGGTGGGGCGGGCCACATAGAGCCCCCAGGGGCGCACGACGTACTCCTCGACGGCCCGCACAATGCCCTTCGGATCGGTGTTGGTGCGGGCGACCAGGTCGAACGTCTCGTGCTTCGGCGGGTGGATGATGTCGCCCCCTATCGGCGCAACCTGATTTTCCACCGCACGAAGCCGGCGTAGAACACCGACAAGGCGGCCAGCATGCCCATGTCGATCAGCCAGATCTTCGGTGTGTGCTGCCAGAACCGGTCCTGGGGCAGCAGCGAACCCGGTACCAGGTGCCGCACGTCGACCGTCGACGCCGCCGCGGCGTAGCCCCAGCGCGCCGGCATCGCGAAGGACAGCTGGTTGAGGGCGAGCCGGCCGGTGACCGGCACCATCCCGCCGCACAGCACCAGCTGCGCCATGATCGACACCACGAACAGCGGCATGATCTGCTCGCTGGAGCGGACCAGCGACGAAATGGCCAGGCCGAGAATGGCCGAGGCGACGCAGGTCGCGGCGACGGTCAAGAACAGCTCGACGATGGCCGCGAAGGTGGAATGGCCCAGCAGCACGGCGCCCTGGGACGGCGCCCCCTTGCCGACCACCACGATCGTGGTGGTGATCGCCGACTGCAGGATGGCGAACCCGCAGAACACCGCGGTCTTGGCGAGCAGGTAGGCCGACGTCGACAATCCGACCGCTTGCTCGCGCTGGAAGACGGCGCGCTCGCCGACCAGGTCGCGGATCGTCAGCGCGGTGCCCATGAACGCCGCGGCGAGCAGCAGCAGGTTCAGGATCTGCGCGGATTCGTCGGGCGTGCCGGCCTGCGGGCCGGGGACGCGGAATCCGCTGTTGCCCGGAACGGTCAGCGACAGCGCGCCGAGGATGAACGGCAGCAGCGCCAAGAAGATGAAGTAGGCGCGGTCGGCGACGACCAGGCGGACCTGCCGGCGCGCGACCGTCGAGATCTGGCGCCGCACGCTGGTGTGCACCGGTTCGCCCAGGTCGCCGGGCTCGTCGGTCTTGTCCGGCAGCAGCTTCTGGGGCCGTCTCTGCGCCTCGCGCTGCTCCAGGAAGCGCCGGTTGGCTTCCTCGGGGTCGGCGCCCACCTTGGTGAAGATCTTGGCCCAGTTGCTGGTGCCCATCGCCTCGCCGATCTGGTCGGGCGGGCCGCAGTAGGCGGTTTTGCCGCCCGGTGCCACCAGCAGCAGCTGGTCGCAGACGTCGAGGTAGGACAGCATGTGCGTCACCACGATCACCACGCGGCCGGCGTCGGCCAACTGCCGCAGCATCGTCATGACCTGGTGGTCCAGCGCCGGGTCCAGGCCCGACGTCGGCTCGTCGAGGATCAGCAGCGACGGCCCGGTGAGCAGTTCGAGGGCCACCGACGCGCGTTTGCGCTGACCGCCGGACAGCTTGTCGACCCGGGTGTCGGCGTGCTTGGTCAGGTCGAGCTCGTCGAGGACCTGGGCCACCACCTTGGCGCGGTCGGCCGCGCTGGTGTCGGGCGGCAGCCGGAGTTCGGCGGCGTAGCCCAGCGCCTGGTTGACCGTCAGCTGGCGGTGCACCACGTCGTCCTGCGGCACCATGCCGATCCTGCTGCGCAGCGAGGCGTATTCGGCGTGGATGTTGTGGCCCTCGAAGGTGACCGAACCGGAACTGGGGCTGGTGTAGCCGGCGATCAGGCGGGCCAGCGTGCTCTTCCCGGCGCCCGACCCGCCGATCACGGCGGTCAGGGTGCCCGGACGGGCGGTCAGCGAGATGCCGTCCAGCAGCTGCTTGCCGTTGTCGACGACGTACTTGACGTTGCGCACCTCCAGACCGCCGGTGCGCGTCTCGGCGACGCTGCGTTGGATCAGCGTGCCGCCGCGGAACACCAGGTCGACGTTGCCGATGGTGACCACGTCGTCCTCGGTCAGGATCGCCGATCCGACCCGGGTGCCGTTGACGAAAGTCCCGTTGATGCTGTTGTCCCGGATCTCGGCGCCGAGCGGCGTCCGCACCAGCGTCGCGTGCTGGCGCGAGGCCAGGACGTCGGCGACGACGATGTCGTTGTCGGCGGCGCGACCGATCGTCATGGCGCCGGCCGTGCCCGCGGCCGCCGAGGAGCGCGGCGCGAGCAACTTCACAAAGCGCGTGGCCAGGTTCGACACGTCGGCGGTCTTGGCGTCGATCACGGTCGACTCGGCGGGCGGCGTCGACTCGGGCGGGGGCGCCGCGGGCGGCCCGGCGGGCCGGGCGTTGACCACGGTCAGCTGGTCGGGTGGCGTTCCGGCCGGCGGCCTCGCCGCCGCCGGCATCCCCGACGTCTGGATCCGCCGCGGCGGTGGCGCCTGGCGCGGCTGCGCAGCCGGCTGGCGCGGTGGGGGCGGGCCGGGTGGCCTTCCCGGCTGCTTGGGCGGCGCGGGGCGCGGCGGCGGAGGCGGCGCCGTGGGATTCGTCTGCCCCGGGACGGTGGACCAGGTCAGGGTGGGCGGCCCGGAGTCCCGCGTCGGCCTCGGCTGCGAGGGCCGGCTGGCCTGGCCCTGCTGCGGACCGATCGCGAAGGTCAGCCGCGGCCCTTGCGGGTTCCCGACGTTGATGCTCTGGCCGTCGTGGATGTCGATGACCGGCATCCGGTAGCCGTTGACGTAGGTGCCGTTCAGCGAGCCGTTGTCGATCGCCAGCCACCGGCCCTGATCGAACCGCACGATCAGGTGCGCGCGGGAGATCCGCGGGTCCGGGATCCGCAAGTCGGCGTTGGCATCACGCCCGACGACCACCTCGTGGCCCGCGGCGAAAGAACGCTGGGACCCGTCGTGCCGGATCGTCAGGACAGGTGGGGCGGGTCGACTCACATACTCAAGTATCGGTCCGCGGGTTGAGTGGGCTCCATGGGACTCGCCTGTGATTTAACTTTATTTCGATTTGGCCACTCATAGCCGCTTCATAGCCTGTTGAAAACAATCGCCCACCGGCATCCGGCATGATTCGAGCGTGAGGGGAGCTAAACGAGTTCTGTCCGGGCGCGCCGAGCGCACCACCGCGCCTGCCCCGCCGTACCGAAGATCGCGGCGATGCCTGCAGGTAGTGCCGAGAACCGAGGGGGCAGTTATCGATGGACGACCACAGGGGAACCACCCGGCGCCTTGATGCCGGGCGGCGGCTGCTGAGCAACCCCCGCTTGGCCCGAGAGGCCCTGCGCGCGGGCTTTCATTCGTTGCCCTCGGCGACCGTCGCGCATCTGTTTCGCCGGATTCCGCCGGTCAACTCGACCCCTAACGCGGAGCCCGCCGCGGCGGTCGAGCACCGCGACGAGGCCAGCGGATCGCGCCTTGCGCTGAGCGGTGGGGCGTCGTTCGCCGGCTATACGATCCTGCGGCAGCTCGGCGCCGGTGGCATGGCCGAGGTCTATCTGGCGTTGCATCCCAGGTTGCCGCGCCGCGACGTGATCAAGGTCCTCGCCGAGGCGGTCACCGCGGATCGTGAGTTCCGCGAGCGGTTCAACCGGGAGGCCGACCTCGCGGCCACGCTGTGGCACCCACACATCGTCGGGGTCCACGATCGCGGCGAATTCAACGGGCAGCTGTGGATTTCGATGGACTACGTCGAGGGCACCGATGCCGCCCGGCTGGTCAAGGAGCGCTATCAGGACGGCCAAAAAGGTATGCCGATACACGAGGTGTGCGCCATCCTGCAGGCCGTCGCGGGCGCGCTCGACTACGCCCACGACCGCGGCTTGCTGCACCGCGACGTCAAACCCGCCAACATCCTGCTCACCCACCCCGAGGACGGGGAGCGCCGAATCCTGTTGGCGGACTTCGGCGTAGCGCGCCACCTGGCGAACATCAGCGGCATCACCGAGACCAATGTCGCGGTGGGAACGGTGGCCTACGCCGCGCCCGAACAGCTGACGGGCTCCAACATCGACGGCCGGGCGGACCAATACGCGTTGGCCGCCACGGCGTTTCATCTGCTGACCGGCGCGCCCCCGTTCCAGCACTCCAACCCGATCGCGGTGATCAGCCAGCACCTGCACGAGGATCCGCCCCGGCTCAGCGACTACCGCCCGGACTTGGCGCACCTCGACGACGTGTTCTTCAAGGCCCTCGCCAAGCAACCCGAGGACAGGTTCGAGCGGTGCCGCGCGTTGGCCGCCGCCATCGGCGAACAGTTCGACGACGTCTCCGACGCCGATGCCGTTGTGACGGCGCCGCCGCGGACGCGCGGGGTCCACGGTGTTGTGGCGGCGATGAACCACAGGTTTTCGTCGCGGACCCGGTGGGGGACCGCGTTGCTCTGCGCCGTGCTGATCGCCGTCGCGGCGACCTGGTCGATCCTGTACTCCTTTCAGCCCGACACCTCCCCGGCCAACCCCGCGCTCGCCTCGAAACCCTCCGTCTCGGCGGCCAGCGCGCCCGCAAGACCCGGGGGACCGGCGCTCAACGGCACCTACCAGTTGACCTACGACCACAGCAAGCAGATCGCCAACGGGATCCCGATCCGGCACGACGGCGCCCCCACCAATTGGTGGGCCTTCCGTTCGGTGTGCACCGCCAACGGTTGCGCGGCCACCGGGACCCAGCTCGACGACGCCAACCACCAGACGGCCAGCACCACCGATGGCGGTCACACGGACACCCTGCGCTTCGTCGGCGGCTATTGGCAGGGCACGCCTCAGCAGCAGCGGGTGGGCTGCACCCAGCCGAACGGGCAGGTGAGGGCCACCCAGCAGGAGACGGTGGCGTGGTCGTTGGCGCCGCAGGCCGACGGCACCCTGCGCGGCACGGTCACCGAGACCGTGCTCAGCAATGAGTGCGGCGCGCAGGGGGCCGTGGTGCGGGTACCCGTGGTGGCCAGCCGGACCGGTGACGTGCCGGCGGGTGTCAACGTGGCCGATCCCGCCCAAGCGGTCAACACCACGAACCCGCGGTCGACCAAGGGATCGCCGCCCGTGCTGGGCGGGCTGTGCAGCGACCTCGACAAGCTGGCCTACGACCCGACCAACAACGAGCAAATCGTTTGTGAGGGCACCACCTGGGCCAGGGCCCCCATCACGACCGGGACGCACGCCTCGGGCAGCTCGTGCGACCGGCCCGGGACCCCGGTGTTCGCCATGACGACGTCCAACGACGGACACCTCCTCGAATGTGATCCCGTCACGCGGACGTGGACCCCACCCGCCGCATAGCCCGCCTTTGTGCTGGCGAGCGTGCGTGTTTGTACGGCGACACGCCGGTATGGCTGGCATTCTGCGCACGCTCGCGCCGCTCGACTTGTCGGTGCACCGCTCTACCCTGGTGACATGGCTTTCGCCACGGAACACCCAGTAGTCGCCCATTCGGAATACCGCCCAGCCGCAGAAGAGGTGGAAGGGTTGGTGCGCGCGGGCGGTCACTTCGAGGTGGTCAGCCCGCACCAGCCGGCCGGTGACCAGCCGACCGCCATCGAGGAGCTGGAGCGGCGAATCCTGGCGGGGGAGCGCGACGTGGTGCTGCTCGGCGCCACCGGCACCGGAAAGTCGGCCACCGCCGCGTGGCTGATCGAACGCCTGCAGCGGCCCACCCTGGTGATGGCGCCCAACAAGACGCTGGCCGCCCAGCTGGCCAACGAACTGCGAGAGATGTTGCCGCACAACGCGGTCGAGTACTTCGTGTCGTACTACGACTACTACCAACCCGAGGCGTACATCGCGCAGACCGACACCTACATCGAAAAGGACAGCTCCATCAACGACGACGTGGAGCGCTTAAGGCACTCCGCGACGTCGTCGCTGCTGTCCCGGCGCGACGTGGTGGTGGTCGCCTCGGTGTCGTGCATCTACGGCCTGGGCACGCCGCAGTCCTACCTGGACCGCTCCGTCGAGCTGCGGGTCGGCGCCGACGTACCCCGGGACGGGTTGCTGCGGTTGCTGGTCGACGTGCAGTACACCCGCAACGACCTGTCCTTCACCCGCGGATCGTTCCGGGTGCGCGGCGACACCGTGGAGATCATCCCGTCCTACGAGGAGCTGGCGGTTCGCATCGAGTTCTTCGGCGACGAGATCGAGGCGCTGTACTACCTGCACCCGCTGACCGGCGAGGTGATCCGCCAGGTCGACTCGCTGCGGATCTTCCCCGCCACCCACTATGTGGCCGGCCCGGAGCGGATGGCGCACGCGATCTCCACCATCGAGGAGGAGCTCGCCGAGCGGCTCGCCGAGTTCGAGCGCCAGGGCAAGCTGCTGGAGGCGCAGCGGCTGCGGATGCGCACCAACTACGACATCGAGATGATGCGCCAGGTCGGGTTCTGTTCGGGCATCGAAAATTACTCAAGGCACATAGATGGGAGGGGCCCCGGCTCGCCGCCCGCGACGCTGCTCGACTACTTCCCGGAGGACTTCCTGCTGGTCATCGACGAGTCGCACGTCACCGTGCCGCAGATCGGCGGCATGTACGAGGGCGACATGTCGCGCAAACGCAACCTGGTGGAGTACGGGTTCCGGCTGCCGTCGGCATGCGACAACCGGCCGTTGACCTGGGAGGAGTTCGCCGACCGGATCGGGCAGACGGTGTATCTGTCGGCCACGCCGGGCCCATACGAGCTCAGCCAGTCCGGCGGTGAATTCGTCGAGCAGGTGATCCGGCCCACCGGCTTGGTGGATCCCAAGGTGGTGGTCAAGCCGACCAAGGGGCAGATCGACGACCTGATCGGCGAGATCCGCAAGCGCGCCGACGCCGACCAGCGGGTGCTGGTGACGACCCTGACCAAGAAGATGGCCGAGGACCTCACCGACTACCTGCTGGAGATGGGCATCCGGGTGCGCTACCTGCACTCCGAGGTCGACACGCTGCGCCGGGTCGAACTGCTGCGCCAGCTGCGCCTCGGCGACTACGACGTGCTGGTCGGCATCAACCTGCTGCGCGAGGGCCTGGACCTGCCCGAGGTGTCGCTGGTGTCGATCCTCGACGCCGACAAGGAGGGCTTCCTGCGGTCGTCCCGCAGCCTGATTCAGACGATCGGCCGCGCCGCCCGCAACGTATCCGGCGAGGTGCACATGTACGCCGACACGATGACCGATTCGATGAAGGAGGCCATCGACGAGACCGAACGGCGCCGGGCCAAGCAGATCGCCTACAACGAGGCCAATGGCGTCGACCCGCAGCCGCTGCGCAAGAAGATCGCCGACATCCTCGACCAGGTCTACCGCGAGGCCGCCGATACCGAGGCCACCGAGTCGATCCCCATCGGCGGGTCGGGACGCAACGCGTCCCGAGGCCGGCGTGCCCAGGGCGAGCCCGGCCGCGCGGTCAGCGCCGGGGTGTTCGAGGGCCGCGACGTCACCAGCATGCCGCGCGCCGAACTGGCCGACCTGATCAAAGACCTCACGCAGCAGATGATGGCCGCCGCGCGTGATCTGCAGTTTGAGCTGGCGGCGCGGTTCCGCGACGAGATCGCCGACCTCAAGAAGGAACTGCGCGGGATGGACGCCGCCGGGCTGAAGTGACGAGCACCACCCGCATGACCGGCAGCTGGCGCGAGCTGCTGGGCGCCAAGTACCTGGGGACATCGGTCGTGCTGGCCGGCGGTG
The DNA here is from genome assembly GCF_010730745.1 of Mycobacterium heidelbergense. Lineage (NCBI taxonomy): Bacteria > Bacillati > Actinomycetota > Actinomycetes > Mycobacteriales > Mycobacteriaceae > Mycobacterium > Mycobacterium heidelbergense. The sequence continues at coordinate 4,843,703 of NZ_AP022615.1, read as the reverse complement.
TGGCGCTGTATGCCACCAACGAGTTCCTGACCATCAGCCTGCTGCCGAACACGGTCGCCGAGATCGGCGGGCGCCTCCTCTACGCGTGGGTGACCACCCTGTACCTGGTCGGGTCGGTGGTCGCGGCGACCATGGTCAATCCGATGCTGCTGCGCGTCGGGGCGCGTTCCTCGTACCTGATGGGACTGGTCCTCTTCGGCGTCGCGAGCCTGGCCTGCGGGGCGGCCCCCAGCATGGAGGTCCTGATCGCGGCGCGCGCTCTGCAGGGCGTGGCCGGCGGCCTGCTGGCCGGGCTCGGCTACGCGGTCATCAACGCGGCGCTGCCCCGCTCGCTGTGGACGCGGGCCTCGGCGCTGGTGTCGGCGATGTGGGGCGTCGCCACGGTGGTCGGGCCCGCGACGGGCGGGTTGTTCGCGCAGTTCGGGTTGTGGCGGTGGGCTTTCGCCGCGATGGCGGTCCTGACGGCCCTGATGGCCATCCTGGTGCCGATGGCGCTGCCCGCGGGCCGCGGCGACCCGAGCGGCGCGATACCGAAGCTGAAGGTGCCGGTGTGGTCGTTGCTGCTGCTGGGCGGCGCCGCGCTGGTTGTCAGCGTCGCCCAGCTCCCGCGCGACGTCATCGCGACCGCCGGGCTGCTCGCCGCCGGTGTCGCCCTGGTCGGATTGTTCGTGATCGTCGACCGGCGGATGCCTGCGGCGGTGTTGCCGCCCAGCGTGTTTGGTCCCGGCCCCCTCAAGTGGATCTACCTGACCATGGGCGTGCTGATGGTCGGCGCGATGGTGGACACGTACGTGCCGCTGTTCGGTCAGCGGTTGGCACATCTGGCGCCGGTGGCCGCGGGATTTCTCGGCGCGGCCCTGGCGGTCGGCTGGACGGCCTCCGAGATCGTCAGCGCATCGCTGGAGAGCCCGCGGGCGATCGGGCGGGTGGTCGCGGTCGCGCCGGCGGTGGTGGCGTCGGGGCTCGCGCTGGGTGCGTTCACCCAGCGCGAAAACGCGTCGGCCGGGGTGGTCGCGCTCTGGGCGGTCGCCCTGCTCGTGGCCGGAGTCGGGATCGGGATGGCCTGGCCCCATTTGTCGGTGCGCGCGATGGATTCCGTCAACGACCCGGCCGAAGGCGGCGCCGCGGCCGCGGCCATCAACACCGTGCAGCTCATCTCCGCGGCGTTCGGCGCCGGCCTGGCCGGTGTCGTGGTCAACACGGCCCGGGGCGGCGACGTGATGGCGGCCCGCTGGTTGTTTACGGTGTTCACCGCGTTGAGTGCCGCCGGTGTCGTGGGTTCTTATGCCGCGGCCCGCCGCGACCGCTGAGCACGTCGCCGCGACGTTCACTCCTTCGTCAGCGCGTGGACTTGACGACCTGCGAGTAATGGAATTGCCAACGCTCGACGATGCGGAATCCCAGGTAGCTCGGGAATCGATACGCCGGGGCACGCCCGAACGCGGTGCCCGGCGGCAACGGGCGCCCGGATTGGTGATCGGGCAGCGACTTGTCTTTATCGGTGATCGTCCAGATGGCGGAGCACTTGTTGATCTTGGCCGTCGTCAGCCACACGGCGACGTGGCCGTCCCACAGCCAACCGACCTTGGGCCCGTAGGCGCCGCGTTCGACGTCGATCAGCGACCGGAAGGCCGCCGGCCGGGCGGCCAGCAGGGCGCGGACAGGGCCCGGCTTCCAGGGCACGGTGTTGTCCACCATCAGGCAGTCCCCGGGCGCGGCATGCGAACCGATCAGGTCGGCCACCTGGCTGTAATCCCAGCCCTCCTTGGCATAAGGCCAGCGCTGAATGAAGAGGTAATTCGGCAGCGCGGCAACGGCGAACGCCAGCACGACACCCGCGATGGGCCACGGTTTGCGGGCGATCGTGACGATGCAGACGGCCATGACGACGGCCGCCGCGGGCGCGGTGAAGATCAGGTAGCGCGGGTAATACATCGGTTCGTTGATCACCGAGTAGATGACGATGAGGGCGGTGGGAAGGACGATCCACGCCGCGCAGAGGGTCAAGAGGGTGCGGATGTCGCCGGCGGGGGCCCGTGCGCCGGCAAGCCGGGCCGCGATCGCCGCGACGATGAGGACGGCGGTGAGAATGGCGAACGGGACGCTGTGGTCGAAGTACTGCCGCAGGACGATGTCGAAGGCGTAATGCCAGCTGACGGGATAGATCCAGTTGACCTGCCATACCTGGCCGTGGACGAAGACGATGAACGGCGCCATGACGCCGATGGCGATGGCCGAGCTGACGGCCCACCAAATGACGGGGGATTTGCGGGATTTTGTCGGTGCCAGCAGCGGCAGCATCGCGGCGTAAACCGGCACCAAAAGGATCAGGTTGAGGTTTAGCAAAATCGACAGCATTAATGCCGGCGCATAGAACAGCCACAGTCTCGGCCTGTTACGCCGCACCGCGGCGACCAGCAGGACCGTCAGCCAGACGGCCGCCGCAACCGCCAACGCGTCCGAGCGCGCTTCCATGCCCGCCCACGTCGTGCGCGGCAAAATGGCGAAGACGGCACCCGCGCAGACCGCGGTGGCGCGCCCGGGGGCGAACCGCCTGGTGAACACCGTGACGCCGGCGGCGGCCACCCCGATGGCCAGAGCGCTGGACAGTCGCGACCAGAATTCGGTCGGTGGAAAAATCGCGAACCAGCCGTGCATGAGCAGGTAATACAGCCCGTGCACCGCGTCGATGTGCCCCAGCAGCTTCCACAGCTCGGGCAGCGTCCGGTTCGCGGAGGCCGAAATGGTGGCACCCTCGTCGAACCAGAACGAGGGCCTGCCGGCCCAGGCGACGCTGACGGCGGCGGCGAACAGGGCAATCGCCCACGGATCGAGCAACCGGCCGCGCGGGCGCGCGGGCGCGGGTTCGTCGATGACGCCCGCGGCGTTTTGCTCGAGGGTGGGCATGGACATGATGCTTGTCACTGTAGGGTGTGCCAGGTCAGACGGCTCACCACCAGGTCCGCACGGCATGGGCGCGGCCCGGGTGGCGCATTTGCGGCGCGAATCCGCATTCCGCGAAAAGTTCCGTAATGCAACGCTTTCCGCGATGGCCACGAGCAAACGGCCGCTTTATCGTCGGGGATATTGTCCGTTGGTGCGGCGTGGCCCCCAAATGCCGGTCGCGCCACGCCACGCTGAGTCGCAAATCTGATCCCTCGTTTATCCGGTAAACGCGATACTGTCTTGGGTTGGCTGACCAACCGAAAGTGGGAGGGTAAATGAGTGCCTATCGGACCGTGGTGGTCGGAACCGACGGCTCGGATTCATCGATGCGTGCGGTGGACCGGGCTGCGAAGATCGCCGGGACCGACGCCAAGTTGATCATCGCGTCGGCGTACCTGCCCCAGCATGAGGACACCCGGGCTGCCGACGCTCTGCGGGAAGAAAGCTACAAGGTGTCCGGGACCGCGCCGATTTACGCGATCCTGCAGGACGCGAAGGAGCGGGCGCATGCGGCGGGCGCGACGAACGTCGACGAGCGGCCGATCGTCGGCGCCCCGGTCGACGCGCTGGTAAAGCTGGCCGAGGACGAAAAAGCCGACCTGCTGGTCGTCGGCAACGTCGGGCTGAGCACCATCGCGGGCCGGCTGCTGGGATCGGTGCCGGCCAACGTCTCGCGCCGGGCCAACGTCGACGTGTTGATCGTGCACACCACGTCCTGACCGCCCCGGTCTACCAGCCTCGTTCGCGCCATTCCGCGAGGTGGGGGCGCTCCGCGCCCAACACCGTGTCGTCGCCGTGGCCGGGGTAGATGACGGTGGAGTCGTCGTACACGTCGAACACCCGGGTGGTCACGTCGTCGAGCAGCTGGGTGAAATCCCCGGGTTGCCACGTCTTGCCGACGCCGCCCGGGAACAGGCAGTCGCCGGTGAACAGTTGCGTGATCCCGCCGGTCGCGGGCCCGTCGAGGGCGAGCGCGATCGATCCGGGCGTGTGCCCGCGAAGATGGATGACATCGAAGCTCAGCTCGCCGATGCGCACGGTGTCGCCGCCCGCCAGCAAACGGTCCGGTTTGACGGGCAGCGGTTCGGCGTCGATCTCGTTGGCGGCGGTCGGCGCGCCGGTGGCCTTGGCCACGGCCTCCAGCGCCTGCCAGTGGTCGAAGTGCTGGTGGCTGGTCACGATCAGCGATACCTTCGGGGCGTACCGCCGGATCAGGTCGAGGAGGACGTCGGCGTCGTTGGCGGCGTCGATCAGCAGCGTCTCTCCGGTCGCGGAACACGTCACCAGGTAGGCGTTGTTGTCCATCGGGCCCACCGACGCCTTGAGGATCGTGGCGCCGGGCAGGGTGCAGCGTGCGGCGGTACCAGGGTCGACGTGTCCGGTGTAGTTGTCGTCCAGGACGGTCATACCCGGTCACGCTACTTGGTTATGGCCGGCCCGGTCGGCTTGTCGGTGCGGGCACATAGCATGGAATGCGCCGTGCGCACTAACCGCATTAGGCGACCGAGAGTTTCGGGATAGTTCCAGAGAGGGGCAGCGTGGCGGACCGCCTGATCGTCAAGGGTGCCCGTGAGCACAACCTGCGCGGCGTCGACCTCGACCTGCCGCGCGACTCGTTGATCGTCTTCACCGGGCTGTCCGGGTCGGGCAAGTCGTCGCTGGCGTTCGACACCATCTTCGCCGAGGGCCAGCGCCGCTACGTGGAGTCGCTGTCGGCCTACGCCCGCCAATTCCTCGGGCAGATGGACAAGCCGGACGTCGATTTCATCGAGGGCCTGTCCCCGGCGGTGTCGATCGATCAGAAGTCGACCAACCGCAACCCGCGGTCGACGGTCGGAACGATCACCGAGGTCTACGACTACCTGCGGCTGCTGTACGCCCGAGCCGGCTCACCGCACTGTCCCGTCTGCGGCGAACGGATCGCCCGGCAGACGCCGCAGCAAATCGTCGACCAGGTGCTGGCGATGCCGGAGGGCACCCGGTTCCTGGTCCTCGCGCCGGTCGTACGCACCCGCAAGGGCGAATTCGCCGACCTGTTCGAGAAGCTCAACGCCCAGGGCTATAGCCGGGTGCGGGTCGACGGCGTCGTGCATTCGCTGACCGACCCGCCGAAACTGAAGAAGCAGGAAAAGCACGACATCGAGGTGGTGGTGGACCGCCTCACCGTCAAGGCCACCGCCAAGCAGCGGCTCACCGATTCGGTGGAAACCGCGCTGAGCCTGGCCGACGGGATCGTGGTGCTCGAGTTCCCGGATCACGGAGCCCACGAACCCGATCATCACCGCGAGCAGCGGTTCTCCGAGAAGCTGGCCTGCCCCAACGGGCACGCCCTGGCCGTCGACGACCTGGAACCGCGGTCGTTCTCGTTCAACTCGCCCTACGGCGCCTGCCCCGAGTGCAGCGGCCTGGGCATCCGCAAGGAGGTCGACCCGGACCTGGTGGTGCCCGACCCGGAGCGCACCCTGGCCGACGGCGCCGTGGCGCCATGGTCGAACGGCCACACCGCGGAGTACTTCACCCGGATGATGGCCGGGCTCGGGGAGGAGCTCGGGTTCGACGTCGACACGCCGTGGCACAAGCTGCCGGCCAAGGCCCGCAAGGCGATCCTCGAGGGTTCCGACCATCAGGTGCACGTGCGGTACCGCAACCGGTACGGCCGCACCCGGTCCTACTACGCCGATTTCGAGGGCGTGCTGGCGTTCCTGCAACGCAAGATGGCGCAGACCGAGTCCGAGCAGATGAAGGAACGCTACGAGGGCTTCATGCGCGACGTGCCCTGCCCGGTGTGTGCGGGCACCCGCCTCAAGCCGGAGATCCTGGCGGTGACGCTGGCTGGGGATTTCGGGGGTGAGCGCGCCCAGAAGTCCATCGCCGAGGTCTGCGAGCTGTCGATCTCCGACTGCGCCGACTTCCTGAACGCGTTGACCCTCGGGGCGCGCGAGCAGGCGATCGCGGGCCAGGTGCTCAAGGAAATCCAGTCGCGGCTCGGCTTTTTGCTCGACGTCGGGCTGGAGTATCTGTCGCTGTCCCGCGCCGCGGCCACGCTGTCCGGCGGTGAGGCCCAACGCATCCGGCTGGCCACCCAGATCGGGTCCGGCCTGGTGGGGGTGCTCTACGTGCTGGACGAGCCGTCGATCGGGCTGCACCAGCGCGACAACCGTCGCCTCATCGAAACCCTCACGCGACTAAGGGATTTGGGGAATACGCTGATCGTCGTCGAGCACGACGAGGACACCATCGCGCACGCCGACTGGATCGTCGACATCGGCCCGGGGGCCGGCGAGCACGGCGGCCGCATCGTGCACAGCGGAACCCACGGCGAGCTGCTGGCCAACAAGGAGTCGATCACCGGCGCCTACCTGTCGGGCCGGGAAAGCATCGAGATCCCCGCGATCCGGCGCCCCATCGATAGACGCCGGCGGCTCACCGTGGTTGGCGCCCGCGAGCACAACCTGCGGGGCATCGACGTGTCGTTCCCGCTCGGTGTGCTGACCTCGGTCACCGGCGTGTCCGGCTCGGGCAAGTCGACGCTGGTCAACGACATCCTGGCCGCGGTGCTGGCCAACCGGCTCAATGGCGCCCGGCAGGTCCCCGGGCGCCACACCCGGGTCACCGGGCTCGACTATCTGGACAAGCTGGTGCGGGTCGACCAGTCGCCGATCGGCCGCACGCCGCGGTCCAACCCGGCCACCTACACGGGGGTGTTCGACAAGATCCGCACGCTGTTCGCGGCCACCACCGAGGCCAAAGTCCGCGGCTACCAACCCGGTCGGTTCTCGTTCAACGTCAAGGGCGGCCGCTGCGAGGCATGCACGGGCGACGGCACCATCAAGATCGAGATGAACTTCCTGCCCGACGTGTACGTGCCGTGCGAGGTCTGCCATGGCGCCCGCTACAACCGCGAAACCCTCGAGGTGCACTACAAGGGCAAGACCATCTCCGAGGTGCTGGACATGTCGATCGAGGAAGCCGCGGAGTTCTTCGAGCCGATCACCGGGATTCACCGCTACCTGCGCACCCTCGTCGACGTCGGCCTGGGCTATGTCCGGCTTGGTCAGCCCGCGCCGACGCTGTCCGGCGGCGAGGCGCAGCGCGTCAAGCTGGCCGCGGAGCTGCAGAAGCGCTCGACCGGGCGCACCATCTACATCCTCGACGAGCCCACCACCGGACTGCATTTCGACGACATCCGCAAGCTGTTGAGCGTCATCAACGGCCTTGTGGACAAGGGCAATACGGTCATCGTCATCGAACACAACCTGGACGTCATCAAGACCTCCGACTGGATCGTCGACATGGGGCCCGAGGGTGGCGCCGAGGGCGGAACCGTTGTCGCCGAGGGCACCCCGGAGGACGTCGCGGCGGTGCCGGAAAGCTACACCGGGAAGTTTCTCGCCGAGGTCGTCGGCAGACCCCGTCGGTCGAGGGGACGCCGCAAAGTCACCGCCTGACAAGGCTTTCGCGGCGCTCCCTCAGCTCTCTTCGGGGCGCATCGACTGGCGGATCTGCGCCAGGCGCTCGGCCGCCGCGCGCCGGCGCTCCTCGTATCGCTCCTCGACGGAGCGGCCCTCCGCCGTCTCGGCGTCGAGTTCCGCGGCGCCCTGCGCGGTCGCGTACCGGGATTCGATTTTCTCGCGGACGGATTCGAAGGTCGGCACGCCAGCATCGTCGTACCCAGGGTCCGGTTCGTCGGGCATGCCGCCACGCTACTGCCGCCCGCGTCCGACATGACGGTGGCGGGCCGGCGGAGGGCGAGACAATGATCGCCGGCGAAGCTAACAGTTTCGCCGCAAGCGTCGATGTTCAGAGCGCAATTGTTTCGCTCTTTAATTGCGCGCCGACATAAGAAATACTCCAAGACGCGTCAGAAAACAGTCCGGATTGCGCGGTTAACAAGTGAAGGGACACCTATGGAAACGGCTCATCTGACAGGCGAAGCGACCGGCGGCGCGTGGTTGGCCGGCGGGGCGGGGTGGTGGGATCAGGCGACGGGATGTTGGATCGCCGCGTCCACCCCCGAGGCGGAGCCTGATCTGTGGGAGCAGTACCTGGACGGTGCGCTACAGAGCTATCGCCGTCACGGACTGGAATGGGTGCTCGACCTCGACGCGATTCGCGGCGGCGCCGACACGGCCCTCTTCTTTGCCGCGGTTGATCCACAAGGCCGGGTGGTCGGGGGTACGCGCGTCGTGGGACCCTTGCGCTCCCCCGATGAGACCCATGCGCTTGAGGAGTGGAACGGCAACCCGGGCCGCGCCGCGCTGCGCCGGATGATCGCCAACCGGCTTGCCTTCGGGGTCGTGGAAGTCAAAAGCGCCTGGGCCAATTCCGAGGATTTCGGCAGCCGGGCGCTGTCCAGGGTGTTGGCCCGCACCGCGCTGCCGACGATGACGGCGCTGGGTGTTCAGTTCGTCATGGCCACGGCGGCAGCCCATGTGCTGGAGCAGTGGCGATCCTCCGGAGGCGTCGTGGCCACCCGCATACCCGCGGCGGCCTATCCGAATGAGAACTACCGAACCAAAGTGATGTGGTGGGACCGTCGCACTATTGCCACGCATGCCGAACCCGAACAATTTAAGCTGATGTGCGCCGAGGACTCCGAAATCCTCCGGCGTATTTCGGCTTAAGCGAAATTGGGTCGGCGCCGATGGGAGTCGCGGATGGGCTACAGCTTCGACCACGAAGCGGCATGCAGTGCGGTGGTTCTCGCTGATCATGTCGCCGCGGAACGCGAGGTGTTGGAGCGGCTGAGGGCGACTTCGGGTATCGAATTCATCGATGGGTTCCGCCAAGAGACGGCGGGGCGGCCGGACGAGGGCGACCTCTCCGGCGAGGACAAGCGGTGGGCGTACTACCCGTGGCGCAAAGCGGTGGTCCGGATCGCGGGCCCGCACGAGTTTGCTGCCGCCCGCCTCGACCGCAACAGACACCTCATCACCTCTGCCGAGCAGCAGCGGCTCCGACGTCAGCGAATCGGCGTTGTGGGCCTAAGTTCCGGGCACGCGATCGCGTACTGTCTAGCGACGCAGGGTCTTTGCGGTTCGTTGCGGCTGGCCGACGGCGACGACCTTGAGCTGTCCAACCTGAATCGGGTGCCCGCCACCGTTTTCGATCTCGGGGCAAATAAGGCCACGGTCGCCGCGCGGCGGATCGCGGAACTCGATCCCTATCTGAGCGTGGAGGTGTTCACCTCCGGGGTGACACCGGAACTGCTGGATGGCTTCCTCGACGGCCTCGACATCGTGGTCGACCAGGCGGATTCCCTAGACATCAAGATCTTGCTGCGCGAGGCGGCGCGCCGGCGCCGCATTCCGGTGATCATGGCCACGAGCGATCGCGGTCAGCTCGACGTCGAGCGCTACGACCTCCAGCCGCGACGGCCGATCATGCACGGCCTGCTCGGTGACGTCGACACGACGGGTTTGCACGCGCTATCGGCCCGGGAAAAGCTTCCCTACCTGTTGCGCCTGCTCGATGCCCGGCGGCTTTCCGCGCGCGGGGCGGCGTCGCTGGTCGAGGTCGGGCAGACGCTGGGCGGGTGGCCGCAGCTGGCCAGCGATATCTGGGTGGGAGCGGCGGCCGTCGCCGAAGCGGTGCGCCGGATCGGAATGGGCGAGCCGCTCGGGTCCGGACGTGTCCAGATCGACCTCGCCGACGCACTGAATCGGATCGACCAGCCGACCGCGCACGACGACGACGCGCCGGGTCCGGTGCGTGGCACCGGCGCGCCGGCGAGCGGGGACACCCGGATCGCCGAGGCCGTCGCCGACGCCGCGATCCGCGCGCCTTCCGGGGGCAACTGTCAGCCCTGGCGGATTGTCGTGGATGACAAGGCGATCCACGTGCTGCTGGCGGCCGAGGATTCGTCCACGATGGACGTCGAATTCCGGGCCAGCGCGGTCGCGCTCGGCGCGGCCATGTTCAACATCCGCGTCGCGGCGGCGGCCCACGCGGTGCTGGGGTCCGTGAGCTTCGACGAGAACCATCCGCACACGGCGCTTCGCGGGTCGATGGTGTGGGGCCGCGGCGATGATCCCCGCCTGGCGAAGCTGTATCAGCCGATGCTGGCGCGTCAGACCAATCGTCACCCCGGCACCCCGGCGGTGATCCAACCGGCCACCGCCACTCTGTTGGAGGCCGTCACGGCCGGCGAGGGCGCGCGGCTTCAACTCATCACGGATCGCCACGAGATCGCGGCCGTCTCCGAGATTCTGGCCCGGGCCGATCGCATCCGTTATCTGACCCCGCGGCTGCACGCGGACATGGTGTCCGAGCTGCGGTGGCCCGCCGACCCGTCGCCGGAGACGGGCATCGACATCCGTGGCTTGGAGCTCGACTCCGGCGAGTTGGCCGCCCTGGAACTCATCCGGCGGCCCGATGTCATGGCCGAGCTTGCGCGCTGGGATGCGGGCGCGGCGCTGGGCGACGTCACGCGCCAGCGGATCATGGCCAGCGCCGCGCTGGCCATGATCGTCACGCGGGGTCCCGCACTCACCGACTATGCCCGCGGGGGAGCGGCCCTGGAAGCGCTATGGATCGCCGCCGAACAATGTGGCTTCGGCGTGCACCCGGTGTCGCCGGTGTTCCTGTATGCCCACGGCGACAACGACATTCAGACCTTGTCACCGGCCTACGCCGAACAGCTGCGGACGCTGCAGCAGTCCTTTCGCGCGCGACTGGGAATCGCCAAGGGCGAATGCGAGATTCTGCTCCTGCGGCTTGTCGCCGGGCCGCGGCCGTCCGTGCCGACCAGACGCCGCGCGCGCAGCGCCACCCTGCATGCGCCGAGGTAGCACGGGGATGCAAAACAACAGTCCGGCACGGGGTCTGGCGACCATCGTCACCGCCGTGGCCACCAAGCTCATGGGCGCCACCGCCGGCACCGCTACGGATATCAGCACACAGATACTGGCCGAGCTGGTGGAAATCCTCGACGTGGACGTCAGCTTCCTGAGGTACAACGACCACAGCATCCGCGCCACGGTCCTGGTGGCCGAATGGCCACCGCGGCCCGACAAACTCGAGCCCGACCCGCTGCATACGATCTACTTCGCCGACGCCGACCCGATCTTCGCCCTGTGCGAACACGCCAAAGAGCCGGTTATTTTGCGTCCCAATTCCGCGAACGAGCGTTACCAGCACACCATCTCCGCGGCAAGCGGTGTTCCGGCCATCTCCATGGCGTCCGTCCCGCTGTTGTCCGGTGACGTCACCACCGGGGTGCTCGGTTTTGTGAAATACGGTGACCGCGAATGGAGCCAGGACGAGCTCAACACGCTCACGGTGGTCACCACGATGTTCGCCCAGGTGCAGGCCCGGTTGAACGTCGAGGATCAGCTGCGCTACCAAGCCGAGCACGATGATCTGACCGCATTGCCGAATCGCCGAACCCTGTTGGGGCATCTGGATTGTCGCCTCGCCGACGAGCGGCCGGGACCCGTCTCGGTGTTGCTCTTCAACCTCGATCGGCTCAAGGCGATCAACGACTACCTCGGCCATGCCGCCGGAGATCAGTTCATCCGCGACTTCGCCACGCGGACGACCGAAACGATGCGGGGACAGGGATTGATCGCCCGGCTCGGCGGCGACAAGTTCGTGATAGTCCCCACCTCCGCGATGGACCTCGACACCGCCAGGGAGCTCGCCGAGAGCCTGAGCGCGCAGGTGACGGATCACGTGGTCATCGGCGGTGAGGTCCTCAACCGCACGGTGAGCGTCGGCGTCGCATGCGGTGTCCCCGGCGAAGATTCGAGCTTGGAACTGCTACGGCGCGCCGATGAGGCGCTGCTTTTCGCCAAAGGGACCGGGGGAGACAGCATCGGGGTGTTCTCCGCCGAGATGCTCACCCGCCGCGAGCTTCGTAACGACATCGAACTTCATTTGCAGGCGGGGATCGAAACGAATGCGCTGACCGTCGTCTACCTTCCCGAGGTGGACATGCTGACGGGTCAGGTTCTGGCGGTCGAAGCCCTGGTGCGGTGGCAACACCCCACCCGGGGGTTGTTGCTTCCCGACGACTTCGTGCCGGTAGCCGAATCCATCAACCTCGCCGGAGAACTCGGCAACTGGGTGTTGCACGCGGCGTGCGCCGATTTGGCCGAGTGGCGGGCGGACGGCGTAGGGCTGGACACCTTGCTGCGCGTCAATGTGTCACCGGCGCAACTCGTCGCTCACGACCTCGTGAACACCGTGGGGCGGACGATCAAAAAATTCGGCCTCGACGGCTCCTCGATAGGTCTGGAGATCACCGAAAGCATGCTCATTCGAGACCTGGTGAACACCAGGGCCACCCTGGTCGGGCTCACCGAGATCGGGGTGGACATCGCCATCGACGACTTCGGCACCGGTTACAGCGGGATGGGCCTGCTGAGGACGTTGCCCGTGGGCACCTTGAAGATCGATCGCGGATTCGTCTTGGATCTGGCCGCGTCGGCCGACGATCTCGCGATTGTGCGGGCCGTCGTCGGCCTGGCCCAGGCGCTAGACCTCGACGTGGTCGCCGAGGGGGTCGAGGCCGAGGGCGCGGCGCAGGCCCTTGTTGACGAGGGGTGCACCCGCGCACAGGGATTCCTGTTCTGCCAACCCATGGGCGCCGACGCGACGAAGCGGCTACTGGCCGAGGGTTCCGTTCCCGTCAGGATCAACCGAATCGCGCAACCGCGCCGCGGGAATCCCGAGCCCGCTCTGCGATCGACGCCACCGAAGACGGGTGGGACCGGCGACGCCTGAGCGGCGGCTACCTGGCGGACGCGTTGGAATGCTCAGCCGGGACCACCACCTGGGTGGGCAGCACGGACGGAGGTGACGCGGCGGGCAATGGGGTCCGCGGGACCCCGGGGGTGCCCAGCCGGCCGGCCAGCCACGGCAGCGCGGCCGCGAAGGCCCGGTCCGCGAACGGCCAGTCGTGCCTGCCCGGTTGGGGCAGGACCGCGCAGTCGATGCCGTTGGCGCGGCCAAGCGAGCACAGCGAATAGGCCGCCGCGGTCTGGTTGCTCGGGTTGGCGGCCGCGTCACGACTCACGAGACGCATCGCGCCGGCGTCGGTGATCGACAAGTCGCGCCGTGGTGCCGGCGGGCCGTCCGACGAGATCGCGAACCAGCCGGCCACGTCGCGGTACGGGCCGTGCCGGCTGATGACGGTGGTCGGGTCGAATGCCGCCCAGGCGTTGGCGTTTCCGCCGAACAGCCTGGCGATGGTTTGCGCCTTGGTCCCCGCGTTGGGGAAGAAGTCGCCGGCGACGTCGACGAACGCGCTGAACATCTCGGGATGCATGACGGTCAGGTCGACGGCGCACGTTCCGCCCATGGACCAGCCGGCAACGCCCCAGCCGGACCGGTCCGGGCTGACGCCGAAGTTCGAAATCATATAGGGCACAACATCTTTGGTCAGATGGTCGGCCGCATTGCCGCGGACCCCGTTGACGCATTCGGTGTCGTTGTTGAACGCGCCTCCGGAGTCGGCGAACACCAGTACCGGCGCCTTACCGTCGTGGGTGGCCGCGAAGTCGTCAATCGTCTTGATCGCGTTGCCCGCCCGCGTCCAGTCGGCGGGCGTGTTGAACTGTCCCCCGATCATCATCACGGTCGGCAACGCCGGCGGCGGGGAACTGGCAAACCATTCGGGCGGCAGGTACACCAGTTCGCCGCGGTGCTTGAAATGCGATGCGTCCGACGGGATCACCACCGGCACCACGCTGCCGTGCAGCGGCCGCGCCCGATGGGCGGCCATCGCGGTGACCGTGGCCTGGTCGGTCTGATCGGGCAGGGGGCCGGAGGTGAGCTGGCTCCACGCCGCCTGCACGGTCGGGAAATAACCGACCCACACGTTGAGCGCCAGTGCCGCGCAGAGCAAACACAACGGCACCGCGGCCAGGGTCGCGCCCCGCCGCCACGGTCGCGCGCTGCGCCAGCCGAGGAGGAGCACCGCCGCGGCCATGCCGCTCAACGCGACCCACAGCCACAGCTCCGACGGCGCCGGGTCATCCGAGAGACCACGGTCGACGATGTACCAGTGCGTCAGATACGCCCCGGCGCCGCCGACCATGCCGGCCACCGGCAACCAGATCGTTCGCCAGCGGCGCGAACGCCAGCCGATGGCAAGCGTCAGCACCACCGCCGCAACGACCTGGGTGGTCGCGGGCACCCAGCCGTGCATCAGCGACGTGTGGCTGCCTGCCAGCCAGTGCGCCGCGGCGGGGGGCGGAGACCCTGTCACGTGATCCATTGTGATCCATCGTTAACCGCCCCGGAACATAATCGCCGAACGTCGCCCGGGCGCCGGATGGCACACCCGGGGGTCGGCTAGTGCGGCTTGGCCAGCGGAAATGGCAGCGTCTCGCGGATGCTGCGGCCAGTTATGAGCATGACGAGCCGATCGATGCCCATGCCGAGCCCGCCGGTGGGCGGCATCGCGTATTCCATGGCCTGCAGGAAGTCCTCGTCGAGCTCCATCGCCTCGGGGTCTCCGCCGGCGGCCAGCAGCGACTGTTCCTGCAGGCGGCGCCGCTGCTCCACCGGATCGGTGAGTTCGCTGTAGGCGGTGCCCAGTTCGACGCCCCACGCCACCAGGTCCCACCGCTCGGCGACGCCGGGCTGGCTGCGGTGCGGCCGGGTCAACGGCGACACCGAGGTCGGAAAGTCGATGTAGAAGGTCGGTCGTTCGGTCCGGTCCTCCACGAGGTGTTCGTAGAGTTCCAGCACCACCGCGCCGGTGTCCCAGTGCGCCCGGTACGGGATGCGGGCGGCGTCGGAGAGCCTGCGCAAGGCGGCCAGCGAGGTGTCGGGGTCGATGCGTTCGCCGAGCGCCTCGGATACCGCGTCGTACACGGTCTTCACCGGCCAGACGCCGGAGATGTCGACCGGTTCGAGGCGGCCACTGGTTCCTGGGCCGCCGGGCCGCAGCACGGTCTGCTCACCGTTGGCGGCCTGGGCGGCGTTCTGGATGAGCTCGCGGCAGCCGTCGATCCACACCGTGTAGTCGGCGTGCGCCTGGTAGGCCTCCAGCAGGGTGAACTCGGGGTTGTGGCTGAAGTCCACACCCTCGTTGCGGAAGGCCCGGCCCAGTTCGAACACCCGCTCCACGCCGCCGACGCACAACCGCTTCAGGTAGAGTTCCGGCGCGATGCGCAAGAACAGGTCCATGTCGTAGGTGTTGATGTGGGTGACGAACGGCCGGGCGGTGGCCCCGCCGTGGATCTGCTGCAGGATCGGCGTCTCGACCTCGATGAACCCCTTGGCGAACAGCGTTTCCCGCACGGAGCGCAACACGCTGCTGCGGGCCTTGATCAGCTCTCGCGACTCGGGATTGACCGCCAGGTCGACATAGCGGGTCCGCACCCGCGCCTCGGGGTCGGTCAGCCCCTTCCACTTGTTCGGCAAGGGCCGCAGGCACTTCCCGATCATCCGCCAGTCCCGCACGATCAACGAGCGGGTCCCGTTCTTGGAAAAGCCCATGTGCCCGGTCACCTCGACCAGGTCACCGAGATCGATGGCCGCGGTGAAATCGGCGGTGCGGCCGTGCTCCAGGTGTGAATTATCCAGCAGCACTTGCATTTCGCCCGACCAGTCCCGCAGCTGGGCGAACAACACGCCGCCGTAGTCGCGGATCCGCAATATCCGGCCGGACATCGAGACGTTTTCCTGGTCGTCGGCGTCGAGCGCGCGGGCGACGGTGTGGCTGGGCGGGGTTCCCACCGGATAGGCGTCAACCCCGTGGCGCTGCAAGGTTTTCAGCTTGGTCAGCCGCACCCGCACCTGTTCCGGCAGGCGGGCTCTGGTCTCCTCCGCCTCGGCGGCGCTCGCTCTGCGTTGCAGCCCGCTCACATCGGGCGTCGACCCGTCGTGGTGCAGCAGCCCGGATTCGGCCAGCCGGGGCGGGACGGCCGGGTGATGGCCGGTGTGCGTCTTGCGCCGGCCGAACGGCAACACGAGGAAACCCTCCGCGAGGGCCGAGGCGACGCCGACGCGGGGGATCAGCCGGGCGTCCTCGTAGCACGCGTAGCGGGGCACCCATTCGGGCTGGTACTTCATGTTCGAGCGGTACAGCGTCTCCAGCTGCCACCACCGCGAGAAGAACAGCAAAAACCCGCGCCACAGCCGCGCGACCGGGCCGGCGCCGAGCTGGGCGCCCTGCTCGAACGCGGACCGGAACATGGCAAAATTCAGCGAAATACGCGTGATGCCAAGGGTTTCCGCGTTCAGCGCGAGGTCGCTGACCATGAGTTCGATGGTGCCGTTGGGGGATTGCGGCGACCGGCGCATCAGGTCCAGGGAGGCGCCGGTGTTCCCCCACGGCACCAACGACAGCATCGCGGCCACCCGGCCGTCGCGGTCCAGCGCCTCGACCAGCAGGCAGTCCCCGTCGGCCGGATCGCCGAGCCGGCCCAGCGCCATCGAAAAGCCGCGCTCGGTTTGGGTGTCGCGCCAGGCGTCGGCGCGCGAAATGGTGTCGGCCATCTCGTCGGCGGAGATGTCGCGGTGCCGCCGGATGCGCACCGTCAGTCCGGCTCGGCGGGCCCGCGTCACCGCCTGGCGCACGCCGCGCATGTCGGGGCCGGACAGCTTGAAATCGGAGGGCCGCAGAATCGCCTCGTCGCCCAGTTCCAGGGCGTTGAGCCCGGCCTCACGAAATGCCTGGGCGCCCAGCGAACTGGCGCCCATGACACCGGGCGCCCAGCCGTAGGTCTGGCACAACTCCAGCCACGCGTCGATCGCCTGCGGCCATGCCCTCGGGTCGCCCACCGGGTCGCCGCTGGCGAGGCAGACGCCGACCTCGACCCGGTAGGTGATCGCAGCGCGGCCGCTGTGCGCGAACACCACCGACTTGTCGCGGCGGGTCGCGAAGTAGCCCAGCGAGTCGTTCTTGCCGTACAGCTCGAGCAACCCCCGGATGGCGGACTCGTCCTCCCCGGTCAACGCGTTGTCGGCGCGCTGCGACTGGAACAACACGATCGTCGCCGCGATGAGCGCGAGCGCGCCGAACAACCCGAAGATCGCGTTGAGAAGGACGTGCGGCCGGCCGGTGAACGCGTCGGGATCGACGAGGGAGAACCCGACCACCCGGTTGACCACGTACCAAAAGCGGGAATCCGGCGCCAGCGTGCCCGGCCACATCTCGACCAGGCCCCAGGACGCCAGGATCCCGATGACGTCCCCGGCGACCAACACCCCGGCCGCCTTGACCAGCGCGCCCCTGCGCACCTTGGCCCAGAACTGGCGATAGGCCAGGACCAGCAGGACGATCGCGACGATGTGCACGGCGAATCCGAGGTTTTCGCCGAACGACTCGGCCGCGGTGTTGCCCCCGGCGGCGATGTCGGCGGCGTTCAGCGCGGCGGCGAGGACCATGTTGCCGAGCAGCAGCAGCCAGGCGATGCGTTTGCGCGCGGTGAGCGCCGCGGCCAGCAGTGCCAGCACGAACGACCAGGCGATGCTGGTGTCGGGGAAGTTGAACAGATAGTCGTTGATGAATTCGCGCGGAACCTTGATCAGCCACCGGATCAGGGGTGACACGCTGGCGAGCAGTGACAGGGTGGCGATGACGCCGACCGTCCAGCCGGCCGCCGCCGGCACCCAGCGATACCGGGAACTCGACTGGCCGCCCGAACGAGGCCCCGAACGCGGCCGCGGATGAGAAGAAGCGAGTGTCACAGACCGCGAGGATATGCCTTCAACCCATGAAAATCCTGGCGAAGCGCCAAGAGTCGCGGGGGGCAATCGGCCCGGTTTGGCGAACGGGTGTAATGCGCCTGGAACGCCCGTCCGGCACCGGAGGTGCTGGAAGACGCGTCACGGCTGCTAAACTGACGGCTGCGACCATCCCGGCCTGGACCGGGGATAGTAAGTGGAGTCCCGCTCCCACCGCTGGCCGAGACCGTTTTCCGAGGCTCAGCGGTCCGGTCACAGGCACCTGCCTGTTCCGCGCCCGGCGCGGGCGGCTTGACTGGTTTCAAGCCGCGATCGGTCGGCATTGGGCCCTGCTGTGCAGGGCTTTTTTGCTGGTGTGTGGTGTACCACCGCTGACTCTCCGATGGGCTTGGGCACTGGCCGCGACCGGAGAACGACAGAAGCCCAACAAGGCCCAACAAGGGAGGCCCCATCAGCACTGAGACCCGCGTCAACGAGCGCATCCGCGTACCTGAAGTCCGATTGATTGGCCCGGGGGGAGAGCAGGTAGGCATCGTGCGCATCGAAGACGCACTGCGCGTCGCCGCGGACGCCGATCTCGACCTCGTGGAAGTTGCCCCGAACGCCAGACCGCCGGTCTGCAAGATCATGGACTACGGCAAGTTCAAATACGAGGCGGCGCAAAAGGCGCGCGAATCCCGCCGGAACCAGCAGCAGACCGTCGTCAAAGAACAAAAGCTGCGCCCAAAAATCGACGATCACGATTACGAGACCAAGAAGGGCCACGTGATCCGCTTCCTGGAGGCGGGATCGAAGGTCAAGGTCACCATCATGTTTCGCGGACGTGAGCAGTCGCGGCCCGAGCTGGGCTACCGATTGCTGCAACGGCTGGGCGCCGACGTCGCCGACTACGGATTCGTCGAGACGTCCGCCAAGCAGGACGGCCGCAACATGACGATGGTCCTGGCACCGCACCGCGGCGCGAAGACCCGCGCCAGGGCGCGGCATCCCGAAGGACCGGACGGCGGCGGCGCGGCACCGGATTCCGATGCGGGCGCCGAGGCGACACCGTCGCCGACCTGATGACCTGACAACGACAACAGCGAGAACCCCAGTACCGCAAGAACAGAGGAAACATGCCCAAGGCCAAGACCCACAGCGGGGCGTCGAAGCGGTTCCGGCGCACCGGCGCCGGCAAGATCGTCCGGCAGAAAGCCAATCGTCGACACCTGCTCGAGCACAAGCCGACCAAACGAACCCGGCGGCTGGACGGCCGCACGGTGGTGTCGGCCAACGACACCAAGCGGGTCAACGCGTTGCTGAACGGCTGACCACCGCACCCATTTACGGACCCCATTTACTGCCCGAACGAGAGTAGGAACATCCATGGCACGCGTGAAGCGGGCGGTCAACGCCCACAAGAAGAGGCGCAGCATCCTGAAGGCCTCGAAAGGTTATCGCGGCCAGCGATCCCGGCTCTACCGCAAAGCCAAAGAGCAGCAGCTGCATTCGCTGAACTACGCCTACCGCGACCGCCGCGCGCGCAAGGGCGAGTTCCGCAAGCTGTGGATCTCGCGGATCAACGCGGCGGCGCGGGCCAACGACATCACCTACAACCGGCTGATCCAGGGCCTCAAGGCCGCGGGTGTCGAGGTCGACCGCAAGAACCTCGCCGACATCGCGATCACCGACCCGGCGGCGTTCACCGCGCTCGTCGAGGTCGCCCGCGCGGCGTTGCCCGAGGACGTCAACGCCCCCTCGGATTCCGGAGAGGCCGCTTAGCCGCCGCCATGCCGGCGGCGCTCACCGAACGCTCGGCCAGGGTGGCCGCGGCGGTCAAACTGCATCGGCACGCCGGCCGCCGGCGCGCGAGACGATTCCTCGCCGAGGGCCCCAACCTGGTCGAGGCGGCCTCGGCTCGCGGGTTGGTCCGCGAGGTGCTCGTCACCGAACTCGCGGCGCAGCGATACGCGTCTTTGCTCGACACGCTGCGGTGCCCCATCCATCCGGTCAGCGAGCGGGCCGCCAAAGCGCTCTCCGACACCGTCACCCCGACCGGATTGGTGGCGGTGTGCGACATGCCGGAGACCCGGCTGGATGATGCGCTGGCCGGTTCGCCCCGCCTGGTCGCGGTTGCCGTCGGGGTCGGCGAGCCGGGCAACGCGGGCACGCTGATCCGCATCGCCGACGCCATGGGCGCGGGGGCGGTGATCCTTGCCGGGCACGGCGTCGACCCGTACAACGGCAAGTGTCTGCGCGCGGCGGCCGGCAGCACGTTCTCGGTCCCGGTCGTCGTCTCGCCCGACGCCCACGCCGCGGTCACCGCGTTGCGCGACGCCGGGCTGCAGCTGCTGGCCTCCACGGTCGACGGGCAGACGCGCCTCGACGAGGCCGACCTCGCCGCGCCGACGGCCTGGTTGTTCGGGTCCGAAGCGCACGGTTTATCGGCCGAGATCGCGGCGGCCGCCGACCGGCGCGTGCGCATCCCGATGTCCGGCGGCGCGGAGAGCCTGAACGTGGCCGCCGCCGCGGCCATCTGCCTGTACCAGAGCGCACAGGCCCTGCGTCCGCTGCGGCGGCCCTAGTCACGCGGCCTTGGTGGGGCCCCGGGCGGGCCGCAGACCGGCCAGCGACAGCGTGCCGTGCACCAGCGAGCCGGCGCGCTCCAGGATGACCCGAGCGGGTTGGAGGGCCGGGTCAAGGGCGGAGCGCAGGGACGGCTGGGAACCCGGGGGAAAGTAGTGCATCGGCAGCCCGCGGCGGTCGCGCGGCGGGCCCATGAACGCCGGCGCCTCGACCAGCGGCGCGTCGCCGGGAAGCCGTCCTTCGGCGCGGCGGTAGGCGGCCAGCGCGCGCGGGTGCAGCCGGATTTCGTCGGGAACCGCGAGGAAAGCCAGCTCGACGAGCTTGCCGAACAGGCGCAGCAACACCTCGTCGCCCGGTGTCCAGTGCATTCCCGCCTTCTCGCGAATCGCGGGTTCGAACAGCCCCGCCGCGATCCAGCGCTGACCGGCCACCAACGGCCGGAACAGCTGGTCCCAGATCGGCGTCGGCATCAGGACGAACTTCGGTTTGGGAATCCGGATCCGGAAGATGTCCAGCGTCGCCTGGTTGATTTCCAGCTCCTCGCGGCACACCCGGTCCCAGTACTCCTGAAATTCCTCCCACGAGCCGGGCACCGGCCGCATGCTCATCCCATACTGTCGGTACCACTGCACGTGCTCGTCGAACAACTGTCGCTTCTCGTCCTCGGTCAACCCCCCGCAGAAGTACTCGGCCACCTTGATCACCAGCATGAAGAACGTGGCGTGCGCCCAGTAGAAGGTTTCCGGGTTCAGCGCGTGATAGCGGCGCCCCGCCGTGTCGACGCCCTTGATGGTGCGGTGATAGCTCTTGATCTGCTGACCGGTCTCCGCCGCCCGGTCACCGTCGTAGACCACGCCCATGATGGGATACACCGACCGCGCCACCCGCTGCAGCGGCTCCCGCAGCAAGATCGAATGCTCTTCGACGGCCGCGCCGAGCTCCGGATACATGTTCTGGATCGCCCCGATCCAGACGCCCATCATTCCGGTGCGAAGGTCACCGAAATACTTCCAGGTGAGCGAGTCGGGTCCGAGCGGATCGGCGGATGTCGTTGGAATGGCAGTCATCTCGGCCTCCTGGAGCCTCACTGCGCCCACGATAACTTTGACAACGTATGTTGTCTACGATTTCGGCCGGTGGCGCAGAGCGTGTTACGGAGTTTCCACAGTGCCGTGCCAAGCTCGTGATCAGCCGGTTTGGTGCGAGATGTGACACAAACGCGGCGACTGTCATTGCCCGCGTCCGCGGAGACCACCTAACCTGGCGACGTGGACCTCGCGCCTCGCGATCCGGACCCGGGCGAGCCTGAGCAATCGGTGACCACCCTGGCGCCCTCGGGGTCAAGACGGCGCTCTCCCGTATCGATTCACACCGCGGCGCAGTGGCTGAGCAGCACAAATCGCAGCCCCGGCGTGGTGTCGTTGGTCCGGCGGGCCCGACGGCTGTTGCCCGGGGACCCTGAGTTCGGCGATCCGTTGTCCACCGCGGGCGAGGGTGGTCCGCGCGCCGCGGCGCGGGCCGCCGACCGCCTGCTGGGGGATCGCGATGCGGCGTCGCGCGAGGTCAGCCTGGGTGTGCTGCAGGTATGGCAGGCGCTGACGGAGGCGGTGTCCCGCCGGCCGGC
The DNA here is from genome assembly GCF_010730745.1 of Mycobacterium heidelbergense. Taxonomy (NCBI): domain Bacteria; kingdom Bacillati; phylum Actinomycetota; class Actinomycetes; order Mycobacteriales; family Mycobacteriaceae; genus Mycobacterium; species Mycobacterium heidelbergense. The sequence continues at coordinate 4,821,925 of NZ_AP022615.1, read as the reverse complement.
AAACCCGGAGGTCACGCTGGTATTCACCGACCTGGTCGGCTTCTCGACGTGGTCGCTGCACGCGGGCGACGAGGCGGCCCTGGCCCTGCTGCGGCAGGTGGCGCGCGCCATCGAGCCGCCGCTGCTGGACGCCGGTGGGCACATCGTCAAACGGATGGGCGACGGCATCATGGCCGTGTTCCGCGATCCGACCGTCGCCCTGCGGGCCGTGCTGGTCGCCAAGGAGTCGCTGAAATCGGTTGAGGTCGCGGGCTATACGCCGAGGATGCGGGTCGGGATCCACACCGGACGGCCGCAGCGCATGGCCGCGGACTGGCTCGGCGTCGACGTCAACGTCGCCGCTCGCGTCATGGAACGCGCCACCAAGGGCGGAGTCATGGTGTCCAGCTCGACGCTGGACCTGATACCGCGAAGCGAGCTGGACGCAGTGGGCGTCGTGGCCAAGCGCGCGCGTAAACCGTTGTTTGCGCCCAAAACGGCCGGCGTGCCCGCGGACTTGGCGATATATCGCTTGAAGACTCTTAGGGAGTTGACAGCGTCCGATCACACTTCCGAAACAAATTAGCCCACATAATGGATGCCAATGATTGGGGGCATCTTCTCCCGGCTTGCCCGGGTCCAGTTCACCGCGGGGTACGTGGCGGTCCTGCTTGCGGTCAGCTGCGCCATCCTGACGCTCGGCCCGCACGCGCATGACGTCCTCGTGCAGCGCGCCAGCACCAACCTGCACAACCTGGCCCACGGCCACGTGGGAACCCTGTTGGGCAGCGCGCTGGTGGTCGACGCCGGTCCGCTCTACTTCTGGTTGCCCTTCCTGACCTGCCTGCTCGCCCTGGCCGAGCTGCACCTGCGCACCATCCGGCTGGTCGTGGCGTTCCTGGTCGGGCACATCGGGGCGACGCTGCTCGTCGCCGCCGCCCTTGCCGGGGCGGTGGAGTTCGGCTGGCTACCGCTGTCGATCACCCGGGCCAGCGACGTCGGGATGAGCTATGGCGCCCTGGCGGTGCTCGGGGCGATGACGGCGGTGATTCCCCAACGCTGGCGGGCGGCTTGGGTCGGCTGGTGGGTCGCGGCCGGCCTGGCCGCGGCGATCATCGGCGGCGATTTCACCGATGCGGGTCACACCGTCGCCGTCGTCCTGGGCGTGCTGGTGTCCGCCCGCTTCCAGCAGCCGATCCATTGGACGCCGGTGCGGTGCCTGATGCTGGCGGCGTCCTCCGGCTTCGGTTTCCTGGTCCTGGCCCACCACTGGGCGACGATGGCCGCCGCGCCGGCGTTCGGCCTCCTGGGCGCGGTGGCCGCCCACAAGATCGTCCAACTCGCCGTCCGGCGCGCTGCCCTGCCGGTTTTGCCGGTGGCGGACGACACGCTGACGGGTCCGCAGCCCGTGATGGCCGGCTAGGCGCCTCGCCGCCCACCTGTGCAGCGCGCGCCGAGCGCCGTCCGGCGAATCACCTATGATCGGCACTTGCGCCGGGCGAATCCAGCCCTTCCGAACAGCCTCGTCAGCAAGGAGAGTGCCGCCGCGTGGGCGATCAACCCGTCGACCTTTCGCCGGAAGCGTTGACCGAGGCGGTTTCGGCCGCCCGGCGGGCCATCGCCCTCGCCGACGACCTCGACGCGCTGGCACGGGTCAAGACCGAGCACCTCGGTGATCGCTCGCCGCTGGCATTGGCACGGCAATCGCTGGGTGGCGTGCCCAAGGAGGAGCGCGCCGATGCCGGTAGGCGCGTCAACGCCGCTCGCGGCGAGGCGCAAGTCAGCTACGACGAACGGCTGGCGGCGCTGCGTGCCGAGCGCGACGCCGCGGTCCTGGTCGCCGAATCCATCGACGTCACGTTGCCGTCGACACGGCAGCCGCCCGGCGCCCGGCACCCGATCACGATATTGGCCGAGCACATCGCCGACACCTTCATCGCGATGGGGTGGGAGCTGGCCGAGGGCCCAGAGGTCGAATCGGAGCAGTTCAACTTCGATGCCCTCAACTTCCCCGCCGACCACCCCGCCCGCAGCGAACAGGACACCTTCTACGTGGCGCCGGAAGATTCCCGGCAGCTGCTGCGCACCCATACCTCACCGGTGCAGGTCCGCACCCTGCTGGAGCGCGAGCTGCCCGTCTACATCATCTCGATCGGCCGCACGTTCCGCACCGACGAGCTCGACGCCACCCACACGCCCGTCTTCCACCAGGTCGAGGGCCTGGCGGTGGACCGCGGCCTGTCCATGGCGCATCTGCGCGGAACGCTCGACGCGTTCGCGCGCGCCGAGTTCGGGCCCACCGCGCGCACCCGGATCCGGCCCCACTTCTTCCCGTTCACCGAACCCTCCGCCGAGGTCGACGTCTGGTTCGCCGACAAGAAGGGCGGCGCCGACTGGGTCGAGTGGGGCGGCTGCGGAATGGTGCATCCCAACGTGCTGCGGGCCGCCGGAATCGACCCCGACACCTACTCCGGCTTCGCGTTCGGCATGGGCCTGGAGCGCACCCTGCAGTTCCGCAACGGCATACCGGACATGCGGGACATGGTCGAGGGCGACGTCCGGTTCTCGCTGCCGTTCGGGGTGGGTGCCTGATGCGCGTTCCCTATAGCTGGCTGCGCGAAGTGGTGGCGGCCGGGGCGCCGGACTGGGACGTCGCCCCCGGCGAGCTCGAGCAGACGCTGGTGCGCATCGGCCACGAGGTCGAAGAGGTCGTCCCCCTCGGCCCGGTCGACGGCCCGCTGACCGTCGGGCGGGTCACCGACATCGAGGAACTGACCGGTTTCAAGAAGCCGATCCGGGCCTGCCTGGTCGACGTCGGCGAGGATGGAAAGCGGGAAATCGTCTGCGGGGCAACCAACTTCGTGGTCGGCGACCTGGTCGTGGTGGCGCTGCCGGGCAGCACCCTGCCGGGCGGCTTCGCCATCACGGCCCGCAAGACCTACGGCCGCCACTCCGACGGGATGATCTGCTCGGCGGCCGAACTCGGCTTGAGCGCAGACCATTCCGGGATCCTGGTGCTGCCGCCGGAGACCGCCGCACCGGGAGCCGACGGCGCCGCGGTGCTGGGCCTGGACGACGTGGTCTTCCACCTGGCGATCACCCCCGACCGTGGCTACTGCATGTCGGTGCGCGGCCTCGCCCGGGAGATCGCGAGCGCCTACGACCTGCGGTTCGTCGATCCGGCCAGCGACCGGGTGATCAAGCCGTTGCCGATCGAGGGGGAGGCCTGGCCGCTGACGGTGCAGGCCGAAACCGGGGTGCGGCGCTTCGCGCTGCGCCCGGTCACCGGCATCGACCCCACCGCCGTGTCACCGTGGTGGCTGCAGCGCCGGCTGCTGTTGTGCGGCATCCGCGCGACCTCCCCGGCGGTCGACGTCACCAACTACGTGATGCTGGAACTGGGCCATCCCATGCACGCCCACGACCGCAATCGCATCACCGGCGGCCTCGGCGTGCGGTTCGCCCGGCCCGGCGAGACCGTCGTGACGCTGGACGACATCGAGCGTCGGCTCGATCCGGCCGATGTCCTCATCGTCGACGACGTGGCCACCGCGGCGATCGGCGGCGTCATGGGCGCGGCCAGCACCGAGGTGCGCGAGGACTCCACCGACGTGCTGCTGGAGGCCGCGGTGTGGGACCCGGCCGGGATATCGCGCACCCAGCGCAGGCTGCACCTGCCCAGCGAGGCCGCCCGTCGTTATGAGCGTGCGGTGGACCCGGCCATTTCGGTGGCCGCGCTGGACCGGTGCGCCGCGCTGCTCGCCGAGATCGCCGGGGGAGCGGCGTCTCCGACGCTGACCGATTGGTGGGGCGACCCGCCGGTGGGCGACTCGGTCGCCGATTGGGCCGGGTCGCCGATCCGGATCGCCGCCGACCTGCCGGACCGCTTCGCCGGGGTGGCTTACGCCCCGGGCACGACCGCCCGGCGGCTGGCCCAGATCGGGGCCACCGTCGCCGACGGGGGCGACGCGCTGACCGTGACGCCGCCGAGCTGGCGGCCCGATCTGCTGCAGCCCGCGGACCTGGTCGAGGAGGTCATGCGGCTGGAGGGGCTGGAGGTCATCCCGTCGGTGCTGCCCTCGGCCCCCGCGGGCCGCGGGCTCACCGCGGTGCAGAAGCGGCGCCGCGCGATCGGCAGGTCGCTGGCCCAGTCCGGTTACGTCGAGATCCTGCCGACGCCGTTTTTGCCCGCCGGTGTGTTCGACCTGTGGGGGCTGCCGGCCGACGACCCGCGGCGCACGACGACGCACGTGCTCAACCCGCTGGAAGCAGACCGGCCGCAGCTGGCCACCACGCTGCTGCCCGCCCTGCTGGAAGCGTTGGGGCGCAACGTGTCCCGGGGCCTCGTCGATGCCGCGCTGTTCGCCCTGGCGCAGGTGGTTAAGCCGACGGACGAGACGCGCGGTGTCGAGCTCATCCCGGTCCACCGCCGGCCCACCGTCGCCGAGATCGCGATGCTGGACGGGTCGTTGCCGCGGCAGCCGCAGCACGTCGCCGCGGTGCTGACCGGGCTGCGTGAACCCCGAGGCCCCTGGGGCCCCGGGCGACGGGTCGAAGCCGCCGACGCGTTCGAGGCCGTGCGAATCGTCGCGCGCGCCAGTGGGATTGACGTTCAGCTGCGGGCGGCGCAATGCCTGCCGTGGCATCCGGGTCGGTGCGCGGAGGTGTTGATAGGGGAGGTCTGCATCGGTCATGCCGGGCAGCTGCATCCCGCCGTGATCGAGCGCTCCGGCCTACCCCAAGGCACCTGCGCGATGGAGCTCGACCTCGACGCGATTCCCATCGTCGAGGTGCTGCCGGCGCCCAGGGTGTCGCCGTTTCCGGCCGTGTTTCAGGATGTCAGCCTCGTGGTGTCCGCGCACGTGCCCGCCCAGGCGGTGGCGGATGCCGTTCGGGAGGGCGCCGGCGAATTGCTGGAAGACCTTCAGTTGTTCGACGTGTTCACCGGTCCGCAGATCGGCGAGCATCGCAAATCGCTGACGTTCGCGCTGCGTTTCCGCGCGCCGGATCGCACGCTGACCGAGGACGACGCCAGCGCGGCCCGCGACGCCGCGGTGCTCCGCGCCGCCGAGGCGGTCGGCGCGGAGCTGCGCGCCCAATAGCGGGCGACCCCTTCTGAGCTGCGCGTTGACCCGCGTCACCGCAAAACTGCTTGAAATCGTAACGAATCCTGTGAAAACGCTGGTTGTCATTTCATTGTGATATCAGCCCTGGTTACGCTCACTTTGTCTTGGTTACCGGTGGGTAAGGTTACCGATCGGTAGTCGGCCAAAATGAGTCGAGGGGGGCCTCGCGCGCTCGCGTGCGCGGGGCCTTGCTCGACTCGTGCCAAATGGGATGACCACCGGTCACAGTCCATGAGTCGAGGAGAAGCTGGAATGTCGTTTGTGATCGCAACGCCGGAGCTGGTTCAGGGTGCAGCCCAAGATCTGGCGGGTATTCGTTCGTCGCTGGCCGAGGCGGCAGCGACCGCGGCGGGTCCCACGACCGGGATAGTGACCGCGGCCCAGGACGAGGTATCGATTGCGATCGCGTCGATGTTCGGCAACTTCGGCCAGGAGTTTCAGGCCCTCAGCGCCCAAGCGCAAGCGTTCCACGAGCAGTTCGTCGGCTTGCTGAACGCGGGCGCCGGCGCCTACCTGAGCACCGAGGCCGCCAACGCCGGGCAGGGTCTGCTGGGTGGCGGAGCCGCCGCCGCCCTGCAGAACGGCAGCATTGGCACTTATGTCGGAGGCGAGATTCAGGCTGGCGCGCAAGCGATCTCGAACGCCATTGGCAACGCTCCCATTGCGCTCGGCGTGCTTCAGACCGGTGGGGCACCCGCGATGGTCAACGGCTTGAGCGCCTTCGGTGCCACCGTTGCCGCGCCGTACCAGGCGCTGGTCTCGAACACGTTTAACAACCTGCAGGCCATCGGGAGCACGTTCACCGCCAACCCCTTCCCGTTCCTGCACCAGATCGTCAACAACCAGATCTCCTACGGCCAGACGATCGCCTCGGCGATCGGACATGGCATTCAGAACCTGCCCGCCGAGTTGGCCAATCTGCCGGCGACCGTTCAAGCCGGTCTGCAGGGCCTAGCGACCTTTAACCCCGGAGCTCTGCTGCAGCAGTTCGTCAACAACCAGATTGGCTACGCGCAGACGATCGGCACAGCGCTGCAAGCTGGCGGCCAGGACTTGATCACCGGGGTGCAAACCTTGCCGGCGGGATTCCAGACGGTCTTCCAGGACCTTTTGGCGGGCAACAATATTGGCGCGTATGGCGCGATTAACCAGACCCTGTTGAATGCCTTCCTGCCTGGCTTCCACGACGTCAACCTGGATCTGGGGTTGCCGGCGCACAATGTTCCCGTCGTTCCGCTCGGCGCGTTGGGCGACCTGGCGCCCATCTTCTCCATCCCGGGTCAGATGGCGCAGAACTTCACCAACCTGTTGCCCGCGGGCTCCCTCCCCGCGCAGATCTCGCAGAACTTCACCAACTTGGTCGACACGGTCACGAACTTTGGGACGACGCTCAGTTCCGGCAACCTTGCCATCACCTTCGGGCTGCCCCTGCAGATCGTTTTTGACGGGATAGGTGCGCCGGCCAACGCGTTAAGCGCCTTGAATTCCAGCGCGGCGGCGTTTACCGGTGCATTGCAAACCGGTGATATAGCCGGCGCGGCGGCCGCGATTCTCGACGCTCCCGCCTTCGTCGCAAACGGTTTCCTCAATGGCCAAACGCTAATAAATCTGCCGCCGCTGACGGCGAACCTACTGCTCGACGGCACCTTCATCAGTAGCCTCACATCAACGACCCAACTCCCCTTGGGCGGGCTTCTCACCCCGCTGAGCCCTCTCATCCTCGCTGGTGTCGGCGGGGGACCGCTTCCCGGAACGCAAATCGGTGGCTTCATTCCCGGATTGCTGAGCTTCGGGTCCGAACTCGCAGCGGCAATTACGCCCACCCTGTAGCCGTTGGGGGCCGGGACGTCGGAGTTGCCCGGACGCATTGTGATCTCCAGCACTATTCCATTAGGCTCTTTTCGTCTGGGTGATCACGGGGCGGTCGTCGTAGTCGACGGGAGACAGCCATGTCATTTGTGACCACAGCACCGGAATTCGTGACGGCCGCGGCCGACGATCTGGCGGATATCGGCTTGGCGCTGCGCGCGGCCCACGCCGCGGCCGCGCCTCCCACGACCGGGATACTGGCTGCGGCCGCGGACGAGGTATCGAATCAGATTGCGGCGACGTTCGGCGCGTATGCCGAGGAATACCAAGCCGTTAGCGGGCAGGCGGCGGCGTTCCACAGCGCGTTTGTGAGCCTGTTGAACGGTAGCGCGCTTGGATATTTGAGCACCGAGGTCGCCAACGCCGAGCAGAACCTGTTGAGCACGATGAGCGCACCAGCCCAGGCATTGCTTGGGCAGCCGTTCATTGGCGCCGGCCCGGCCGCCGCGCTGCCGATTCTCGGCGGGTCCGGCGGACTTCTCGGCGACGTAAGCTCGCTCCTTTTCACCGGTGGGCCCCTGGGCGCGATCATCGAGGGCGGGCCCTTGGGCCCGTTCCTCAACGGCATCGGCCAAGACATCGGTGGCGTCGTGTCCACCGTGTTGGCCGGCGGCCTTCCCGGGCTGCTGTCCGATCCGCTGGGGCCGGTCGTGCAAGGACTCCAGCCCCTGCTTCCGGGGCTGTTCGCGGCCAGCGCGACCGCCATGGCCGCCGGCGACCCGTACCAAGTCCTTATCGCCAATACCAGCGCCAATCTGCAAAGCCTCTTCGGTACCTGGTCCGCGGACCCGTTCCCGTTCCTGAACCAGGTCATCATCAACCAGCAGGGCTACGCGCAAACGTTCGGTGCGGGGCTCGCGTTGGCGCTGCAGAACCTTCCTGCCACGTTGGCGAACGTGCCGGCGAACATCCAACTCGCGATCCAGGGTGCCGCGACCTTCAACCCCGGGGCCTTGGCGCAGGCGTACATCAACCAGCAGATCGGTTATGTCCAGACGATCACCACGTCGCTGCAGAGCGCGGGCGCGGATTTCTCGAAGACGGTGCCGGTCTTCGAGGCCGACATGGGGATGGCCGGCCAGGCGCTGATGACGGGCGATTACCACGGCGCGGTGGAGCACGTCGGGCAGGCCGTCCTGGGTCTTTTCATTAGCGGATTCGATACGAGCAATTTGTCGGACGTCAAGATACTTGGCCCCGGCGGCGACCTGCTCCCGATCCTGACGATCCCCGCGCAGCAGGCACAGAACTTCGCCAACCTGTTGCCGCCCGGTTCCATCCTCGATCAGATCGCGCAGAATTACGCGAACGCGATCACTGCCTTCACGAACGGGAACATCGCGACGACCATTACGCTCCAACTGCTCCAGTCGCCTCCGGTCGTGATGGGCGCCAATTTCGGGTTGCCGTTGTCGCTGGCCTTTGCGGCGATGGGTTCGCCCATCTCGGCGCTGGACGGGTTCGCGACGGGCGCGACGGCGTTTGGTTCCGCGCTGCAGGCCGGCAACGGCGTCGCGGCGGCCGGCGCACTCGTCGACATGCCTGCCTACGTCTTGAACGGCTTCCTCAATGGCCAAACCCTCGTCGATTTGAACATGCCGGTGAGCGTGGGCGGCGTCACGATACCGATGACGATGCACTTGCCCTTCGACGGGATTCTCGTTGCACCACAGCCGCTTACGGCGACGGTGGACCTGAGCCTGCTGGGCATTCCCGTCCCGGTTAACCTCACCCTCGGTGGCACGCCCTTCGAAGGCATCGTCCCCGAGCTGCTGAACTACGTGCCCGAGCAGCTTGCGGCGGCAATCAGACCCGCGTAGTCGTCGAGGGCCATGGCGCCCACACGATAGTCAATAGTGCGCAGTCCCAAAAATCTTGGGACTGCGCACTATTCGCATAGGTGTCCGCGTGCACTCGCGAACACGGTGGGCCGCGAACTGAAAATCCATCGAGCGCAACCGGCGTCGGACCGGAGGGATGAGAAGTAGGGTGTTATCGGTCGTCGAGTTTGTTTCCGGGGCGGTCCGGCGGGCTGGATGGTACGCAGGCGCGCCGAACACTGGTGAAAACGTTCATTTTCGAATGTCACTGTGTGGCATGCCATTACGCTCGTCCTGCCTTGAGGATTCGGGCTGATATACGAATATGCCGTTCATGTGGGGAGATGAACATGTCTTTTGTGATCGCGGTTCCCGATCTCGTCGAGGTAGCAGCTCAAGATTTGGCAGGCATCCGCTCGGCGTTGGACGAGGTCACACAGGCGATAGTCGCCCCTACGACCAGCTTGGCGCCTGCGGCGGCGGACGAGGTATCGACCGCCATCGCGGCGCTTTTCGGGACTTTCGGCCAGGAATATCAAGCCCTCAACGCCGAAGTCGCGGCGTTCCACAACGCTTTCGTCAACGCGTTGAGCGGCGGCGCCGCCGCCTATATAGAGGCGGAGATCGCCAACGGAGCCGCGATGCTCCAGGGCGGCGGAAACCTGGCCGCGAACCTCGGGGGTGGGCTCGCCGGGCTGGGCGCCCAAATTAGTGGCGCCCTGTCCGGCGGCCTCAGCGGTGGGCTTGGCCTCGGCCTCGGTGGTGCCATCGGGACGGGGCTCGAGGGAGTCGCCCTGCAGGCGGGCGGCGCCCTGCTGTCGGGCGTCGGCGGGGGACTGGTCCAGACCGGTAACGCCATCGTCAACGTCGGGCTCGCGCTGGAGAATAGCGGCGCCGCTATGTCGAGTCTGGGCGCGCAGCTGGCCGCCCAGGCTGGAACGGAGCTCTCCGCCTTCTTGAACGTCGGCGCAGCACTATCGGCGAGTCTCAACGGCAGCCTGGCCGGCCTGGCCCAAGCCGCTAACGCATTGGCGGCCGGATTGAACGGCGGCTTGACAGGCGTGATCAGCACGGGCGCGACCCTGGCCAACGCCTTTGGCGCCGGGCTGAATGGGTTGATCCAGACGGGTGCGTCGTTGGCGGGTAACTTCGGTGCGGCGCTGTCGAATCTGGGCGGTTCGCTGAGCCTGGCGCTGTCCGCCGGTCTGAGTGGTTCGTTGGCGGGCTTGGGTCCGCTGGGGGCGCTCATCACCGCGGGCCTCAATGGTGGGCTGACCGGCTTGGCGAACACCGGGGCGATGCTGGCGGGTGAGTTCGGTGCGGGCCTCAACGGGCTGTTGCAGACCGGGGAATCGTTGGCGGCCAACTTCGGTGCGGCGTTGAGCGGTCTGGGTGGCTCGCTGAGTCTGGCGTTGTCGGCCGGTCTGAGTGGTTCGTTGGCGGGGCTGGGTCCGCTGGGGGCCGCCATCGAGGCCGGCCTTTCCGGTGGGCTGTCGGGTCTGCTCGACACCGGGGCGGCCCTGGCGGGCGAGTTCGGTGCGGGCCTCAACGGGTTGATCCAGACCGGAGAATCGTTGGTGGCCAACCTCGGTGCGGCGTTGAGCGGCCTGGGCGGTTCGTTGAGTGCGGCGCTGTCGCTGGGCTTGAGTGGTTCGTTGGCGGGCTTGGGTCCGCTGGGGGCGCTCATCACCGCTGGCCTCAACGGTGGTCTGACCGGCTTGGCGAACACCGGTCTGGCGCTGGCGAATGCGTTCGGTGCCGAGCTGAATGGGTTGATCCAGACGGGTGCATCGTTGGCCGGCAACTTCGGTGCGGCGTTGAGCGGTCTGGGTGGCTCGCTGAGTCTGGCGTTGTCGGCCGGTCTGAGTGGTTCGCTGGCGGGGCTGGGTCCGCTGGGGGCCGCCATCGAGGCCGGTCTTTCCGGTGGGCTGTCGGGTCTTGCGAACGCTGGGGCGATCCTGGCGGGCGAGTTCGGTGCGGGCCTGAGCGGGTTGATCCAGACCGGGGAGTCGTTGGCGGCCAACTTCGGTGCGGCGCTGTCGAATCTGGGTGGCTCACTGAGCGCGGCTATTTCGGCCGGCTTGAGTGGTTCGCTGGCGGGACTGGGCGGGCTCGCCGGGTTGCCGGCATCGCTGGCGGCCAGCTTGGGTGCCGGCCTCAACGGCCTGTTCAACGTCGGTCAAGCCCTGGCGAGCAACTTGGGCGCCGGGCTATCGGTGCTTGCGCAGACCGGGGTGTCGATCTTGGGCGACTTCAATGCTGCGTTCTCGGGTCTCGGCGCCTCGTTGAGTGCGGCCATTTCCGCCGGTTTGAGTGGTTCACTGGCGGGTCTGGGTCCGCTCGGGGCAGCCATCGAGGCGGGCCTTTCCGGTGGGTTGTCTGGCCTTGCGAACGCTGGGGCGATGCTGGCGGGTGACCTGGGTGCCGGGCTGAATGCATTGATCCAGACCGGGGAGTCGTTGGCGGGCAACTTCGGTGCGGCGTTGTCGAATCTGGGCGGTTCGCTGAGCTTGGCGTTGTCGGCCGGTTTGAGTGGTTCGTTGGCGGGGTTGGGTCCGCTGGGGGCCGCGATTGAGGCGGGTCTTTCCGGTGGTCTGACTGGGCTGGCGAACACCGGTCTGGCGCTGGCCAACGCGTTTGGTGCCGGGCTGAATGGGTTGATCCAGACGGGTGCGTCGTTGGCCGGTAACTTCGGTGCGGCGTTGTCGAATCTGGGCGGTTCGCTGAGTCTGGCGTTGTCGGCCGGTTTGAGTGGTTCGTTGGCGGGGTTGGGTCCGCTGGGGGCCGCGATTGAGGCGGGTCTTTCCGGTGGTCTGACTGGGCTGGCGAACACCGGTCTGGCGCTGGCCAACGCGTTTGGTGCCGGGCTGAATGGGTTGATCCAGACGGGTGCGTCGTTGGCCGGTAACTTCGGTGCGGCGCTGAACGCGCTCGGTGGGTCGTTAAGCGCGGCCCTGTCGGCCAGCCTCAGCGGCAGCTTGAGCGGGCTCGCTGGGCTCGTCGCGCTGCCGCCAGAACTGGCGGCCACCTTGGGTGCGGGCCTCTCGGGTCTAGTCAGTACCGGTGAAGCCATAGCCCAAAACCTGGGAACAGGGCTATCGGTGCTGGTGCAGACCGGTGAGTCGTTGGCCGCCGAGCTGGGTGGGGCGCTGTCGGGCCTCGGTGGCTCGCTGAGTCTGGCGTTGTCGGCCGGCTTGAGTGGTTCGCTGGCAGGCTTGGGTCCGCTGGGCGTCGCCATCGAGGCCGGCCTTTCCGGTGGTCTGACTGGGCTGGCGAACACCGGTCTGGCACTGGCCAACGCGTTTGGTGCCGGGCTGAATGGGTTGATCCAGACGGGTGCGTCGTTGGCCGGTAACTTCGGTGCGGCGTTGTCGAATCTGGGCGGTTCGTTGAGTGCGGCGCTGTCGCTGGGCTTGAGTGGCTCGCTGGCGGGTCTGGGTCCGCTGGGGGCGCTCATCACCGCTGGCCTCAATGGCGGTCTGTCCGGCCTGCTCAACACGGGGGCGACCCTGGCGGGCGAGTTCGGTGCCGGCCTGAACGGGCTGATCCAAACCGGGGAGTCGTTGGCGGGCAACCTCGGTGCGGCGCTGTCGAACCTCGGCGGTTCGCTGAGTCTGGCGTTGTCGGCCGGCTTGAGTGGCTCGTTGGCGGGTCTGGGTCCGCTGGGGGCGCTTATCACCGCTGGCCTCAATGGTGGTCTGACCGGCTTGGCGAACACCGGTCTGGCGCTGGCGAATGCGTTTGGTGCCGGGCTGAATGGGTTGATCCAGACCGGTGCGTCGTTGGCCGGCAACTTCGGTGCGGCGCTGTCGAATCTGGGCGGTTCGCTGAGTGCGGCGCTGTCGCTGGGCTTGAGTGGTTCGCTGGCGGGACTGGGTCCGCTGGGGGCCGCCATCGAGGCCGGCCTTTCCGGCGGGCTGTCGGGTCTTGCGAACGCTGGGGCGACCCTGGCGGGCGAGTTCGGAGCCGGCCTGAACGGGCTGATCCAAACCGGAGAATCGTTGGCGGGCAACCTCGGTGCGGCGCTGTCGAACCTGGGTGGCTCACTGAGCCTGGCGCTGTCGGCCGGCTTGAGTGGCTCGCTGGCGGGGTTGGGTCCGCTGGGGGCGCTCATCACCGCTGGCCTCAATGGTGGTCTGACTGGTCTGGCGAACACCGGTCTGGCGCTGGCCAACGCCTTCGGCGCCGGCCTGAACGGGCTGATCCAAACCGGAGAATCGTTGGCGGCCAACCTCGGTGCGGCGCTGTCCAACCTCAACCTGATGGTGTCGATCAATGCGGCGCTATCGGGCAGCCTCAACGCGGCCTTGTCCGGTCTGGCGCAGGCCGGTCAGGCGCTGGCCGCCGGCCTGGGTGGCAGCCTGTCGGGCCTGGTCCAGACCGGCGAAGCCCTGGGCGGTAGCTTGGCCGCAAGCCTGTCCGGCCTGGCAGCGACCGGTAACGCGCTCGCGGCGATCTGGGCGAACGCCGCCGCCGAGATAGGTTCCGCGCTGAGCGGGGCCTTCTCCGGAAGCCTTGGCGTTGCCTTCCCGGGCTTGGTCGGAACCGGTGCCGCCCTGGCGTCTGGCATTGCGGGTCTCACCGCTGGACTCGAACAGACCGGTGGCGCCCTCGTGACATCGTTGGAAGCCGCCCTGACCGACCTTGAGCTCTCGCTCCAGGCCGCATTGAACGCGAGCCTAGGCATCGGCGTCGCCGCCTAGGCCGGCGGTGCCCGGGAGTCGCGGGCAGGTGTTGGGCTCTCCCGAAGCGGAGCCCTGACCGACACCGCCTCCTGGGCACCGAAAGGCGCAAACACCGGCCACTGGGGAATGGATTTGCAAACTACTGCATAACCATGCAGAATCGTCGAAATGGCCGACGTATTGAAGGTGGCGGTTGCCGGCGCCACCGGCTACGCGGGCGGTGAAATCCTACGGCTCCTGCTCGGGCATCCCGCCTACGCCGACGGTCGGCTCGCGATCGGCGCGGTGACCGCCGCGGCCAGCGCCGGCAGCACGCTCGGCGAGCACCACCCACACCTAATCCCGTTGTCCCAGCGCATGGTCGAGCCCACCGACATCGCCGTGCTCACCGGACACGACGTCGTGTTCCTGGCCTTGCCACACGGGCACTCGGCCGCGCTGGCCGAACGGCTCGGCCCCGAAACCCTCATCATCGACTGCGGCGCCGACTTCCGGCTGACCGACGCCGCCTCCTGGGAACGGTTCTACGGATCCCCCCACGCCGGCAGCTGGCCCTACGGCCTGCCCGAGCTGCCCGGCGGCCGAGAGCGGCTGCACGGCGCCCGCCGCATCGCGGTCCCGGGCTGCTACCCGACCGCGGCGCTGCTGGCGTTGTTGCCGGCGATGGCCGAGGACCTCATCGAGCCCGCCGTCACCGTCGTCGCCGTCAGCGGCACCTCCGGCGCCGGCCGCGCCGCCAAAACCGACCTTCTCGGCTCGGAGGTCATCGGGTCGGCGCGGGCCTACAACATCGCCGGCGCGCACCGGCACACCCCCGAGATCGCCCAGGGACTGCGGGCCGTCACCGACCGCGACGTCACGGTGTCGTTCACGCCGGTGCTGATCCCGACGTCCCGCGGCATCCTGGCCACCTGCACGGCACGCACCCGAGCACCGTTGTCGCAGCTGCGGGCCGCCTACGAAAAGGCTTACCATTCGGAGCCTTTCGTTCATCTGATGCCCGAAGGGCAGCTGCCCCGTACCGGAGCGGTGATCGGCAGCAACGCGGCGCACATCGCCGTCGCGGTGGACGAGGCCGCCGAGACGTTCGTGGCGATCGCCGCGATCGACAACCTGGTCAAGGGCACGGGTGGCGCGGCGGTGCAGTCGATGAACCTGGCGCTGGGTTGGCCGGAGACGGAAGGCCTTTCGGTCGTCGGGATCGCGCCGTGACCGAACTAGCCAGCGCCACAAGGTTAGTGCGCGAGCAGGGCGTCACCGCCCCGGCCGGGTTCCGGGCCGCGGGCATCGCCGCCGGAATCAAGGCATCCGGGGCGCGAGACCTCGCGCTGGTCTTCAACGAAGGGCCGGACTACGCGGCCGCCGGAGTGTTCACCCGCAACAAGGTCAAGGCCGCGCCCGTGCTGTGGTCCCGGCAGGTACTGACCACAGGGCGGTTGCGCGCGGTGGTCCTCAACTCCGGCGGCGCCAACGCCTGTACCGGACCGGGCGGGTTCCAGGACGCCCACGCCACCGCGGAGGCCGTCGCGGCCGCGCTGTCGGACTGGGGAACCGAGACCGGGGCCATCGAGGTCGCGGTCTGCTCCACCGGGTTGATCGGTGATCGGTTGCCTATGGACAAGGTGCTGGCCGGTGTTCGGGACATCGTGCACGACATGGCCGGCGGCCTAAGCGGTGGCGACGAAGCCGCCCGCGCCATCATGACCACCGACACCGTGCCCAAACAGGTTGCGCTGCACCATCGGAACAACTGGACGGTCGGCGGGATGGCGAAGGGCGCCGGCATGCTGGCGCCGTCGCTTGCGACGATGCTGTGCGTGCTCACCACAGACGCGGCCGTCGAACCCGACGCGCTCGACCGGGCGCTGCGCCACGCCGCCGCCCGAACCTTCGACCGGCTCGACATCGACGGCTGCTGTTCGACCAACGACACGGTGCTGCTGCTGGCGTCGGGTGCCAGCGAGATCACCCCAACGCAGGCCGATCTCGACGACGCCGTGCTGCGCGTGTGTGACGACCTCTGCGCGCAGCTGCAGGCCGACGCCGAGGGCGTGACCAAGCGCGTCACCGTGACCGTGACCGGTGCCTCCTCCGACGACGACGCCGTGACCGCCGCACGTTCGATCGCCCGCGACAGCCTGGTCAAGACGGCGCTGTTCGGGTCCGACCCCAACTGGGGCCGGGTGCTCGCCGCCGTGGGCATGGCGCCGGTCGCGCTGGATCCCGACCGGATCACTGTGTCGTTCAACGGTTTTGCCGTATGTATCGACGGGATCGGCGCACCGGGCGCACGCGAGGTGGACCTTTCCGGCGCCGACATCGACATCACCGTCGACCTGCGCGTCGGTGAGGGTCGCGCCGCGATCCGCACCACCGACCTCTCGCACGGCTATGTCGAAGAGAACTCGGCCTACAGCTCATGACGATAAAAATCGACGCACTGCCCACCCAAGTCAAAGCGCAGGTGCTGGCCGAAGCCCTGCCCTGGCTCAAGCAGTTGCACGGCAAGATCGTCGTCATCAAATACGGCGGCAACGCGATGACCGACGACACGCTCCGGCACGCCTTCGCGGCCGATATGGCGTTTCTGCGCAACTGCGGCATCCACCCCGTCGTCGTACACGGCGGCGGGCCACAGATCAGCGCCATGCTGCGCCGGCTCGGCATCGAAGGCGACTTCAAGGGCGGCTTCCGGGTCACCACACCCGAAGTGCTCGACGTGGCGCGGATGGTGTTGTTCGGTCAAGTGGGCCGCCAACTGGTCAACCTGATCAACGCGCACGGCCCTTACGCCGTCGGCATCACCGGCGAAGACGCACAACTGTTCACCGCCGTGCGGCGCAGCGTCACCGTCGACGGGGTGGCCACCGACATCGGCCTGGTCGGCGATGTCGATCGGGTCAACACCGCCGCCGTGTTGGATCTGATTGCGGCACGGCGCATTCCGGTGGTATCGACGCTCGCGCCGGACGCTGACGGTGTGGTGCACAACATCAACGCCGACACCGCGGCCGCGGCGCTGGCCGAAGCCCTGGCCGCCGAAAAGCTGTTGATGCTCACCGATGTCGAAGGCCTGTACACCCGCTGGCCGCATCGGGATTCGCTGGTCAGCGAAATCGATTCCGCCACATTGGCGCAACTGCTACCCACGCTGGAGGCGGGCATGATCCCCAAGGTCGAGGCGTGCCTGCGGGCCGTCACGGGGGGAGTGCCCAGCGCGCACGTCATCGACGGGAGGGTCGAGCATTGTGTGTTGGTGGAGCTTTTCACCGACGCGGGCACCGGAACCAAGGTGGTGCCGGCATGACGCAGAGTGCCTTTCGTGTCGCCGAGCGTCACGCCAGCGTGGCGGTCGGTGCCGAGAGCCACGCTGGCGTGACGCTCGGGAGGGCTGGCGTGACGCTCGGGAAGGGGTGTCGCGGATCATGACCCACACCGATGCCATGAAGCAGCGGTGGGAAGCCGTGATGATGAACAACTACGGCACCCCTCCGGTGGCTCTGGCCAGCGGCGACGGCGCCGTGGTCACCGACGCGGACGGCAAGACCTACCTGGACCTGCTCGGCGGCATCGCGGTCAACGTGCTCGGCCACCGCCACCCCGCGATCATCGAGGCCGTCACGCACCAGATGACGACGCTGGGCCACACCTCCAACCTGTACGCCACCGAACCCGCCGTCGCGCTGGCCGAGGAACTGGTCGCCCTGCTCGGCGCGGACGCCCCGGCGCGGGTGTTCTTCTGCAACTCCGGCACCGAGGCCAACGAGGTCGCGTTCAAGCTGTCGCGGCTCACCGGTCGCACGAAACTGGTTGCCGCGCAAGAGGCCTTCCACGGCCGGACGATGGGATCGCTGGCGTTGACGGGTCAGCCGGCCAAGCAGGCGCCCTTCGAACCGCTGCCGGGACACGTCACGCACGTGCCGTACGGCGACACGCAAGCGCTGGCCGCCGCCGTCGACGACAAGACCGCCGCGGTCTTCCTCGAACCGATCATGGGCGAAAGCGGCGTCGTCGTCCCGCCCGAGGGTTATCTGGCGGCCGCGCGGGAGATCACCGCGCGCCACGGCGCCCTGCTGGTGCTCGACGAGGTGCAGACCGGAATGGGCCGCACCGGAGCCTTTTTCGCCCACCAGCACGACGGCATCACCCCGGACGTGGTGACCATGGCCAAGGGGCTCGGCGGCGGGCTGCCCATCGGGGCGTGCCTGGCCGTCGGGCGGGCCGCCGAGCTGCTGACGCCGGGCCTGCACGGCAGCACCTTCGGCGGCAACCCGATCTGCGCCGCGGCGGCGCTGGCGGTGCTGCGGGTGCTGGCGGCCGAGGACCTGGTCCGGCGCGCCGAGGTGCTGGGCAAGTCGGTGCGCCACGGCATCGAAACCCTCGGGCACCCGCTGATCGACCACGTCCGCGGCCGCGGATTGCTCTGGGGCGTGGTGCTGACGGCGCCGCGGGCCAAGGACGCCGAGGCGGCCGCGCGGGAGGCAGGATTCCTGGTCAACGCCGCGGCACCCGACGTCGTCCGGCTGGCGCCGCCGCTGATCATCACGGAGGCCCAGATCGACGGGTTCATCGCCGCCCTGCCGGCCGTCCTCGATGGGGTCGCACATGCCTAGACACTTCCTGCGCGACGACGACCTGTCGCCCGACGAGCAGGCCGACGTGCTCGCGCTGGCCGCCGACCTGAAGAAGGACCCGTTCAGCCGTCGTCCCCTCGAGGGCCCGCGCGGCGTCGCGGTCCTCTTCGACAAGAACTCCACCCGCACCCGGTTCTCGTTCGAGCTGGGCATCGCGCAGCTGGGCGGGCACGCCGTCGTCGTCGACGCCCGCAGCACACAGCTGGGCCGGGACGAGACGCTGCAGGACACCGCGCACGTGCTGTCCCGCTACGTCGACGCCATTGTCTGGCGGACCTTCGGGCAAGACCGGCTCGACGCGATGGCCTCGACCGCGACGGTGCCGGTGGTCAACGCGCTCTCCGACGAGTTCCACCCCTGCCAGGTGCTCGCCGACCTGCAGACCGTCGCCGAACGCAAGGGGTCACTAAAAGGGTTGCGGCTGGCCTACTTCGGCGACGGCGCCAACAACATGGCCCACTCGCTGCTGCTCGGCGGGGCCACCGCCGGCATCCACGTCACCGTCGCCGCCCCCGACGGCTTCGCGCCCGACCCGGCGGTGGTGGCCGCGGCCCGGCGGCGCGCCGAGGCCACCGGCGCCTCGGTCACCGTGACCGCCGACGCCGACGCGGCCGCGAAGGGCGCCGACGTCGTCGTCACCGACACCTGGACGTCGATGGGACAGGAAGACGACGGCCTGGACCGCGTCGGCCCGTTTCGCCCATTCCAGGTCAACGAGCGGCTCGTCGCGCTGGCCGACCCGGAAGCCGTTGTGCTGCACTGTCTTCCGGCCCACCGTGGGGACGAGATCACCGACGAGGTGATGGACGGGCCGGCCAGCGCGGTCTGGGACGAGGCCGAAAACCGGCTGCACGCCCAAAAGGCGCTGCTGGTGTGGCTGCTGGAGCGATCCCGATGACCCGCAGCAAGGCCACCCCCGAGACCACCCGGGCCGGCCGGCAGGCCCGCATCGTGGCGATCCTGTCGTCGGCGGAGGTGCGCAGCCAAACCGAACTGGCGGCGCTGCTGGCCGACGAGGGCGTCGAGGTCACCCAGGCCACGCTGTCGCGGGATCTCGAAGAGCTGGGCGCGGTGAAGCTGCGCGGCGCCGACGGCGGCGTCGGGGTCTACATCGTTCCCGAGGACGGCAGCCCGGTGCGCGGCGTGTCCGGCGGCACCGCACGGCTGTCACGGCTGCTCGGCGAGCTGCTGGTGTCCGCGGACTCCAGCGCGAACCTGGCGGTGTTGCGCACCCCACCCGGCGCCGCCGACTATTTGGCCAGCGCCATCGACCGCGCGGCGCTACCGTACGTCGTCGGCACCATCGCCGGTGACGACACCCTCTTCGTGGCCGCCCGAGAGCCGATGACCGGCGCCGAGCTGGCCAGCACCCTGGAGAGCCTCAAATAACCTAAGGAGAGCTATGTCAGAACGCGTCATCCTGGCGTATTCCGGCGGCCTGGACACCTCGGTGGCGATCAGCTGGATCGGCAAGGAGACCGGCCGGGAGGTCGTGGCCGTCGCGATCGACCTCGGCCAGGGCGGCGAGGACATGGAGGTCATCCGCCAGCGGGCCCTGGATTGTGGCGCGGTGGAAGCCGTCGTCGTCGACGCCCGCGACGAATTCGCCGAGGGCTACTGCCTGCCGACCATCCAGAACAACGCGCTCTACATGGACCGCTACCCGCTGGTGTCGGCGATCAGCCGGCCGCTGATCGTCAAGCACCTGGTCGCGGCCGCCCGCGAGCACGGCGGCGGCATCGTCGCGCACGGCTGCACCGGCAAGGGCAACGACCAGGTCCGGTTCGAGGTCGGATTCGCTTCGTTGGCACCGGATCTGGAGGTGCTGGCGCCGGTCCGCGACTACGCGTGGACGCGCGAGAAGGCCATCGCGTTCGCCGAGGAGAACGCCATCCCGATCAACGTCACCAAGCGCTCGCCGTTCTCCATCGACCAGAACGTGTGGGGCCGCGCGGTGGAAACCGGCTTCCTGGAGCACCTGTGGAACGCCCCCACCAAGGACGTCTACGCCTACACCGAGGACCCCACCCTGAACTGGAGCACGCCCGACGAGGTGATCGTCGGGTTCGAGCGCGGGGTCCCGGTGTCCATCGACGGCAAGCCGGTGTCGATGCTGGGTGCCATCGAGGAGCTCAACGCCCGCGCCGGCGCCCAGGGGGTCGGGCGCCTCGACGTCGTCGAGGACCGGCTGGTGGGCATCAAGAGCCGCGAAATCTACGAGGCGCCCGGCGCGATGGTGCTCATCACCGCGCACACCGAGCTCGAACACGTCACCCTCGAGCGCGAGCTGGGCCGGTTCAAGCGGACGACCGACCAGCGCTGGGCCGAGCTGGTCTACGACGGGCTGTGGTACTCGCCGCTGAAGGCCGCGCTGGAAAGCTTCGTCGCCAAGACCCAGGAGCACGTCTCCGGTGAGGTGCGGATGGTGTTGCACGGCGGCCACATCGCCGTGAACGGCCGCCGCAGCGCCGAATCCCTCTACGACTTCAACCTGGCCACCTACGACGAGGGCGACAGCTTCGACCAATCCAAGGCGAAGGGCTTCGTCTACGTGCACGGGCTGTCGTCCAAGATCGCCGCCCGCCGGGACCAGCAGTGACGGTGCCTCCTACCTCCGCGAGCGTGCGTGTCTGTACCGCGACACGCCGCGTTTCGTGTACAAGTGTGCACACTCGCGCCGCGGTGAGAAGCCGGTGACCACCAACGAGGGGTCGCTGTGGGGCGGGCGGTTCGCCGACGGGCCGTCCGAGGCGCTGGCGGCGCTGAGCCGCTCCACCCACTTCGACTGGGTGCTGGCGCCCTACGACATCGTCGCGTCGCGGGCCCACACCGTGATCCTGTTCCGGGCCGGGCTGCTCGACGAGCAGCAGCGCGACGGCCTGCTGGCCGGCCTGGACAGCCTGGCCGAGGACGTGGCCGACGGCAGCTTCACGCCGCTGGTGACCGACGAGGACGTGCACGCCGCGCTGGAGCGCGGGCTGATCGACCGGGTCGGGCCCGAGCTGGGCGGGCGCCTACGGGCCGGGCGGTCGCGCAACGACCAGGTGGCCACCCTGTTCCGGATGTGGCTGCGCGACGCGGTACGCCGCGTCGCCAAAGGGGCGCTCGACGTCGTCGCGGCCCTGGCCGCCCAGGCCGCCGCCCACCCGACCGCCATCATGCCCGGCAAGACCCACCTGCAGTCCGCCCAGCCGATCCTGCTGGCCCACCACCTGCTCGCCCACGCGCATCCGTTGCTGCGCGACGTGGACCGCATCGTCGACTTCGACAAGCGCGCGGCGGTGTCCCCGTACGGCTCGGGGGCGCTGGCCGGCTCGTCGCTGGGCCTGGACCCCGACGCGATCGCCGCGGAGCTGGGTTTCGCGGCCGCCGCGGACAACTCCGTCGACGCGACCGCCGCCCGGGACTTCGCCGCCGAGGCCGCGTTCGTGTTCGCCATGATCGCCGTCGACCTGTCCCGGCTGGCCGAGGACATCATCCTCTGGAGCTCGACGGAATTCGGCTACGCCACCCTGCACGATTCCTGGTCGACGGGCAGCTCGATCATGCCGCAGAAGAAAAACCCCGACATCGCCGAGCTGGCCAGGGGCAAGGCCGGCCGGCTGATCGGGAACCTGGCCGGGCTGCTGGCCACGCTGAAGGCCCAGCCGCTGGCCTACAACCGTGACCTGCAGGAAGACAAGGAGCCGGTGTTCGACTCGGTGGCCCAGCTGGAGCTGCTGCTGCCGGCGATGGCGGGGCTGGTGGCCAGCCTGACCTTCAACGTCGAGCGGATGGCGGCCCTGGCCCCGGCCGGCTACACGCTGGCCACCGACATCGCCGAATGGCTCGTGCGCCAGGGCGTCCCGTTCCGGTCCGCCCACGAGGCCGCCGGGGCGGCGGTGCGGACCGCCGAGGAACGCGGCGTCGGGCTCGACGAGCTGACCGATGACGAGCTGGCCGCCATCAGCCCCGACCTGACGCGGCAGGTCCGCGAGGTGCTGACGATCGAGGGCTCGGTGTCGTCGCGTGACGCCAGGGGCGGCACCGCGCCGACTCGGGTCGCCGAGCAGCTCGATGCCGTCCTGGCCAGCTGCGCGGACCTCAAGGACCGGCTCGCCGGCAGCGGGTGAGAGGACTTTGGTTCCTGTACCCGGCGGTTCCGAGCCGACTAAAATTTCATCCCTAAGCGATCTGGTTGAACCACTCGGCCTAGATCCACGTCACCAAGGGGTGGGACCAATGAGCGTCATCGCAGGAGTGTTCGGTGCGTTGCCGCCGTATCGCTATTCCCAGCGAGAACTCACCGACTTTTTCGTCAGCATTCCCGACTTCGAGGGTTACGAGGACATCGTTCGGCAGCTGCATGCCAGCGCCAAGGTCAACAGCCGCCACCTGGTTCTGCCGCTCGAGCGCTATCCGACGCTGACCGACTTCGGCCGGGCGAATCGGATTTTCATCGAGAAGGCCGTGGACCTCGGTTGTGAGGCGCTGGCGGGCGCGCTCGACGAGGCGGGCCTGCGCCCCGCGGACCTCGACGTGCTGATCACGACGACGGTCACCGGCCTCGCGGTCCCGTCGCTGGACGCCCGGATCGCCGGGCGGCTCGGGCTGCGCGACGACGTGCGGCGCGTGCCGCTGTTCGGCCTGGGCTGCGTGGCCGGGGCGGCGGGGGTGGGCCGCCTGCACGACTACCTGCGCGGCGCGCCCGACGGCGTCGCGGCCCTGGTCTCGGTCGAGCTCTGCTCGCTCACCTACCCGGGATACAAGCCGTCGCTGCCCGGCCTGGTCGGCAGCGCCCTGTTCGCCGACGGGGCCGCGGCGGTGGTGGCCGCCGGGGAGCGCCGCGCCGAACGCGTCGGTGCCGCCGGGCCCGGCATCCTGGATTCGCGCAGCCATCTGTACCCCGATTCGCTGCGCACCATGGGCTATGACGTCGGCAGCGCCGGCTTCGAGCTCGTCCTGGCCCGGGATCTGGCCGACGTCGTGCGGACGTACCTGGGCGACGACGTGACCACGTTCCTGGCCGCGCACGGCCTGACCACAACCGACATCGGCGCCTGGGTCACCCACCCCGGCGGTCCCAAGATCATCGACGCGATCACCGAGAGCCTCGAGCTGCCGCCGCAGGCCCTGGAACTGACCTGGCGTTCGCTCGGCGAGATCGGCAACCTCTCGTCGGCCTCGGTCCTCCACGTGCTGCGGGACACCATCGCCAAACCACCGCCCAGCGAGAGCCCCGGGCTGATGATCGCGATGGGCCCGGGATTCTGTTCCGAGCTCGTGCTGCTGCGCTGGCATTAATTCGCCGTGCCGGTGCGGATGAGTAAGACGAGAGGCCCGGGCGCATGAACGGCACCCAAGAAGAGCTCGTCAAGGCCCTCCGAAAGTCGTTGAAGGAAAACGAGCGGCTAAGGCGGGAGAACCGCCAGTACCTGGCGCCGGCCACGGTGGCGGTGGTGGGGATGGCCTGCCGGTATCCGGGCGGGGTGGATTCGCCCGACGACCTGTGGCAGATGGTGGTCGACGGCCGCGACGTGGTGTCGGAATTCCCGGCGGATCGGGGCTGGGACCTGGCCGGCTTGTTCGATCCGGATCCCGACGCGGCGGGCAAGTCGTACACCAGCTGCGGCGGATTTCTGGCCGAGGTGGCCGATTTCGACGCCGGATTCTTCGGGATCGCCCCCAGCGAGGCGCTGGCGATGGATCCCCAGCAGCGATTTCTGTTGGAGGTGTCGTGGGAGGCGTTGGAGCGGGCCGGGATTGACCCGCTCGCGTTGCGCGGCTCGGCGACGGGTGTGTTCGCCGGGGTGTTTCACGGTTCCTACGGCGGTCAGGGACGGGTGCCGGCGGACCTGGAAAGGTACGGGCTGCGCGGTTCCACCTTGAGCGTGGCGTCGGGTCGGGTGGCGTATGCGTTGGGGTTGGAGGGCCCCGCGGTGTCGGTGGATACGGCGTGTTCGTCGTCGCTGGTGGCGATGCATTTGGCGGCGCAGTCGTTGCGGTCCGGGGAGTGTGATCTGGCGCTGGCCGGCGGGGTGACGGTGATGGCCACGCCGGCGATGTTCATCGAATTCAGCAGGCAGCGAGCGCTTGCCGCCGACGGTCGATGCAAGGCGTACGCGGGCGCCGCCGACGGCACCGGGTTTTCCGAAGGCGCCGGGGTGCTGGTGTTGGAGCGGTTGGCCGATGCGCGGCGGTTGGGGCATCCGGTGTTGGCGGTGCTGCGGGGATCGGCGGTGAATCAGGATGGCGCCTCCAACGGACTGGCCACGCCTCACGGGCCGTCGCAGCAGCGGGTGATCCGCGCCGCGCTCGCGAACGCGCGGTTGGCCGGCGCCGATGTGGATCTGGTGGAGGGGCATGGGACGGGGACCACGTTGGGGGATCCGATTGAGGCCCAGGCGTTGTTGGCGACGTATGGGCAGGACCGGCCGGTGGGCCGGCCGTTGTGGTTGGGGTCGATCAAATCCAACATGGGGCATACGTCGGCCGCCGCGGGGGTGGCCGGGGTGATCAAGGTGGTGCAGGCGCTGCGGCATGGGGTGATGCCCAAGACGTTGCACGTGGATGTGCCGACGCCGCATGTGGATTGGTCGGCCGGGGCGGTGTCGGTGTTGACCGAGCCGCGGCCGTGGCCCGCGGTGGATCGGCCGCGCCGGGCGGGGGTGTCGTCGTTCGGCATCAGCGGCACCAACGCGCACGTCATCGTGGAACAGGCCCCTTTGGAGGCGGAAAACCCCGGCGCGGCGGGCGATGACGCGGTGGTGCCGTGGGTGTTGTCGGCCCGGTCGGCCGACGCGTTGGCCAGCCAGGCGGCGCGGCTGCACGCTCACGTGACCGCCGATCCCGGCGCGCGCATGCTCGACGTGGGCTGGTCGTTGGTTTCGACGCGGTCGTTGTTCGAGCATCGCGCGGTGGTGGTGGGCGCCGATCGTGACGACGTGGTGGCGGGTTTGGCGGGCCTGGCCGCCGGTGAGCCGGGCGCGGGCGTGGTGGTCGGGCGGGCGCAACCGGTGGGTAAGACCGTGTTCGTGTTTCCCGGCCAAGGCTCGCAATGGGCCGGTATGGGCGCCGAGTTGTTCGCTACGTCAACGGTTTTCGCCGAACAGCTGCGGCGGTGCGACAAGGCGCTCGGCGAGCACGTGGAGTGGTCGCTGATCGACGTCGTCCGCGCCGCGTCGGGTGCGCCGGGGCTCGATCGGGTGGACGTCGTGCAGCCGGCGCTGTGGGCGGTCATGGTGTCACTGGCCGAGTTGTGGCGCTCGCTGGGAGTGACGCCCGACGCGGTGATCGGGCATTCGCAGGGCGAGATCGCGGCGGCGTACGTCGCCGGGGCGCTGTCGCTCGAGGACGCCGCCAGGGTGGTGGCGCTGCGGAGCCGGCTGCTGGTCCGACTGTCGGGTGCCGGCGGCATGGTGTCGGTGGCGTGTGGCGTGCCGCAAGCCCGGGAGTTGGTGGCCGCGTGCGGCGATCGGTTGAACATCGCCGCGGTCAACGGGGTTTCGTCGGTCGTGGTCGCCGGTGACGCGGACGCCCTGGCGGAGCTGATGCGGCGATGTGAGGCCCAAAACGTCCGGGCCCGCAGGATCGACGTCGACTACGCATCCCACTCGGCACAGGTCGACGCGATCCGCGAACCGCTCACCGAAGCGCTGGCCGGCATCCGGGCGCGTTCCTCCTCGGTCGCGTTCTTCTCGACCGTGACCGGCGAGCCCATGGACACTGCCGGCCTGAGCGCCGACTACTGGTACCAAAGCATCCGGCAGACGGTGCAATTCGAGCGGGCCGTGCGCAACGCGTGCGGCGCCGGGCATCGCGTCTTCATCGAATCCAGCCCCCATGCCGTGCTGATCGCGAGCATCGAAGAGACGTTGGGCGACTGCCATCCCGGCCACGACGCGGTCGTCATCCCGTCATTGGGCCGCGACGACGGAGGCCTCCAACGGTTTTGGCTGTCGGCAGGGCAGGCGCACGTGGCCGGTGCGAGGGTGGACTGGCGCCCCGCGCTGGCCGGTGGGCATCGGGTGGACCTGCCGACGTATGGGTTTGTCCGACGCCGATTTTGGCTGGCGGCCGGATCGGTGGGGTCGGGGGACGCGGGAAGTTTGGGCCTGGCGGGGGCCGAGCACGGCTTGTTGGGTGCGGTGGTGGAGCGGCCCGATTCGGGCGGAGTCGTCCTGGCGGGCCGGTTGTCCGTGGCCACCCAGTCGTGGTTGGCGGGTCATGCCGTGGCCGGCACGGTGTTGTTCCCGGGGACCGGGTTCGTGGAGTTGGCCATCCGTGCCGGTGATGAGGTCGGGTGTGGGGCGATCGAGGAGCTGACATTGTCGGCTCCGTTGGTATTGCCCGCGTCCGGGGGCGTGCAGCTGCAGGTGCTGGTCGGCGCCCCGAGCGAGTCGGGACAGCGGGAGGTGTCGGTGTACTCGCTTGGTCCCCAGTCGGGTTCGCAATGGGTGCTGCACGCTCAGGGGCTGCTGAGCGCGCGGACGGTGACGGCATCCAGTGACCTCACCGCTCTGTCGGTGTGGCCGCCCGTCGGCGCGACCGCGGTGGACGTCGCCGACGCTTATGAGCGGCTGGCGCAACGGGGTTACCAGTATGGTCCCGCGTTTCAGGGTTTGCGGGCGATGTGGCGGCGGGGGGACGAGATCTTCGCCGAGGTCGATACTCCGCAGGACGCCGACCCGCAGGCCGGCGGCTTCGGGATGCACCCCGTGCTCTTGGATGCGGCGTTGCACGCGTTAGGGGTGGCGGGAGAACAGGCCCAGACCGTGTTGCCGTTTTCCTGGCAGGGGGTGTCGCTGCACGCGGCCGGGGCCTCCCGGGCCCGGGTCCGGCTGGCGCCGGCCGGCGCCGAGGCGGTGTCGGTGGAGCTGGCCGACGCGACGGGGCTACCGCTGTTGTCGGTGCAGTCGTTGGTGATGCGTCCGATGTCGGCCACGCAGTTGTCGGCGGCCGGGGCCCCCGCCGAGGGTTTGTTGGAGGTGACATGGTCGCGGATAACGCTGACCGACAACGAAATTAGCGGCAACACAGATGGCGCAGCGGTGTGGGAACTGCCGAGCGCCGGACCGGACGTGGTGGGTTCGGTGCATGCGGCCACCACCGAGGTGTTGACCGTCTTGCAGTCCTGGCTGGCCGGTGAGGAGTCGGGGGTGCTGGCGGTGCTCACCCGTGGGGCCATTGCGCTTGCCGGTGAGCATGTGTCGGACCTGGCCGGCGCGGCGGTGTGGGGATTGGTGCGTTCGGCGCAGGCTGAGCATCCCGGCCGGGTGGTGCTGATCGATTCCGATGATTCCGTCGATGCCAAAGCCGCAATCGGCTGCGGCGAGCCACAATTGGTGATTCGCGCGGGTGTGGTCTACGCGGCCCGCTTGGCGCCCGTAGCAGCGGAGTCGGTCTTCACGCTGCCGTCCCGCGGATGGCGGTTGGACGCCGGAAGCGGCGGCACGCTGGAGGACTTGGTGCTGGGGCCGTGCCCGCGGGTCGAACTGGCCGCCGGGCAGGTGCGGGTGGCGGTGGCCGCGGTCGGGGTGAATTTCCGGGACGTGCTGGTGGCGTTGGGTATGTATCCGGGCGGCGGTCAGCTGGGGGCCGAGGGCGCTGGGGTGGTCGTCGAGGTCGGGCCGAGCGTGACCGGATTAGCCGTCGGCGACGCGGTCATGGGATTGCTCGGGGTGGTCGGTTCTGAGGCGGTGGTGGACGAGCGGCTGGTGGTGCGGGTGCCGGCGGGGTGGTCGCTGGTCGAGGCCGCGGGTGTGCCGGTGGTGTTTTTGACGGCGCTGTATGGGCTGTCGGAGTTGGCGGGGCTGCGCGCCGGCGAGCGGGTGCTCGTGCACGCCGCCACCGGAGGCGTCGGGATGGCCGCGGTGCAGCTAGCGCGGCATTGGGGCGCGGAGGTTTTCGCGACCGCGAGCCGCGGCAAGTGGGACACGTTGCGCGCCATGGGCTTCGACCACGACCACATCGGCGACTCGCGAACCGTCGAGTTCGAGGAGAAGTTCCGGGCGGTGGCCGGCGGCCGAGGCTTTGATGTGGTGCTGAACTCGCTGGCCGGCGAATTCACCGATGCGTCGTTGCGGTTGCTGGTGGGCGGTGGCCGCTTCATCGAGATGGGCAAGACCGACCTTCGCGATCAGCGGGTCGTTGCCGAGCGGTACCCGGGGGTGGAGTATCGGGCGTTTGATCTGATGGAGGCCGGCCCGGATCTCACCGCGGCGATGCTGGCCGAGATCATCCGACTGTTACGGGACGGCCTCTTACAACCGTTGCCGCTCACAACATTTGATGTTCGGTGCGCGTCGGCGGCGTATCGGTTCGTCAGCTCGGCCCGCCATGTCGGCAAGGTCGCCCTCACGATCCCCAACGGGCCCGGCGGGGCGCTGAGTGGATCCGGCGGAGGGCTTGCCGGGGGCAGCGTCGTGATCACCGGTGGCACCGGCATGGCCGGTTCGGCGCTGGCTCGTCACCTCGTTGACCGCTACGGGGTGGCCCATGTCGCGCTGGTCAGCCGCTCCGGCGCGGACGCCCAAGGGGTTTCGGAACTGGTGGGCCTACTGGAGGAGGCCGGAGCCCGCGTGTCGGTGGCGGCCTGCGATGTGGCCGACCGCGACGCCGTCGCCGCAATGCTCGCACAGCTACCGGAGCAATACCCGTTGCGCGCCGTCATTCACGCGGCCGGGGTGCTCGACGATGGGCTGATCTCCTCGTTGACCCCGGATCGGGTGGATGCGGTGTTGCGGGCCAAGGTCGATGGGGCCTGGAATCTGCACGAGCTCACCAAGGACTTGAATCTGTCGGCATTCGTGGTGTTTTCGTCGATGGCCGGGATCGTGGGCACCCCGGGACAGGCCAATTACGCTGCGGCCAACAGCTTCCTCGACGGCCTGATCACCTGTCGACGCGCCCACGGGCTTCCGGGATTGTCGCTGGCCTGGGGGCTGTGGGAAGAGGCTTCGGCGATGACGGCGCACCTGGGCGATCGGGACAAGGCCCGGCTGAGCCGGATCGGCCTGGCGGCCCTGTCGACTGAGCAGGCGATGGAGTCGTTCGATACCGCCATGCTGGTTGACCGTCCCGTTGTGGTAGCGGTCCGCGTGGATCGAGTCGCCCTGTCCGACAACGCGGCCGCGCTGCCCCCGCTGCTGCGGGAGTTGGCCGCCCGCCCAACCCGGCGCATCGTCGTTGACGCCGGCACGTTGGCGTCAACGACCGGTCTCGGCGCGCGCCTGCGCGGGCTGAGGCCCGAGGCGCGCTACCGCGCGCTGGTCGACCTGGTGTGCGGCAACGCCGCCACCGTACTGGGACACAGCACCGCCGACATCAACGCCGACCACGCCTTCCAAGACCTCGGCTTTGACTCACTCACCGCCGTCGAACTACGCAACCGACTCAAAACCGCCACCGGCCTCACCCTCTCACCCACCCTGATCTTCGACCACCCCACACCGGCCGCACTGGCCGAACACATCAACACCCAACTAGCCACCACAACCCCGGACGACGACCGACCCGACCGCATGGCCCGCATCGACGCCCTCACCCACGAACTGCACACCCTGCTCAACCAACCCGACTGGAAACCCGACGAGAAAACACAACTCAACACCCGCATCCACAACCTGCTCACCGCCGTCACCATCGCCGAACCCCTCGATGACGACCTTCGGGACGCCACCGAAAGCCAACTCTTCGCCATCCTCGACGAAGAACTCGGCCGCTGAGACCCCGGGATCAACCATGTCGAGCACCGAGAAGCATGTCGATTACCTCAAACGCCTGACCGCGGATCTCAGGCGGACACGTCGGCGCCTCTCCGAGCTCGAAGGCAAGCTGTCCGAGCCGGTCGCGATGGTGGGAATGGCCTGCCGCTACGCGGGTGGCGTCGATTCACCGGAAGCCTTGTGGGAGATGGTGATCGAAGGCCGTGACGCGGTGGCCGACTTTCCCACCGATCGTGGCTGGGACATCGACTCGTTGTTCGACCCCGACCCCGACGCGCCGGGCAAGATGTACACGCGTCAGGGCAGCTTTTTGCGGAACGCCGCCGACTTCGATGCCGGATTCTTCGGCATCGGACCCAGCGAGGCGCTGGCGATGGATCCACAACAACGGCTGATGCTCGAGGTGTCGTGGGAGGCGTTGGAGCGGGCCGGGATTGACCCCCTTGCGCTGCGCGGCTCGGCGACCGGGGTGTTCGCCGGCGTCATCCACGCCGGCTACGGCGGCGAGGTGAAGGGCGAGCTGGAGGGCTATGGGCTCACCGGTTCCACGCTGAGCGTGGCGTCGGGTCGGGTGGCGTATGCGTTGGGGTTGGTGGGCCCGGCGGTGTCGGTGGATACGGCGTGTTCGTCGTCGCTGGTGGCGATGCATTTGGCGGCGCAGTCGTTGCGGTCGGGGGAGTGTGATCTGGCGCTGGCCGGCGGGGTGACGGTGATGGCCACGCCGGCGGCGTTCGTGGAGTTCAGCCGGCAACGGGCACTGGCCCCCGACGGCCGGTGCAAGGTGTATGCCGGTGCCGCCGACGGCACTTCGTGGTCGGAAGGTGCCGGGGTGCTGGTGTTGGAGCGGTTGGCCGATGCGCGGCGGTTGGGGCATCCGGTGTTGGCGGTGCTGCGGGGATCGGCGGTGAATCAGGATGGCGCCTCCAACGGCTTGACCGCACCGAATGGGCCGTCGCAGCAGCGGGTGATCCGCGCCGCCCTGGCCAACGCCGGGCTGGCCGCGGCCGACGTGGACGTGGTGGAGGGGCATGGGACGGGGACCACGTTGGGGGATCCGATTGAGGCCCAGGCGTTGTTGGCGACGTATGGGCAGGACCGGCCAATGGATCGGCCGTTATGGTTGGGGTCGATCAAATCCAATATCGGGCATACGTCGGCCGCCGCGGGGGTGGCCGGGGTGATCAAGGTGGTGCAGGCGATTCGTCATGGGGTGATGCCCAAGACGTTGCACGTGGATGTGCCGACGCCGCATGTGGATTGGTCGGCCGGGGCGGTGTCGGTGTTGACCGAGCCGCGGCCGTGGCCCGCGGTGGATCGGCCGCGCCGGGCGGGGGTGTCGTCGTTCGGCATCAGCGGCACCAACGCGCACGTGATCGTCGAGGAACCTCCCGCGGCGCCGGCAGCGGTTGCGCCCGAACGCGATCGCCCCGAACCCGTGGTGCCCTGGGTCGTGTCGGCCCGTTCCGAGCAGGCCCTGGCGGCTCAGGCGGCGCGATTGTTGGCACACCTGAGCGCCAATCCGGGCCTGACCGTGCAGGACGTGGGCTGGTCGCTGGCGACCACGCGGTCGGTGTTCGAGCACCGGGCGGTGCTCGTCGGCGCCGACCGTGACACCCTGATGGGCGCGCTGGCGGGCCTGGCGTCCGGGGATCCGGACGCCTCGGTGCGGGTGGGGCGCGCGCGGACGGTCGGCAAGATCGTGTTCGCGTTTCCCGGCCAGGGCTCGCAATGGTTGGGCATGGGCGCGGCGCTGTACGAACGCTTTCCCGTGTTCGCCGGCGCCTTCGACCAGGCCGTGTCGGCGTTGGACGGCCACACGCGGTTGCCGCTGCGCCAGGTGATGTGGGGCGGCGACCCGGAGTTGTTGGAGAGCACCGAATTTGCCCAGCCCGCGTTGTTTGCCCTCGAGGTGGCGTTGGCGGCGCTGTGGCAGTCCTGGAGCGTGGTACCCGACGTGGTGATGGGACATTCGGTGGGGGAGCTCGCCGCGGCGTACGTGGCCGGGGCGATGTCGCTCGCCGACGCGGCGCGCGTCGTGGCGGCCCGGGGCCGG
The DNA here is from genome assembly GCF_010730745.1 of Mycobacterium heidelbergense. Classification (NCBI taxonomy): domain Bacteria; kingdom Bacillati; phylum Actinomycetota; class Actinomycetes; order Mycobacteriales; family Mycobacteriaceae; genus Mycobacterium; species Mycobacterium heidelbergense. Next base: position 4,790,054 of record NZ_AP022615.1, on the reverse strand, counting down.
CTGATGGCGGGGTTGCCCGCCGATGGGGTGATGATGGCCGTGGCCGCCGGCGAGGCCGAGGTGGCACCCTTGCTGACCGAGGGCGTGAGCATCGCGGCGATCAATGGCCCCGAGGCGGTGGTGCTTTCGGGCGAACAGTCCGCGGTCGAGGCCGTGACGGACCGGCTGGCGAGGCTGGGTCGACGAGTGCATCGACTGGCGGTCTCGCACGCGTTCCACTCACCGCTGATGGAGCCGATGATGGAGGACTTCGCCGCGGTGGTGGCCGGGGTGTCGGCCGCCGAGCCGCGGATCGGGTTGGTGTCCAACGTGACTGGGCGGCTGGCCGAGCCCGGATATGGGTCGCCGGCGTATTGGGTCGAGCACGTGCGCCAACCGGTGCGTTTCCTCGACGGGGTGCGAACCGCCCAGTCGCTGGGGACCGGCGCGTTTGTTGAGGTGGGCCCCGGTGCCGCGTTGACGGCGGCGCTGGCGCAATCGCTAACCGTCGATCCGGCGGCATCGGCGGTGACGATGGCCAAAGACCGCCCCGAGATCGACTCGCTGCTGCTCGCGGCCGGCAGCCTGTTCGCCGCCGGTGTCGGCGTGGACTGGGCAGCGGTGTTCGACGGCGTGGGCGCCCGGCCGGTCGCGTTGCCGACGTATGCCTTTCAGCGGCGCCGGTTTTGGTTGTCGGCGGGGTTGGTGGGGTCGGGGGATGTGAGCACCTTGGGGTTGGTGGGTGCTGGGCATGGGTTGTTGGGTGCGGTGGTGGAGCGACCGGATTCGGGCGGGGTGGTGTTGACGGGTCGGTTGTCGGTGGTCGGCCAGCCGTGGTTGGCCGACCATGCGGTGGCTGGGGCGGTGTTGTTTCCCGGGGCCGGCTTCGTCGAGTTGGTGTTGCGGGCCGCCGATGAGGTGGGTTGTTCGGTGATTGGGGAGTTGACGTTGTCGGCTCCGTTGGTGTTGCCGACGGGCGGTGGGGTGCGGGTGCAGGTGGTGGTTGGTGCTCCCGGTGAGTCGGGAAACCGTGAGGTGTCGGTGTATTCGCTTGGCGCTGCGCCGGGTTCGAGGTGGGTGTTGCATGCCGAGGGGGAGGTGGGCTCGGGTTCGGTGGCGCCGGTCGTTGATCTGTCGGTGTGGCCGCCGGTGGGTGCGATGCCGGTCGATGTGACCGATGGCTATGAACGGTTGGCGGCGCGGGGTTACGCGTATGGGCCGGCGTTTCGGGGTGCGCGGGCGGTGTGGCGGCGGGGGGCCGAGATTTTCGCCGAGGTCGAGGTCCCGCGGGACGCCGGCGTCCAACTCGGCGGGTTCGGGATGCATCCGGTGCTGTTGGATGCGGCGTTGCATGCGCTGGGGATGGACGGCGAGCGGGATCACATCGTGTTGCCGTTTTCCTGGCAGGGGGTGTGCTTGCATGCGGCCGGGGCCTCGCGGGTCCGGGTCCGGTTGGCGCCGGCGGGCGTGGGGGCGGTGTCGGTGGAGCTGGCCGATGGCGCGGGGTTGCCGGTGTTGTCGGTGCGGGAGTTGGTGATGCGGCCCGCATCGCCCGGACAGTTGTCGGCGATCGCCGCTTCGGCCGAGGGGCTGCTGGAGGTGGCGTGGTCACCGGTCACCTTGGGGAACAAAGGTATTGGTGACGGCGTGGTGGTGTGGGAGCCGGGTTCGGCCGGTGCGGGGGTGGTGCGGTCCGTGCATGAGGCGGCCACCGAGGTGTTGGGGGTGTTGCGGTCGTGGTTGGGCGGTGATGGGTCTGGTGTGTTGGTGGTGCTGACTTGTGGGGCGGTGGGGTTGGCCGGGGAGGGCGTCACGGATTTGGCGGGTGCGGCGGTGTGGGGGTTGGTGCGGTCGGCGCAGGCTGAGCATCCGGGGCGGGTGGTGTTGGTGGATTCGGACGGCTCGGTGGATGTCGAGTCCGTGATCGGTTGTGGTGAGCCGCAGTTGGTGGTGCGTGACGGTGCGGTGTATGCGCCACGGTTGGCGCCGGTCGCGGCTGAGTCGCTGCTCACGCTGCCATTGGGGGGGTGGCGGTTGGTCGCCGGTGGTGGGGGCACGCTCGAAGACCTGGTGGTTCAGCCGTGTCCGCGGGCGCAGTTGGGGGTTGGGCAGGTGCGGGTGGCGGTGGGCGCGGTGGGGGTGAATTTTCGGGACGTGCTGGTGGGGTTGGGCATGTATCCCGGTGGTGGCGAGTTGGGCGCCGAGGGCGCCGGGGTGGTGGTCGAGGTGGGCCCGGGTGTGGCCGGGTTGGCGGTTGGTGATGCGGTGTTGGGGTTGCTGGGGGTGGTGGGTTCCGAAGCGGTGGTCGATGCGCGGTTGGTCGCACCCGTGCCGGCGGGGTGGTCGTTGGAGCGGGCGGCGGGTGTGCCGGTGGTGTTTTTGACGGCCTGGTATGGGTTGTCGGTGTTGGCGGGGTTGGGGGCTGGTCAGCGGGTGTTGGTGCATGCCGCCACGGGTGGGGTGGGGATGGCCGCGGTGCGGTTGGCGCGTCATTGGGGTGCCGAGGTGTTCGTCACGGCCAGCCGCGCCAAGTGGGACACGTTGCAGGCGATGGGGTTTGACGACGACCATATCGCCGATTCGCGGTCGTTGGGGTTTGCCGAGAAGTTTTTGGCCGCCACCGGTGGGGCCGGGGTCGATGTGGTGCTCAACTCGCTGGCCGGGGAGTTCATTGATGCGTCGTTGCGGCTGCTGGTCGGGGGTGGGTGTTTTGTCGAGATGGGCAAGACCGACCTACGCGATCCGCAGCTAATCGCCCAGCAATACCCCGGCGTGCGGTATCGGGCGTTTGATCTGATGGAGGCCGGCCCGGACCGGATCGCCGCGATGCTGGCCGAGCTGATGGGCCTGCTGCGCGACGGTGTGTTGGAGTCGTTGCCGCTCACCGTGTTTGATGTGCGGCGCGCGGTCGAGGCCTACCGGTTTGTCAGCCAGGCCCGCCATATCGGCAAGGTGGTGCTCACCGTGCCCGAGGGGCCCGGTGGGCTGGCCGACGCGACGGTGTTGATCACCGGTGGCACCGGCATGGCCGGTTCGGCGCTGGCTCGTCACCTCGTTGACCGCTATCGGGTGGCCCACGTGATGCTGGCCAGCCGCCACGGCGCGAACGCCGAGGGGGCCACCGAGCTGGTCGCCCAGCTCGAAGACGCCGGCGCGACCGTGTCGGTCATCGCCTGCGATGTCGGTGACCGGGATGCGGTAGCCGAACTGCTGGCCCGGGTGCCGGAGCGCTATCCGCTGCGTGGGATCATTCATGCCGCGGGGGTTCTCGATGATGGGTTGATCGCCTCGCTGACCCCGGATCGGATGGATGCGGTGTTACGCGCCAAGGTCGACGGGGCCTGGCATCTGCACGAGCTGACCAAAAACCTGGATTTATCGGCGTTCGTGATGTTTTCCTCGATGGCCGGGATCGTGGGCTCCCCGGGCCAAGCCAACTACGCGGCCGCCAACAGCTTCCTCGACGCCCTAGCCACCCACCGACACGCACACAGACTCCCCGGACTGTCACTAGCCTGGGGACTCTGGGAACAAACCTCGGCGATGACACGCCACCTCGGAGACGCGGACCGCGCCCGGATGAGGCGAATCGGGTTGGCGCCGTTGTCCGGTCAACAGGCGCTGACGCTTTTCGATGACGCGATGCTGGCCGGCCACCCGGTGCTGGCGGCCGCCCGACTGGACACGGCGGCGCTGGCCCACGCCGGCGCCGCGCTGCCGCCCATGCTGTCCGAGTTGGCGACCCGCCCAACCCGGCGCATCGTCGACGCCGGCACCGCGTCGACGGCGGGCCTGCGTGCGCGCCTGCAGGGACTCACCGCGGAGCAGCGCCACCGCGCGCTGGTCGACCTGGTGTGCGGCAACGCCGCCACCGTGCTGGGACACAGCACCGCCGACATCAACGCCGACAGCGCATTCCAAGACCTGGGCTTTGACTCACTCACCGCCGTCGAACTACGCAACCGACTCAAAACCGCCACCGGCCTCACCCTGTCACCCACCCTGATCTTCGACCACCCCACACCGGCCGCACTGGCCGAACACATCAACACCCAACTAGCCACCACAACCCCGGACGACGACCGACCCGACCGCATGGCCCGCATCGACGCCCTCACCCGCGAACTACACACCCTGCTCAACCAACCCGACTGGAAACCCGACGAGAAAACACAACTCAACACCCGCATCCACAACCTGCTCACCACGCTCAGCGCCCCCGACCCGGAGCCCGATCCCGCCGAGCCCTACGACGACGACATCGACACCGCCACCGAAAGCCAGCTCTTCGCCCTCCTCGACGAAGAACTCAATCCCTGACCCCGACGAGTCGAAGGACCTCGTGCAATCGACAGCCATAGCAGTCATCGGGCTCGCATGCAGATTCCCCGGCGCCGCCAGCCCCCACGAGTTCTGGCGTCTCATCCACGACGGCGTCGAAGTCACGCGGCTGGGCGCTGACGTCGCCGAGTTCGACGCGGACTTTTTCAACGTGTCGCCGCGCGAGGCCCGCGCGATGGACCCGCGACAGCGACTGGCACTCGAACTGACCTGGGAACTATGCGAAGACGCGTTCGTCGTACCGGAAACCCTACGCGGAGAACAGGTCTCCGTTTACCTCGGAGCGATGAACGACGACTATGCGGTGTTGACGCTGGGCGACACCGCGGAAGGCCTCGACCACCACTCGTTTGCCGGTATCAGCCGGGCGATGATCGCAAACCGGATCTCCTATGCCTTCGGGCTCCATGGCTCCAGCTTGACCGTCGATTCCGGCCAATCGTCCTCCCTGGTAGCGGTGCACCTCGCGTGTGAAAGCCTCCGCACGGGCGAGTCGGCGTTGGCGATCGCCGGCGGCGTGCACCTGAACCTGGCGGGCGAGACCGCAATGCTGGAAAGGGAATTCGGTGCGGTGTCGACCTCGGGCCACACCTACGCGTTCGACGGACGCGCCGACGGCTACGTCCGAAGCCAGGGCGGCGGCCTCGTGCTCCTCAAGCCGCTACCCGCCGCCCTCGACGACGGGAACCGCATCCGCGCCATCATTCGCGGCAGCGCGGTCGGCAACGCCGGGCATCGCGCCGCCGGACAGACCGTGCCCGCCGTCGCGGCGCAGGCCGACGTCATCCGGCGGGCCCTCGCGGGCGCGGGCCTGGACGCCGGCCAACTCGAGTACATCGAGGCCCATGGCGCCGGCACCAAAATCGGTGATCCCGTGGAGGCGAAGGCCCTCGGCGAAGTGTTCGCCGGCCGCCGACACCGCCCGGTGAGCCTGGGGTCGGTAAAGACCAACATCGGGCACGCGGGAAGCGCCGCGGGCATCGCCGGATTGCTCAAGACCGTGCTGGCGATCGAAAACGCCGTGATTCCACCCAGTCTCAACTACGCCGCCCCCAGCCCCGGGATCGATCTGGAAGGCCTGGGGCTGCGAGTCGCCACCACGCCGGCCCCGTGGCCGGTGGGTGGGCCGCGGCGGGCAGGGGTGTCGTCGTTCGGCATGGGCGGAACCAACGCGCACGTGATCGTCGAGGAGGCGCCGGCGGAGCCGAAAGCGTCCGCGGCGCAGGGTAATGCTTCGCCGACGGCGTGGGTGCTGTCCGGTCGTTCGCAACGGGCACTGGCGAATCAGGCCGCACGGCTGCTGGCGCACCTGGCCGACGATCCCGAGGTGGGCGTCGCCGACGTGGCGTGGTCGTTGGCGACGACGCGGGCGGTGTTCGAGCATCGGGCGGTGTTGGTGGGCCCCGACCGCGAGAACCTCGCGGCCGGACTGGCGGGACTGGCGTCCGCGGAGCCGCGTCCCAACGTGGTGCTGGGCCGGGCGCGCTCACCGGGCAAGACCGTGTTCGTGTTTCCCGGCCAGGGCGCGCAATGGCCGGGGATGGGCGCCCGCCTGTACGGCGACTTCCCCGCGTTTGCACGGGCTTTCGACGAGGCCGCCACGGCACTGGAAGCCCACCTGCGGCTGCCCTTGCCCGACGTCATGTGGGGCGGTGACGCAACGCTGTTGGGCGACACCGAGTTTGCGCAGCCCGCGCTATTCGCCATCGAGGTGGCGTTGACGGCGTTGTTGGGGGACTGGGGCGTGACCCCGGACCTCGTGATGGGGCATTCGGTGGGCGAGATCACCGCGGCCCACGTGGCGGGGGTGCTGTCGCTGGCGGATGCGGCCGAGGTGGTGGCGAGGCGGGGCCGTTTGATGGCCGGCCTGCCCCCCGGCGGCGCGATGGTTGCGGTGGCCGCCAGCGAGGCCGACGTGGCGCCGCTGTTGACCGGCGGGGTGACGATCGCGGCGGTCAACGGGCCGGACGCGGTGGTGATCTCCGGCGCCGAGGCCCCGGTCGCCGCGATCGCCGGCGGCCTGGCCCAGCGGGGCAGGCGGGTGCACCGATTGGCCGTCTCGCACGCGTTTCACTCGGCATTGATGGAGCCGATGGTCGAGGACTTCGCCGCGGCGGTGGCGTCGGTGTCGCCCGCGGAACCACGGATTGCCTTGCTGTCCAACGTTTCCGGTCGGCAGGCGGGGCCCGGGTACGGGTCGGCGCGGTATTGGGTCGAGCACGTGCGCCGGCCGGTGCGTTTCCTCGACGGGGTGCGCGCCGCCGAGTCGCTGGGGGCCGGGCTCTTCGTCGAGGTGGGCCCCGGTGGTGGTCTCAGCGCCTCGGTCGAGCAATCGCTGACGACCCAGGAGCCGGTGTCGGTGGTGACGATGGTCAACGACCGCCCCGAAGCGGACGCACTGCTCACCGCGGCCGGCCGCCTGTTCGCCGCCGGCGTCGCGGTGCGCTGGGACGCGGCGCTGCGGGGCGGCCGCCGGATTCCGTTGCCGACGTACGGCTTTGCCCGTCAACGCTTTTGGCTGAACTCGGGCACGGACACGCCGCCGGCCTTACCGACCGAACCGGCCGACTGGGCCGAGCGCCTGCGACAGCTGGAGCCCGACGAGCAGCACCGCCAACTGGTCGAGTTGGTGCGCGTGCACGCGGCGGCCGCCCTGGGACATTCGGATACGCACGCCGTGGATTCCGAGCGTGCCTTTCAGGACCTCGGGTTCGACTCGATGACCGGCGTCGAGCTTCGCAACCGCCTGAAAGCCGACACCGGGCTGGCGTTGTCACGCACCCTGGTCTTCGACCACCCCACGCCCACAGCGCTGGCCGAGCACCTGCGCCAGCAGCTGCTGCGCGGCGATCACGGAGAGTCCGACGAGGAGAAGATCTGGTCTTCGCTACGCAAGATCCCGATCCATGAGCTTCGAAGAACCGGACTGCTCGACACGCTATTACTGCTAGCCGGCGATCCGGAAAAGCCGCTTACCGATTCGACGATCGGCGACGACACCATCGACTCGCTAAGCCCCGAGGCGCTGATTGTGATGGCGCTCGAATCGGACCGCGACGACGACGCCGAATGACGAAATCCGCGCTGGTGAACGCCATTACGACAACGATGTCAAACCCCAAATGCGACATGTGTTGAATAGGCGCAACTTTGCGTGCCCCCACACGACCACTTAAGCTGCTGGGATTGGGGTCCTCGACGTTGCCTAAAAGGGTGGGGGCATGAGCGTTATCGCAGGTGTGTTCGGCGCGCTGCCACCGCATCGGTATAGCCAGGGCGAAATCACCGACCAGTTCGTCGACTTCCCAGGACTGAGGGAACACGAGGAGATCATCCGGCGCCTGCACGCGGCCGCCAAGGTCAACAGCCGCCATTTCGTCCTGCCGCTGGAGCGCTACCCGTCGCTGACCGACTTCGGCGAGGCCAACGAGATCTTCCTCGAACACGCCGTGGACCTCGGCTGCGAGGCGCTCGCGGGCGCCCTCGACGAGGCGGGCCTGCAACCCCAGGACGTCGACATGATCGTCACCACGACGGTCACCGGCGTGGCGGTGCCGTCGCTGGACGCCCGGATCGCCGGGCGGCTCGGCCTGCGGCCGGATGTGCGCCGGATGCCCCTGTTCGGGCTGGGATGCGTGGCCGGCGCGGCGGGGGTGGCCCGGCTGCACGACTACCTGCGCGGCGCGCCCGACGGCGTCGCGGTCCTGATCTCGGTCGAGCTTTGCTCGCTCACCTACACGGCGCTCAAACCGACGGTGTCCTGCCTGGTCGGCAGCGCGTTGTTCGGTGACGGGGCGGCCGCGGTGGTGGCCGTCGGCGAACGTCGCGCCGAACGGGTTCGTGCCAGCGGCCCCGACGTCCTCGATTCGCGCAGCCGCATGTACCCCGAATCGCTGCACATCATGGGCTGGAACGTCAGCTCCGCCGGCCTCCAGCTGGTGCTGTCCCCGGAGCTCACCACGGTGATCGACCGCTACCTGGACGACGACGTCACCGGATTCCTCGCCACCCACGGCCTGACCAAGGACGACGTCGGCGCGTGGGTGAGCCATCCCGGCGGCCCGAAAGTCATTGACGCGATCTCCAAGTCCCTCGAGCTGGGCCCCGACGCGCTCGAGCTGACCTGGCGCTCGCTGGGCGAAATCGCCAACCTGTCGTCCGCGTCGGTGCTGCACATCCTGCGTGACACCATCGCCAAGCCGCCGCCCGGCGGCAGCCCCGGGCTGATGCTCGCGATGGGCCCCGGATTCTGTTCCGAACTGGTGCTACTGCGCTGGCACTGAGCCGGTGGCGTCGGCGCTCAGAGCGTCTCCGACAGCTCCAACCAGCGGCTCTCGAGCGCGGCGACCTCGTCTTCCAGGCCGCGCAGCTCGCGGGTCAGCTCCGTCAACCCGACGTGGTCGGACTGATCGTGGTCGGCGAGTTCGTGGTGTTTGGCCGCGATCCGATCGGCCAGGCGGGCGAGCTGACGGTCGACCGCGGCCAGCTCCTTCTCGGCCGAGCGGCGCTGCGCGCCCGACATCGCCCGCGGTTGGGCGGGCGACGCTTCGGCCGCCGACGGGGTCGTCCGCTGGGCGGCCAGCCGCAGGTATTCGTCGATGCCGCCCGGCAGATGCCGCAGCCGGCCGTCGAGGATCGCGTACTGCTGATCGGTGACCCGCTCGAGCAGGTAGCGATCGTGCGACACGACGATCAGCGTGCCCGCCCAGGAGTCGAGCAGGTCTTCGGTGGCCGTGAGCATGTCGGTGTCGACGTCGTTGGTGGGCTCGTCGAGGAGTAACACGTTGGGTTCCGACAACAGCGTGAGCATCAGCTGCAACCGGCGCCGCTGCCCGCCGGACAGGTCGCCGACCCGCGCCGACAGCTGGCCGCGCGCGAACCCGAGCCGCTCCAGCAGCTGGGCCGGGGTGACCTCGCGGCCGTCGACCTGATAGCCGCCGGGCAGCCGGCCCAGCACGTCGGCGATCCGGTCGGCCGCGACCGCCGACAGGTCGTCGCCGCGCTGGTCGAGCACCGCCAGCCGAACGGTCTTGCCGCGCTTGACGCGCCCGGTGTCCGGCCTGATGGTGCCGGCGATCAGCCCCAGCAGCGTCGACTTCCCGGCGCCATTGGCCCCGACGATGCCGGTGCGTTCACCCGGGGCGATCCGCCATTCGACGTCGCGCAGCACGGGGCGCCCCTCGAACGAGACCGACACGTCGAGCAGGTCGACGACGTCCTTGCCGAGCCGCGCGGTCACCAGCTTGGCCAGCTCGACGGTGTTGCGCAGCGGCGGCACGTCGGCGATCAGCTGGTTGGCGGCCTCGATCCGGAACCGGGGCTTCGAGGTCCGCGCCGGCGGCCCGCGGCGCAGCCAGGCCAGCTCCTTGCGCATCAGGTTCTGCCGCTTGGCCTCGGCCGCGGCGGCCAGCCGGTCGCGCTCGACGCGCTGCAGCACGTACGCCGCATACCCGCCCTCGAACGGCTCGACGATCCCGTCGTGCACCTCCCACGTCGCGGTGGCGACCTCGTCGAGAAACCAGCGGTCGTGGGTGACCAGCAGCAGCCCGCCGGTGTTGCGCGCCCAGCGTTGCCGCAGGTGGCCGGCCAGCCAGGTGATTCCCTCGATGTCCAGGTGGTTGGTGGGCTCGTCGAGGGCGATCACGTCCCATTCGCCGACCAGCAGCCTGGCCAGCTGCACCCGCCGGCGCTGCCCGCCGGACAGCGTGGCGACCGGCGCGTCCCAATCCATGTCGGACACCAGGCCGCCGACCACGTCGCGCACCCGCGCGTCGCCCGCCCACTGGTGCGCGGGCGCCTCGCCGACCAGTGTCCAGCCCACGGTGCGGTCGGGGTCGAGGGTGTCCGCCTGGCTCAGCGCGCTGACCCGCACCCCGCTGCGCCGGGTGACCCGCCCGGCATCGGGCCGCAGTTCGCCCGTCAGCAAACCCAGCAGGCTCGACTTGCCGTCCCCGTTGCGCCCCACGATGCCGATGCGCGCGCCGTCGTTGACGCCCAGCGAGACCGACTCGAACACCACCTGCGTCGGGTATTCCAGGCGGACGGCCTCGGCTCCCAGTAGATGCGCCACCGGGCAATTATTTCGGGAGTCGGCGGGGCGCGGCCGACGTGGGCCCGTATATGCGGGCGCCGGTCACCCCACGCGGTACTGCTCGGCGTCGCGGTGTTTGAACTCGAGTCCCAGCCCGGGCCGGTGCCGATCCGGCCGCAGCGTGCCGCCGTCGGGGGACAGGGCGCCGTCGAAGAGCATGTGCTCGATGCGGTGGTGGTCGTGGAAGTACTCCAGGTGCCGCAGGTTGGGGACCGCGGCGGCGACGTGGGCGTGCAGGTTGGGGGCGCAATGCCCGGACACGTCGACGTTGTGCGCGGCCGCCACCGCCGCGGCTCGCAGCCAGTCGGTGATCCCGCCGCACCGGGTGACGTCGATCTGCAGGCAGTCGACGGCTTCGGCGCCCAGCATCCGGTTGAAGTAGGCCAGGTCGTAGCCGTATTCACCGGCGGCAACGTCCGCCGTGACCTGGTCGCGCACCTCGCGGAGCCCGGCGAGGTCGTCGGACGACACGGGCTCTTCGAACCAGACGACGTTGTGCTCGGCCATGGCGCGGGCGACCCGGATCGCCTGTTTGCGGCGGTAGCCTCCGTTGGCGTCGACATACAGTTCGGTGTCGGGCCCGATCACCTTGCGCGCGAAGGCTATTCGGTCCAGGTCGCGGCGCTCGTCAGAACCCCACGACTCGCCGATCTTGATTTTCACGCGGGGGATCGCCCAGGTTTCGACCCAACGCTCCAGCTGGGCGCGGGCCTCTCGTTCGTCGTAGGTGGTGAAGCCGCCGCTGCCGTAGATCGGCACCTCCGGATGCGCCACGCCGAGCAGCCTGCACACCGGTATGTCCAGGAGTTTGCCTTTGAGGTCCCACAGCGCGGTGTCGACCGCCGAGATCGCGCAGGAGGCCAGCCCCGGGCGCCCGTCGTTGCGGATCGCCCTGACCATCGACGCCCATGCGCCGGAGATGTCGAGCGCGCTGTGCCCGGAGACCGCGTGGGCGAGCGGCCCGGTGATCAGCCGGCGGCACGCACCGGCCGCATACGTGTAGCCGATGCCGCGGCGGCCGCCCGCCACCGCCTCGACCAGGACCAGCGTCGTCGACGACCAGGCGAAGGTGCCATCGGCTTCCGGTGCGTCGGTGGGGATTTCGTATGCCTGCGCGGTGACCTCGTCGATGCGGGAGTCAAGGCGATCGAAGGTGGACAACGACGGGCCTCCTACGGCGACTAGGGCGACCGCCGGCGGGCCGAAAGCGCCCCGAGCAGCGCGCCCACGCCAAGGGTCAGCGCCCCGGTGCCGCCGACGAAAAGATGGTGGGAGAGCCAGGCTTGCGGGCTGTGGGCGTGCGACCGGTCGTCGAACTCGCCGTGCGCGCCGCGGTCGCTGCCGGGCTCGTGATCGACCGGTTGCCAGAGGTTGTGCGGCCGATGGCCATTCGCGCGTTCGTCGGTCTGCTGCGAGTCGTACCCGGTGCGGCCGAGGTAGCGGTCCAGCAGCGGAGCGACGAACTTCTGCCCGAGGAGCGTGACCGCGGTGCTGTCGCCGACCCAATATTGTTTGCGTTCCGGATGATCGGCGGCATGGACGACGCCGCGGGCGGCGACTTCCGGCTGATAGATCGGTGGCACCGGCTGGGGATGGCGGGGCAGGCGGGACAGCACCCAGGAAAACTGGGGGGTGTTGACCGCCGACATCTGCACCAGGGTGATCCGCACGTTCGAGTCCTCGTGCAGCAGCTCGCAGCGCACCGATTCGGTGAACCCGTTGACGGCGTGCTTGGCGCCGCAGTAAGCCGACTGCAGCGGGATGGAGCGCTGGCCGAGCGCGGAGCCGACCTGCACGATGGTGCCGTGGTCGCGCGGGCGCATCTTCGCCAGCGCCGCCATGGTGCCGTACACATACCCGAGGTAGGTCACCTCGGTGACGCGCTTGAACTCCTCGGCGGTGATCTCGCCGAAGGGCGCGAACACCGAGGTGAACGCGACGTTGACCCAGGTGTCGATGGGCCCGAACGCGGCTTCGGCCTCGTCGGCGGCGGCCGCGACGGCCTTGTGGTCGGCCACGTCCGTCGGGATGGCCAGCGCCTTGCCGCCGCCGGCCTCGACGTCGCGGGCGGCGCCCTGAAGCCCGGCGGCGCCGCGCGCGAGCAGGGCGACATTCGCGCCGCGCCGCCCGAACAGTTGGGCGGTGGCGCGGCCGATGCCGGCGCTGGCTCCGGTGATCACCACTGTCTGCGTCATGGGGGACTGCCTTTCCTTCATCCGGGCGGTCAGTCGTGGTGGACGGCGTCGTCGGCGAGGGTGGCCGTGCATTCCAGCAGCAAGGCGTGCGCGAACGCCTGGGGCAGGTTGCCACGAAGCTGGCGCTGCCTGACGTCGTATTCCTCGCAGAACAGGCCCGGGGGCCCGCAGGCGGCGCGGTTGCGTTCGAACCAGCGCATCGCGCAGTGGTGGTGGCCCAGCTGGTGTTCGGCCAGCGCCATCATGAATCCGCAGAGCAGGAAGGCCCCCTCGGCGTCGCCCAGGTCACGCCCGTCGTGCCGGAACCGGTAGACGAACCCGTCGTGGGCGAGTTCCCGGCGGACGGCGTCCAGCGTGGCCCGGGTGCGGGGATCGTCGGCGGGCACGGCGCCGCGCACGGGCGGCAGCAGCAGCGAGGCGTCGACCCCGGCCAGCCGCGGGCTGCGTTGCCAGTAGCCGCCGCGCGGGTGCAGGCTGCTGGCCGCGGTGTCGGCGAGGATGGCGTCGGCCAGCGAAGCGCAGGAGGCGACCTCGGTGCCGGCGCCAGCCACCTTGGCGATGGCACGCAGCCCGGCCACGCACGCCAGGCGGGACTGCGTCCAGTGCTGCTCGTCGATCTCCCAGATCCCGGCATCCGGGTCGCGCCAGCGCTTTTCGATCGCGGCGACGGCGGCCTGCGCGGCGCGCCAGCCCTCGGCGTCGAGCCGGTCGGCGCTGCCGCCCCTGGCCAGTAGCTGCAGCGCCTCGCCGAAGACGTCGAGCTGGAATTGCTGGTTGACCCGGTTGCCGACCTTGTCGGTGCCGCCCGGGTAGCCGGGCAGGTCGAGGGTTTCCTCGGCGGGCACGCAACCGCCGGTGACGGTGTAGGCGGGTTTGAGGTGCGGGCCGTCCTCGAGCAGCCGGGCGCCGACGAACTCGATCGCACGGTCGAGTAGCTCCGTCGCCCCGACGGCCGCGGCGGCGACCCCGGCGTACGCCTGGTCCCGGATCCAGGCGTAGCGGTAGTCGTAGTTCTGGTTGGTGTGCGCGCGTTCGGGCAGGCTCATGGTGGCCGCGGCGACCATGCCGCCGCCGCTGCTGGTCAGCCCGCGCAGCACCGCGTAGGCGTGGCGCCCGTCGCGGGGCGCGATGGTGCAGTTCAGCTCGGGCACGCTGCGCCGCCACGCGGCCTCGGTGGCGTCCCAGGCGATGTCGGGGTCGGGCGGCCGGTCGGGCAGTGCGCGTTCGGAAAGCTCCAGCACCAAATCGTGGTGCTGGCCCTCGTCGAGGGTGATCTCGCACATGAGCGGTTCGCCTCGGCCGTGTGCCGAGTGCACGGGACGCGCGTCGCGGCCCCCCGACCACCGCCACCGCAACCGCCCCGACCGGCCGCTCCACACTGCGTCGTCGAGGCTCGGCTGGCCGGGACCGTGGCGCCCGAACGCGGCGCTCGGTTGCAGCAGCACCCGCAGCCGGGCGGTGCCGCGGCGGCCCATGAGGCGTCGCAACAGCACCACCCGGTCGGGGTCGCCCGGAAAGGCCAGCGCCTCGCGGCATTCCACGATGCCGCCGCGGGTGGTCCAGCGGTTGCGCCAGATCAGCGTGCCCGGCTCGTAGTAGCCGCCCCACACGTGCCGGACGTCGGTCGGGGTGACCGCGTAAACCCCGCCGCCGCCGATCAGGCTGGAGAAGACGGCGTCGGAATCCCAGCGTGGCGCGCACATCCAGGTGACCTCGCCCTGCGGCCCGATCAACGCGCCGCGCTCGCCGTCGGCGAGCAGCGCGTACTCTCGGAGCACCCGGGGCGGGAAGGCCGCCTCGATGTCGATCGTCTGCTCAGTCACGAGCCCCTGCCTTCGACCGCGCCGCCGGCAAAGTGGCTGTCGAGAGAACTGGTTGGCGCCAGCTGTGTGTTCAACCGAAAGGGTCCTGACGGCATGCACGCATGCGTCGCGGACCTTGCGCCTTCGGTAGGTACCCCGTTCCGCCAGTGGTTAACCGGGAGGAGGATGGCTGCGGGGGACGTTGTCCACAGCCCGGAGGCGTTGGGTGTTTGGTGTCGGCCCCCTTCGCTATAGTCGAATGTATGTTCGATGAGAAGGTGCGGCGTGAGGTTCACGCCCGGTTTGACGAGATGTTCGAGCGGCGTTATCCGTCGACGACGGCGGAGTCGGCGGCCTTGCTGGATCGGATTGGTGCGGCTTCGCGGGCGGAGAATCGGCAGGCGGCGGCCCAGCTGGAGTTGATCGGGGAGTTGTTCGCGTATCGGTTGTCGCGGTGTGGTGAGACCGAGGAGTGGGCGATTGACACGATGGAGGCGGTGGCCGCCGAGATCGGCGCGCATCTGCGGATCAGCCAGGGCCTGGCGTCCAGCCGGGTGCGCTATGCGCGGGCGCTGCGCGAGCGCCTGCCCAAGGTGGCTGACATTTTTCGGGCCGGCGATATTGATTATCGGGTGTTTCAGACGCTGGTGTATCGCACGGATCTGATCACCGATCCCGACGTGCTGGCCCGGGTGGACGCACAGTTGGCGGCGAATGTGGTGCGCTGGCCGTCGATGACGCAGGGCCGGTTGGGTGCGCAGGTGGACAAGATCGTGGCCCGCGCTGATGCCGATGCGGTGCGGCGGCGCCGCGAGCGCGTGACCGGCCGCGAGGTCTGCATCGGGCCAGTGGGCGACGGGCTCTCCGACATCAGTGCGACCGTGTTGACCCCGGATGCCCAAGCCCTCGATCAGCGGTTGGATGCGTTGGCGGCCACGGTGTGCGCCCACGATCCGCGCACCCGTGCCCAGCGCCGCGCCGACGCGGTGGGGGCGCTGGCCGCCGGCGCCGACCGGCTGGGGTGCCGGTGTGGACGCGGCGATTGCGCGGCCGGGGATCGGCCGGCGGCCTCGCCGGTGGTGATTCATGTGATCGCCGAGCAGGCCACCCTCGAGGGCCGCTCGGCGGGACCCGCCTCGGCGTTGGGCGCCGACGGGCTCATCGCGCCGGAGCTGATCGCCGAACTGGCTAAGTCGGCCAGGCTGGTGTCGCTGGTCCACCCCCTGGATGCTCCGCCGGAGAAGGGGTATGTGCCGTCGAAGGCGTTGGCTGATTTCGTGCGCTGTCGGGATCTGACGTGTCGCTGGCCCGGTTGTGATCGCCCCGCCGTCGGCTGCGACATCGACCACACCATCCCCTACACCCAAGGTGGGGCCACGCATGCGTCCAACCTCAAGTGCTACTGCAGAACTCATCACTTAGTGAAGACGTTTTGCGGCTGGACCGACCAGCAACTACCGGACGGGACGCTGATCTTGACCTCCCCGACCGGACAGACCTACGTCAGCACCCCGGGCAGCGCCCTGCTGTTCCCCAGCCTGTGCGCACCCACCGGCGAACTACCCACCCCACCCACCCCACCCACCACCGAGTGCCACAGCGAGCGCCGCGGCGAGCGCACCGCCATGATGCCCCGACGCCGCCGCACCCGCGCCCAAGACCGCGCCACCCGCATCGCCACCGAACGCCACCACAACCGCCAAACCCGCCTGGCCACCCAAACCAAACACACCGGCCCCGCACCACCCGACGACCCACCACCCTTTTAACCGCCGCATCCCCTGCCGGCAAACAACCTGACCAAAACCGCTGGGCGCGCTGATGTGCCATGATGGCGGAGCTGTCAAGAGTCAGGGAGCAGTGGTGGATCTGAATCTTTCGATCGTCACACGACCGGTCGAGCGTCTGATCGCTACGGCACAGAACGGGCTGGAGGTTTTGCGGCTGGGGGGTTTGGAAACCGGCAGCGTCCCGTCGCCATCCCACATCGTCGAGAGCGTCCCGATGTACAAGCTGCGACGGTATTTCCCGCCGGACAGCCGACCCGGGCAGCCGCCCGTGGGCCCGCCGGTGCTGATGGTGCACCCGATGATGATGTCGGCGGACATGTGGGACGTCACCCGGGACGAGGGGGCGGTCGGGATCCTGCACGCCAACGGGATCGATCCCTGGGTCATCGACTTCGGCTCACCCGACAAGGTCGAGGGCGGCATGAGCCGGAACCTGGCCGACCACATCGTCGCGCTCAGCCAGGCGATCGACACGGTCAAGGACACCACCGGCAGCGATGTGCACCTCGTCGGTTACTCGCAGGGCGGGATGTGGTGTTATCAGGTCGCCGCCTATCGGCGGTCGAAGAACCTCGCCAGCATCGTGGCGTTCGGGTCGCCGGTGGACACCCTGGCCGCCCTGCCCATGGGCATCCCGGCAAACTTCGGCGCGGCCGCCGCCAACTTCATGGCCGATCATGTCTTCAGCCGGCTGGCCATCCCAAGCTGGATGGCGCGCACCGGTTTCCAGATGATGGACCCGCTCAAGACCGCCAAGGCGCGGGTGGACTTCGTGCGCCAGCTGCACGACAGGGAGGCACTGCTGCCGCGCGAACAGCAGCGCCGGTTCCTGGAGCGCGAAGGCTGGATCGCCTGGTCGGGCCCGGCGATCTCCGAGTTGCTCAAGCAGTTCATCGCCCACAACCGCATGATGACCGGCGGTTTCGCCGTCAACGGACAGATGGTCACGCTCACCGACATCACCTGCCCGGTCCTGGCCTTCGTCGGCGAGGTCGACGACATCGGGCAGCCGGCGTCGGTGCGCGGCATCCGCCGGGCGGCGCCGAACGCCGAAGTCTACGAATGCCTCATCCGGACAGGCCATTTCGGCCTGGTCGTGGGATCCAAAGCGGCACAACACAGCTGGCCCACCGTCGCCGCATGGGTGCGATGGCTGTCCACCGGCGGCGACAAGCCGGCCAGCATCGACCTGATGGCCGATCAGCCGGTCGAACACACCGACAGCGGCGTCGCGCTGAGCTCCCGGGTCGCCCACGGCATCGGGGAGGTCTCCGAGGCGGCGTTGGAGGTGGTGCGCGGCGCGGCCAACACGGTCGTGGCGGCCAACAAATCCATGCGCACCCTGGCCGTGGAGACGGTCCGGACGCTGCCGCGACTGGTCCGGCTGGGACAGATCAACGACCACACCCGCGTCTCGCTGGGCCGCATCATCGACGAGCAGGCGCACGACGCCCCGCAGGGCGAGTTCCTCCTGTTCGACGGCCGCGTGCACACCTACGAGGCCGTGAACCGGCGCATCGACAACGTCGTTCGCGGCCTGATCGAGGTCGGGGTGCGGCAGGGCGACCGCGTGGGCGTCCTGATGGAGACGCGGCCCAGCGCGCTGGTCGCCATCGCCGCGCTGTCGCGGCTGGGCGCCGTCGCCGTGGTGATGCGGCCCGACGCCGACCTGGCCGCGTCGGTCCGGCTCGGTGGGGTTAGCGAGATCCTGACCGATCCCACCAATCTCGACGCGGCGCGCCAGCTGCCGGGCCAGGTGCTGGTGCTCGGCGGCGGTGAGACCCGCGACCTGAACCTGCCCGAGGACGCCTCCGAGCAGGCCCACGTCATCGACATGGAGCAGATCGACCCGGACGCCGTCCGGCTGCCGGCGTGGTACCGGCCCAACCCCGGCCTGGCCCGCGACCTGGCGTTCATCGCGTTCAGCTCGGCCGGCGGCGAGCTGGTGGCCAAGCAGATCACCAACTACCGGTGGGCGGTGTCGGCTTTCGGGACCGCCTCGACGGCCGCCCTCGACCGCCGCGACACCGTCTACTGTTTAACCCCGCTGCACCACGAGTCCGCGCTGCTGGTCAGCCTGGGTGGCGCGGTCGTCGGCGGCACCCGCATCGCGCTGTCGCGCGGCCTGCGACCCGACCGGTTCGTCCAGGAGGTGCGGCAGTACGGCGTCACGGTGGTGTCCTATACCTGGGCCATGCTCCGCGAGATTGTCGACGATCCCGCGTTCGTGCTGCACGGCAACCACCCGGTGCGCCTGTTCATCGGCTCGGGCATGCCGACCGGATTGTGGGGGCGGGTTCTCGACGCGTTCGCGCCCGCACAGGTCGTCGAGTTCTTCGCCACCACCGACGGACAGGCGGTGCTGGCCAACGTTTCCGGCGCCAAGATCGGCAGCAAGGGCCGACCGCTGCCCGGCGTCGGGCGGGTCGAGCTCGGCGCGTACGACGCCGAGCACAACCTGATCCTGGAGGACGACCGCGGCTTCGTGCAGGTCGCCGAGGCCAACCAGGTCGGCGTGCTGCTGGCCGCGTCCAAGGGGCCGATCGATCCGAGCGCGTCGGTCAAACGGGGGGTCTTCGCCCCCGCCGATACCTGGATATCGACCGAATACCTCTTCTACCGCGACACCGACGGGGATTACTGGCTGGCGGGCAGGCGCGGTTCGGTGGTCCGCACCGCGCGCGGGCTGGTGTTCGCCGAGCCGGTCACCGACGCGCTGAGCCGCATTAACGGCGTCGACCTCGCGGTCACCTACAACGTGCCGGTGGGTGACCGGCAGGTGGCCGTCTCGGCGGTGACGCTGCTGCCCGGGGCCACCATCACCGCGGCCGACGTGACCGAGGCCGTCGCCGACATCCCCATCGGGGCGGGACCCGACGTCGTGTACGTGTGTCCGGCGATGACGCTGAGCGCGAGCTACCGGCCCACCGTCAGCGGCCTGCGGGCGGCCGGGATTCCCAAGTCGGGACGCCAGGCGTGGTATTTCGACGCGGCCGGCAACCAGTTTCGCCGGCTGACGCCCGGGGCGCGGTCCGAGCTGAGCGGGGCGCGCTGATGCTCGACGATTCGCTGCTGAGCATTCTCGTCTGCCCGGCCGACCGGGGTCCGTTGGTTCTGATCGAGGACGAGTTGCTGTACAACCCGCGGCTGCGGCGCGCCTACCGCATCGAGGACGGCATCCCGGTGCTGCTGATCGACGAGGCCCGCGATGTCGACGATGACGAGCACGCCCGGCTCATGGCGCGAGCGCGTCCGGCAGATCCCCGGTGAGGTAACGCTGCAGGTTCGGCGCGATGGTTCGCGCGATCCGCTCGGCGGGCAGCGACGCGAACGGCTCCAATTGCAGGATGTAGCGCGCCATCACGACGCCCACCAGCTGCGACGCGACGAACTGGATGCGGATGGTTCCGCTGCCTGGGGGATCGTCGACGCGCGGACCGACTTCGACGGCGATGATGTCCTGGATGAACGAACGAAACAAGTTGACCTCCGACCCCGCGATGATCGACCGCAGCGTGGCAATGAACGCCTCGCCAATCTGGGAGTCCCACAGCGGCAACAACATTGACGGCAGTCGGTAGCCGAGCTCGTCGACGGGCACCGCACGCAGCGCGCCGATGACGTCCATCGGGTCGACCGGGATGTGCACGGCGGCGGCGAACAGCTTTTCCTTGGTGCCGAAGTAGTGGTGCACCAGCGCCGAATCGACGCCGGCGGCCGCGGCCACCGCCCGTATCGACGTGTTGCCGATTCCGTTGCGGGCAAACAGCTCTCGGGCGCTGGTCAGGATCCGGTCGCGGGTGTCGGAGCTGCCGGCCGGTCGCCCGGGCCGCCGGCGGCCGGTTTTGCCGGTCGTCATGCTAGGGCGTCCGCCTCCGCAGCGTCGCCGCGGCCAGGCACAGCGCCGCGATCGCGAAACCCAGGACGACGACGATGTCGCGCACCGCGATGTAGGTCAGCCCCGGGTGGGCACTCACCTGCTGCAGAGCCTCGAGCGCATAGCTGGCCGGCAAGACGTTGCTGACCCACTGCAGCCAGTGCGCCATCAACGCCCGGGGCACGACGATGCCGGCCAGCAGCAGCTGGGGGACCATCACCAGCGGGATGAACTGCACGGCCTGAAACTCGGTGCGGGCGAACGCACTACAGAGCAGGCCCAGGCCGACGCCCAGTACGGCGTTGACGATCGCGATCACGAACACCCACACCGGGCTGCCCGCGGTGTCGAAGCCGAGCAACCAAAACGACACGATGCACGCCGCAATCGCCTGCGCCGCGGCGGCGACCGAGAAAGCGGTGCCGTAGGCGATCAACAGGTCGAGCCTGCGCAGCGGCGTGGTCAGGATGCGCTCCAACGTTCCCGACGCCCGTTCGCGCTGCATCGTGATGGACGTGATGATGAACATCACGAAGAGCGGGAACAGGCCCAGCAGGATCAGGCAGGCGTTGTTGAACGGCGACGGGGTGCCCGGGCGGTGGGGAGCGTTTTCGAACATGAAGTACATCAGCGTGATGACCAGGACCGGCACCACCAGGATCAGCGCGACGCTGCGGTGGTCGGCGGCCAGCTGGCGCAGGATCCGCGTCGTGGTGGCCGCGTAGGCCGTCAGCCCTAGCCGGCCTGCCGCGTCGTGCTGCGCCTGATGATGGACAGAAACGCGTCCTCGAGTGACGTGCATCCGGTGTCCTCTCGTAGTTGGGTCGGGGTGGTGTGCGCGATCAGGTGTCCTTCGCGCATCAGCACCAGGTCGCCGCAATGCTCGGCCTCGTCCATCACGTGACTGGAGACCAACAGCGTGGTCCCGCCGCGGGCGAGCTCGGTGAACTGTTCCCAAAGATCGACCCGCAGCACGGGGTCCAGGCCCACCGTGGGCTCGTCGAGCACGAGCAGATCGGGCTGGCAGACCAACGCGCACGCCAGCGACACCCGGGTGCGCTGGCCGCCGGAGAGGTTGCCGCAGAAGGCGGTCCGGTGATCCGCCAGCCCGACCCGTTCGATGGCCTCATCGGCGGCGTCGGTGCCGTATCCGTAGAGCGAGGCGAAGTAGCGGACGTTGTCGACGATCCGCAGGTCGTTGTAGATGGTCGGGTCCTGCGGCATATACCCCACCCGATGACGCAGCGCCGGGCTCCCGGCCCGCCGGCCCAGCACCGTAACGGTGCCCCGGGAAGCGCCGGCCACGATCTGGGTGCCGACGATGCACCGCATCAGCGTGGTCTTGCCGCAGCCGGACGGGCCAAGCAGGCCGGTGATGCTGCCCTGGGCTATGCGCACCGAAAAGTCATGCAGCACCGGGCGTTTGAAGCGGGTGACGCATAGGCGCTCGATGCTGACGGCCGGAGCGCGACGCCCGGCCAGTAATTCATCACTTGATGAACTCATCATGTGATGAATATCCGCCCCCGGTGCGGCGATGTCAAGGGCCGGGGCGGCGCAGCGGCAGGTGCCCGTGCACGCCCTCGGCGTAGGCGGTTTCGGCGTGCTGGGTGAGGTCGACGCCGGTGGTCTCGTCTTCGGGGCTGAGCCGGAAACCGATCACCCGGTCGATCAACTTCGCGAGAAGGTACGACGTCGTGAAGGCATAGAGCGCGACGGCGACGATCGCGAGCGCCTGCTTGCCCAGTTGGGCGACGCCGCCCCCGTAGAAGAGGCCCCGGGGACCCGACGTCATGACCGCCGTGGCAAGCAGCCCGATCAAGGACACGCCGACGACGCCGCCGACGAAGTGCACGCCGACCACGTCGAGCGAATCGTCATAGTTGAGACGGAATTTCGCGCTGACCGCGAACGAGCACACGATGCCGGCCGCGACGCCGACGACCGCCGCGCCGAGTGTGTTGACGGTCCCGCACGACGGGGTGATGGCGACGAGGCCGGCCACCACGCCGGAGGCCGCGCCGAACGTCGTGGGCCTGCCGTCGCGGATCTGTTCGACGGAGAGCCAGCCGAGCATGCCCAGGCAGCCGGCGACGAGCGTGTTGAGGAAGATGGCCGCGGCGGTTCCGTTGGCGGCCAGAGCGGAACCGGCGTTGAACCCGAACCAGCCGAACCAGAGCAGCCCGACACCGAGCAGCACCAGCGGCAGATTGTGCGGCCGCATGACGTCCTTCTTGAAGCCGATGCGGGGCCCGAGCACCAGCGCCAGGGCCAGGGCGGAGGAACCGGAGACGATCTCGACGACGAGGCCGCCGGCGTAGTCGAGCACCCCCAGCTTCGCCAGCCAGCCGCCGGGCCCCCACACCCAATGCGCGACAACCGAATACACGACGATCGCCCACAGCGAGACGAACGCCATCCAGGCCGCGAACTTGGCGCGGTCGGCGATCGCGCCGCTCACCAGGGCGGCCGTGATGATCGCGAACGTCAACTGGAACGTGGCATAAAGCAGCTCGGGAACCGCGCCGTGGACGGTGTCGGGGCCGATGCCGAGCATCCCGATGTGCCTGAGGTTGCCGACGAGCCCGCCCGCCCCATCGTCGGAGAACGCGATGGTGTAGCCGACCAACAGCCACGCCACCGTGACCAGCGGGATCGAGATGAAGCTCATCATGATCATGTTGAGCACCCCGGTGGTGCGGACCATGCCGCCGTAGAAGATCGCCAGGCCCGGGGTCATCAGCAGGACTAGTGCGGTGCTGGCCAGCAGCCACGCCGTGGCGGCAGGGTCGATCGCATGCATTATGTGGGCTCCTTCGTGCGCCCTGGGGGTTCCGGGACACCGGGATACTGCCATGTTTGGCCTGCCGGTAGGTTCGGTTGGTGCAATCGGGCCCAGACGCGGCCGAGGGCCAGCTGTCCGTCGATCCGGTCGCGGCCGCGCATCGACTGCTGGGCGCCACCCTCACCGGCCGCGGCGTGCGCGCCGTCATCGTCGAAGTCGAGGCCTACGGCGGCGTCCCCGACGGCCCCTGGCCGGACGCCGCGGCCCACTCCTACCGCGGCCGCAACGGCCGCAACGCCGTGATGTTCGGGCCGCCCGGGCGGCTGTACACCTACCGCAGCCACGGGATCCACGTGTGCGCCAACGTCTCGTGCGGACCCGACGGGACCGCCGCGGCCGTCCTGCTGCGGGCCGCGGCCCTGGAGGACGGCACCGACGTCGCGCGGGCCCGGCGCGGCGAGCTGGTCCGCACCGCGGCCCTGGCGCGCGGCCCGGGAAACCTGTGCTCGGCCCTGGGAATCACCATGGGCGACAACGGGATTGACCTGCTCGACCCCAGCGGTCCGGTGACCCTTGAACTTCACGACCCGCTGACGGCCGCGTCCGGCCCGCGCGTCGGCATCAGCCAGGCCGCCGACCGGCCCTGGCGACTGTGGCTGGCGGGCCGCCCGGAGGTTTCGGCGTACCGGCGAAGTCCGCGGGCGCCCGCGCCCGGAACCAGCGACTAGAGTTTTGCGCGATGTCTGCCGGGATCCTCGAAGAGCTGGGCTGGCGCGGGTTGATCGCCCAGTCCACCGACCTCGACGCGCTGGCCGCCGAAGCGCGGCGTGGGCCGCTGACGGTCTACGCCGGCTTCGACCCGACCGCGCCGAGCCTGCACGCCGGGCACCTGGTTCCCCTGCTGGCGTTGCGCCGGTTCCAGCGCGCCGGGCACCGTCCCATCGTGCTGGCCGGCGGCGCCACCGGCATGATCGGCGACCCGCGTGACGTCGGCGAGCGCAGCCTCAACGAGGCCGACACCGTCGCCGCATGGACCGAGCGGATTCGCGGCCAGCTGGAACGCTTCTTGGAATTCGACGCCTTTGACCCGACCGGCGCCATCGTCGTCGACAACCTGGACTGGACGGGCCGCATGTCGGCGATCGAGTTCCTGCGCGACGTCGGCAAGCACTTTTCGGTCAACGTGATGCTGGATCGCGACACCGTCCGGCGCCGTCTGGAGGGGGAGGGGATCTCCTACACGGAGTTCAGCTACATGCTGCTGCAGGCCAACGACTACGTCGAACTGCACCGGCGCCACGGCTGCACGTTGCAGATCGGCGGCTCCGATCAGTGGGGCAACATCATCGCCGGCGTCCGCCTGGTCCGCCAGAAGCTGGGCGCGGCGGTGCACGCGCTCACGGTCCCGCTGGTGACCGCCGCCGACGGCACCAAGTTCGGCAAGTCCACCGGCGGCGGCAGCCTGTGGCTGGACCCGCAGATGACCAGCCCGTATGCCTGGTACCAGTACTTCGTCAACACCGCCGACGCCGACGTGATCCGCTACCTGCGCTGGTTCACCTTCCTGCCGGCCGAGGAGCTGGCCGAGCTGGAACGCGCCACGGCCGAGCGCCCCCAGCAACGCGCCGCCCAGCGGCGGCTGGCCGTCGAGCTGACCGCTCTGGTGCACGGCGAGGCGGCCACCGAGGCGGTCGAGCACGCCAGCCGCGCGCTGTTCGGGCAGGGCGAGCTGGACCGCCTAGACGAGGCGACGCTCGCGGCGGCGCTGCGCGAGACGTCGGTGGCCGAGCTCAAGCCCGGCAGCCCCGACGGGATCGTCGACCTCCTGGTGGCCAGCGGCCTGTCGGCCAGCAGGGGGGCCGCCCGGCGCACCATCGGCGAAGGCGGCGTCTCGGTCAACAACGTTCGCATCGACAGCGAGGCGTGGGCGCCGCGGCCGTCGGACTTCCTGCACGGCCGGTGGCTGGTGCTGCGGCGCGGCAAGCGCAACGTCGCCGGCATCGAGAGGGTCTAGCCCGCGCGCGCAACGCCGTTGGTGTGCAAACCTTTATCGCGTCGTGTCGCAGATGTGACCATCACTGACCAGGGTGGTCACAGTGAGTTTCCCGACACGTGTGCAGTTGGGCGCCCTGCGGTTTCTGGGTGTGGCGACGAGCGTGGCCGGCCTGACCGCGGCGCTGGCGCCGCCCGTCCACGCCGACCTGATGGGCAACGCGTTCCTGAGGGCCCTCACGAATGCCGGCGTTCCGGTCTCGCAGCCGGACGCCACGATGGCGCTGGGGCAGTCGGTGTGCCCGATGCTGGTCCAGCCCGGTGGGTCGTTCGACTCGGTGCTCTCCACCATGGCCGACGGCAGCGGGATGTCCCACGACGTGGCCGGCGTGTTCACCATCGTCGCCATCGCGACGTATTGCCCGGCGGTGATGGCGCCGCTGCTGTCCAATCGGCTCCCGGCCTAGCGCGGTCCGCGCCGCCGGCGTGCCCGTATTCTCGGCAGGGTGGTCGACGACAGGCAGGGGCACGGCGGTGACCGACGTTCGGCGTCCGGCGGCTCGCCGCGGCGCGGACCGCGCGGGGAGCGTCCGGGTTCCTGGTCGGGCCCGGGCCGCGCGCGCCCCGTCCAGCCGCGCAACGCCCCCGGCCAGGACGTCCAAGGCGACCGCGCGCCGCGGGACGGCCCGCCGATCCCGGCCGGGGTGGAGGCCAGGCAGCTGGCACCCGAGATCCGGGGCGAACTGAGCACCCTGGACCGCGCCACCGCCGACGCGGTGGCGCGCCACCTGGTGGCCGCCGGCGAGCTGCTCGACGAGGATCCGCACGCCGCGCTGGCCCACGCGCGCGCGGCGCGGGCCCGGGCCAGCAGGATCGCCGCGGTGCGCGAAGCCGTCGGAATCGCGGCCTACCACTGCGGCGACTGGGCGCAGGCGCTGGCCGAACTGCGCGCGGCCCGCCGGATGGGCAGCAAGTCATCCCTGCTTGCGCTGATCGCCGATTGCGAACGCGGGCTTGGTCGCCCGGAGCGGGCGATCGACCTGGCGCGCGGACCGGAGGCGGCCGAGCTCGCCGGTGACGACGCCGACGAGTTGCGCATCGTCGCCGCCGGGGCGCGCGCCGATCTCGGGCAGCTGGAGCAGGCGCTGGCCGTCTTGTCCACGCCGCAGCCCGAGCCGGGCCGCACGGGCACGACGGCCGCGCGGCTGTTCTACGCCTACGCGGACACGCTGCTGGCGCTCGGCCGAAACGACGAGGCGCTGCAATGGTTTTTGCGCTCGGCGACCGCCGACGTCGACGGGGTCACCGACGCCGAAGAGCGGGTCAGCGAGCTGGGCTGAGATGAAAAGCATTGCGCGGGAATACGATTGCCTGCTGATAGACCTCGACGGCACGGTGTTTCGCGGCGCTGAGCCCACCGATGGTGCCGTGCAATCGCTGGACGAGGTGTCCAGCCGCAAGCTGTACGTCACCAACAACGCGTCCCGCAGCGCCGACCAGGTCGCGTCGCACCTGCGCGAGCTGGGCTTCACCGCCACCGGCGACGACGTCGTCACCAGCGCGCAGAGCGCGGCCCGGCTGCTGGCCGGGCAGTTACCGCCGGGGTCCCGGGTGTTGATCGTGGGCACCGACGCATTGGCCAACGAGATCGCCGCCGTCGGGCTGCGTCCGGTGCGCCGCTACGACGACAACCCGGTCGCCGTCGTGCAGGGCCTGTCCACGACCATCGGCTGGCCGGACCTTGCCGAGGCCGCCCTGGCCATTCGGTCCGGCGCGCTGTGGGTGGCGGCCAACGTCGACCCCACCCTGCCCACCGAGCGCGGCCTGCTCCCGGGAAACGGATCGTTCGTGGCCGCGCTGCGGGCGGCCACCGGCACCGAACCGCGCGTGGCCGGGAAACCGGCGCCGCGACTGCTGCAGGATGCGGTGGCCCGGGGCGACTTTCGCGCGCCGTTGGTCATCGGCGACAGGCTGGACACCGACATCGAGGGCGCCAACGCCGCCGAGCTGCCCAGCCTGATGGTGCTCACCGGCGTCAACACCGCGCGGGACGCGGTGTACGCGCAACCCGCCCGTCGCCCGACCTACATCGGCCACGACCTGCGCTCGCTGCACCACGATGCCGAGGTGCTCGCGGTCGGGCCGCAGCCGGGCTGGCATGTCGAGGTCGGGGATCGGGCGGTGACGGTCCGCGCCAACGGCGCCGACGGCGCCGCCGGGGGCGACGGGCTGTCGGTCGTCCGCGCCGTCGCCGGCGCCGTGTGGGGCCTCGGCTTTGACGACCGGCCGCCGCGGATCGAGGCCGCCGACGACCGGGCCCGCGACGCGCTGCGGCGCTGGTCTCTGGTGCACGGCGACTGACGGGTGACTAGCGTAGGAGCGCAATGACTATCGATCCCGATCAGCTTCGCGCCGAAATCGACGCCCTGCTTGCCCAGCTGCCGGACGCCGCGGCCGATCCCGCCGACGCCGAAAGCCAACTGTCCCTCGCCGAGCTCGAAGAGATCGCGCGCCGCCTTTCCGAGGCGCACGACGTGCTGCTGGCTGCGCTGGAGTCGGCGGAGAAGGGCTGAGTGCGGCGGTGGCACGTCGTGCCCGCGTTGACGCCGAGCTCGTCCGCCGCGGGCTCGCGCGATCCCGTCAGCAGGCCGCGGAGCTGATCGGCGCCGGGAAGGTCAGCATCGACGGCCTGCCGGCGCGCAAGCCCGGCACCGCGGTCGCCGTCACCGCCGCCCTGACCGTCGCGGACGACGAACGCGGCTGGGTGTCGCGCGGGGCGCACAAACTCATCGGCGCGCTGGACGCCTTCGGGATTCCGGTCGCGGGCCGCCGCTGCCTGGACGCCGGCGCGTCGACGGGCGGGTTCACCGAGGTGCTGCTGGACCGCGGGGCCGCCGAGGTGGTGGCCGCGGACGTGGGCTACGGACAGCTGGCCTGGTCGCTGCGCTGCGACCCGCGGGTGACCGTCGTCGAGCGCACCAACGTTCGTGACCTGACCCCGGAGGCGATCGGCGGCCCGGTCGACCTGCTGGTGGCCGACCTGTCCTTCATCTCGCTGGCCACCGTGTTGCCCGCGCTGGTTGGATGCGCCCGGCCGGGCGCGGATATCGTTCCCATGGTGAAGCCGCAGTTTGAGGTGGGGAAGGGCCGGGTCGGCGCCGGCGGTGTGGTCCACGATCCCGGGATGCGCGCCGACGCGGTGGTGGCCGTCGCGCGCCGCGCCGCCGAGCTGGGCTGGCCCGCCGTCGACGTCACCGCGAGCCCGCTGCCGGGCCCGTCGGGCAATGTCGAATACTTCCTGTGGCTGCGCGCCCGGACCGATCGGGGACTGGCCGGCGAAGGTCTCGTCGACGCCGTGCGGCGGGCGATAAGCGAGGGCCCGCAATGAACGCCGACCGTACCGTGCTGCTGGTGGTGCACACCGGCCGCGACGAGGCGACCGAGACCGCGCGGCGGGTGCAAAAAGTCTTGGGCGACAACGGGATCGGACTGCGCGTGTTGTCCGCCGAGGCGGTCGACAGGGGATCGCTGCACCTGGCCCCCGACGACATGCGGGCGATGGGCGTCGAAATTCAGGTGGTCGACGCCGACCCGCACGCCGCGGCGGGCTGCGAACTGGTGCTGGTCCTCGGCGGCGACGGCACCTTCCTGCGGGCGGCCGAATTGGCCAGAAACGTCGAAATTCCGGTGCTGGGCGTCAATCTGGGCCGGATCGGGTTCCTGGCCGAGGCCGAGGCCGAGCACATCGACAGTGTGCTGGAGCACGTCATCGCGCGCGACTACCGGGTGGAGGACCGCCTGACGCTGGATGTGGTGGTGCGCCAGGCCGGTCGGGTCGTCGAGCACGGGTGGGCGCTCAACGAGGTGAGCCTGGAAAAGGGGCCGCGGCTGGGTGTGCTCGGGGTGGTCGTCGAGATCGACGGGCGGCCGGTGTCGGCGTTCGGCTGCGACGGCGTGCTGGTGTCGACACCCACCGGGTCGACCGCCTACGCGTTCTCGGCGGGCGGCCCGGTGCTGTGGCCGGACCTCGAGGCAATCCTGGTGGTCCCCAACAACGCTCACGCCCTGTTCGGCCGGCCCATGGTCACCAGCCCCGAGGCCACCGTCGCGATCGAGATAGAAGCCGACGGCCACGACGCCCTGGTGTTCTGCGACGGCCGCCGCGAAATGCTGATACCGGCCGGCAGCCGGATCGAGGTGACCCGTTGCGACACCCCGGTGAAGTGGGCGCGCCTGGACAGCGCCCCGTTCACGGACCGCCTGGTGCGCAAATTCCGGTTGCCGGTGACCGGTTGGCGCGGGAAGTAACGGCGTTCGCACGGTGCTGACCGAAATCCGCATCGAGTCGCTGGGCGCCATCAGCGTGGCGGCCGCCGAGTTCGATCGCGGCCTGACGGTGCTCACCGGCGAGACCGGCACCGGCAAGACCATGGTGGTGACCGGGCTGCACCTGCTCGGCGGCGCCCGAGCCGACGCCACCCGGGTCCGGTCGGGAGCGGACCGTGCGATCGTCGAAGGCCGTTTCACCACAGGCGATCTCGACGCTGCCGCGGCCGCCCAACTGGACGCGATCCTGGACACGTCGGGGGCCGAGCGCGACGAGGACGGCAGCGTGATCGCGCTGCGCTCGGTCAGCCGCGACGGACCGTCGCGGGCCTACCTGGGCGGTCGCAGCGTGCCCGCGAAGTCGCTGAGCGGTTTCACCGCCGAGTTGCTCACCCTGCACGGCCAAAACGACCAGCTGCGGTTGATGCGGCCCGAGGAACAGCGCGGCGCGCTGGACCGTTTCGCGGGAGCCGGCCCGGCGTGCGAGCGCTACCGCAAGCTGCGCGACGCCTGGCTGTCGGCGCGGCGCGACCTCGCCGACCGCCGCGACCGCGCCCGCGAGCTCGCCCAGGAGGCGGACCGGTTGAAGTTCGCGCTGAACGAGATCGACGCCGTCGACCCGCAACCCGGGGAAGACGACGCGCTGGTCGCCGACGTCCTGCGCCTCTCGGAGCTGGACACGCTGCGCGAGGCCGCCGCCGGCGCGTGCGCGGCGTTGTCGGCGGACGACGCCGACGGGCCGGGCCACAGCGCCATCGACAGCCTTGGGAAGGCAAGGGCCGCACTCGAATCGACCGACGACGCGGCGCTGCGGGCGTTGGCCGATCAGGTCGGCGAGGCGCTGACGGTGGTCGTCGACGCGGCCCGCGAACTCGCCGGCTTCCTGGACGGGCTGCCGGTCGACGCCAGCGCGCTGGAAGCCAAGCTGGCCCGCCAGGCCCAACTGCGCACGCTGACCCGCAAGTACGCCGCGGACATCGACGGGGTGCTGCGCTGGGCGCGGGAGTCCCGGGAACGGCTGGCCCAACTCGATGTCTCCGAAGAGGGGCTGGCCGCGATGACGAAACGCGTCGACGCGCTGGCGCGCGAATTGTCCGATGCCGCGGTCGATCTCAGCAAGGTTCGGCGCAAGGCCGCCAAGCGGTTGGCCAAGGAGGTGACCGCGGAGCTGTCCGCCCTGGCGATGGCCGACGCCGAGTTCACCATCGGCGTGAGCACCGATACCGCGGGCCACGACGATCCCGCCGCGCTCACCGTGTCCTTGGGGCCGTCCGGGCCGATGCTGGCCCGGGCCGGCGTCGACGGCGTCGACCAGGTCGAGTTCGGCTTCGCGGCCCACCGCGGCATGACCGTGCTGCCGCTGGCGAAAAGCGCGTCCGGCGGCGAGCTGTCCCGGGTCATGCTGGCGCTGGAGGTGGTGTTGGCGACGTCGCGAAAACAGGCGGCGGGCACCACGATGGTGTTCGACGAGGTGGACGCCGGGGTCGGCGGCTGGGCCGCGGTGCAGATCGGGCGGCGGCTGGCCCGGCTGGCCCGCACCCACCAGGTCATCGTGGTGACGCACTTGCCACAGGTCGCCGCCTATGCCGACGTGCACCTGGTGGTGCACGGCACCGGGCCCCAGGGGGCCAGCGGGGTGCGACGAGTGGCCGGCGACGACCGGGTGGCCGAGCTGGCGCGGATGCTGGCCGGGCTCGGCGAGTCCGACAGCGGCCGCGCGCACGCCCGCGAACTGCTCGACGCGGCGCAGAACGACCAGATCTGATCTCGCGAGCGGGCGTCGCCCTCTCGCGTGCGTGCGCCGCCCTCTCGCGAGCGTGCGTGTTTGTACGCCGACACGCCGCAAAGCCTGTACAACTGCGCACCCTCGCCGGCCCGAGTCGATGCCCACACGTTATCCATCTGTGACAGCTGTGACTCTAGATAACTTCTGAGGCTGGTGTTACGGCGCGCCTCCTCGCCTCGCCCGCGCTTCACGGACAGAATCGCCCCCATGAAGATGTCAGGGCTGCTATCGCGTAATACCTCCCGGCCGGGCCTGACGGGCACCGCCCGGGTCGACCGGAACATCGACCGCCTGCTGCGCAGGGTCTGCCCCGGCGACATCGTGGTCCTCGACGTCCTGGACCTCGATCGCATCACCGCGGACGCGCTGGTGGAAGCGGACATCGCCGCCGTCGTCAACGCCTCACCCTCGGTCTCGGGCCGCTACCCGAACCTTGGCCCCGAGGTGCTGGTCAACAACGGCGTCACCCTGATCGACGAGACCGGGCCCGACGTCTTCAAGAAGGTCAAGGACGGCGCCAAGATTCGCCTGCACGAGGGCGGGGTGTACGCCGGCGACCGCCGGCTGGCCCGCGGCACCGAGCGCACCGACCACGACATCGCCGACCTGATGCGCGAGGCCAAGAGCGGCCTGGCCGCCCACCTCGAGGCGTTCGCCGGCAACACGATTGAGTTCATCAAGAGCGAAAGCCCGCTGCTGATCGACGGCATCGGCATCCCCGACATCGACGTCGACCTGCGCCGCCGGCACGTGGTGATCGTCGCCGACGAGCCCAGCGCCGAGGACGACCTGCGCTCGCTGAAGCCGTTCATCAAGGAGTACCAACCGGTGCTCATCGGCGTCGATACCGGCGCGGATGTGTTGCGCAAGGCCGGATATCGCCCCCAGATCATCGTCGGCGACCCCGACAAGATCAGCACCGACGCCCTCAAGTGTGGCGCCCACGTCGTGTTGCCCGCCGACGCCGACGGCCACGCGCCCGGCCTGGAACGAATTCAGGACCTCGGCGTCGGGGCGATGACCTTCCCGGCCGCGGGCTCGGCGGTCGACCTGGCCCTGCTACTGGCCGATCACCACGGCGCCGCGTTGCTCGTCACGGCCGGCCACACCGCCAACATCGAGACGTTCTTTGACCGCACCCGCGCGCAAAGCAACCCGTCGACCTTCCTGACCAGGCTGAGGGTGGGGGAAAAGGTGGTGGACGCCCAGGCGGTCGCCACCTTGTACCGCAACCACATTTCGGCGGGCGCCATCGCGCTGCTGGCGCTGACGATGCTGATCGCCGTGATCGTCGCCCTGTGGGTGTCACGCACCGACGGCGTGGTGCTGCACTGGATCATCCAATACTGGGACCGCTTCTCCCTGTGGGTGCAGCACTTGGTCACCTAAGCCCTTTCGAGGACGGTGCGTTAAATGATCTCGTTACGCCAACACGCTTTATCGCTGGCCGCCGTCTTCCTGGCGTTGGCGGTGGGTGTCGTGCTGGGTTCCGGCTTCTTGTCGGACACCCTGTTGTCCAGCCTGCGCGACGAGAAGCGTGACCTCTACACGCAGATCGGCGGGCTCAACGACCAAAAGAATGTGCTGAACGAAAAGCTTGCTGCGGCAAACAATTTCGACAATCAGCTGGCCGGCCGGATGGTGCACGACGCGCTGGGTGGCAAATCGGTGGTCGTGTTCCGCACCCCGGATGCCAAAGACGACGACGTCGCCGCGGTCTCGAAATTCGTCGGGCAGGCCGGCGGCACGGTCGCCGGAACCGTGGCGCTGACGCAGGAGTTCGTCGACGCCAACTCCGCGGAAAAACTGCGGACCGTGGTGAACTCGTCGATCCTGCCCGCCGGCCAGCAGCTGAGCACCAAGCTCGTCGACCAAGGTTCGCAGGCCGGCGACCTGTTGGGCATCGCTTTGATGATCAACGCCAACCCGGCCGTGCCCCCCATCGATGAGCCCCAGCGCGACACCGTGCTGGCGTCGCTGCGCGACACGGGATTCATCACCTACCAGCCCACCGATCACCTCGGCGCGGCCAACGCCGCGCTGATCATCACTGGCGGCGCGCTGCCCCAGGACGCCGGCAATCAGGGCGTCACCGTGGCCCGGTTCTCCGCCGCGCTGGCGCCGCACGGCTCGGGCACGCTGCTGGCCGGGCACGACGGTTCGGCGACGGGAGGCGCCGCGGTCGCTGTGACCCGCGCCGACGCCGGCATGTCCTCGGCGATCAGCACCGTCGATGACGTCGACGCCGCGCCCGGGCGGATCACCGCGGTGCTGGGCCTGCACGATCTGATCAACGGCGGCCACGTCGGGCAGTACGGCACCGGGCACGGCGCGACGTCGATCACGGTGCCCCAGTAGCGGGCGTGTTCCCCACGACACAGCGTCGTGGATGTTAGGGTGGGTTTCCGTGGGTCGGCAGGCCCATTCAAGCCCTGCCCGTCTTCACGGAGGTCGCCAGTGCGCAAGCACCCGCAATCCGCCACCAAGCACCTCTTCGTCAGCGGTGGCGTCGCCTCCTCGCTGGGCAAGGGGCTGACCGCCAGCAGCCTCGGTCAGCTCCTGACCGCCCGCGGGCTGCACGTGACGATGCAGAAGCTCGACCCGTACCTGAACGTCGACCCGGGCACGATGAACCCGTTCCAACACGGCGAGGTCTTCGTCACCGAGGACGGCGCCGAGACCGATCTCGACGTCGGCCACTACGAGCGGTTCCTGGATCGCGACCTGTCCGGCTCGGCGAATGTCACTACCGGGCAAGTCTATTCGACCGTCATCGCCAAGGAACGACGGGGCGAATACCTCGGCGACACCGTCCAGGTGATCCCGCACATCACCGACGAGATCAAGCGCCGCATCCTGGCGATGGCCCAGCCCGACGCCGACGGCAACCGCCCGGACGTCGTCATCACCGAAATCGGCGGCACCGTGGGCGATATCGAGTCGCAGCCCTTCCTCGAGGCGGCCCGCCAGGTCCGCCACGACCTCGGCTGGGAGAACGTCTTCTTCCTGCACGTGTCGCTGGTGCCCTACCTGGCCCCGTCGGGTGAACTCAAGACCAAACCGACCCAGCACTCGGTGGCGGCGCTGCGCAGCATCGGTATCACCCCGGATGCGCTGATCCTGCGCTGTGACCGGGACGTGCCCGAAGCGCTGAAGAACAAGATCGCGCTGATGTGTGACGTCGACATCGACGGCGTCATCTCCACCCCGGACGCGAAGTCGATCTATGACATCCCGAAGGTGTTGCACCGCGAGGAACTCGACGCGTTCGTGGTGCGCCGGCTGAACCTGCCGTTCCGCGACGTCGACTGGACCGAATGGGACGACCTGCTGCGCCGCGTTCACGAACCGCGCGAGACAGTGCGAATCGCCTTGGTGGGCAAGTACGTTGAGCTGTCCGACGCCTACCTGTCGGTCACCGAGGCGCTGCGGGCGGGCGGGTTCAAGCACCACGCCAAGGTCGAGATGGTCTGGGTGCCCTCCGACGACTGCGAGAGCGCCACCGGCGCCGCGTCCGCGCTGGGCGACGTGCACGGCGTGCTGATCCCCGGCGGATTCGGCATCCGCGGGATCGAGGGCAAGATCGGCGCCGTCCGGCATGCCCGGGCGCGCGGGCTGCCGGTGCTGGGGCTGTGTCTCGGGCTGCAGTGCATCGTGATCGAAGCCGCCCGCTCGGTCGGTCTCACGGAGGCCAACTCGGCCGAATTCGAGCCGGGCACACCGGATCCCGTCATCTCCACGATGGCCGACCAGGAGCACATCGTGGCCGGCGAAGCCGATCTCGGCGGCACCATGCGGCTGGGGGCCTACCCCGCGGTGCTGCAGCCGGATTCGATTGTGGCCCAAGCGTATGGGAGCACCCAGGTGTCCGAGCGGCACCGGCACCGCTACGAGGTCAACAACGCCTACCGCGACAAGATCGCCGAAAGCGGCCTGCGCTTCTCGGGAACCTCGCCCGACGGCCACCTGGTCGAGTTCGTCGAATACCCGCCCGACGTGCACCCGTTCGTCGTCGGCACCCAGGCGCACCCCGAACTGAAGAGCCGGCCCACCCGGCCGCACCCGCTGTTCGTGGCGTTCGTCCGGGCGGCCCTGGACTACCAAGCCGGCGAGCAGCTGCCGGTGGAAATTCCCGAGCGCTCGTCCAACGGCAACCAGCATCGAGACAGCGTCGAGCGGCCGCTACCCGAGCCCGCGACTCGTGGCTGAACACGTCTTCGAGACGGCGTCATCCGAAACGCTGCACACCGGAAAGATTTTCGCGCTGCGCCGCGATCAAGTCCGGATGCCGGGCGGCAAGCTCGTCACCCGCGAGGTCGTCGAGCACTTCGGCGCGGTGGCCGTGGTGGCCATGGACGACGACGGCAACATCCCGATGGTCTACCAGTACCGCCACGCCTTCGGCCGCCGGCTGTGGGAATTGCCCGCCGGGCTGCTCGACGTCGGCGGCGAGCCGGCGCACCTGACCGCCGCCCGGGAGCTCAAAGAGGAGGCCGGACTGAAGGCCGACACCTGGCGGGTGCTCGTCGACCTCGATTCCACTCCAGGCTTTAGCGACGAATCGGTGCGCGTCTACCTGGCCACCGGACTGACCGAGGTGGACCGGCCCGAGGCCCACGACGAAGAAGCCGACATGACGCTGGCCTGGTATCCCCTCGAGGAGGCCGCCCTCAAGGTGCTCAATGGCGAGATCGTCAATGCCATTGCCGTGGCAGGCATTCTGGCCGCGCAGGTCGTCACCACCGAGTTCATGCTGACGCGGCCGGTGGGTAGCCGGTGGATCGACAAGCCGACCGCGTTCGCCGCGCGTAAGGCTGCGCAATGACGGCGGCTCTCGACACGCAACTGCAGGGCTACCTCGACCACCTGACGATCGAGCGGGGCGTGGCGAAAAACACGCTGAGCTCCTATCGCCGCGACCTCCGCCGCTACACCAAGCATTTGTCCGACCGCGGAATTCACGATCTGGCCAAGGTCGGCGAGGACGACGTCAGCGAGTTCCTGGTGGCACTGCGCCGCGGCGATCCCGAGTCCGGAACGGCGGCGTTGTCGGCGGTCTCGGCGGCGCGGGCGCTGATCGCGGTGCGCGGCCTGCACCGGTTCGCCGCCGCCGAGGGCCTGACCGAACTGGACGTGGCGCGGGCCGTCAGGCCCCCGACGCCGGGCCGCCGGCTGCCGAAAAGCCTGACGGTCGACGAGGTGCTGGCGTTGCTGGAGGCCGCGGGCGGCGACAGCCCCGGCGACGGCCCGCTGACCCTGCGCAACCGAGCGCTGCTGGAACTGTTGTACTCCACCGGATCACGCATCTCCGAAGCCGTCGGCCTCGACGTCGACGACATCGACACCCAGGCCCGCTCCGTGCTGCTGCGCGGCAAGGGCGGCAAGCAGCGGCTAGTGCCGGTGGGGCGGCCCGCCATCGAGGCGCTCGACGCGTATCTGGTGCGGGGCCGCCCGGGACTGGCGCGCCGGGGCCGCGGGACGCCCGCGATCTTCCTCAACGCGCGCGGCGGGCGGCTGTCCCGGCAAAGCGCATGGCAGGTGCTGCAGGACGCCGCCGACCGCGCCGGCATCACGTCGGGTGTGTCGCCGCACATGCTGCGGCATTCCTTCGCCACCCACCTGCTCGAGGGCGGCGCAGACGTGCGGGTCGTGCAGGAGTTGCTGGGCCACGCTTCGGTGACGACGACGCAGATCTACACGCTGGTCACCGTGCACGCGCTGCGCGAGGTGTGGGCGGGGGCGCACCCGCGCGCGCAATAGCCCGGGAGCTCTAGCCGAGGTAGTCGGACTCCAGCACCAGGTCGGACACCAGTGACTGGTATTCGAGGTGCGCCTTGTGCTCGACGGTGTTCCACCGCTTGCCCTGCTGCCGGCGCATGTATTCGCGATATTTTGGCGCGCCTGGGATCCTGACGTTGTCAGCGACCACGACCGTGCCCGGGTGGAGCCAGCCCCGGTCCAGGATGCTGTTCAGGTCGTCCAGGTAGGCGTCCTTGTCGTGGTCGAGAAACACGAAATCGAGTGCACCGGAGCCAAATCCGTGCTCATTGGCGAGCACGTCCAGCGTGCCCCCGCCATCGCCGATGGTTCCGACGACGCACGTCACCCGGGCAGCCACGCCGGCGTGCTCCCAGATCCGCCGGGCGTTGGCGGCGTTGGCCTCGGCGAGTTCGACGGAATACACCTTGGCGTCGGGAGCCGCCCTGGCGATCCGTAGCGCGCCGTAGCCACAGTAGGTGCCCAGCTCCAGCGCGAGGGCGGGATTGGCGCGACGTACGGCGGTGTCAAGCAGCAGCCCCTTCTCGTCGCCGACATTGATCAGGATCGACTTTTCGTAGGCGAACTTGTCGATGGTGGCCAGCACGTCGTCGACGTCGCCGGCCCGGGCGTTCTTGAGCACGTATTCGACCGCGGCCGCTTCGCGTCCGTCACCGATTTGGCCTGTGGTCGTGATGTTGCGCGTCGCAGTGGCCATCCGCCAGACCGACCACCGCAAGATGGGTATGCGCCGCTTGAGGTCCATGACGAACCACGATAGTCCCGCCGCGGGGAGTCCAATGGTGCTGGTGTGACTGATGTTAACTCTCGGCGCGCCCGGGCGCCCTCTCGGCGACACTTGCTTCATATTGGCTGGTTAGTTGCCTGCGGGTCGCCCGGCGTAAGCGCTCGAAGCCGTTAGACTTTCCTGCGATGTTCACCTCCCGACCACCCCGGGCATGACCGAGCACCGCGACAGCGGCGTCGAGGTCGGCCTGACGGGACGTCCGCCGCGGGCGATCCCCGAGCCGGAGCCGCGCACCTCGCACGGCCCGGCCAAGGTCGTCGCGATGTGCAACCAGAAGGGCGGCGTCGGGAAGACCACGTCGACGATCAACCTGGGCGCCGCGCTCGCGGAGTACGGCAGGCGGGTGCTGCTGGTCGACATGGACCCGCAGGGCGCCCTGTCGGCGGGCCTGGGAGTTCCGCACTACGAGCTGGAAAAGACGATCCACAACGTGCTGGTGGAGCCGCGAGTGTCGGTTGACGACGTGCTGATCTCCACCCGGATCAAGCACATGGACCTGGTGCCCAGCAACATCGACCTGTCGGCCGCCGAGATCCAACTGGTCAACGAGGTCGGGCGCGAGCAGACCCTGGCGCGGGCGCTGCATCCGGTGCTCGATCGCTACGACTACGTGCTGATCGACTGCCAGCCGTCGCTGGGTCTGCTCACGGTCAACGGTCTGGCCTGCGCGGATGGGGTCGTGATCCCCACCGAGTGCGAGTTCTTCTCGCTGCGCGGCCTGGCGTTGCTCACCGACACCGTCGACAAGGTGCGCGACCGGCTCAACCCGAAGCTGGAGATCAGCGGCATCCTGCTCACCCGCTACGACCCCCGCACGGTCAACTCGCGCGAGGTGATGGCCCGCGTCGTGGAGCGGTTCGGCGACCTGGTGTTCGACACCGTGATCACCCGCACCGTCCGGTTCCCGGAAACCAGCGTCGCGGGCGAACCCATCACCACCTGGGCGCCGAAGTCGGCGGGCGCCATCGCCTACCGCGCCCTGGCGCGCGAGTTCATCGACCGATTCGGCGCGTGAACCCCCAGCTGACGAGTGAGGCGCCACAGCAGAACGGCTTCTCGACCGGTTTCCAAGTTCGCCTAACCAACTTCGAGGGGCCGTTCGATCTGCTGCTGCAGCTGATCTTCGCGCACCGCCTCGACGTCACCGAGGTGGCGCTGCACCAAGTCACCGACGACTTCATCGCCTACACCCGCCAGATCGGTCCCGAGCTGAGCCTGGAGGAGACCACGGCTTTCCTGGTGGTCGCCGCGACGCTGCTGGACCTCAAGGCCGCGCGGCTGCTGCCGGCCGGACAGGTCGACGACGAGGAGGACCTGGCGCTGCTGGAGGTGCGCGACCTGCTGTTCGCCCGGCTGCTGCAGTACCGGGCGTTCAAGCACGTCGCGGAGATGTTCGCCGAGCTGGAGGCCGCCGCGCTGCGCAGCTATCCGCGCGCGGTGTCGCTGGAGGACCGGTTCACCGACCTGCTCCCCGAGGTGATGCTCGGCGTCGACGCGCAACGGTTCGCCGAGATCGCCGCGGTCGCCTTCACCCCCCGCCGGGTCCCGACGGTGGACACCGGGCACCTGCATGAGGTGAAGGTCTCGGTTCCCGAGCAGGCCGAGAAACTGCTGGCCATCCTGGAAGCGCGGGGCAGCGGCCGCTGGGCGACGTTTTCCGAGCTCGTCGCGGACTGTCAGGCGCCGATGGAGGTCGTCGGGCGCTTCCTGGCGCTGCTCGAACTGTATCGGACCCGGACGGTAGCATTCGACCAGTCAGAGCCGCTTGGCGTGCTCCAAATTTCGTGGACCGGGGAACGTCCGGTAGAAGTGCGGGACGAATGACCGAATCCGAGCCCGAAGAGCCCGATGTCGACCTGGGTATCGAGATCGCCGAGGCGGCGCCGATGGACGCCGGCGAGCTCGGCGCGGTGCTGGAGGCGCTGCTGCTGGTGGTGGATACCCCGGTGACGGTGGAGGCGCTGGCCGCGGCGACGCAGCAGCCCGTGTACCGGATCGCCGCCAGGCTGCGACAGATGGCCGACGACCTCACCGAGCGCGACAGCGGCATCGACCTGCGTCAGACCAGCGAGGGCTGGCGGCTGTACACCCGCGCCCGGTTCGCGCC
Organism: Mycobacterium heidelbergense; assembly: GCF_010730745.1. Lineage (NCBI taxonomy): Bacteria > Bacillati > Actinomycetota > Actinomycetes > Mycobacteriales > Mycobacteriaceae > Mycobacterium > Mycobacterium heidelbergense. The sequence continues at coordinate 4,750,418 of NZ_AP022615.1, read as the reverse complement.
CTACGTGGAAAAGCTGCTGCTGGACGGGGCGCGGTCCAAGCTCACCCGGGCCGCGCTGGAAACGCTGGCCGTGGTAGCCTACCGGCAGCCGGTGACGCGTGCGCGCGTGAGCGCCGTCCGCGGCGTCAACGTCGACGCTGTCATGCGCACCCTGCTGGCGCGCGGACTGATCACCGAAGCCGGGGTCGACGGCGACACCGGCGCGACGACGTTCGCCACCACCGGGCTGTTTCTGGAGCGCCTGGGGTTGCAGTCGCTGGCCGAGCTTCCCGATATCGCACCGTTGCTTCCCGACGTCGACACGATCGAGGACCTGAGCGAATCCCTGGACAGCGAGCCACGTTTCATCAAACTCGCGGGCGGCCCGCCGTCCGAACAAGCGCTGTCGTTCGACGTGGACCAGGATTGATGGTCGAACCCCAGGGGATCCGCCTGCAAAAAGTGTTGTCCCAGGCCGGAATCGCGTCGCGGCGGGCCGCCGAGAAGTTGATCGTCGACGGCCGCGTCGAGGTGGACGGACACGTGGTGACCGAGCTGGGCACCCGCGTCGACCCGGACGTATCGGTGATCCGCGTCGACGGGGCCAGGGTCGCCGTCGACGACTCGCTGGTGTATCTGGCGCTGAACAAGCCGCGCGGCATGCACTCGACCATGTCCGACGGTCGCGGCCGGCCGTGCATCGGCGACCTGATCGAACGCCGGGTGCGGGGCAACAAGAAACTGTTTCACGTCGGGCGGTTGGACGCCGACACGGAGGGGCTGATCCTGCTGACCAACGACGGCGAGCTGGCACACCGGTTGATGCACCCCTCCCACGAGGTGCCCAAGACGTATCTGGCGACGGTCACCGGGTCGGTGCCGCGCGGGCTGGGCAAGAAGCTGCGGGCCGGGATCGAGTTGGACGACGGGCCGGCGCGGGTCGACGATTTCGCGGTGGTAGACGCCATTCCTGGTAAGACGTTGGTGCGCTTGACGTTACACGAGGGGCGCAATCGCATCGTGCGCCGGCTGCTGGCGGCCGCGGGGTTTCCGGTGGAGGCGCTGGTGCGCACAGATATCGGTGCGGTGTCGTTGGGGGAGCAGCGCCCGGGCAGCATCCGGGCGCTGCGCCGCGACGAGATCGGGCAGCTGTACAAGGCGGTGGGCCTGTGAGTGGCAACGGGATCGCTGTCGCCATCGACGGTCCGGCCGGAACCGGGAAGTCTTCGGTGTCACAGGGATTGGCGCGTGCGCTGGGGGCGCGCTACCTGGACACCGGCGCGATGTACCGGATGGTGACGCTGGCGGTGCTGCGCGCCGGAATCGACCCGACGGACGCCGAAGCCGTCGGGCAGATCGGGGAGGCGGTGCGGATGTCGGTGGACCCCGATCCCGCCGGGGATCGCTACTGCCTTGACGGAGAGGATGTTTCGTCCGAGATCCGCGGCGACGCAGTCACCCGCGCGGTCTCGGCGGTGTCGTCGGTTCCCGCCGTGCGGGCCCGGCTCGTCGGGCTGCAGCGGGCGATGGCCGCCGGCCCGGGCAGCGTCGTCGTCGAGGGCCGGGACATCGGGACCGTGGTCTTGCCCGACGCGCCCGTGAAGATCTTCCTGACCGCGTCGGCCGAAACCCGGGCGCGGCGGCGCAACGATCAGAACGTCGCGTCGGGTCTGGTCGACGACTATGAGGGCGTGCTGGCCGACGTGCGCCGCCGCGACCATCTCGATTCCACCCGGCCGGTGTCGCCGCTGCGCGCGGCCCCCGACGCGGTGATCGTCGACACCAGCGAGATGACCGAGGCTCAGGTGATCGCTCACCTGCTGGAGTTGGTCAAGCAGCGAAGCGGGGCGGTGCGGTGACCAAGGGCACGTGGAGCGACGAAAGCGACTGGGAGACCGTCGATTCCGACTTTGAGCTAGCGGAGGACGCTGGCCCCGCGCCCGTGGTGGCGATCGTGGGCCGGCCCAACGTCGGAAAGTCGACGTTGGTCAACCGCATCCTGGGCCGGCGTGAGGCGGTGGTGCAGGACGTTCCCGGCGTGACGAGGGACCGGGTGTCCTACGAGGCGCTGTGGACCGGACGCCGCTTCGTCGTGCAGGACACGGGGGGATGGGAGCCCGACGCCAAGGGTTTGCAGCGGCTGGTGGCCGAGCAGGCGTCGGTGGCCATGCGCACCGCCGATGCGGTGGTCCTGGTGGTGGACGCCACCGTGGGCGCCACCGCCGCCGACGAGGCCGCGGCCCGCATCCTGCTCCGGTCGGGTAAACCAGTCTTCTTGGCCGCCAACAAGGTCGACAACGATAAGGCAGAAGCCGACGCGGCAGCGTTGTGGTCGCTGGGTCTCGGTGAGCCGCACGCGATCAGCGCGATGCACGGTCGCGGCGTCGCCGATCTGCTCGACGCGGTGCTGGCCGCGATGCCGGTGGTGTCCGAAGCGGCGCCGGCGCCGGGCGGTCCCCGGCGGGTGGCGCTGGTCGGCAAGCCCAACGTCGGCAAGAGCTCGCTGCTGAACAAGCTTGCGGGGGACCAACGTTCGGTGGTGCACGAGGTCGCCGGGACGACGGTGGATCCCGTGGACTCGCTCATCGAATTGGGCGGCAGGGTGTGGCGGTTCGTCGACACCGCCGGCCTGCGGCGCAAGGTCGGCCAGGCCAGCGGGCACGAGTTCTACGCCTCGGTGCGCACCCACTCGGCCATCGATGCCGCCGAGGTGGTGATCGTGCTGATCGACGCGTCGGAGCCGTTGACCGAACAGGATCAGCGGGTGTTGTCGATGGTGATCGAGGCCGGCCGCGCGCTGGTGCTGGCCTTCAACAAGTGGGACCTGGTCGATGAGGACCGTCGCGAACTGCTGGAGCGCGAGATCGACCGCGAGCTGACGCAGCTGCGGTGGGCGCAGCGGGTCAACGTCTCCGCCAAGACGGGTCGGGCGGTGCAGAAGCTGGTGCCGGCGATGGAAACCGCGCTGGCGTCCTGGGACACCAGGATTGCGACCGGCCCGCTGAATTCCTGGCTCAAGGAGGTCGTCGCGGCGACGCCGCCGCCGGTGCGTGGGGGCAAGCAGCCGCGCATCCTCTTCGCCACCCAGGCCACCGCACGCCCGCCGACGTTCGTGCTGTTCACCACGGGTTTTCTGGAGGCCGGCTATCGGCGTTTCCTGGAGCGGCGGCTGCGCGAGACGTTCGGCTTCGAGGGCAGCCCGATCCGGATCAACGTGCGGGTCCGCGAAAAGCGGGGGCCGAAGCGGCGTTAACGCAGTCGGGTAGGTCGTCGTCGACCGGTGCAGCGGCGAGCAGCCGGTACTCCGAATACGCCGCGAGCCGGATCGCCGTCAGACCGCCGACGGCCGCTACGGGGATCAGGTAGTAGCCGAAGTCACCGTCGATAACGAAGAAGTAGTCGATCTCGTCCGGGCCATATGTCGCGCGTTCCTTGCCGGAATTGGAAATCCATGCGGTCCACGCGCCCCCTTGCTTCACCGTGGTCGTCTTGACTTGGATGCGTTGGGCTGCGGCGCCAGTCCAAACCAGGAGGTCGTAGCGGCACGGCTCAAGCGGCCAGGAGACGGAACGGCCACACAGCTCGAACCATGCCGCTGCCATGAGCGAGCCCGCTCTGGCCAGATTGGCGCGTTCCGGACGCATCATGAGCGTTGGTGTCTGCGGCTTTCGTGGCGGGGCCAGGTGGGCGGTATCGAGACCGAGTCGTACGGCGTGTCCGCGTATTGTCGTCGTACTTGATCCGCCGGCCAGCCCGAGCTTCTCTGCGACCTGAGCCCAGCTCGTAGCAGATCCGATGGCAGCGGCGAGCTGTTGGTCGGTCCAGCGTCGCTGGCCAGTGAAGTGGCTGTAGTCGAGTCCAAGCCGGTCGGCGTGGGCGCGTACGGAGCGCATAGCAGCCGCGGAGGTGGCAGCGAGGCCCAACGCTCGCAGGACGCCGCGCCAGGAGCGAGAAGCCCGGACGGCCCCAATCAATTGGGTGTCCGAATAGCGCCTCATGACACGATATTACCGTGTCGCACCCTATGTCGCGCCATCCTTGTGGAATGGTTCTGAAACCAATCCGGGCTCGAAACCGTTCCGGTGTCCAGAGACGCCATGCGGTTGGGCTGACGGGATTTGAACCTGTGACCACTTGCCCCCCTCAGGAAGTAGCGGTAGCACGCTTTTCCCATTTCGTTGGTGGTGTTCGCGGCTTCGGCACAATGTGTGAGGTTCATGCGTCCACAGATGCCATGATCCCAGCGGCGTCCGACGTTTCCCGGCAGGTCGGCGCTTTAGCCGACCGCTATGAACGTGTAACTGGACGATTTGAAACGCCATGGCTTACGGCGTATCGGTTGACCTGGACGGTAGACAGCAGGCGTGCCCAGACTCTCTGAAAATCGCCGCCCGGCGCGACACACACCAAATCGAGGCACAACCAGCCCAGCCGCTGCCCACCGTCAGCGCTGGAACCCTCCCACGTGCTCACCGGCATGCCCTGCGAATAGTCGGGTTCAACACTGAGGTATCGTTCCCTCGCGTCTGCCGAATTGTTGCGGCGGACTAGCGGGCTGTGGCGCAGCTTGGTAGCGCACTACACTGGGGGTGTAGGGGTCGCAGGTTCAAATCCTGTCAGCCCGACGCATGTGATGTCTCAGGACATCGGAATAGTTCCGAACCTGCATTAGGTTCGGAACTTTTTCCGTTTGGGGCCTTTTGGTGCGCCAGCGGGTTGGTAGTCCCTGGCGAGTGAACACCGAACCCTCGGCAGCCACTCAAGTGACGTCGCCTATCCAAGTTGGCTTGCTTCCACATGGGAACCACCGCACGGGTTATATTGGTGCTGATATAGTAGCTGGCGTGGAGTTGAGGCTCGTTGAATGGCTTGGCACCACACGCAGCGACATCCGTGAGCTTCGGGCTGCGACGCAGCTTTGATCTTGGTCACGAGCTACTTCGAGTCCAGCTCGGGCTGATGCCGAACAACTACAAACCCATGCCTGACATTGGTGCAGGCACTTATGAGATTCGAGTGTCCGATCCGGACGGCATCGCTCGCCTTATGTATGTCGCGAAGTTTCGGGAGACCGTTTACGTCCTGCACGTCTTTGAGAAGAAGACACAACGAACCCCGCAGAAAGACATCGAGAAGGCTAAACGGCGATATAAGGAGGCAAAAGGTGGCTAAGAGCGTATTCTACGACATCGCCGACACTCCGGAGGAGGCGGCGAACCTCACCGCGCGTTCGCTTCTGATGATCGCTATCGAGGAGCGGATCAAGGAACGTGGTTGGACCCAGACTGAGGCTGCAGAAATTCTTCACGTCAACCAGCCAAGGGTTTCGGATTTGATGAACGGCAAACTACACAAGTTCAGCTTGGATGCGCTTGTGAATATGCTGCCGTCTGTCGGCCTAATGTTTGACGTCCGCCCGATCGATAACCTCCACGATAGGACAACGGGACCCGTGAGTGAGCCTGCGAAGGTTCCGCCTAAAAAGAAGCGCCAAGCCAGCTCGGCGCGGCTGACTCGCCGGCCTGCGAAGGTCGCCGCTGCTGCGCAAAAGCGGGCCAGCGCCACCTCATAACACCAGTGGCGCATCTGCTTCACCTGGAGTGCCAGCGGCGCCGGCAATGTCGAACTCGTCGACTATCACTAGAAAGGACAACACAAATGGCCGACTTCGCGCCCACCCATTCCGGCGAGATTCTCAAGACCGAATTCCTTGACCCGCTGGGCATCTCGCAGTATCGGATCGCCAAAACGATCGATGTGCCACCCCGCCGTATCAACGAGATCGTGCACGGCAAACGCGGCATCAGCGCCGACACCGCGCTGCGGCTTTCGCGTGCACTAGGACTGAGCGACATGTTCTGGATCAACATACAGGCGCACTACGACGCCGAAATCGCTCGTGAACATATCGGGACAGAACTCGCCACCATCGAGCGCATCAGCTGACGAGACCGCAATCACCGCTTCTGCAAAGTGAATTGGTTGAGGTCGATGTAGCCCTTGTGGAAGAGATTCGCGCAGCCGGTGAGATAGCGCATGTACATCTCGTAGATCTCTTCGGACTGAATCGCGATGGCCTCGTCCTTATGCGACTCGAGGCCCGCGGCCCAGACGTCCAAAGTCTTTGCGTAATGCCGCTGCAGCGACTGGCGACGCTTCAGCTTGAAGCCGGCCTTCGCCGAGAACTCCTTCACCATATCGATGGTCGGCAGATAGCCGCCGGGGAAGATTTCAGTTTTCATGAAGTCGCTGAATTCGACTATCGCCGGAGTCAGCGGCAATCCCGACGCGATGATTTCCTTCTCCGAGAGGACGGTGATCGTGTGCAGCAAGAACGTGCCGCCGGCCGGCAACAGCTCATACGCCCTCTCGAAGAAAGCGGTGTAACGGTCGTAGCCGACATGCTCGAGCGGGCCGATCGCCACGATCCGGTCCACCGGATCGTGGAAGCGTTCCCAGCCCTCGAGCAGCACCCGCTTGGAACGCGGGCTATCCGACGCCGCGAACAGCTGCTCGACGTGGGCAACTTGGTTCTTGGACAGCGTCAAGCCGACGACGTTGACGTCATATTTCTCGATGGCTCGCATCATGGCAGCGCCCCAGCCGCAACCGAGGTCCAGCAGTGTCATGCCCGGCTGCAGGCCCAGCTTGCTCAGCGAGAGGTCGATCTTGGCGATCTGCGCCTGTTCGAGGGTCATGTCCTCGCCGCCAAGCCAATAGGCGCACGTGTACATCTGGGTGCGATCGAGGAACAGGCGGAAGAAGTCGTCGGATAGATCGTAGTGCGCCTGCACGTCCTCGAAATGCGGCGTCAGCTCGTCGGTCATGTTCGTCGCCTTTCTCCTTGAACCCCGCCGGCGTCGCGATCTACTGTAAGGCGAATTCCGAAGTTTGCCACGGGCGCCTCACCTCAGGTCAGTTGAGGACGACGGGCAGGCTGGTGAAGCGTCTCAGAATCGGCACCCGCGCGATCTCCAAGTCATCGGGGTCGACGGCCAGTCGCATTTCTGGGAATTTGCTGATCAGGTTCGAGATCGCGATACCTGCTTCCATCCGAGCAAGTTTCGCGCCCAGGCAGAAGTGTGCGCCTTTGCTGAAGGCGATGTGGCGGTTGGGGGTGCGGGTGATGTCGAAAGTATCGGGATCGTCGAACACCGCGGGGTCGCGGTTTGCCGAGGCCAACAACGGGAGGATCCTCGCCCCGCGCGGGATGGTGACCCCATGCAACTCGATGTCCTCCTGGGGGTGGAACACTTCGGTGCTCCCGATGGTGCCGGTATAGCGCAGGATCTCCTCGACCGCAGAATCGATCAGATCCGGGCGGGTTTTGAGCAGATCAAGTTGGTCGGGGTGGGTCAGCAGAGCGGCGACGCCATTGGCGATCAGGCTGAAGGTGGTTTCCGAGTCGGCGACCACCAGCAGAAACAACATCGCGACGATTTCGTCGTCGGACAGCGTGTCGCCGTCCTCGTTCGCGTGGACCAACATGGTCACGATGTCATCGGCCGGCTCGGCCCGGCGCCGCTCAATCATTTCGCGCACGAACGCGGCCGTGCCCTCTGCCTTGGCCAACATCTGCCCAATCCCATATTGGGGCATTCCCAGCGCCCCGAGCATCTGATTGATCTCGGGGAAGCGGGCCTGGTCGGCTTCATCAGCGCAGACCATCTGGCTGAGCACGGTGAATGTGACTGGCGCCGCGTAGTCGGCCTGCAGGTCGATCTGCTGGCCGGGGGTGAACGCGTCGAGCAGGTCGCCGGTGATGGCGTCGATGCGCTCTGACATACGGGCGATGGCTTTCCGGCCGAACGTGCGACTGGCCAGCTTGCGCAGCCGCGAATGCTCCGGTCGGTCTTTGACGAGCATGCTGTCGGTGGTCAATAGCTGAAATGCCTTGGGTACCGGCAGCAGTGGCTCAGGCCTTTCGATAGTCCGGCGCATGCGATCGTCGGTGAGCAGATCGACGCAGTCCCGGTACCGGGACAGCGCATAGACGTCAGCTTCGCCCAGATAGCTCATCCGAGTTCGATAGACCGGGGCTTCCCGACGTAACTGCTCATAGACCGGGAACGGGTTGGCCACAATGGCCGGGCTGTCCAACACAATCGAGGCGCCCACCGACGTGTCCTGAAACTGCGTGATGATCGCTCCCTTGTGGGTGCTGCATGACCTGTGTCGTAGTGCGGCCGACGGACTTCTAGCGTACGGCCATAGGCTGACGACCCGAAGGTGACGGCCTCATAGGCCTCATAGCGAGATAGCGAGCAAGTCGATGGGAGGTAGTGCGGTGACCACATCGTTCTCATTGCGGGCTGAATTAAAGGGCGTCGAGGTCGCACCGGGGGTGACTTTGCGCTACTGGGAGGCCGGCGCGGGCCGGGTGCTGATGATGTTGCCCGGACTCGGTCATGCCGCGTCGCTGTACAAGCATCAGCTTGAAGGACTGTGCGACGAGTTCCGGGTGATTGCTCTCGATCCCCGTGGTCATGGCGAGTCGGACAAACCCGAGCACGGCTACACCTACTCTACGTTGGCCAAAGACCTCGACGGATTTCTCCGCGCACTCGACCTCAACGACGTGACGATCCTCGGCCATTCCGGTAGCTGCAAAATCATTTTGACCTACCTCGAGCTTTACGGTGATTCTCGACTGCGGGCGATTGTCTTCTCCGACGATTCGCCCTGCCACCTGCGTGACGGAATCTTCAGTGCGGACCAGGCATTGGCCGCGATTGACGCCCTTGAAGGTCCCGATGCCATCACCTTCTCCAAGGGTTTTAGCGACCAATTCCTCACCGACGACGCGGAGGAGTCGGCGAAGGAGGCCTTCTACTGTGAGGGGCTCAAGCTCCCTCGCCCGTACATGGCCAAACTTTTTCGCTGGGCCGCCTTCGGTGATTGGTGGGATGCGTATGCGTTGGTCAAGGTGCCCACCCTGGTCATTGGCGGACGCGCGTCGAAGGTACCCGTGAAAATCACGCAAGGGATCCACGAGGCCGTTCCGGGCTCTTCCTTCGTCGTTTTCGAAGCTGACGAAGGTGGGGGCCACGCGATGTTCTGGGAAGGTCCGCAGAAGTACAACGACTCACTGCGCACATTCATGAGGCCCTCCTAGGGAAAACCTGGTCCAATGTGGTTTCACCAGAGGTGAATTCGTCGCGGTGATGTTTGTCCTTCATCGAAGTACGTTTCAAGCTCGGGCCGGATAGGGTAGGAGTACCGGTGTGATGAACAAGCAGGAGTTGGCTCGAGAGCTCGCCCACCCCGGTGCCCAGAAGCTACTCTCCGGCTCCATGGCCCGGCTCGCCTACAACGGACACGATGGCTTCCCGCGGGTCATCCCCGTCGGGTTCTACTGGACCGGCGAACGCATCGTTGTCTCCACGGCACCGACCTCCCCGAAAGCCCGCGCGCTTTCGGCCCGCCCGGAAGTCGCACTGACGATCGACACCGGCACCACGCCGGGAGAGGCGAAGGCCCTCTTGGTGCGTGGCCTCGCCACACTGGAAACCGTCGACGGCGTCACCGAGGAGTACCTCGCGGCAGCGAGGAGGTCAATGGACGAACCTCAACTTGCCGAATTCGAACGCAACGTGCGGTCGACGTATCAGCAGATGGTGCGCATCTCGATCGAGCCGCAATGGGCGCGGTTTTATGACTTTGACGCTGGCCGGTTACCCGCTTTCCTCACGAACCTCCTCAAGGAGGGTTAGCCAGATTCGATTCGGGATGCGGGCACTCCACTCTGCACACGGCGATAGGCAGGTGCACACTGGTGGGCATGCAGATATGTGAGTCGACGTCACCGCGGGAGGCGTGATCGTGGCCGTCGGGGGGGAGTCCCAGCCGCGTCGCGTGCTGAATGGCCTCTCGGACATACGCGCGTTCTTTCACACGAACAAGGTGCCGCTGTACTTCATCTCGCCGACCCCGTTCAACCTGCTAGGCGTCGACCGCTGGATACGAAACTTCTTCTACCTCACGTACTTTGACTCTTTCGAAGGCACGCACTCTCGCGTGTTCGTGCCCCGGCGACGCGACCGCCGTGATTTCGACTCCATGGACGAGGTGTGCAGCCATCTCTTGTCCGATCCCGAGACACTCGACTTCATCGGGGGCAAAGGTCCCGGTGGCAAGTGCTGCTTTGTGATGATGAACGAGGAAATCCAGGCCCTGGCGCGGCAGGCGGGTCTTGAGGTCATGCACCCGCCCATTGAGTTGCGTCAGCGCCTGGGCTCCAAGATCGTCATGACGCGCCTGGCCAACGAGGCGGGGGTACCGAGCGTGCCCAATGTGATCGGGCGGGCCGGCTCCTACGACGAACTGCTGGCGCTCGCACAAGACGCCGGATTAGGAGATGACCTCGTCATCTCGATCGCCTTTGGCAACGCCGGCAGCGGGACGTTCTTTGTGCACGGTCAGGGCGACTGGGACAAGTGCGCCCGTGACCTGGTCGGGCAGGAACTCAAGGTGATGAAGCGCATTCGCAATGTGGAGGTGTGCCTCGAGGGTGCCGTGACACGTCACGGCACCGTGATCGGCCCCGCGATGACCAGTCTCGTCGGCTATTCGGAGCTGACTCCGCACCGGGGCAGCTGGTGCGGCAATGACATCTGGCGCGAAGTGCTGCCGCCCGCACAGACGCGCGCCGCGCGAGAAATGGTGGGAAAGCTGGGCGACGTCATGCGCCGCGAGGGTTACCGCGGCTACTTCGAGGTGGACCTGCTGCATGACCTCGACTCCAACGAGCTTTACCTCGGCGAGGTGAATCCGCGCCTGAGTGGCGCTAGCCCGATGACGAACCTGACCACCGAGGCCTACGCCGACATGCCGCTGTTTCTCTTTCACCTGCTCGAGTACATGGACGTGGACTACGAGCTCGACATCGACGAGATCAACGCGCGCTGGGAGCGCGGCTATGGCGAGGACGAGGTCTGGGGCCAAGTGATCATCACGGAGACGTCGCCGGATCTCGAGATCTTCACCGCGACGCCGCGCACCGGGGTCTGGCGCATCGACGACGACGGGCGTGTCTCCTTTGCACGGTCCGCCAACGACTGGGCCACACTGCTCGACGGGTCCGAGGCTTTTTACATGCGGGTCGCGGCGCCCGGCGACTTACGTTCCGAGGGCGCCCAACTCGGCGTGCTCGTCACTCGCTCACACCTGCAGACCGACGACTACCGGCTCACCGACCGCTGCCAACGCTGGGTCAAAGGCATGAAGGCGAAGTTCACCTCAACACCCCTGGCGCCCGCCGCGCCGATCGTCTCGCGGCTCGTCGCACGAGCGTGAGCGCCCCGGCGGGTATCTCACTGGACAACTGGCTGTCAGAGCCATATTCGCATTGGTCATTCCAGCACGTCGAAGAGTTCGTGCCGACGGCGCTGATCTCGCGCGGGATCGGGCCCGCCGCAGCGTTACCCGCAGCCAGTGCCCCGATCGCCGAGATCCCGATGACCAACACCGACGGGGTGACCACCACCGTCGGCGCGGTGATGACGGGCACCGCTACCGACGGGTGGGCCGTCGCCCACCGCGGTTCGCTGGTGGTCGAGGAGTATGTTGACGGCTTGCAGGCCGACACCCGACACCTGCTGTTCTCGGTGAGCAAGTCGCTGGTGGCAACCGTGACGGGTGCGCTGCACGAGGCCGGTGCGATCGAGCTGGACGCGCCGGTCACGAAATACGTTCCCGCCCTGGTGAATTCCGGGTACGTCGGTGCGACGGTGCGTCACTTGCTGGACATGAGATCGGGCATCGCCTTCTCAGACAATTACCTTCACCCGACCGCGGAGGTACACATGCTCGACCAGGCGATGGGGTGGGCACCCCGGAGCAGTCCGGACAGCCCCGCCACGCTGCGTGACTACCTGCTGACCTTGCGGCAGAAGTCGGCACACGGCGGTCCGTTCGAATATCGCTCCTGTGAAACCGACGTACTCGGCTGGATCTGCGAGGTCGCCGCCGGCCAGCGGATGCCCGAACTGATGTCGGAACTGCTGTGGAGCCGCATCGGTGCCCAATACGACGCCAGCATCGGCATCGACGCGGACGGCACCGGATTCTTCGACGGCGGCATCAACGCCTGTCTGACCGACATGATCCGGTTCGGGTCGCTGTTCTTGCGCGACGGTGTCTCGTTGATCGGCCAGCAAGTGGTGCCGGCGGCGTGGATCGCCGACACTCTCGACGGCGGTCCGGACTCGCGTCAGGCGTTCGCCGCCGGCCCGGGCGAGAACCAAATGCCCGGCGGGATGTATCGCAACCAAGTGTGGTTTCCCTACCCGGGCAACAACATTGTGTTGTGCCAGGGCATGTGTGGTCAGATGATCTACGTCAACCGGGCCGCGGACCTGATCGCCGCCAAGCTATCCACCCAGCCGGATTTTCAAGACCCGCAGACACTGTTAGACACGTTGCGCGCATTCGATGCGGTGGCAGGCGAACTAGCTGGAATCACTAGTTAGTCGGCGGATGGAATTCGGTGTAACGCTGCACGAACTCGTCACCGGGAACCGGCCATTGCTCAGCATTGGCGCCTCGCACAACCCAGTCACCTTCCGCGGCAGTCGTCGGGCCCTCCAGGGTGTTGATCGTCTCGCCCGGCTGCGCTGGCCGGGCCTGGACTAATCCCTTTCTGCGCCACTGCCCTTCGCCGTCCGGCTCGTAGGTGTCCCGGAAAATGTCATCGCGCACCGACCACATCTTTCCGTCCTCGTGTACCGTCCAATCTCCAGCGGCGGCGTGCATGGTGTGCCCCGAATCTGATGTCCACGTCCACGCTGTACTTCGTTGTTCCGCGGCGACCGACCCGACCCGAGTGAAGGTTTGCCACAGCGGACGTGACCGATAGCCGAGCTGTTGCAGACGCCACAGTGTGGCCGCCAAGCTGCGCACCGCGGCGTTGAGCAGATCCGGATTGCTTTCGACCACCGGCCAGTCGACCAGCTTGTCGTGGATCTTGTGGGTGTCGTCGCGGGGCGAACCGTACTTCCAGCCGTTGCGGCGGTAATAGCGGCACCAGTCCTCGTGTTCTGCCTTCGCCATGTTCATCGCCGAGTTATGGTCGAAACCCATAAGCGAAAGCTGTTCCAGCGCTGACGAATTGGCCATGACGTGTCCGGACAGCTGCACTGGCGGGCTGCCCCAGGTGTTCCAGGTGTGCCCCGCGATCTGTTCGACCATCCGCAGCGCGTTGCGCACCTGACGCCGGTTGGATCCGCGGTAGAACTCGCCCAGCTGAGCCCACGGCAGAGCCGCGGGCGACCGCGGCGCCTTCGGGTCGATCGTGGCGACATAACGTTCGTGGATCAGCCTTGCCGCTCGTTCCCAAGCGTCCTGGACCTGGCCCTCGCGCGTGTCCAGCGCCAGCCCGTAGGGCTGCAACATGCCGACGATCTCCAACGAGTCCTCGGTGCCGCGGGCCTTAGGATCCCAGGCATAGATGGGCATTTCGGGAAAGCGGGCGGCCAGCCGCGCCCCGGTCGTCGAGACCTGGCTGTCGACCAGGATCGCCGCCGTGGTTTTCGGGTCACTATCGCCGATCAGGCGCTGCAAGGTCGACGCCGTCGGCGTCTCGGCCACCGCGTCGATCGCCGGTCCGTCGCACATGACTCCGGCTTGCTGACGGTAAAGCTCGTGATCCCGCAGGTATTCCTCGGCATCGCTTTCGACGAGGGTCAGTGCCGGCAGCGGGCTGCTGCCGGGCGCGGTATAGAAGTCGCGCTCTAGGTGGCGGCGGTTCATGTTGGCACATAGTGCCAGGGTCAATTGTGAAGTCCCGCAGATGAATACGCGCTGTATGGTCTCGGTGGTGATGATGCTGTCGAGGAGCCGGCCGGCGGTAACCGCGTACTTGCCGATCACATCGGCCGCCCATCGGGTGTTGGATCCGCCGAACTGCTGGTCGCGCCATGCTTCGGCCAGCCATGGATCGTCGATGCGCACGATGAGCGGCAACCGCTGCTCGTGGCCGACCTCGGCAAGTCGGCGACTGATCAGGTCCAGCCACGACAGGTTGGTCGCCGGGTCGGCCGACATCAGGTAGAGCCGGCCGAGGCGGCGCCACAGCCGGGGCGACACGAGGGTGGACGGCCTGTTGAAATCCACCAACACCACCCGCGCGCCCTGCCTGCGGGCCCGCTGTACGCGGTCGTCACCCGCGCTGGTGATGACAACCAGGGTGCTGCGCCGGTCCAGCGTCTGCGCGACCGCGCTGATGATCGGTTGGCTGTCCTCATCGATACCCACGATGACGGTGACGGATTCGGCGAGGTTGGCCCGGAGCCTGTCAACCTGCGAATGGAACACGCCGACCACGACGCCGCCCACTCCGATCATGATCGCCGACAGCGTCGCGATCTGTGCCACTTGCAGTCCGACCGGGGTGGGGCTCGGGCAGGTTACCGAGCCTAGCGAGAAGTCACCGACGCTGCCCGTGACCAACTGGGCCGTCGCTACCAGCGGCGTGTACACGGCGGGATGGCTGGCGTCGTGACATCGCCAATACGAGCTGAGACCCAGCACCGCACTCGTGGTGACGAGGCCGGCGACAACCGTGAACGAAAAGCCCACCAATCGGGTACTGCCTTCTGATTGGAAGGCCAGTACACAAACCGTGACCAGCACGGCCACCACAATCCCAACCGTCAGCATCGATCCCGGGCGGCCGAACCACCTCAGCCAGTGCGGCAGCCTGTCCAGGATGGCGGGCTGCAGCGCCAGCGCGGCCAGATAGACGATGAGCAGCAGAGCAATCGCGAACACGGCCCGCCGCACTGCGTAAGAGGTCATCAGGCTGCGACGCATCCGCCGATCTCCTTTCGTGGGATGCTGCACCGCAAATGATGACACTGCAATGGACTATGGGCGACCTCGCGTGAAGAAGCATGTCCTGGTTGTCTCGCCTCACCTGGATGACGCGGTCTATTCCGCTGGCCAATTCCTCGCGGGACGGCCAGGCGCGGTTGTCGTGACCATATTCGCCGGCACTCCCAATCCGCCCCAGAAGAAATCCTGGGACGTCAGCAAATGCGGATTCGCCGACTCGCAGCAAGCGATGCTAGCCCGCAAAGCCGAGGACGGCTCCGCGCTTGCCGTGCTCAACGCGACTCCGGTGCACCTCGACTTCCTCGACAACCAATACGGGCGAGGAGGCGTAGATCTCCGCGCCCTGGCCAACGCAATCCTGGAACAGGCCAAACGGCATCGCCCTGAGTTCGTCGTAGGCCCGCTCGGGTTACGCCATCCCGACCATGTGCGCGTCCGTAAAGCGGTTCTAGCGGCCGAGCTCGATGTGCCGCTTTGGCTATACGGAGATTTGCCCTACCGAATCAGAAAATCGTCATGGCTGCGGGCCGCACTCGACGAGATCAGCCGCCACGGTTACACGCTAGAGCCCGACGACATCGGCACCGGACCTCCCGAGTTGAAACGCGAGGCAGCCGAGCGCTACGAGTCACAGACGAAGCTTTTCGACATCGACAACACGATCATGGTCCCCGAACTCTTCTGGCGCGTTACCCGACAGTGACTCCGAGTCACCGTTTGCCGCGTTGAAATAATAAAGTCAAATTGCGTCGCCGATTAGTGAATCCGCGCGCGAAGGTGAATTCGTCGGTCCGATGAAAGAGGTGTCCTTCGAACAAGACCGCACGGTTCGCGCGATAGGGAATGGCTGTCGGTTCAGCGTGTTGATCCCGGAGGAACTGCCTCACTCGCTCTCCTCCGGAGTTGTATTCGTCGAAGCTCCAACCCTTCGGTGGCCTTTCGTTCCAAATGACGATGCCGCCCCCACTTGGGTCGAGGTTCGCAGAATCGGGGGTGATCCATAGATTCAAAGTGATGTCCGCATCGTCAGCGTGAATATCAGTTCCTGGCAGCTTGGCGTCGTACGCGAATCCCCACCATTGCGACAATCGATGCCCATCAAGCGCTTCGCCGAGCGCTCCTTGGAGCTCTTCTGCTATGGCGAAAAGCGAGATACTGGCGAATCCGTCTTCAGGAAAGGCGCCCATGTAGCCAAATTCGTATGAGTGGCGCCAGACTGTAGATTCCAGGCAGAACCTCTGCACTTGAGCTAACGCGGATGGGGTGAGGAAATCATCGATGACCTGTATCTTCTGCCCGCCGGCCAAGAAGGATTCTTGTATTTGACCGTAATCGACATCCGGGTTCAGGTACTTCGGCAGCCGCTGCTCGGAAACTCTCACGTACGGAAGGTCTGCGAGAACCCGGCCGTTGCTCCCCTGGACGGACACTTGAGGCGCTTTGGCATTTGCTCCGTCGATAATATTGGTGAGCTGACTGCGAACGGCATGAAGTTCTTCAGTCGAAACGCCCGGGAATGCGTGCGCAGCGTCATGGCCGATGGTCAGAATGTGGTCAAGTTGTTCGATATTGTGCAAGGCGAAGTGTGCTGGAACTGAATACTTGTCCGGCGGTGCCGGCTCCTGTTTGCGGCGAAGGTCGGCCACGGCGACGAAGTCCGACAGCGCGGAGGAGTAGTGTCCTAAAGCCGCATTTATCCGCGCACGCAGAGCTCTGGCTGGCGCAGAATGTGGTTCATTTTCTACCGCGACCGAGGCGTAACGAAGTGCTTCGTCATATTCCCCGAGTTCGAGGTACGAAGAAGCAAGCAGGCATATCGCTTCAAGGGTGGGCCACTGTTCCACGACTTTCTGGAGTATTTCCACTGCTGGCTCGAAACTTCTGCTGCGCATCAAACCCTCGGCTTGGCGAAGGGCGTGCACTGCCGATGGGGCAGATTCCGGCATGTGTCTTCCTATTCGTCCTCTTCTGCGGCAGTCATTCGACTGTCAGCGCCGGCGCGTGGAGCGGTCCTGATCACGATTAGAGGGTGTTAACGGATACGTCCGTCGCCCGACGCTTTCCGGCGCTGCCAGTCGAACCAGCATGCGCGCGGCGGTAGCGTGCGCTGCGCGACCCCCAGGGGCCCTAGCGGTGACGTAGGCGGGCGGTCCTGCTGGACACGCTTGAGAGCGTGGAACTTTCAGTCGAACATTGGGAGATCGCTCTTGGTTGACGGTGCAGGCCGGTTCTTATGGGCCGACGAGCTGGACATACCTAAGAAGAACCTGAGTTCGTAGGATTTTCGGTGAGCAGTGGGTGATCACCTCAACAGGTGCATCGTCCAGCAACCTCTGTGGAACCGCAACATCGCTGGCAGCCACGTTATACCCAGGCGTGATAGCAACATCAATCCGGTGCCCTAAAAGTTCACTTTGAAAGTACTTACCGATAGCATGCCGGCCCGTGCCCGCCCCTACTTAAGATAGCTGCGTCCATTGCTAGAGGACCATTTCACACGTTATATCGCGGATTTCCGATTTTGCTGTGGCGCACTTCGCGCATGCGTATCCGACAGGTCGCGGGTCATGTGCCCTCAGGGACAAAACGTGAGACAAGGCGGGATCGGCCCGATCGTCGCGATCATCTGCTGGCGCAGTCCGGTGTCGTAGAGCTGAACCCTCGAAGAGCACCGCCTGGTCATGCTGGGCGGCAACGGTTTCAGCGATCACCGGTCAACACCACGAGACGCCGGCCGCCGGGATCACACCATTAGCCACCACCGTCAGCAGTGCCGCGAGGCCATAGGGGTGCGGCGGCGATAAACATTTCGAGAATGCCAATAGTTTTGAGTGGTTTTAAGCGGATTCTTTTGCTGCAAAATCCCTGCCATCTCGGCTAATTGGCCATTGTATTGGTCGATTTATTCAATCTACTTCTTAGGTATGTTCACCTCTGTTGCCAGCCAAAAACACACGGTGAACCAGACCGAAAACGCCAATACCTAGGTCTTTCCTAAGTACAGCTTCCGGACACCTCGCTCTCTCGGTCATGACAGAAAGGCGCTCAGATGAAGCGTAAACAACACAGCACCAGGCGAAATCGCCGCAACGCGAAAGCGAACCGTCGCGGCCGTGTAGTCGGTTTGGGCACCGCCGCCGGCGCTTTTCTGACCGCCGCGATGACACCCATGGTCGCTGCGCCGCCGGCTCGCGCCGGGGTGCTCGACACGATCATCGACCCCATCATCCAACCCCTTATGGGAGCCGCCAGCCAGGCCGCCGCTGCGGGCACCGCGGCCATCGACGGCCTGGGCGCCGGTGCCCTCGCGGGCCTGCAAACCGGTGCCCTTGAGGGCATCACCAACAGCCTCAATGCCAGCGCCGCCGCCTTTGAAGGTATTCGTTCGGGTGCCTTAGAAGGCATCACCAGCAGCATTAATGCCAGCGCCGCTGCCGTCCAAGTCGGCGGTCTCAGTGCGGCGGTCTCTGCTGCAAACTCCCCTCAGGCTGTACTGAATAACCTCGTTTATAACGCGTTCGACGGTGTCTACACCGGGATTTACACCGCCGGCCAGGGGTGGATTGCCAGCCCGCTCGGTCAAGCAGTGGACGGGCCACTCAATGCGCCGTTCGTTGCCTTGTTCGGGCGCGATCTGATCGGCAACGGCGTCAACGGTTTCACCGGCACCAACACCTCGCCGTTAGGGCAGTGGCTGCCCGTCGGCAACCTCGGCTCCGGCGGGTTCTTGTTCGGCAACGGCGGGGCCGGCGCCAACGGTACCGCCACACACGTCGCCGGTTTTGCCGGCGGTTCGGCCGGGCTGTTCGGCAACGGCGGGCAAGGCGGTACCGCTCTCGCCGGTTCCGGCCCTAATTACGGTATGGGCGGTATGGGCGGCAATGGCGGCTTGCTGATGGGTAATGGCGGTATCGGCGGCGTCGGTGCCATGGGCTCCGCGAGCGGCCTTGGCTATTATCACGGCGGTATCGGCGGTATCGGTGGCAATGCCGGCATACTGTTCGGTAACGGGGGCGCGGGCGGTGTCGGTGGTGCCAATTTCCAAGTTGGAGCATTCGGCACGCGCGGTATGGGTGGTACCGGCGGGAACGGCGCCTGGTTAGTCGGTAACGGCGGTGCTGGTGGTGCTGGCGGCTCGTTTGCTAATTACGGGGGTGGCGGTAAGGGCGGGGCCGGGGGTTTCAGTGGGCTACTGGCAGGTAATGGTGGCGCTGGTGGCGCCGGCGGTAACTCCAGCATCGGCTATTACGTCGGCCCCGGTGGTGCCGGTGGCCTTCCTGGATTTCTTGGCCAGATCGGTGCGGTCGGCCCCAACGGGAACTACGGCTAACACCCCAGTGAACGTGATGGCCTCTGCACGCCCACGAATACCCAGACTACAGACAGCAAAGGAACAACACCCATGCAACAACTAACAGCCCTTCGGCCCCTCGTCACCGCGGGCGCCGCAGCAGTAGGCGCCAGCCTGATCGCCCTCACACCGGCAGTCTCCAACGACGTCGCAGCCGACCTCCAGCACAGCGCTGTCAGTATCGAGGTGCAGCTGGCCGATACTGTGGTGAACCCGATCCAAACTTGGGTCGATTTCTTCCAGGACGCGGCGACGAACCTGCAGGGGCTTTACCAGCAGTGGGCCACGGTTCCGTTCCCCATCCTGCAGCAGGTGGCCGCGAACATGGTCACGTACGCGGACCTGTACGTCACTACCTTCCAAGGTGCGGCGCAGACTGCTACTACCTACTTCACCTCAACCGAGCCAGGCTATTTTTTCCCAGTTATGGAACAGGCTATTGCCGCGTTGATGGTGCCTGACTTCCCCTTGGCGTTTGAATACCTAAATTTTGCGTTATGGTTCGAGCCACTGTTTACAATTTTCGAGCCGCTGGAAAATACTCTGCAAATCGGTACAGGTGTCACACAAAATATCGCGAATGCGTATGCCTATTTCGCTCACCCAATCACTGGTGGGCTGGCAACCGTGAGTACCCCTCTCGTTCTCGGGCCCGGTGACTGGCTGCAATCCATCGGCTACGCTATGCAGGACACTTATAATGCGTTCGCCTCTGGGGACCCGCTGGGGGGGCTGACCGATCTGGTTAACCTCCCGGGCGTAACGGCGCAGGCAATCATCAACGGGGTAGGCTACGGCCCTCAGCCTGACGGTTACGGTTTCCTTACTCCTAAGGCCAACTTTGCGGCGGGCGGCGTATTTTCCGAAGCGATAATCGCGGCCCAGAAGACAGCGGGGTCTATAGCTCTCCCGAACGCTATCAATGACGTTCCGGTTAATCCGACAAACATCGTGGAGGGCGGCAGTCTCGCCGCAGCGGTCCAGGCATTCTTGGCCCAGGCGACCAGTTTTAGCCCGACTGGTTGGCCAGCCCCGAATGTCGTCGTCAATAGCCTCATTAATGTCTTGCAGACTTACTTTGGCCAGGGCAGCTTCTTCAGCGGCGCGGCCGCCGCTGGTGCGGTGCCAGCCGAGTTCGCCGGCTTGGCCCCGTCGATCGCGGCTGACATCGGCAGCCTGGCCCCGTCGCTCGCGGCCGATGTCTCGGGTACTGCTCCGTCGCTCGCGACGAACCTCGCCGGGACGCTGGCACCCGAGCTCGGGACACTCGCAGCCCACCTCCTCACGTCGCTGTTCTGAGTTCTGATGCGGGCCAACCCCGCCCAGCACAGGTAAGCACCACGCCAGTGCTGGGCGGGCAGGGCCCGATCAGCATTGGGCCCGGTAACGGAGGTACCGATGAACAATGCCAACAGTCTGGCCGACCTGGCACCGACAGAAGACTGGTGCCGACCGGGTGCATACGCGGGTACCGCCCTGGCCCGCGAACGTCAGGAAGTGCTTGATTGGGCGCAAGCACGTATCGATGAACTGATCGGTTTAGCCGAAGCCAAAGAACACTTCAGGACGTGGCGCACCGCACTAGAAGCCGACCGGCACCGTGTCGGGCACGGCGGCGCAGTCGGAGAAAACCACCTGGTGTTCCTGGGTGCGCCGGGCACCGCGAAAAAGACGTTCGCCCGGGTGATCGGTGAGGTGTTGTTCGGATGGGACATGATCACCCGCCCAGAAGTCACCGTGGTCACCGCAGCCGACATCACCACAGACGGTCCCTCGGGCAGCCCGGCCAGCAGGATGCAGCAGGCCTGCGCCCGCGCCCGCGGCGGAGTGCTGTTTATCGACGAGGCCTACCAGCTAGTCGCCGACACCAACGGCCCCTGTGTGGGGGTGGAAGCGATCTATGCCCTGTTGACGGGTATGGCGGCCTACCGCCACGAACTGGTGGTCATCATGGCCGGCTATCCCCGCCCGATGCAGGACTTCTTGACAGTCCATGCCGGGCTGGCCGCTCGGTTTCCCTTCACCGTGCACTTCGCCAGCTACACCCCGGCCGACATTGTGGGTATTGGGCGTCGCTTCGCCGCTAGGGAACGCCTGGTGGTCCATGACGCGGCGTGGGATCTGTTGGGTGACGAAGTCATTCGATTGCAGTCCATCCCCTACGGCAACGGCACGCTGCTCGACGTCGCCGGCAACGCCCGCTACATCAGTGAGGTAATCAGGACGTGTCAGCGAGCGCGGACCCGCAGACTACACCGACTAGCACCCCACCGCCGCGACCTAGGACAACTCGTACGCACCAACCCCGGTGTCCTCCAAGTCAGCACCACCGACATGGAACGCGCACTCACCGCAGTACATCCCGCCATCGCCGTAACCACCTAAAACAGCGAAACCCCAACAACACCAACACCTTCGACAACCAGATAACCGTTAATCCACAACTATGGGTCGACGCATCGCACACTTCGGAATCCGGCGACCATGTCCTAAGTCGGGAGATCCTGGGTACGGCCCGGGTATTGTCTTCAGCGGTGGTAAACATGTCCGGTGACTTCAGCTGAGCGATCGCTCTTCTGGAAAAGGCCGAGCCTAATGCAGCGAAGCACCTCCGGACTCTGCTGAACTTGAAGTCCAAAGTGGCCTATACCCATCGATCGGTGATGACGGACGATCACAAGGAGGCGAGCCAAGCGGCCTCGAATCTGGCGCCGAGTCTGCGCTGGTGGCGTCGAGCCTGCATTCAGGTCTAGCTTTTTCGCGGCGGTTTCGCTGTCACCGCAGTCTCGGCGCCTCAGCGAACAGACCGACGAACCTTCGGGCGAGACCACCAGCCTCGAGGCTGCCCGCCGCATCGCGCCCGCGACAGACCAAGGCGGATGACGGAAGATAGTGCGGTGAGTACCCCGTTACTCAAGCTTCCGCGCCCCGTTACTCGCGCCAACGTGACGAAAACTATTGTCCCTGAGGCGTCTAACGGGTAAGCCACACAAGAGATGCATGAATAGGGAGGTCGAAAAGAAATGACAACGATTGAGAACCCAAAGCAGCATCGATTCGCCTTGAACAACGGCAGCGGCGAGATTCCGGCGCTCGGGTTTGGGACTTCGCTTTCCGACAACACCAAGACGCGAAATGCCGTCAAGACCGCCGTCCAGGTCGGGTTCCGTCACCTCGACGCCGCCGAGCGGTACCGCAACGAAGCCGAGGTCGGCGCGGCGCTCAAGGAGTTGTTCGCCGAGGGAACGGTCCGCCGCGAGGACCTGTTTGTCACCACCAAGCTGTGGAACAACAACCATCGACCCGAACGGGTCAAGCCCGCGCTGCAGGCGAGCCTGAACAGACTCGGGCTGGACGCCGTCGATCTGTATCTGGTGCACACGCCGTTCGCGTTCCAGCCCGGCGACGACCAAGATCCCCGCGACATCCACGGAGCCGTCGTCTACGACGATGGAGTCACGCTGGAGGAGACCTGGGCCGCGATGGAAGCCCTTGTGGATGAAGGGTTTACGCGAGCGATAGGCCTGTCCGACATCGACGTCGAAGGCACCCGAAGGATCATCGATACCGCCCGCATCAAACCGGCGGTCGTGGAGGTCGAGTCGCACCCGTATCACCCGCAATGGGAACTCCACGGATTGCGCGAGACAGACGGGATCATCCTGTTGGCGTTCGCTTCGCTGGGCCACGCGCTGGAACCGCGACTGCTCGACGATCCTCTCATCGTGTCGATAGCCCAGCGTCTGGGAAAGACTCCTGCGCAAGTACTTTTGGCCTGGGGCATTCAGCGCGGCACCGCAGTTCTCACGGGATCCGTCACGCCGTCCCGCATCAGCGAGAACTTCGATGTCACCGCGCTTCCCGAGAGCGCGATCCAGGAGATCAGCGAGAATCTGGAAACCCGGATCCGGTTCAATTCCGTTGTCGACGCGGGACAACCGGGATTTGCCGAGGTGCCCCCAGGCAGTTGAAATGCTCGTGAGCGGTCGGGCATGGACCCCATTACCTACTGGGACAGCCAAGTCGGCCACTGGCTTGGCAAGGCGCGAACAGAGGTGGCTGCTGGCCGCACCGAGTCCGCCCAGGCTGCGCGATTGACAGCCGGGACGGCGGCGCTGAGATGGCTGATGCTCCGAGTGGACGAGGAAGGCCCCCATCTGATGCCGCCGGACATTCAAGAACAGTTGGACTTCGAGCAGGTCGCTAGGGACAAGGACAAAATCCTTGCCAGGGTGCATCACCAGGTATGCGCAGAGCTCCTTGCGCTCAAAGTCAGTCGACCGGACGTTTAATCGCCATCCACCTTGGTTCATGGCACTGCCGTTGGTTTTCGCCCGACTTGGGCGATCTTGCTATTCATTCGAAATAAGGACGTCACGGCAGTCATAAGAAACAGCGGCGATCGCAGTGTCAAAAGTATCACGGTTTCGTTATACTTTTGCCATGGCAACTAAGCCGTTGGCGCGAGATGAGCTGTGGGATATCGCTGCCACACAGCTCGGATTTGTGACTGCCCAGCAGGCCGGGGCTGTGGGTATCGACAAGATCGCGATGCAGATGCTTGTGCAGCGCGGCACCCTGACCCGCGTCGCGCACGGCGTCTATCGATTCCCGCAGTTCCCCGTAGGTCAGTACGACCCCTACATGCTCGCCGTGCTGTGGACCCGCGCACCTGAGGCCTGCCTCAGTCACGAAACCGCGCTCGACGCCTATGCCATCAGCGATGTAAACCCGCACCGCATCCATGTCACGATCGCCAAACGTCGACGCCTGCGCCGCGCCGGCGATGGCGATTACGCCATCCACCGAGAAGATCTCGCGCCCACCCAGATCGGCTGGTGGCAGGAGATCCCCACCGTCACACCGGTGACGGCCATCGCCCAGTGTGTCGCCTACGGCACTCCGACGTACCTGCTCCGGCAGGCCATCGACCGCGGTCACGCCCAGGGCTATCTGACGACCGCCGAAAGCGGTGAGCTGGCCAAAGCATTGGAAGCGCGTCATGACTGACGGGCGTCGTGGTTCCCGGCTTGCCGCGTTGTTGGGCACATTGGCGCCGAAGACGAAACAGCCGGCGTCGACCGCCGTTCTGAACCAATGGATCGCACAAGCCGAGGGCAAGCTCGGACCCGAGGCCAAGGGCGGCCGACTCGGCTGGCTCGTGGCGTCGTCAGTCGCGATCGCGTGCGTCCAACGCGCTATCGATGTCGATGGACGGCAGCTATTCCTCCTCAAGGGCGGCACACTGTTGCAGCATCGGCTGCCCACTACCGCACGCCCCACCAAGGACATCGACGGTCTCGTCCGCGGCGATCTAAACGCGTTTTTTCTCGCGTTGGAAGGCGCGCTGGCCGAGCCGTGGGGACCTCTGACGCTGCGTCGAGGCGAGATCGAGGTCGTCAACGTTCCGACCAAGATCATCAAGCCACGTCGGTTTGACGTCATCATTGCGCTGCGCGGCGTCACTTGGCGGCGCATCCAATTCGAAGTCTCTGCCGATGAATCAGGCATCGGCCAAGACTTTGAAGTCATCGAGCCGCCGCCATTGGATGGGTTCGGCCTCCCTAACCCCGACATCCTCGTTGGGATCGCTATGCGCTTTCAGATTGCGCAGAAGATCCACGCCGTCTCTGATCCGCACGATCCGCCAGATTCCATCAACGATCGCGCCCGCGATGTCGTCGACCTGCTGCTGCTGCGCGACCTCGCCGCTGAGGCCCGAAGTCCGACACTTGCCGAGATCCATGCTGCCGCAGCTGCGCTGTTCCAGGCCCGCGCTGACGAAGCCTACCAACTTGGATTGCCGGAAAGAGCCTGGCCGCCAACCGTTGTCGGGCACACCCATTGGGACGCCGACTACAAACGGGCCGCGGCTTCGGCTGGCCTCCAACTGTCCCTCGACGCTGCGGTCTCTGCAGTCAATGCCTGGATTGGTCAGATCGACAACACCTGACGCGGGCTGTGCGCCACACGCGGATCGTGCACCGGCAATGAACCACGGTGCACGGCCTAATAGCATCTGGAAGGCATCGGGAAGGATTATCGAATGTTCGGTTACCTACTAGCACTGAGCCCGATTCAACAGTCGCTAGTGAAGATCGATACCACAACCGGTGAGTCGAGCACTTTGGTTGACGGCTTGACCGACGGGCCCGATGGCATCGCCGTCGATCCGGATCGAAAATTCGTCTACTGGACCAATATGGGCGCACCGGAGTTACCCGAAGGGCAAGCCCCAAAAACAGACGACGACTTGGACTTTTATCGCGCAAACGGATCACTGGAGCGCGTCAAGATAGACGGCACGGAGCGCACCTACCTCCTGCCTGTCGGATCGTTTGTCACCGGGAAACAGTTAGCGGGGGCCTGGTCGGCCGGGCGACTGTATTGGTCTGACCGGGAGGGCGCCGCTGTGCGAAGCGTGCGGCTCGACGGTACTGACCTGCGTGACGAGGTCGTGGTCGCCACCGCCGAAGCCGATCGCCGGATGCGGCGCAACCAGTGCGTCGGCGTCGCCGTCGACGAACGACACGGGCTGCTGTACTGGACACAGAAGGGCCCGGCGAACGGCAATGACGGTCGGATCTTTCGCACGTCGCTCAACGCACCTGTCGGTGAACGTCAGATCGAGGTCCTCTGGTCGCAGCTTCCCGAACCCATCGATATGGAACTCGACCTGGACACCAACACGATGTATTGGACGGACCGCGGCGATCCGCCGCTCGGAAACACCTTGAACAAGGCCGCGATACCGGCGGTGGGTGAGCCCGGCGGCGACGTGACCGTGGTCGCGGGTAACTATCACGAGGCCATTGGCCTTGCCGTCGATACCCAAGCCGGCGTCGTATACGTCAGCGATCTCTCCGGACAGATTTGTGCCGTGCGGCTTGACGGAGGTGGCGAGCAGCTTGTCTTCAAGACCGACAAGCCGTTAACCGGAATCGCCGGCGTGTAGCCATGATTCACCGATACGTCGCGTTGTACTACACGCCAGGGTGGGGGAATTTTTCCACGGTATTGGTCGCGTTGATGGCGGTCATTGTCAGCGTGGTGGTCAGCGTAATCACCTTGAGACGCAATGCCATTCATTTTGAACAAAGTCGCTTGGACGCGCGCAACGACAAGCTGAGGGCGGAGGTGATCGACTTGATCAGCGCGCTTTCCCAACGCAGCTCGCAGGTTGAGATCGTTGTCCAACGTATACGACAACTTGAGAGCGTTGACCGACAGGCAATCCACCAGCACGTCAACGAAATGTTCTCCGACGACCTCTGGGATTCCTATCGGCGGGCAACCTCCCACGCATTCGCCGTTCTGACCCTCACCGAAGACGGGGGAGTCGCTGAGGCAATCGGCCTCATCCTTGGGGCACTCGGGAAAATTCGACAACTGATTGCTGCCGCCGCGGCTAACCCGTCGGCGGCTCACGTGGTCGAGCGTGCTGAGGTTGACAAGCTCGGCCACGTAATCGACGCCGCCACCACGCAACTTAAGTCGTACGCCGTCTGCAAATTGGGTGTTACCGCCTACGACGATCACGGGCGCCCGCTAGACAAGCTCAACATATTTTCCTCGGAATAACCCACCGAGGCGAGATTGGTGTTCGTCAGGTCGTATAGCGATCCACAAAGTTTGCTGCAATTGCTCACTCGCGAAAGACATGAAAATCTGAGAAAAACAATAAACCTGAGAAAATGCCGTGTTGGCGTGGGGTGGCGCGGCGTGGTGGTGGTTTAGAGGTCGCCGAGTTGGAGGTGTCGGGTTTCGGTGAGGGCGCGTTCGGCGGCGGTGTCTTGGCTGTAGCGGTCGACCATTTGTCGGGTGCGCCAGCCGGCCATTTGCATGAGGGAGCCTTCGCTGCCGCCGTGGGAGAGGTAGCGGCTGGCGAAGGTGTGCCTTAGCCGGTGGAGGTGGAAGCCTTCGATGCCTGCCGCGGTGGCACGCGCGAGCAGTGAGGTGCGTAGGCCTTGGTAGCTGAGGTGATCACCACTGCCTGTTTCGGTGAGCCACAGTGAGGAGGTGTGGCTTAGGGGGTGGTGTCTACGTATGCGTAGGTAGCGGTCGACGACGGCGCCGGTGTGTGCTTCGAAGGGGACGTAGCGGCCTTTGCCGCCCTTGCCTTTTCGGATGGTGACCACACCTTCGACGAGGTCGATATCGCGCACCGATAGTGCTAAGAGTTCGCCGGCGCGCATGCCGGTTTCCATGAGTAGGCGTAGGCAGGCTTCGTCGCGGCGGTCGTGGAGGTGGGTGCCGGCGCAGGCTTTGAGCATCAATCGCAGTTCGTCGTCGGTGAGGCGTTCTACTACTTTGATGTCGATTTTGGGGGATTTGAGGCCGAGGAAGGGGTCGCGTTCGATGACTTTTTCGTCGGCGAGCCAGGCGGCGAAGCGGCGGACGGCTTGTTGGCGGATGCGGGCGGTGGCTGGTTCGGCGCCGACGCTTAGTAGGTGGGTGGTCCAGCGCTGCAGAGTGGGCCGGGTGAAGGGGTGTTCACCGACCCCGGTTGCGCACCAGGTGAGGTAGTAGCGGGCGCCTCGGATGTAGGAGTCGATGGTGTAGGAGGCTTTGCGATCGGACTGCATGGCCAGTTGCCAACGGGGCAGCAGTGTGACCAGGTCCTGGGAGGTGGCGACGTCGGTAAGCATTTCAAAATGATAGTAATTTATGGGCCATTACGGACAGGTTTTTTGCTGGGAATTCCATAAAATTTGCCGTCTAATTGACCATTTCTGCGGCAATTACTCAATGTAATTTTCGAGTACGTTTAGCGTGTCATTACCGAAATGTATCAAAGGAGATGGTCGTGGATCTTGCAGCCCGCCCCCGCGACCTCGAACAACTCCTCCGCGTCGACCTCTGCATCCTGCACATCAGCGCTGGAGGCATGAAACACGCCATCGCCGCGGCACACCCAGCCATAGCTGTGGCAGCGGGAAGGTGAAATAGCTTGCAGCTGCTGGCTTTTGGCTCATGGGCCAGTGCACCCTCTGGTTTGGAGGCGGGGTCAGGTGAGGGGAGCTGGACATACCTAAGAGAAACCTGAGTCCGCAGGATTTTCGGTGAGTAGTGGGTGATCACCTCAACGGAAGCATCATCCAGCAATCTCTATGTCGGCATAAAATTGCTGGCAGTCGCGCTATGCATATGTAGCAGCAACGCCAATATGACACAGGAATTGTTCGCTGTGAAAGTACCTGTCGATAGCATGCAGGCACCGCGCTCGCCCGCTACTCAAGATAGCTGCGTCCATTGCTAGGGGGCCATTTCACACGGTATATCGCGGGATCGTTGGCGGGCACGCTAGCCGTCGAGCTCCCATCGCTGGCGTTGCACATTCTGTCGGCGCTGTAAGTCCCTGCAAGGCCCGTATTGCTGTGGCGTGTGCCGGTGGCGTGATCGAGGCCGCTGGCACACGGCCCGATGTGGGAGGTGCTGATGTCTGCTCTTTGGAGAGAATGGGATGATGACGAAGAAGACATCGCCGACGAAAGTATGTGTCGAAGTTTTTGATTGGGCGCAGGCGCGTATCGATGAATTGATCGGTTTGACCGAAGCCAAAGAACGATTCACGTTGTGGCGCAAAGCACTTGAGAGTGACGGTGGGACAGTGCTGTCCGGCGCGGACAACCAAATGGTGTTTCTGGGCGCGCCGGGCACCGCGAGAAAGACGTTCGCCCGGGTAATCGGTGAAGGGTTATTTGGGCTAGGCATGATCACCCGCCCCACCGTCATCGAGATCAACGCCAACGATATTGCGGTGGGTGGTTTGTCGCGTAGCGCGGTGCGGATGCGATCGCCATGCTGCAGACCTGCATGGCGGAATACCGCGACGAACTCGTCGTCATCGCCGCCGGTTACCCCGGCCCCATGCACGACTTCCTCACCACCCACGCCGGGCTAGCCGCTCAATTCCCAACCACTATGACTTTCGCCAGCTACACCCCTGAAGAAATCGTTACCATCGGGCGCCACCTCGCCAGCAAAGAACATCTGATCGTCGAAGGCGCCGCATGGGAACTGCTAGGCGCGGAAGCGGCCCGGCTGCAGTCAATCCCGTACGGCAACGGCACGCTGCTCGACGCTTTCGGTAACGCCCACTACGCCCGTGACGTCACTGCCGCCTGCCGACGAGCGCGAATCCGCCGACTACACCGACTCGCACCAAGGCCCCGCGACCTCGAACAACTCCTCCGCACCAACTCCCACATCCTGCACATCAGCGCCGGCGACATGAAACATGCCATCGCCGCAGCCCACCCAGCCATAGCCGTAGCAATCTGACCAGTGCGATGAGCCCGTCAGACTGAGATTCCTGGCGGCCGCTTGCGTGCGCGTTGGTAGGCGGCTCGATATTGCTCAACGGGTAGATCGAGCAGCATCGCCAAGGTGAAGGCATTGGCATCAGTGAGCGCTATGTCCGCGCGTTCGATGCCGCGCAGGGTAGTAGTGGCGATTTTGGCTGCCGCTGCCAGTTGCGGCTGGGTGACTCCTTTAATTACGCGCCAGTCGCCGGGGTAGCGCTCGTCGGGCGAAATGATGACGACCTGCTCGATCGGGGTCTTGAGTATTTCCATGACGCGGGCCAGCAGATCAACTTGCGGGGTGCGGGTCCCGGCTTCCCAAGCATGGATGGTGGATTGGCCGACGTCGGCCAGCCGGGCAAGGTCGGACACGCTTAGGCCGCGGTGACGGCGGGCGTTGGCGAACTGTTGCGCACTGAATCCACGCAGCACTCGCCTGGTCATGCGGTGCCTGCGGAGGTCATGGCATGACAGACTCACCGATTTGCGCGCCGATAGGTCAATCCGGGCGTTATAACGTGTTGTCATAAAGTAGAGTTCACGAATCAAGGCCACGAGCTGGGCGTTTCCAGCCATTTGGTGCGCGCGCAAAAAGGACCACGTTCTTATCACGGGTTGGGTTAGGAGACAGGAATGTCGTTTGTGATCGCGGTTCCGAACCTGTTGGCATCGGCGGTAGCGGATGTGTCGGGTATCGGTTCGTCGCTCGACGCGGCGTACTCCGCGGCGGCGATCCCAACCACCGCGTTGATGCCCGCCGCTGGTGATGAGGTGTCGGCGGCGATCGCGTCGCTATTTTCCAGTCACGCCCGGCAATATCAGGCGCTCAGTGCTCAGGCGGCGGCGTTTCATGCCGAGTTCGTGCAGGCGCTGAACGGGGCTGGTAGCGCATATGTGGCCGCGGAGGCGGCGAATGTCTCGCCGTTGGTGGCCGCGGTGCAGGAGGCCCAGGGCCCGGGGCTGTTTACGCCGATCCTGGATCTGACGGGACGCCCGCTGATCGGCAACGGCGCTAATGGGGCGCCCGGAACGGGGCAGGCCGGTGGGGCCGGCGGGTGGTTGTGGGGCAATGGTGGCAACGGCGGGTCCGGGGCACCGGGGCAGGCTGGCGGCGCCGGTGGGTCGGCATTCCTGTTCGGCAACGGCGGTATAGGCGGGGCCGGCGGGACCGGCACGGCCGGTGTGACCACCACGGGTGGTGCCGCCGGTGGGAGCGGCGGGGTCGGTGGTGTGGGTGGGGCCGGTGGTAACGGCGGGTTGTTGTTCGGGTCGGGTGGTCACGGCGGTGCCGGTGGTCAAGGCGGCAGCGGCGGTACCAGCGGTAACGGCAGTGGTGGCGGTAGCGGGAGTGCCGGCGGCGCTGGCAGCGAGCCCAGTGGTCGTATCGGCGGGGCCGGTGGTGTCGGCGGGGCCGGTGGGGCCGGCGGGCTGGGCGACCTCTATGTCGCCAACTCCAACAGCGGCACGGTGTCAGTAATCAATCCGGTCACCGATGCCGTCGTGGCCACCATCCCGGTCGGCTCGACCCCGGAGGGGGTGGCGGTCAGCCCCACCGGGGACACCGTCTACATCACCAACCTCGGCAGCGGCACGGTGTCGGTAATCAACGCCTCCACGGACACCGTGACCGGCACTATCACCGTCGGCTCGGACCCGGCCGGGGTGGCGGTCAGTCCCATCGGGGGCACCGTCTATGTCACCAACGCCAGCAGCGGCACGGTGTCAGTGATCAACCCGGTCACCGACACCGTGACCGGCACCATCGCCATCGGCCCCATGGACCCGGCCGGGGTGGCGGTCAGCCCCACCGGGGGCACCGTCTACGTCACCCACCCCGGCAGCGACACGCCGAGCGGCACGGTGTCAGTGATCAACGCCTCCACGGACACCGTGACCGGCACTATCACCGTTGGCTCGGGCTCGGAGGGGGTGGCGGTCAGCCCCACCGGGGGCACCGTCTATGTCGCCAACTCTAACCGCGGCACGGTGTCAGTGATCAACGCCTCCACGGACACCGTGACCGGCACCATCGCCATCGGTCCCACGGACCCGGCCGGGGTGGCGGTCAGCCCCACCGGGGGCACCGTCTACGTCACCAACGCCAGCAGCGGCACGGTGTCAGTGATCAACGCCTCCACGGACACCGTGACCGGCACTATCACCGTCGGCACGACCCCGGATGGGGTGGCGGTCAGCCCCACCGGGGGCACCGTCTATGTCACCAATCTCGGCAGCGACACGGTGTCAGTGATCAACCCGGTCACCGATGCCGTCGTGGCCACCATCCCGGTCGGCTCAGACCCGGCCGGGGTGGCGGTCGAGTAGGCCGCGTTCAGCAATCACGGAAGGACAGCACCATGACGATGACGCTGCGCTGCGTGACGGCGTTAGCAGCGGTGACGACGGCGGTCGTCTGCGCGCTGTCGGTCGCCCCCGTCGCTACTGCCTACCCCGGTGACCCGATGCCTGGGTGCGAGAACGGGGGTTTTCTCAATACGGTCATGATCTGCGACGGCCCGATTCGTCCCGACGGTACTTGGCAGCGCTGCGCAAGTTGGCAGCCGACCTACAACCCGGGTTATGGCGGGGGTTTCTACGCACCGGGCGGCCAGCAATGCAGGGTTATTGATCTTGGCAGTATCCCGCCACTGAGTCCGGACCATCACATCGACAAATGAGCCATGGCCCAAATAAGCCCGGACCGCTGATGACCAACGACAAGAGGCCCGTCGTGTGTTCGCATTGTGCAGCGAGGCTCACGATCCCAGCCGAGAGCACGCGGAAACAGTTCACGTGCCCCAAGTGCAGTGAACGGACGACCATCCAGCTCGGGGTCGCACTCGCGAAGAACACGGCAACCGACGATTCCAACAGCGCGTCGGACGACCATTCCGCTCAATGGAAATTGGTCGGGAAGATTCTCGCAGGAGTTCTTGGTGTCGCTCTCGCGGCCGTCGGCACCTACGCCTTGGTGGCTGGCTGCTCAGACAGTCAACCATCGAAACCGGGAAACACTACGACTACAGCCATAAGCGTCACCGGAACGGCAGGTGCAACGACAACGGTTGTGCCGACGAGTTCAATGACAACCGCTCAAGCATCGCCTGAGGATAGGGAGGTTTGTGGCTCACCTAACGGACTTGAGGACCGCGGTGAAGGTTTTTACAAGACGTATCGACACCTCTTGCTTGCCGGAGGTGACATGAACATCAGCCCGCTCACTCTTAGCGGACAGCTACGCACGCTTTCAACGGTCGGTGCACCCTCCGGGCAAACAGACGGTTCAAAAGCTATCGATGCAGCGAGTCCCGATGTGCGACTGGCGTTGAACAAACTTGCCCGCGATTCAAGTGAACTTGCCGACCACTATGCGGCTATCGCCAATGGACTGCCTCTTTCGGGACCTGACCGGCAACTCTCGCCGCTGGTCACCTCGTTCACCGAGGCTCTGGCCGCCTGCTTCCACGCTGGGTTCAGACCTAGCTGGTTTGATCCCAACGAGTTGACCGGGCGCTGACGCGATATGCCTGACTCCCGACCATCACATCGAAAAATGAGCCATGCCCAAGAAAGCCCGAACCGCTGATGACCAACGAAACTATTCGACTCCATAGAACTCCATAGAAATAGCGATTCAAGTATTTACCGACACATGAGAGGCGACATCAATGAACGCGAAGACCAGCAACACAATCCGGACGGGCAAGATCGTGCTCGCGATACTGGCCGCCACACTGTTCCCACTGGGATGCGCTTCGGCCACGCAGGGACCTCAGACTTGTCCCGCAGGGGATGGTGGCATCTACTGCCGCTCCTGACGATGACGCAATCGGGTTGGCATGGCTACCCCGGAGTCACAGCGTTCATCGCGCTGGTTAGGTCGACGATATCTGTTCCGCGTCGGAAGGCTTCGCATTCCGAGCTACGCGGTCATGTTGTACGTGGGCTTTGCGGTCGGGGTTGTATGCGGTGCGTACGTGTCGGGCCTCGATCACAAGCGCTTCGCGGTATCCGCTCTCATCCTCCTCGTGTGTGCTCTGATCGGCTCCCGCATCTGGTACCTCGTTGGGCACCCGGAAGTTCTTGCCGACCGCGCCGGCATACAAGAGATCGGCGCCGGACTTTACGGCGGCGTGGCGCTGAGCTTCGCGGTCTGTTGGCCGGTGCTGCGCCTCATGGGTTTGGAGTTCTGGCGATTCCTCGACGGTGCGGCCATCGTCTTTTTGGTCGGGCTGGCCGCCACCCGCATCGGTTGCCTGATCAACGGCTGCTGTTCCGGACGGGAGACGCGTGGGCCGCTGGGCTTGTGGCTGCCGGATCACCGCGGCGAATGGAAGCGCCGCTATCCCACACAGCTCTTCGAGGCCGGTTGGTTGGCACTGATTTTGGCTGTCGGACTGTCGTCGCACGGGACGTCCGGTCGTCCGGGATTGTTGTTTTTCGGCTCCGCCGCTGCCTACGGAATCTGTCGTCTCGGTCTGGAGCCGCTCCGCGCGGACGCCGCTGCCGCCGCGCTGTCGACACGTATCAACATGGCGTTTTCGGCGATTTTGGCGGTGGCATCAATCGCTGCGTTTGCACTGAAATTGCGGTAACACGCCGGCACGAGAGGCCGGTCCGCCTCCTGGCCTACACGGAGGCCTGCCACGTACCCGGTAACTATTCGCCGGGCGGGCAACAGTGCCGGGTCATCTGAGGTGAGCCCGTCGTAGTGGTCCAGTCGTTGTGCGGCTCTGTTGCCCGAGTGTTTGGGCAGGAAGAATCGACAGCGACATGGCATCGAACAAGCGCCGGCGGCATACGCCGGATCAGATCATCCGCAAGCTCGCAGAGGGCAACAAGCTCCTCGGTGCCGGCCAGGAATTGGGCGAGGTGTGCCGGCACCTGGAGGTGGCCGAATCGACATGGCATCGCTGGCTTGCCCAGTACGGCGGGATGAAGGCCAACGAGGCGAAGCGGCTCAAAGAGCTTGAGGCCGAGAACGCCCGGCTTAAGAAGTTGGTTGCTAACCAGGCCTTGGACATCGACATGCTCAAGGATCTCTCGGCGGGAAACTTCTGACCCCGAACCGCAAGCGCCGCGCCGTCACGGCGTTGCGTGAGCGGTTCGGGGTATCGCAACGCCGAGCCTGCACCGTGGTGGGTATCCACCGGTCCACGATGCGTCTGGTGCCGCCTTTGATCACCGCCGAGGAGGCCGAGTTGCGTGCCTGGCTGCGCCGGTTCTCCACTGACCGGCCACGGTGGGGGTGGAGACGGGCTGCCAAGATAGCGCGCCGAGGGGGCTGGTGCGTCAACAACAAGCGCATTCGCCGGCTGTGGCGTGAGGAGGGCCTGCGGGTGCCCCAGCGGCGCAAGAAGAAGCGCCTGACGGGTATCGGTGTCGCCGTGGGTGCGATGTCACCGATTCGTCCGAATGTCATCTGGGCGATGGACTTTCAATTCGACACCACCGCCGACGGTCGCACGTTGAAGATGTTGAACGTGATCGACGAGTTCACCCGCAAGGCACTGGCGATCGAGGTCGACCGCAACATCGATGCCGACGGTGTCGTCGATGTCTTGGATCGCCTGGCGCGCCAGCACGGCGCGCCGCATTACGTGCGCTTCGACAACGGTCCTGAGTTCGTGGCGCACGCCGTGCATGACTGGTGCCGATTCAACAGTGCCGGTTCACTTTTCATCGATCCAGGCTCGCCATGGCAGAACGCTTGGGTCGAGTCGTTCAACGGCCGATTACGTGATGAACTGCTCAACTCATGGCGCTTCGACTCGCTGCTGGAAGCCCGCGTAATCATTGAAGACTGGCGCCGCGACTATAACGCCAACCGACCCCACTCCGCCCACGGAGAACTTACCCCCACCGAGTTCGCCCTACAGTGGGCCACGACCCACCAACCCCAAGCCGCATAGCGACGGGACCATCAAGGGGTTCTCCTCAGTGGCCAAAGACTTGGCGTTGATCGCGGTAATACCGGCGCGTGTGGATGCGGTGTCGACGTAAAGGAAGGGGCTGCCTTCCTCGGTGTCGGGCCGCCCCGCGGGGAAGGTCTGCGCCGGGCAAAACCAGGGCGATTCAGCGTTACACCCTAGAGATTCGTTGAGCCGCGCAATCGAGTCCCGCACGCAGCACTGGGCGCGCAGCCAGCGGATCTGGCCAGCCTCGGTGCCACCCGGCACGGCTTAGATCTTTAGAGGCGTCGCGGCTAAACGGCAACCGAGGGCGTCGCCGAGTGGCGCCTCACCAGCGACCGAAACGCAATCCCCTAATGGACAGGCCGGCACGCGCAATTACCCGTTGATGGCCGGTGGGAGCAAACCACTGCGGCCGGTGCCCGCTGCTGGGTTCTCGGCCCGAATAGCACGATGGCTCAGTTCTGAGCGGTGAACTGCTCGATTCACCATTATCTGGTTCGTAGTTCGCGCCGGGCCAGTACAGCTGCGATTGCGTGCTTGAGGCCGCGCCGGGGTTGAGTGGTCGTGGCGCTGGC
Source organism: Mycobacterium heidelbergense (assembly GCF_010730745.1). Lineage (NCBI taxonomy): Bacteria > Bacillati > Actinomycetota > Actinomycetes > Mycobacteriales > Mycobacteriaceae > Mycobacterium > Mycobacterium heidelbergense. Next base: position 4,714,462 of record NZ_AP022615.1, on the reverse strand, counting down.
CGGGTTAGAGATTTCGCTCTTGCCGAACATGCGCTCACTGCGAGTTTCCGGGGCGTTGTCACTTGTGTTGCGCAGGTAGCGGTCGGGCAGTGACAGTTTGGCGATGGTGCGCCATGTTTTACCGTATTGCTGCAGGAACGGACCCGTGGTGTAAGGCAAGTCGTAGTCGTTGCAGACTTGGCCTGATTCGGGTTGAGATTTCGTGCAGCCGGTTGCTGGGTAAGTCCGGGTAGAGATGGTGCTCGATCTGATGACAGAGATTGCCGCTCATGAATCGCAGCACCGGTCCGCCCTCGAAGTTGGCGCTGCCCAGCATCTGCCGTAGATACCATTGACCTTTTGTTTCGTCGCGCATGTCGGTTTTCGTGAATTTTTCTGCTCCGTCTGGGAAATGCCCACAGAAGATCACGGCGTTGGCCCAGACGTTACGAAGAATATTGGCGAACACGTTCGCTTTCAGGGTCGATGCGTAGGTCGCGGCGGGTGAGAGCGAAGTGAGCGCGGGGAACACGATGTAGTCCTTGGTCACCTGCTTGCTAACCTTGGCTGACCATTCGCGTATCTGTTGCAGGGTGATGTCGCGTTCACGGCCGGGTTTAACGATTTTTTCGAAATCGATGGACTGGGTGCCGATTCCCCATTCGAACCCGAGCGCGAGGATGGTGCTGAATAGCAGGTTGCCGATGTTGAACCACTGCCAGGGTTGGTCCCGAGTCACGCGCAGGATGTGATAGCCCACGTCGTCGTCAACACCGACGATGTTGGTGTACTTGTGATGTTCAAAGTTGTGCGAGCGAATCCAATGCTTCGACGCCGCAGTCATGTCCCATTCCCACGTCGCAGAGTGGATCTCGGGATCGTTCATCCAATCCCATTGGCCGTGCATCACATTGTGACCGATTTCCATGTTCTCGATGATTTTGGCCAGCGCCAAGGTTGTTGTCCCGGCCGACCAGGCCCAGCGTTTCGAGCTGCCCGTCAACAGCAGACGGCCGGCCACTTCAAGGACACGCTGCGCGTAGATGGTGCGTCGGATATAGCGCGCGTCCTGCTCGCCGCGGGAATTCTCGATGTCGCACCGGATAGCGTCAAGCTCTGCCGCCAGCCTGTCGAGATCGGTGTCGGCCAAATGGGCGAAAGCCTGAATATCGGTGATGGCCACTAGATTCTCCTTACCTACTCAGACCCAGTCGTCGCTGGAATCTGCTGACTGTCGGTAATCGCTTCGATCGGGCAATGTAGGTGATTGGTTCGAAAATCGCTCAGCCGGGTCGCCTGCGTGAAGCCGGTCCCTCGCAAACCCCGATTAGGCAGTTGCTGCACCATAAAGAAGTCACGTGCCCGACGGAGCGAGTGATGCGCGACTGGGGAAGTGCTAGATAAGGTCCGCTGCCGATATATTTGGCTCAGAGGGTCCGACAGACCCGTCCGTTCGATGGTTTTAGTTCTGTCGCGTTTAGCCGTCGTTTTCGATCATGTCTCGTAGCAGGTCTTCTATGGTGCCCGCGTTGTCACGGGCTGCGGCTGAGTTCATGGCGTCGTGGGCGGAGTCGTGAGCCGTTTCTGGTGGAATGACGAGCAGGATGAGTTTGGGGCCGTTGGTTCCGATGACCTGGATTGTGTCGAGTGGCTGCCCGGTGTATCCGCTGAGCTGAACTGTTCTGCCGCCGAGCTGAACCTGGTTCGGTGTTTTCGCCCAGTCACTGAGGTTGTAGATGACTCGTTCGATCGGTCCGAGCCGGACCGTGAGGACCGCCAGCAGATTGGAGAGTTCCTCGGCGAGGATGTCGCTGTGCGGCCACCAGGCTCCGTCGACATATCCGGTGGTGGGGGCCTTGGGTTTGAGACGCAAGCGCGGTCTGGGGTGCGGTGTTGTTGACGGTTGCCTGCATTGCCGCATGTAGGTCGCGGTCATCGCGGGTTGTGGTGTAGTAGTTCGACGATGGTTGACGCATCATCTGGGGTCGCGGCGGACATCATGGCGTGGTGCGCGCGGGATGAATCGGCGTCACTGGGCACCACCAGCAGGTAGATCTTGCTGCGGTTGAGGCCGATGATTTCGAGGGTGTCAACGGGTTGTCGGGTGTATCCGTCGAGTCGTATCACCACGCCACCTGTTGAAAATTTCGGCGGTGTTTTCGTCCATTCGTTGAGGTTGTAGATGACCCGTCCGATGGCGCCGAGTCGCACCGAGAGCACCGCTAACAGGTCGGGGAGTTCGTTGACGAGTTCATGGCTGCGGGGCCACCAGGCCCCATCGACGTATCCGGTGGCGGGAGCCTTGGGTTTAAGACGCAGCCGCGGGGCGGGGTGTGAATCTGAACGGGTTGAGCCGTGATCCTGCAATAGCGTCACGCGACGCTCCTGTCTTGGCCGCGAATCGACCAGAAATTTCAAAAGCGACGACTCAACTCAAAATGGCTGGTGCGAAATATCGCTGATAACACCGACCCTACACCCATTTTTGGAATCATGGCCACTCGCAGCTTTTCCCCGAACCCTTAGACCACGAACCGCGCCGTGATCAGCGCACGGTGTAGCGTCGATCCAGGGCCGTCCGTCACGCACCTGCGATCGCGTTCCTTGCTGATGCGGCACAACAATTTGTCGGTCTCAACGGGTGAGGAATCGCTGATGGTCTCCGAAAAGTTCACCCGCGAGGTGGGCGCAGAACTCGACGTCACGATCATCGAGCCCACCACACTGGAATTCCAGATCGCGGTCGCACCGCACCCGAAAACCCGGTTCTCCGAACACTTGTCGTTCAAATTAGACGGAGAACCGGTACATCCGGTCGAGATCAGCGGCATGCACGGCAACCGCATCCACAAACTTGCGGCCCCGGCCGGCGAGTTGGCCGTCGATTACGCCGCGACGATCGTGGGACGCACCGACCCGGCGCCGGTCACCGAGCATGACCTGTCCATGTATCTACGCCCGAGTCGCTACGCGGAGGCCGACAAGTTATACGGTTTCGCTGCAACCGAATTCGGCAGTTATGTGGATTCGACAACACTATTGGAGCGGGTGTCGCTGTGGGTCGGCACCCGGCTGAAGTATGTGCCCGGCTCCAGCGATCCCATCGATGGCGCCGTGGAGACACTGCTCGCCGGCGCTGGGGTCTGCCGTGACTTCGCGCATCTCGTCGTGGCGTTACTTCGAGCGGTGAAAGTGCCCGCCCGAGCGGTGTCGGTGTATGCGCCGGGTCTGTACCCGATGGACTTTCACGCCGTCGCCGAGGCATTTGTCAACGGCAGGTGGCAGGTTGTCGACGGAACATTGCTGGCCCCCCGCCAAGCCTTAGTACGCATCGCCACCGGCCGAGACGCCGCCGACATCGCCTTCCTCGACAACCACCGCGGCGCCATCGCACTCAACAAAATGGCGGTGACAGCAATCGTCGACGGTGACCTCCCCATCGACTCCATCGACCAACTCGTCGCAATCAGCTAAGCAGCCACGCCCAACACCGGCGCGGCAGCTATCAACACCGACCTGCCCACCCCGCCCACGGCCAACTCACCCAACAACTAGCTCTACAGTGGACCACGACCCACCAACCCCAAGCCGCACAGCGACTGGACCATCAAACGGGTCCTCCTCACATCGACCAGGGCAGCATCCCCGCCGCTGACCCCCGACCATCACATCGAAAAATGAGTCATGCCCAAGAAAGCCCGGACAGCTGATGACCGACGACACAAGGTCTGTCGTGTGTTCGCATTGTGCAGCGAGGCTTACTATTTCAGCCGACAGCACGCGTAAACAGTTCAACTGCTCCAGGTGCGGTGAACGGATGACCATCCAGCACGGAGCCGCGCTCGCGAAGAACACGACAACCGACCATTCCGCGCAACTGAATGAACTGAAACAGATCAAGATCGCCTTAGGGATTATCGTGGTGACTCTCGGTTTGGCGCTCATGTTCGTCGGTATCTACGGAGCGTCGGGTGGTTGCTCGCACCCCCGACAGCCCACACCGAATCAGGTGGTGCCTAGCAATCCCCTGGAACCGTGGAGAGGCTAGGGCAGGCGTACCGAATCGCCATCAGCCGCAGAATCTTACGCCTCAACTATTTCGTCTGCGTGACGAACTCAAGTCGAACCTGTTGCGCCTCATAAGGCGATTCCGCTTGTGGGACACCGGTGTTGACTTTCGATCATCCGGGCTCCTCCGGTGGCACTTTCCGGCATTGTGCCCGATAGTCATATGAACCAACGAACGCAAGCGCCAACAGAGGTCGGAGTATTCATGCCGCGCAACACAAAGCCACAGCCGAATGATGGAGTGTCGCAGTCGCAATCGCAATTGGCCTCGGCAACAAGCGAATGAAATGACCCCGGCGAAATGGGCGAGATCTTTCAATTTCATCGCGAAATCATCGTCAGCGGTGACGACGCGCTGTCGAAGACGATCGCCGAGGAGCTAAGAGGCGCTGGCGCGCGGATCATCAAGATCACCACTGCCGCCGATCTCCTCGGCGCCGGGATACATCGCGCCCGCGCCGTCGTCTGCGCTGGGCCCAACGACGCAGTAAATCTCGAAATTGCATTATTGGCAAGGGAATTCAGTCCTGACGTCAGAGTCGTGGCGCGCCTGGCCAACGATGTGCTGCGCGGAGCGGTAGCCGCCGTCAACGGCCCCGGCGCCATCCTCGACGTCGCCGACCTCGCAACCCCATCCATCGTCGAGGCGGTTCTGTCGCGTAACGCGCACCAGTTCGAAACGGCAGGAATCGAATTCGTTGTCTGGGGATCCGAGGCCCCGTATGACGCGACTTTGCGCGAGATCTACGCCGACCTGGCACCGGTGGTGGTAGTCCATGGCAAGAACTCACCTAACCCCGGCGAGGTTGTCCCATGTCCGGGACGGGATCAGCGGGTCTACACCGGCGACTGGACCTCGATGATCGGCGTCAAAGACGAATTGGAAGCCCGCGGGATCCGCGTGCCTCCTCCGACCACGACCCGCTCTCGCCACTCCAGGGTGCGCCGCGCCATCGATGCCGCGCGCGCCATGCGAGACGACGTGAACCCAATGCTGTTGCCCTCATTGGCATTTGCGCTACTTCTCACACTCGGTGCGACGGTCGTGGTGCGCTTCAACTACCACAACCCCCGTATGTCATGGATCGACGCCCTGTACTTTGCCTCCGAGACGATCACCACCGTGGGCTATGGCGATTTCAGCTTCGCCCAACAATCCACGTCGCTGCGACTGTTCGCCGTCGGGTTGATGTTCGGCGGCGTGACCGTCACCGCCATCCTCGTCGCATTCCTTGCGGACCTGCTGCTGTCGCGCCGCTTCGTCCAAACGGCCGGACTCTTACGGGCACGCCATATGCGCAATCACGTCGTCGTTGTTGGACTGGGCTCGATCGGCGTCCGCGTCGTCAGCGATCTGACCGCTGCCGGATACGACGTCCTCGTCATCGAGCCCGACGAGAACAACCGCTTCCTGTCGACCGTGGCCGAACTCGATGTGCCGGTGATTTTCGGCGATCCGACCATGCGCCAGACCCTGGAATCGGCGCACGTCGATCGCGCCCGCGGTGTGGCGGTGGTGGCCCAGGACGACATGGAGAACATCGAGACCGGGATCGTCTTGCTGGAGATCTTGGGACCCGACACCAAGGTGCCGATCGTCATGCGCGTTCAAGGCCGCGCGCTGAGCACCGCGGTGAATCGGCGGTTCGGTTTCGAAAACGTGCGGTCGATCGTCGACCTGGCCGCTCCCTGGTTCATCGGCGCGGCGATGGGTCTGCAAGTGCTGGGAACGTTTTGGGTCGGGCAGCGCTCTTTCATGGTCGGCGGAATGCTCGTGGCGGCGGGCAGCGAGCTCGATGGACTGCGAATGATGGAACTGTCCACCCAGACGCGCGTCATCGCGATCACTCGACCGGAAGGGCCGATCAGGCTGCGGCCCCGTCGTGACGCCCGATTGAAAGCCGGTGACACCGTCTACCTCATCGGCCCCTACCGCGAGCTGATCGCGACGCTGCGCAAGGGCCAGCCTCCACCGCAGACCACGATCAACGGTGAGCGGGCGTTGACACTTGCGGCCGCGCGATCGGCGCGCAGGCCGGAGGTACGCCCACCGCGATGGGCGCCGGACCCGGAGGCTTAACGGAACGGAAAACCCACCACCGTCCAGCGGCTGCGATGATGTTGGCAACGGTGTCGGCGATCGCCGTCCTCGTTTGTGCGGTGGGCAGAACGGAGCATGAATGTCTGATCCCCAACCCTCGGTTAATCGCGGAGCGCGAACCGCCGAGGATGACAGCTATGTGATGAATTCAGTCGAGACGGATGTCGAAATCGAAAACGCTCGGCTGCGCAACTTGCAACAAGCCAGTGATTCGTCCACTATCAGTCATCTTGATGCCATCGGGGTCGGCTCGGGATGGCGCTGTCTGGAGGTCGGGGCGGGTGCAGGTTCGATCGCTAGCTGGCTTGGGGCCCGGGTGGGCCCGACGGGATCAGTGTTGGCCACTGACGTCAACGTCGACCGTCTGGGCAATCTCCCCGGCAATGTCGAGGTGCGTCAACATGACATCAGACACGAGGAATTGGAGCCAGCGGCCTATGACCTCGTGCACTGTCGTTTCGTCCTTATGCATCTCGCGGACCCCGTTGCTGCACTGAAAAAGATGACAGCGTCCCTCGCGCCCGGCGGCTGGCTCGTTGTGGAAGAAGGCGACTTGGGGCTCGTCGAATTCGCCGGTGCCGCAGAGTCTGCCCGAGCAACGGAAGTCCTGCACACGCTGCATGAGCAGTGGGTAGCCGCGGGCATCGTCAACAGTTTCTTCGGCCGGCAGCTGCCTGGGCTGGTACTTGCCCTCGGCCTGGAATCGTTCGGCGTTGACGTCTCTACGGCCACCGGGGAGCCCGGTCAACCTGCTTACGAGGCGATGCGCCTGGGCTGGCCCAACCTTCGAGCCGGATTCGCAGCGACCGGCACCAGCGAGGACGACCTACGCTGCATCGACATCGCCGCCGCCGATTCCACCTTCCTCGTCGGCATCACCACCGTCGCTGTCTGGGGCCGGCTGCCGGTCGCGCAGAGTTCCTCACGTTGACGCTGGGCGAACCCCCGGCTTTGGCGAAGCGACAGAGGTCGAGCCGTACTGGGGGCAATAAGCCTGGATGGCAGCTCCGGTGAAGTAGGCGGCATTATTCGTTGGCCAGTTGGTGGCGTTGGTGACCTTGGCGATCAGATCTGCGTTGCTGGTGTTGGGATTGTCGCTGAGGGTGCCGCAGACGACGGTCTTCGCGACCTGGATTGCCTTCTCGGGTGCGCCGTAATTCATGCCGGAGGTGCTCAGGTTGGCTATGAATGCGTCATCTGTAGCGTCCGCATAGGCCGGCGCGGCCAATCCTATGGCTCCTATGGCGACGACCATCAGCGCCAGGGCTCTTAGCATCATGCATCCTCCTTAGCCAACGTAGCGGCGCTCACGTGCGATGGGCCGGTTGAACGCTCGGCGAGCTTCTGCATAGCCCACTGGTTCACGGACACGCCCTGCTCGGCCGCCTCGATGGTAAGTCGCCGATGTAGTTCGGGTGATGTGCGTACAAATACCTTCCCGCTGTATCGACGGTCAGCGAGAGGCGCCGGCGGTATTTCCCCACTTTCGCGCATATCGTCGACGACACCCTCGACTAAATCGCGAATACCGCGCATAGCCTCAAGGGGGTTGGGGTCAAGCCACGACAACGACGGGAATTCGGCCACTAGGCCCACCCACTCGTCGTCCTCGGGCGACCACTCAACGCGGTACGTGTAGTGCAGATCGCTCACTTTTTCTCACCCCTTATTTTCTCTAGCTTGTCGATTGCCGATAACACCTGTTTGACCTGGTAAGGCTTGGCCCTTTTGTCGCGGCCAGTTTGGATATTGACCCGTGGGTTGTTTAGCCACGGCATCTTGAAGATGGCGACATGGCTACCGCTCCCTTTGCGAGGTCCACCGAAATATTCAACACATACGGCGTGCAGATCTTTGGGGTTGACGTTGGTTTGGTTCTCGCGCATTTCCGCCACGAGCTTGGCCAGCCGACAGGGATCCACCCTCCAACATGCTAACGTATGTGTTAGCACTAGTCGACCAGCAATGGCCGGATAAGCCGGTCCCACACTCCACACCCCAAACCCCACACCCCAAACGCGTAGCGGCGGGCGCGACCTCGCCACCCTGGCCAGGCGGGCGATTAGTGGTCCCGGTACCCGACGCTCCGCTACACCCTTTTTGCTGCCACCGGGACAAAGCTGCGGCTTGTCGGACGAACCTAAACCCTTTTTATAGCTATAAAATGTAGTTATTATGCATTTAATAACGTTTTAAGGTAGGTTGTGATGGCAAAGCGTGTGGTTGCCCCGACTCGTGCCGCCGGGGACGCTCTTGCTGTGTTCGGCGCGCAGATCCGCCTCGCACGGCACGAGAAGAACTGGACGGCCGCGGAGCTGGGCATGCGTATCGGCGTGGGCCCTCGCACCGTCACCGCCATCGAACGGGGCGCACCGGGGGTGGCCATCGGTACGGTGCTCAGCGCGGCGTCGGTGCTGGGTGTTCCACTGTTCGGTGCCGAAGGTGACGAACTGGCGCGACTTCGCCGACGCGGCGAGGAACGGATCGCGCTGATCCCGTCGCGCGAGTACCAGCCACGATCGACAACAGCCGACGGCGACGATGACGCCCTCGACTTCTGACCGCGACATCCCCGTCCCGCGCGGCGCCTTCGTGTGGGTCTGGCTGCCGGGGTACACCGTGCCGGTAGTGGCCGGGCGGGTGCAGTTCCAGCGCCGCGGCCGCCATCGCCGGTACGTGTTCGGCTATGGACGCAGCTACCTCGACCGCCCCGACGCCATCAGCCTCTACACCCCGGAGCTGCCGCTGCGCGCCGGATGGCAGAGTCCCAGCCCCAATATGTCGATTGCCTCCGCGCTGCGCGACGCCGGCCCTGACTCCTGGGGCCAGCGCGTCATTTTCGAACGACTCCACAGTGCGAAGGGACGCGATGCCGACCCCGGAGACCCGGACCAGATCACCTACTTCCTGGAATCGGGATCGAATCGGATCGGCGGCCTGGACTTCCAGACCAGCCCGGACGTCTACGTGCCGCGCGATAGCTCTGCGACGCTCGACGAGCTGCACACCGCCGTCGATGCCCTGCAGGAGGGGCGCCCGCTGACCGACGAACTGAGCGCAGCGCTCGTGCGCGGCACCTCCATCGGCGGCGCACGACCCAAGGTGCTGATCGACGTCGACGGCGTGGGCCACATCGCCAAGTTCTCCTCGACGTCGGACCCGTATCCGGTGGTGGGCGCGGAGGCGCTGGCCCTCGAGTTCGCCCGGCGGGTCGGGATCGACACCACGGCGTCGTTCCTCACCAGCTCCCTTAACCGAGACGTCCTCATGATCAAGCGATTCGACCGACCGCCCGGCGGCGGCCGACGCCTCGTGGTGTCCGGGCTGACCATGCTCGGGCTCGACGAGATGGAGGCACGGTACGCCACGTACCCGGATCTTCTGGACGTGCTGCGCCGCGACGGGATCGACGCCGACGTCGGTCGCCGGCTGTTCGAACGGATCGTCTTCAACGTGGCCATCGGCAACAACGATGACCACGCGCGCAACCACGCCGCGTTCTGGAACGGTCAGGCCCTCGAACTGACCCCTGCCTACGACCTGTGCCCGCAGATCCGCTCAGGCGAGACCTCGGAACAGGCGATGGCCTTCGACCGCGACGGCACCCGCGAGAGCTCGTTCGCAGCCTGCCTGCGCGCCGCCCCGGTGTATGGCCTGACCACCGCCCAGGCGCGTGAGGTCATTGACGGACAGATCGAGGTCATCCAGCGCGACTGGACGGAAGTAGCTGACCTCGCCAGGCTGACGGCAGCGCAGCGGAACCTCCTGTGGCACAGGCAGATCCTCAACCCATACACAGGTTACGGGTATACATCCGGGGACTGATCCGAGGATTGCCGGCCTATACGTCGTAATAGAGCGCGAACTCGTACGGGGTCGGCCGGAGGTTGAACGGCGCAATCTCGTAGTCGCGCTTGTAGCTGATCCACGTCTCGATCAGGTCCGGCGTGAAAACGCCTCCCTTGGTGAGGTATTCGCTGTCTTCCTCGAGACGGTCGATTACCGCGGACAGCTGAGTGGGAGCCTGCGGGATTTCCGCGGCCTCTTCTGGCGGCAGCTCGTAGAGGTCCTTATCGATCGGGGGAGGCGGCTCGATCTTGTTCTTGATGCCGTCCAGCCCGGCCATCAACATGGCCGCGAACGAAAGATAGGGATTGCCCGACGAATCGGGGCACCGGAACTCCAGCCGCTTGGCCTTCGGGTTGCGGCCGGTGATCGGGATGCGCACGCACGCTGAGCGATTGCGTTGGCTGTAAACCAGATTGATCGGGGCCTCATAGCCGGGAACCAGCCGCTTATAGGAGTTCACTGTCGGGTTGGTGAAGGCCAGCAATGAGGGCGCGTGGTAGAGCAGTCCGCCGATGTAGTGGCGAGCGGTGTCCGACAGGCCGGCGTATCCCATCTCGTCGTACATCAGTGGGACGCCGTCCTTCCACAGCGACTGGTGGCAGTGCATACCGGAACCATTGTCGCCGAACAGCGGCTTGGGCATGAACGTCACGGTTTTGCCGGCCTGCCATGCGGTTTGCTTGATGATGTATTTGTACATCTGGTGGTCGTCGGCCGCGTGCAGCAATGTGTTGAACTTGTAATTGATTTCGGCCTGGCCGCCGCTGCCCACTTCGTGGTGGCCCTTCTCCAAGCTGAAGCCGGCATTGGTCAGGTGGGTGAGAATCTCATCGCGCAGATCGACGTAGTGGTCGGTGGGGGCCACCGGGAAGTAGCCGCCTTTGGGACGAACCTTGTAGCCGCGGTTGGGAGTTCCGTCGTTTTCGGTCGGCTCGCCGGTGTTCCACCATCCCGATGTCGCATCCACCTTGTAGAACGAGCCGTTGATGTTCGAGTCGAATTCCACCGAGTCGAAGATGTAGAACTCGGCTTCTGGGCCGAAATAGGCGGTGTCCGCAATGCCGGAGCTGATCAAGTAGTTCTCGGCTTTGCGGGCGATGTTGCGTGGGTCGCGCGAGTACGGCTCGAGGGTGAACGGGTCGTGCACGAAGAAGTTCACGTTCAGCGTCTTTCGAGCCCGGAACGGGTCGATGGTCGCGGTTTCCGGATCGGGGAGCAGCAACATGTCGGATTCGTGGATCGATTGGAACCCGCGAATCGAGGAGCCGTCGAAGGCCAGGCCTTCCTCGAACACGTTCTTGTCGAAGGCGTAAATCGGAATTGTGAAGTGCTGCATGGTGCCTGGCAGGTCGCAGAAGCGGACATCGACGTACTCAATGTTCTCGTCCTTGGCGAGTTTGAAGATATCGTCGGGCGTCTTTTCGGGCACGGGATACTCCCTTGTTCGGTTATCCGCGGGCTGACGGCGGATCCCAGCCCGCACTCCAATTCACGCACGCCATGCCAATTTCCGCATCCGGGCCGACAGGTAAGCGAAATCGACGATAGCGTGCTGGCCACTCGCACTTCTTCGCGCTGCTGTCGATTTGGATGAACCCGCCGCGACAGACCAGCCGCATTAGTGGTACCATTTCTTGTACCACTTTAGAAGGGGTGACGATGGCAATCACAGCCAGTGAGGCGCGAAAGAACCTGTTTCCGTTGATCGAAAAAGTCAACGCTGACCGGACTCCGGTAGAGATCACCTCCAAGGCCGGCCGGGCATTCCTTGTCGCCGCCGACGACTGGGAGGCGTGGCAGGAAACCGCTTATCTGTTCCGTTCGCCGGAAAACGCGCGTCGGCTTCTCGATGCCGCCGCCGCCCTTGACGAAGGTCGGGGTAGGCGGACCGATCTAGACCGGGCGGAGTGAACATCGTCTCTGCGCCTCAGGCGTGGGAGGACTACACGCACTGGCAGACCACTGATCGGGCGATTCTCAAACGGATCAACAAGCTCATCAGCGAGGCTTGCCGTTCGCCTAACGAAGGCATTGGCAAGCCTGAGCCACTGAAGTATGGGCTCTCGGGGGCGTGGTCGCGCCGTATCACCGAGGAGCACCGCTTGGTGTACCGGGTCGTGGGTGAGGATTTGCAGATCCTCCAGGCGAGGTATCACTACTGACTAGCGCAAGTCGAAGCCGAAGCCGAAGCCGCTTCGAAACACGTTGTAAGGCAAATCGATTGATCACTCGGGCGGCATCGGGTTCATGGATCCGATGTAGTAGGTTTCGTGCCCGGTTGGGTATCCGCCACCGTTGGTGGCGATATGAACGTGGTCGTAATGGTTGAGGGTTTCGTTGCCGTAGTTTGCCGTCCAGCTCGGCGCGCCGACGCCCGGATAAATTTTCTGCCGCCAGATCACGTGGTTCACGCCCCATCGTTTCGCATTCGCTAAGGCATAGCCGGCGATTTGGTTGCCAAGCTCGATGCCCGCTGGGGTGTCATGGTTCGGGATCATCACATCGATCGCCAACCCGTTGGGATGCCACGGCAAGGGATCCTGTCGGTACCCGAAGATGGTGGTGATTTGTGGAAACAGCACGTTGATGGCGCGCGCCGCCCAAATGGTCTTGACCTGCAACCTCTCCTCCGACGCGACGCCGGCAGGCAACGCGAACTGGAATTCCCGGGCAGCGACGGGCGCGTTTGCCGCCAGCGATTCCGCCTCCGCGGGACTGGCGGTGTGCGTCGCACTGGCCGGCGCAGGCGCCGGAACGGTTGGAACCGCTGCCGGAGTCGTCTCAACGCGGGGCGGAGGCTCTGTGACTTGGGCGTAAATCATGGCGGCGGAGACGACGAGGGAGGCCACCAGCGCCGACCAGCGGCCCAGGCCGTTGGCTAATGCGGTTTTTCCCACGAACAGCACTTTAATGTCGCTCGCGACGCGTGTGGCGATCTTCGTGATCTCTTGGTTGCCGACTGCAACGGAGCCCTATCCGGGCGCACCAATTCCTGTCGCCAGTCGTTAACCCTCACGCGGCGTCGTCTGTGGAGTGTAGTGTGCTACTACCAGTGATCAAGTCTGTGATCTATAGTGTTACTAGTCTGTGGTACGTGAGGAAGGTGGGGAAAGTGGATGTGGATATGCCGACAACGGCTCGATCTGACCTGGACGCTTATAACGAGGCGATGGTGATGGACACGCCTGAGTTGGTAGATGCTTTAAGAAACCTCCTTGGGCCGACACTGGTGGCCTACCTCGGAAATGTCAAAGAAACTCGCGCTGTGAGGCAGTGGGCCGAAGGCACTCGCAAGATCGCCAATCCGAACGATGTTGAGCGTCTTCGTGTGGCTTATCGCGCTGCTCGGATAATTAGCGAGAGGGATAGCAAAAAAGTGGCCCAATCATGGTTTCAGGGCCTCAACCCATTCCTCGACGACCGGTCTCCGGCTCGACTCTTGCGCGAGGGCGATTTCGAAACTGACGGTGCCCGAGTGATCGGTGCGGCGCGTCAGTTTGCCGCCGTCGGGTAGGGGTTGGCCCAACTATGTCATGTATCGAGACAGAGTTAGGCCCCATTGAACGCTCGGTGGTCGTTGATCAAGAGGTGCATCGCATCGGTTACGTTCCCGAACCATGGAATTGGACCCCTTGGGAGCACGCGCAGGGCGGTCGTTTTGATGGCAGGTGGGACGACCCAGAAGGCAATTGGCGGGTGCTCTACGTTGGAGACTGCGCATTAGCTTGCTACCTCGAAGTGCTCGCACCCCTCCGGCCCGACCCCACCTTGGCCCAACAGTTGGCCGATATCGCCACTGAAGATGAGAATCATTTTCCGACAGCTAAAGCGGGAGAACTTCCACGCACGTGGTGCGAGCCACGGCGGCGTTGCTCAGCAACGTTGTCGGGACGCTTTGTTCTGCCGGGCCACCATAAGACACTTCCGACGCTGAGGAAGCGGTTCCTCCAACTTGCTAAGAAGCATGGCTGCCAGGACCTCGATGCTGGTGCAATTCGCTATGCCAGTCGTGAACTGACTCAGGCGATATCAGCTTGGATCTATACCTGTAGCGAACCGGAAGGCGAATTAGTGAGCGGAATCGAGTACCTGTCTCGGCACGGCGATAACTTCACTCTGTGGTCTCTCTATGAGAGAGATAGAGAGCACAAGTCTCCCTTACAGATCACAAATCGCACGGCCGATCAAAGCGTCACCCCCGATGACCCCGACTTGGTACAGGCAATGGAGATCCATGGCATCACATGGAGCGACGACTAACTCGGAAAGACCAGGTTAGCGCTCGCCGGATGTAAACCGACCAGAGGCCACCGCGGAATCATCGCCGATAGCCACATCGCCGATACGTGATGGCCTCTGCTGATGACTGTTGCACCCTGGCATTGCCACCGACCTGGAACCATCCACCGGCGTTGCGCGACTATAGGGGAGTGGATTGCGAAGTGGCCCGCGAAGCGCTGTCGGCCCGGCTCGACGGTGAGCGAGAGCCAGTGCCTTCGGCGCGAGTCGATGAGCACCTCGGCGAGTGCGCCGCCTGCAGTGCGTGGTTCGACCAAGTGGCGAATCGAACCCATGACCTGCGTCGGCTCGTGCAGTCCCGCCCGGGCACCGCGCCTCTTGCCCCCCTCGGGATCGAACGGGTGCCGCCGCGGCGACGTTCGCGGATGACCTGGCAGCAATGGGCGCTGCTCGGCATCGGCATCGCTCAGCTGGCCCTGGCGATCACGCAGGGGGTCGGCCTAAGCGTCGGGCTGACACACAGTCACGGAATGAGCCCAGGGAGCCATCTGCTCAACGAGTCCACGTCGTGGTCGATCGCGCTCGGCATGGTCATGGTGGTCGCGGCGGTGTGGCCGGGCGCCGCCGCCGGTCTCGCAGGTGTCCTGACGGCGTTCGTCGGGGTTCTGACGGTCTATGTCGTCGTGGATGCGCTGTCCGGCGCCGTCACGGCCGCGCGAATGCTGACGCACCTGCCGGTGGTGATCGGCGCTGTCCTTGCCATCATGGTGTGGCGAAGCAATTCCGCACCCCGGTCGGGACCACAGGAAACCGCAGAAGAACCCGATATTGTGTTGCCCGAGAACGCATCCCGTGGACGTCGGCGAGGGCACCTGTGGCCCACCGACGGGTCGGCGGCGTAGCCGGTGGGCTACTTCATCGCAACTCTGGCCGGCAGCATCTGCTTCGGTGGCCTGCTCTACATCGTCGTCGTTGCGTGCCCTGACGCGCGCGGCGTGATCGACGAACACGCATTCCGGACACACCTACTGGTCGAGCGGGCGGCGGTGGTGTGGGCGCTGTCCGCCATCGCCATGGTGGTGGTTCAGGCGGCCAGCGACGCGGACGTGCCGGTGCCCCGGTTGCTCGGCAGCGCAGCGCTGGGCGATGCCGTCTCCGCTTCCGAGATGTCGCGGGCCTGGATCGTCGTCGCCCTGGCCGCCGTCGTGGTGGCGGTCTGCGTTCGGCTGTCCCTACGCTGGGTGCCCCACTTCGTGCTGCTGGTGCCGACGCTGATCGGGGTCGTCGCCGTGCCGGTCAGCGGCAACGCGGGCCAAGGACCCAACCACGACTACGCGACGAGTACGGCCATCGTGTTCGCCCTGGCGCTTGCGGCGCTGACGGGAGTCACGGTGGCCGCCGCGATCAGTCCGCCCGCCGCAACGCTGGCCCGCCGGGTGCTGATCCTCGAAATAGTCTGTGGAGCAATCACTCTCGGCTATGGCGCCGTGTTGCTGTTGATGCTGACGGGGCCGGGGAATCTGGTCACCACCGGGTACGGGCGTGCGGGCATCGCCGCGGCCGCGGTGCTGCTGCTCGGGTGGCTGACCGGTGTCGCGTCGCTGGCGTCCTCGCGACGCCGCCCGCGGCGCATGTCCGGAATCCGCAACGCGGTGGCGATGATCGCGGTGGTGGCGTTGATTTCGTCGATGGCGACGCAGACCGCGCCGCGGCTGCTGACGCACCGGTTCACCGCGTGGGACGTCTTCCTCGGCTACGCGCTGCCGGTTCCGCCGAGTGTGCTGACGATCCTGACCGTGTGGCGGTTCGACACGTTCATCGGTGTCGGCGCCCTGGCTTTGGCGGTGGGATACGCGCTCGGATTCGTCCGCCTGCGCCGGCGGGGTGACAGCTGGCCGGTCGGGCGCCTCGTCGCCTGGGTGGCGGGCTGCCTGATGCTGGTGTTCACCAGTAGTTCCGGGGTAAAGGCTTACGGCTCAGCGATGTTCAGCGTTCACATGGCCGAACACATGACCCTGAATATGTTCATCCCGGTGTTGCTGGTACTGGGCGGGCCGCTGACCCTGGCGTTGCGTGTCCTCAAGCCGGCCGGTGACGGTCAACCCCCGGGCCCGCGGGAATGGCTGCTGTGGATCGTGCACTCGAAAGTGACTGCGTTCCTTGCGCATCCGGTTACGGCCTTCGTCCTTTTCGTGGCCTCGGTCTACATCGTGTACTTCACCCCGCTTTTCGACGTCCTGGTTCGCTATCACTGGGGCCACGAGCTGATGAGCGTGCACTTCCTGCTGGTCGGCTACCTGTTCTTCTGGGGCATCATCGGGATCGACCCGGGGCCACGGAAACTGCCGTTCCTGGGTCGGCTCGGGCTGCTGTTCGCCGTGATGCCGTTCCATGCGTTCTTCGGCATCGCCACCATGACGATGACGTCGGTGATCGGCGGCCAGTTCTACCGCAACGTCGACCTGCCGTGGCTGTCCAGCCTCAACGGCGACCAGCATCTCGGCGGAGCGATCGCCTGGGGGTCCAGCGAACTGCCGGTGGTCCTGGTGGTCGTTGTGCTCGTCGCGCAGTGGGCGCGGGCGGATCGTCGCGCCGCGTCTCGATCGGATCGGCATGCCGAATCCGGTTATGCCGACGACGAACTCGACGCCTACAACGCCATGCTGCGCGAGCTGTCCCGCAACCGGCGAGGTTAGGACGCCCGCTGGGCACCAAAGTTGCGTAACCGCAAGCTGTTTGAGACGACAAAGAACGACGAGAACGCCATCGCCGCCCCGGCTACCAGGGGGTTGAGCAGTCCGGCGGCGGCGATGGGAATGGCGGCGATGTTGTAGCCGAATGCCCACGCCATGTTGACCTTGATGGTGCGCATCGTGGCGGCGGCCAGGTCAAGCGCCAGCGGCACGACGTCGAGGTTGTCGCGGACCAGGATGATGTCGGCGGCGCCGATCGCGACGTCGGTGCCGCGCCCGATGGCCATACCCAGATCCGCGCAGGCCAATGCGGGCCCGTCGTTGATGCCGTCACCGACCATGGCCACCACGTGCCCGCGGTCGCGCAGCTGCTCGATGACGTCGACCTTGCCTTCGGGCATGATGTCGGCGATCACCTCGTCGATACCCACGCGGGCACCCACGGCGCCCGCCGACGCCGGGTTGTCGCCGGTCAACAACACGGTGCGAAGGCCGCGATTGTGCAGTGCCGCCACGGCGTCGGCCGCCGAGTCCTGCACCGCGTCGGCCACCGCGATAACTCCGCACGATTCACCGTCGACCTCAACGGAAACCACTGTCTCACCGCGAGATTCGGCGGTGCGCCGGGCCGCGGCCAACGTCGCCGAACCACGCGAGGAAGCGATCCATGAGGGTTTGCCGACCCGTACCACCCGCCCGGCCACGGTGCCGACGACCCCGCTGCCGGGTATCGCACGGAACTCGGCGACCGGTTCCGGCTGGGCTTCCCGCTGAGCTGTCGCCGCGGCGACGATCGCGAGCGCGACCGCATGCTCTGACGCCGCTTCCACCGTCGCGGCCAATTCGAGCACCTCGTCGGCGTTCCAGCCCGGCGCGGCCGTTACCGCGCTGACCTGCAACCGACCCGTCGTCAGGGTGCCGGTCTTGTCGAACACGACAGTGTCCACGGCGCGGGTGGCCTCCAACGAGTGATAGCCCTTGAGGAAAATACCGAGTTGGGCGCCGCGACCCGAGGCCACCATCATCGCGGTCGGGGTGGCCAGTCCGAGCGCGCACGGGCAGGCGATGACGAGCACGGCGAGTGCGGCCGAGAACGCGCGGTCTGGTGCGCCCCCGGCGATCAGCCATCCGGCGGCGGTCAGCGCCGCGATGGCGAACACGCAGGGAACAAACACCGAGGAGATGCGGTCAGCCAGCCGCTGCGCGTCGGCCTTCTGCGCCTGTGCCTGCTCGACCAGGCGGACCATGCCGGCGAACTGGGTGTCGGCGCCGACGGCGGCGGCCTCCACGATCAGCCTGCCGTCGAGCACCGCCGTGCCGCCAATGACGCTCCCGCCGGGCGCCACCCGGACCGGCTTAGCCTCGCCGGTCATCGCACTCATATCGACAGCGGCCGACCCCTCGACGACGAGGCCGTCGGCGGCGATCGTCTGCCCCGGGCGCACCACGAAGCGGTGCTGCTCTTTGAGCTCGTCGGCCGGGATGACCATCTCCGACCCGTCGGGCTGCAGGACGGCGACGTCCTTGGCGCTCAGCGCCGCCAAAGCCCGCAACGCGCCGCCGGCCTTCGATTTGGCGCGGGCCTCGAAATACCGTCCCGCCAGCACGAACACCGTGACACCCGCGGCGACCTCGAAGTAGATGGCGTCGCTGCCCAGCAGCGCCTGCCAGATGCCTTTGGGGTCGGTGGACTGGTGCACGCCGAAGACGGTGTAGAGCGACCACGCCGTGGCGGCGGTGATGCCAACCGAGATCAGCGTCTCCATCGAGGCACCACGGTGGCGCGCGTTGCGTATCGCGACTCGGTGGAACGGCCATGCCGCCCAGGCCACGACCGGGATGGCCAGCGCGGTCAGCACCCACTGCCAGCCGGTGAAGCGGGTGCTGGGCACGACGGCGAACATCACCGACAGGTCGGCCAAGGGCACGAAGAGCACGGCGGCGACCGCCAACCGGATCAGCAGATAGCGCGCGTGATCGGCGTCCGGATCGCTATCGCGCGCACCGGCGGCCTGGCGCGGTTCGGCCTGAAAGCCCGCCTGGCGAACCACCTCGCACAGCGCGGCGGCCTGGGTGTCTTCGCCGGCGTCGATCGTGGCCACCCGGGTGGCGAAATTGACCGACGCCCGAACGCCTGGCAGCTTATTGAGCGCCGATTCGACCCGGTTGGCACACGCGGCGCAGGACATCCCGGTGACATCGAGTTGTACCCGCTGCACACGCACGGGGTGCTGGTCAGTTGTCGCGGTCGTCGTTGACATCGTGGCCGTACACCTCCTGCGTGCTCAAGCGGCCGAAGTCCGGGGATATCCCATAATCACATGGGCCACGTGAATACCAGGAGCCTGGCATAAGGCGGTTTCCATGTGCGCTATCACCGGCGCTATCACATATGGAACTCACCCAATGGTCTGAAACTCACCCAATGGTCGGTCACGCCGCGGCGCCGCCGAGCGGACTGCGCTCCGGAGTGTTCCGATGCTCGCCGGCATCGACGACGAGCAACTCGATAAACTCACCTGCGCCGTGGATCGCCGTCACATCGCCGCCGGCGAGTGGCTCTTTCACATGGGAGACCCATCGGACGCCATTTATATCGTCGACTCGGGGCGGCTTGCGGCTGTCGGTGCCGATGGACACGAGATCCGTGAAATGGCCTTCGGTGACTCAATCGGCGAGCTGGGCGTGATCGCCGGTACTACTCGCTCGGCCGGAGTACGAGCTCTTCGGGACAGCGTTGTCTGGAGGATCGCCGCTGACACGTTCGCCGAAGTCCTCACGGCGACTCCGCAGCTGCAATCGGAGATGTTGCAGGCGATGGCCGCTATGCTCCGCGATTCACGATCGACGATCGTCTCTCGGCGTCCCCGGGTCATCGGGATAATTTCGGCTGGAGATACCGCCGCGGTCCCGATTGTCGAAGCGATCGCGACTCGTCTGGGTCCGCACGGTAAGACCGCTATGGTCGCTCCGCCCGTCGACACAACGGCTGCCGTCCAGAATTACGAAGAGTTCATCACAACGTTCAGCGAAAGCCTTGACCGGGCAGAGCGAAGCAACGATTGGGTTTTGGTGGTGGCCGACCGAGGCTCGGGCGAGCTCTGGCAACGATATGTTGTCGCGCAAAGCGATCGACTCGTCGTCCTGGTGGATCAACCCCATCCACCGGAATCGCTCGAACGGCTTGATAACCAAGCGCCAGTCCACCTCATCACGGCGGTAGAACCGGATCCAGGTTGGTGGGATCTGCTGCAGCCGGTCTCTCATCACCCTGCTAACGATGACGGCGTCGGCGCTCTTGCCCGCAGAATCGCCGGCCGATCCCTCGCTCTTGTGATGGCGGGTGGCGGAGCTCGCGGATTCGCGCATTTCGGTGTCTACGAAGAACTTACCAAGGCAGGCATTGTCATCGATCGGTTCGGCGGAACGAGTGTGGGTGCTGTCGCCGCCGCAGGCTTCGCGCTGGGGATGGACGCCCAGGAGGCGATTGTCGGAGCGCGCGAAATTGCCGAGAGCGACCCACTCGGTGACTACACGATCCCTGCGGTAGCGCTGCTGCGCGGTGGCCGCATCGAACAGCTCCTGGAGAGATTCGTCGGCGACATCTTGATCGAGCATTTGCCAAAAGAGTTCTACTGCGTCTCCGCGGACATGATCACGGGCGATCAGATCGTGCACCGACGTGGGCTATTGGCACTCGCCGTGCGGGGATCGATTTCGATCCCCGGTCTCGTACCGCCACTGCTACATGGCGAGCAGATGCTGGTCGACGGCGGGCTGATGAACAACCTCCCGGCCGACGTGATGTGCGCCGACCCGGATGGCGAAGTCATCTGCGTCGATCTGCGTCGAAAGTATGTGCCGTCCAAGGGCTTTGGTGTGCTGCCATCGATCATTCAGCCTCCCGGGATAGTTCGGCGGCTGTTAACCGGCACCGACATCGCCCTACCGCCGGTGCAGGAGACCTTGCTTCGCGCCTTTGACCTTGCGGCCTCCACGGGGAACCTGCACGAGCTCCCTCGAGTTGCGACAGTCGTTGCACCGGAGGTCTCGGCGATCAGTCCGCTGGACTTCAAAAAGTTTGATGCCGCCGTGGATGCCGGACGGGTCGCGACCCGTGCAGTTCTGGAAGCACAGCCGCACCTCGTTGGGTGAGTTGCGGCTGTCAGGGCCCCGGATTAATCGGATTAGTCGTTGGCAAGCGCGTGCAGCAGTTTGGGATGGTCGATCACTTCGGTCAACCGCGTTAAGCCGAGCCGCTCACGCAACGCCTGCGCCGTGTAGCCGACGACTGTCGCGTCGGTGTGGGCGCGCACGGTCGCCGAGCGCGGCATGTGGAACAGCACACCCATTTCGCCGACGTAGTCCCCGGGCCCGATAACCTTGACCAATTCCTCACCGCCATCAGCCAATTCGCGGACAATCTGGAGCTCACCCTCGCTCACCACGTAGATCAGATCGCCCATTGTGCACTGCTTGAACAGCACCTCGCCGGCTTTCAGGTGCACCGTTTCGGGGAGCTGATTCGCCGTCGCCAGGATGGGTCGTAACTCGACGACGCGATCGGCCAGGGGAATCATCCGGCTGTCGTGGGTCGCGACCACCACCACGCGTTCGCCCTGTGCGAGCGAACGGATCAGCCGCAGCACCTCTTCCACCTGGATGAAGTCGAGATGTGCAGTCGGTTCGTCGGCCAGAATGAGTGGCGGATCCAGCGCTATCGCGCGAGCGACTGCGACACGCTGCTGCTGCCCACCGCTCAGGCAGTGTCTCCGGGGCGATGCCCGGACCGTTGTCCACTACAACGATCGATGCCCATTCGTCGTCGTGCTGCACGGTGATTCGCACCTCGGCATCCCGATCGGTGGCTGACGCGGCGGCCTCGAGTCCGTTCATCACCAAGTTGATCATCACCTGCACGAGGTCGCCCTCGAAGCCACGTATGACCGGGTCGTCGTCATCGAGCTCGATGCGAATTGCGCAGCGCGCGTCTTGTCGGCTGGCCCGCCACGAATGCTCGGCGAGTCCCACGCTCTGCTCGACGATCGGGTTGAGATGGCACGGCTGTGCGTCGCCGGTGTGCGATCGACCGACCTGGAGCATCGTTGCCATCACAGCGAGCGCCCGTTCGGCATGGTGGAGGATTCTGTTGAGGTTCGACTCGAGATCCGAGACCAGGTCGTGGCCGTCTTCGGCAACGACCTCCCGCAGCTCGGCGCACAGCTCCAGATTCAGCTCGGCGAAGTTCACGACGAAGTTCAACGGGTTCTTCGTCTCGTGCGCGACGCCGGCGGTGAGTGTCCCGAGCGCGACAAGCTTGGCCTGTTCGACGAGGCTAAGGCGAAGTGCGCGTTCGGCGCTCTGGCTCGAATCCAGGGAGCTCATCAGGTAATTGAAGGATGCCGCCGTCCGGCCGAACTCATCGTCGCTGTCAACGGGCAGGGCATAACGGTCTGCCAGCGGCTCCCAGGAATCGCTGCCCACGCTGGTGGCGATCTCGCGTCGTGCAGCCGTAAGCCGGGCGGAGAGCACATACAGCCGGTGGCGCACCACCCGACTGACCAAGAGATAGTTCACCAGGCCGACCAGGAGCCCCGCGCCCGTGGCAACGGCGAAAGGGAAGAATCGCATTGCGTGGGCGGCGGGCACTCCGTCCGCTACGGCAATGAAGGGGTCCCAGATACCGATGGCCAGCCCAAACCCGATCATCGCCGCAGCGAGATTCCAGAAGACCTTCTTCGTCGGCCAAGGTCGTTGGACCTTCAGGGCTATGCTTTCCAGATCCACCGTGCCTCACCGGGTGAGCGTTATTCAAGCGCAGTGTAATGCGTCTGGTCGGGCCGGATGAGTCGTAACCCGCCGTTCATCACCGAGATGTCCTGTGGCAGTTTGGCATTCAATATGACGATCGGTCTGCGAGTCAGTTAAGATACCCGGGAACTCCAGCCGGCCCAGGGGGCGTAATGCAGGCGCACAATGCATGACGCGGTGGTGGACAACCCAGTAAGGCTCCTGGTTGTCGATGACGAGGAGGATGTTCAAGCACTCTTGAGGGGCCGTTTTCGCAAGGAACTCCAGCGTGGTGAGTACGTCTTGAACTTCACCACGGATCCGATTCAGGCTTTGCGAATGCTCGATGAGGACCCTGATCTCGATGTTTTCATCACTGATCTGAATATGCCTCAGATGAACGGCCTCGAAGTGCTGACCGAGGTTTCCAAGCTGCGGCGTCCGCTGAAGACCATCGTGCTCACTGCGTACAACGACCTGGCAAATATACGAGCCGCGATGATGCGCGGTGCCTTCGACTTTCAGGTGAAACCGCTCAACGTGGAAGATCTTCGAGCCACTATCGCCAAGGCCGCCGCGATTGTGCGGGAGCTGCAAGCTGGTGAGGAAGCCCGGCGGCGTGCCCGCGAGCTGGTGGAACAGAACCGCCGCGTCGAGGACATCTTCGGCCGCTACGTGTGTGAGGAGGTGAAGGCGCGTCTTTTGGCGTATCCCGAAGGGCGCCTGGACAGTGAACGATGCACGCTCACGGTGCTGATGGCGGACATCCGCGGTTTCACCCGATTGTCCGAGACTCTCCCACCCGAACAGGTTGTTCAGGTGCTGAACGGTTATCTCGAGCACGCGAGCGATGTCATGTTCCGCCGGAACGGAACGATCAACGAAATCCTCGGCGATGGCCTACTCGTCTTTTTCGGCGCACCGATCAGCGACGGCGATGCGACAGAGCATGCGGTTGCCGCCGCCCTCGAGTTGCAGCTCGGCATGCAAGAACTCAATGCGCTTCATCGAGAACGCGGGCTCCCCGAACTCGCGATTGGGATCGGCGTGCATTCAGGGGAGGCCGTGGTCGGCTCCATCGGTTCGCGGCGGCGGCAGAAGTACACCGCGATCGGCAACACCATCAACCTGGTCGCTCGGATCGAGTCGCATACCTGTCGGAGGACAGGTGTTGGTGTCCGACTGCGCGTATCGCGAGATCCGCAATATCGCACACACATTGGGCTCGTTTCAGATGCGTGTGAAAGGCGTTACCGAGTCGATTATCGTCCACGATGTCAAAGGGCTAGCCGGCGAGTACAACATCGCGCTGCCCAGCGCCGATCGAGCCTTGACTCCTCTTGCGGTGCCCAGGCCAATAGGTATGGCGGTCATCAAGGACAAAGTCGTTGGTAACCAGCACCCGGCGGAAGTGATCGCGAGCGGCGAAAGAGCTGTCCGAGTCCGCACCGAACTGGTGGTCTCTCCTTTCGACGACCTCGTGCTCGACGTTGCGGGCAGAGAGGTGTTCGCGAAGGTCGTCGAATGCGATGTTCAAGAAGGTGTTTGCGACCTGCTCGCCGTTTACACGCAGGTTACCGACGACGTCCGGCGTGCGCTGGTCGCGATGGCGGGATAGGCGTCGCAGGATCGCAACCGTTGTGGCCCTACCGTTGACACCGGCGTAACGAGTTTGCCATCGAAGGTTCCTAAGATGAGGGCGCCCCAGCGATAGGAACTCCATTGAGCGGAAACGCAGTTCGCCTACAGGCGATCAACAACGTCGAGGCATATGTGCCCCCGGCCATCAGTTTTATCCCCGGTGAAACCCCAGGCGAGATCTTCGGCTCCAACGTCTTCACCAAGGCCGAGATGCAGGCACGGCTGCCCAAATCGGTGTACAAGTCCGTGGTGGCGACGATCGAGAAAGGCGCCAAGCTCGATCCTGCCATCGCCGACTCGGTCGCGGCGGCCATGAAGGACTGGGCGCTGGAGAAGGGTGCCACCCACTACGCCCACGTGTTCTACCCGATGACCGGCCTGACCGCGGAGAAGCACGACAGCTTCTTAGAACCCGTCTCCGATGGGCAGACGCTTGCCGAGTTCGCCGGCAAGACCCTCATCCAGGGTGAGCCTGATGCCTCCAGCTTCCCCTCGGGCGGGCTGCGCAGCACCTTCGAGGCGCGCGGCTACACCGGCTGGGACGTCACCAGCCCGGCCTACGTTCTGGAGAACCCGAACGGCAATACACTTTGTATACCAACGGTTTTCGTCTCGATGACCGGTGAGGCACTGGACTACAAGACACCGCTGCTGCGCAGCCAGCAGGCGATGGGTATCCACGCCGAGCGCATCCTGAAGCTGTTCGGTCACAAGGACCTCAATAAGGTCGTGTCGTTCTGTGGCCCGGAGCAGGAGTACTTCCTGGTCGATCGGCACTTCTTCCTGGCCCGACCGGACCTGATCAACGCCGGTCGCACAGTTTTCGGCGCCAAGCCGCCCAAAGGCCAGGAGTTCGACGACCACTACTTCGGTGCGATTCCCGAGCGGGTCCTCGGCTTCATGATGGACGTCGAACGGGAGCTGTTCAAACTCGGAATCCCCGCCAAAACACGGCACAACGAGGTCGCCCCCGGCCAATTCGAAGTGGCGCCGATGTTCGAGCGGGCCAACATCGCCTCCGACCACCAGCAGCTGCTGATGACGGTCTTCAAGACGCTGGCTAAAAAGCACGGCATGGAATGCCTGTTCCACGAGAAGCCGTTCGCCGGCGTCAACGGATCGGGGAAGCACGTCAACTTCTCGGTGGGCAACGCCGAACTGGGCTCGCTGCTGGTTCCCGGCGACACGCCGCACGAGAACGCCCAATTCCTGGTCTTTTGCGCCGCGGTGATTCGCGCTGTGCATAAATTCGCTGGGCTGCTTCGTGTTTCGGTCGCGTCGGCCACCAACGACCACCGCTTGGGCGCCAATGAGGCGCCGCCCGCGATCATCTCGATCTTCCTTGGGGAACAACTCGCCGATGTGTTCGAGCAGATCGCCAAGGGCACGGCCATGTCGTCAAAAGGCAAGGGCACCATGATCATCGGTGTCGACACATTGCCCCACCTGCCGACCGATCCCGGCGACCGTAACCGTACTAGCCCGTTCGCGTTCACCGGCAACCGGTTTGAGTTCCGCGCCCCCGGCTCCGGGCAGACCGTTGCCGTGCCGATGATCGTCCTCAACACGATCATGGCGGACTCATTCGACTACCTGGCGACAATCCTGGAGAAGGCGGTCGAAGGCGGCGAGGACTTCGACATGGCCGTGCAGAAGCTGCTCACCGATGTCATCACCGAACACGGTGCGGTGGTGTTCAACGGGGACGGCTACTCGGAGAACTGGCAGATTGAGGCAGCCGAGCGAGGCTTGCCGAACCTCAAGACCACGCTGGACGCCATTCCGGAGCTGATCAAGCCGGCGGCAATCGAGGTGTTCGAAAAATATGGGGTGTTCAACGAACGCGAGCTGCACAGCCGCTATGAGGTCCGCCTCGAGCAGTACGCGCTGACCATCGCGGTCGAGGCGAAGCTGACCCTGGAGATCGGGACGACGGTTATCCTGCCGGCCGCTGTTCGCTACCAGACCGAGCTCGCACAGAACGTCGCGGCATTGAAGGCCGCCGGCATAGAGCCGAGCATGACTGCACTGGAAGCGATTTCGACTCCACTCACCGATCTCGACGCGGCGCTGACCACGCTGAAGACGGCGCTGACGGATCACTCGGCGGAATTCGGGCTGGACGGGGCCAAGCACGCTCAGCAGGTGCTGCTCAAGGCGATGGATGAGGTGCGTGCCGTCACTGACACGCTGGAAGGCATTGTGGCCGACGACCTATGGCCGCTACCCACCTACCAGGAGATGCTCTACATCCTCTGAGGGACGAGGTTTATCGAAATCTCTGAGGGACGAGGTTTATCGAAATCGACGGCAGCGCAAAGAAGTGCGAGTGGTCAGCACGCTCGCGTGGATCTCGCTCACCCAACTAGTGGCGTGTCTCCTAAATAACTAGCGATTCTCGGGTTAGTGTGGGTGATGCGCGCTGCCACTCCTGCTTTGAATGCCTCCGACGGTCAACGCGAGGTGCTGGAGGTGCTGGCGCGGTCGCGTACGGCGCCGCATCGGCAGGTGCAGCGGGCCAAAGCGCTGCTGTTGGCCGCCGAAGGTGTGGCTAATACCCGGATCGGGCAGCAAGTCGGGGTGAGCGCGGCAACTGTGCAGTCCTGGCGTGAGCGGTTTGTCGAGGACGGTGTCGCCAAGCTCGGCAAGGTGCGGTCGGGTCGCGGCCGAAAGCCAGCTATTCCGCAGGCGAAGATCGACGAAATCGTTGATCTCACACGCAATTCCACGCCCGAAGGCGAGACACACTGGAGTTGCCGGTCGATGGCGAAGAAAGCGGGGGTCTCCAAGGACACCGTGCAGCGGGTGTGGGCTGCGCGTGGTCTTAGGCCGCATCTGGTGACGACCTTCAAGCTGTCCAACGACCCGAAGTTCGAAGAGAAGCTGATCGATGTGGTCGGCTTGTATTTGGACCCGCCGGACCGCGCGATCGTGCTGTGTATGGACGAGAAATCGTCGGTGCAGGCGCTCGACCGCACCCAGCCATCGCTGCCGATGGTCCCCGGCCGTGCGCAGACGATGACCCACGACTACAAACGCCATGGCACCACCACCCTGTTCGCTGCCCTCGACGTACTCACCGGCAAGGTGATCGGATCATGCCTGCCCAAACACCGCCACCAAGAGTTCCTGAGGTTTCTGCACACCATCGACCGGGAAGTTCCCAAAGGCCTTGACATACATATGATCCTGGATAACTACGCCACCCACAAACACCCCGACGTCACAGCCTGGCTCGACAAGCACCCCCGATTCCACTTGCATTTCACCCCGACCTCGTCGTCATGGCTGAACCTCATCGAGCGTTGGTTCCGCGAACTCACCGACAAGGCCCTGCGGCGCGGAGTGTTCCACTCCGTCCCCGACCTCATCGCGAAAATCGAGGCCTACCTCGACGCCACCAACGCCGATCCCACACCATTCGTCTGGACCGCCACCGCCGAGTCCATCCTGACCAAAGTCACACGCGGCCGCGTCGCACTCGAAACCTCAGCTAAAACCGAGACACACCACTAGGTTGGTCAGCCAGGTCGGATCCTGATAGTCCACCACCGCGGTGCCGTCCCACACGAACGGCGTGCCATTGGCATGGAGCCCCGACAGCGCCGCGTAGCCGTTGGTCGCCTTTATTTTGGCGGTGCCCACGTCATTTCCCGACTTGACGCAGGAGATGACGTTGGCGTCGGCGCCGACGTTTTTCGCCAGTTCGGCTAGTTCACCATCGGTGCGGTCTTCCGGGCCGTCCTCTTGAGGCTGAAAGTCGCTGGCGAACAGGCCGGAGTAGAAGCTGGCGTAGAGCTTCGGATCTTTTTGTGCCGCAATGCAATACGTAGCCCCCACCGCACGGGTCGAGTAATTTTTGCTATGCGACTTATCGTCGAGGAAATCCAGCAGGTGATAACGCACCGCGAGTTTCTTGTTGTTCACCGCGGTATCGATATCGCCGGCGTTCGACCTGATGAAGCTGCCGCATGGCGGGCAGATGGGTTCGTTGAAAATGTCGATCGTTGTCGGTGCCTCCGAGCTGCCGACAGACACACCGTCCTCGAGGACCTGGAGCTCGACCGCATCTGCGGGCGGCGGTGACGATGTCGGTGCCGACGAGGATGGCGACCGCCACGGGTGAGCAAGAACAATGACCAGGCCACCTAAGACGGCCACTATGGCGGTAACGACAACGCTCACCCACAGCCAGGGCTTACGTCTGCCCCGGGGTGGTGGACCCCACGGCGGTGGCCCGACGCCACTCATATCACCGGCGCCCCAGGCGGGAGTGCCTCCCCAGGTTGGCGGCACCGGCCCGCCCGTCAGCGCAGGGGCAAAACGGCTGGGCGGCAAGCCGGCAAATGCGGCCGGCGGCGTCGTCATCTGGCTGCGCTGCAGAATGTCGGTGGCGCGATCCTGGTCGGGCGTGGTCAGCGCTGTATAGGCAGCCGCCGACAGGTCACCGCAGGTGGCGTAGCGGTCGGCGGGATCCTTAGCCATGCCGCAAGCGATCACCTGGTCGAAGGCAACCGGAATGCCTGGCCGCACGGTGCTGGGCCGCGGGACCGCCTGATTCAGGTGTGCGCTCATCACGCTGACCCGGTCACCTCGGTACGGTGGGGATCCGGTCAAGCATTCATACAACACACAGGTCAATGCGTAGATGTCGGCTCGATAGGTGACGTCGGTGTCGGTAAACCGTTCCGGGGCCATGTATTTGAAGGTGCCTACCGTGGTGCCGAACTGCGTCAGCTTTTCGTCAGAGGCGGCGCTGGCAATCCCGAAGTCGACGAGATAGGCGAAGTCATCCGCACTGACCAGGATGTTCTCCGGCTTGACGTCGCGATGCAGCACCCCGGCAGCATGCGCGGCGTCGAGCGCCGAGCCGATTTGGCGCACAATCGCCACCGCCCTCGGCGGGGGTAGCGGCCCATAACGGCCCAGCGTCGTGGCCAGGTCCGCACCGTCGATCAGGCGCATGTCCACATAGAGTTGCCCGTCGATCTCGCCGAAATCGTGGATGGGCACGACGTGCGGTTCTTGCAGCCGTCCCGCGGTGCGGGCCTCGCGCTGCATACGCGCGCGGAAGACCGGATCGCTGGAGAGCGTCTGCGACATGAGCTTCAACGCCACGATGCGTTCGCGCACCGTGTCCTCGGCCTCATAGACGTCGCCCATACCGCCGCGACCCACCAGCCGCCGCAGCCGATACGGCCCGAACTGCGAACCTTCCCGCGAATCTTCGGTCGCGTGATCCATCGCCGACTCCTCGGACACCAGTACGCGGTGGCATGCCAGGCATAAGGCTAATGGCTTCGGCAACCTCTGGGCAGGGTAAGTAGCGAAAGCCAGCTAATTCGATAGCCCGGGGGAGAGGGCATAGCTGGGATTAGAGGTGTTCCTCGTCCTCGGCTTTGCGTTCGTTGAGCCCCTCCCTGGAGAGCGCCCTGACGAAGCCGTAAGCGTGCATCCCCGCCGGGCCGGGATTTTCCAGGATCCAGCCGTTGATCTTTTCCAGCGCCTTGGCCAAGTCGTCGCGCTTGACCCGTACCAGGTACGTCTTCCTGTCGTCTTCCGGATCGTCAGTGGATTCGGCGACGGCGACGGGGTTCTTGAATGCGTACGCGATCCCATGCACGGCGTCGTGGTTAAGCGCCCAACGAAGTTCGCTGGGTCGCAGGCGGTTCACCGCCACATTGCGGTAGTCGTTCTCGTCGCTTGAATTGCTCACCTGGCCGATGGCCCTCCTCTCTATGCCCCGCGAAGAAAGTGGCCGCCGATGGACTGAAGGTGATGTCGCTCAGGCGATTCGATGACAGCCCCAAGTGGACACTCTCGTCATAGGAAGCAGTTTCACCATCATAGAAAGCAGTTTTATTCGCTGCATGTCGAGTGCTCTTTCAAGCAATTGATCGATAGAGTGCTGCACTCGGCGCGTGGCGGCCTGGGTATCCAGGTATGGTCGCATGCACAACCGCTCCGGTGGGAAACACATGTTGCAGTTTCAGGCGCCGATGCCCCCACGGGTGCACGCCGCCGTGCGTGCCGTAGTACGTGCATCGGCCCCTCGTCCCGCCGTGGCCCGGCGCGCCGCCAAGGACTACCAAAAAAATCTGTGGCCGGCCGTTGCTGCCGAAATCCGCTGGGCATTCACCCCGCCGCGCACCTGGCTGATGGGTGTGGTGGCCAACCTCATCTTCGCCCTGGCATGGTTGGTGGTCCAGCCGCTGACCCTGGGTCGCCACCAGGACTGGGTGGTCCTGATCGGCACGTATTTCTCCTCGTGGGTCCTCGCCGACGTCACCACCACTAATCTGCTCGGCGCCGATCACCACCGCGTCCTCAAGGGCTTGTCCGACGGAGTGTCTTTCTGGCGGATCCTCTTGATCAAAAATCTGGCCCTGCTCGTCATCGTCGGGCTGCCCACTTTGACGGCGGCGGTGGCGCTGACGCTGTGGTTGGAAAAGCCTGGGCGTCTGGCCGTGATAATCCCTACCGTCGCGGTGCCCATCGTGTCCTGGCTGGGCGTGGGAAACTTCATCTCGGCGCTGCACCCGGTGGGCGTTGAGCCGCTGACTCGGCGGTGGCGGCAACGTCACGATCGTCGCCGCACCGGCGATTGGATCCTGGCCCTCACGCTGCCTTACGCGCTGTACTACATTGCCGACCCGATGAACAGTGTGGAGCACAATGTGCTGTGGACTGAGCTGCCCGCGCTGATCTGGCCGATATTCGGGCGCGACACCAAAAGCTTTGTGCATCTTGCGATCGCCGTAGGGGTTTGGCTGGCCGGAAGCGTCGCCGCCGTACTGTGGGTGCGCAGGCGGGGATGGCAGATCAAGTGAGCTATTCGCGGGACAGGCGGGACAGGAACGCCAGCACGGTGCTTTGAAAGGCCTCCTTGGCCTCGATCATCGCCCAGTGCCCGGAGTTGGCAAATATGTGCAGTTCCGCGTTGGGGATGGTGCGCATCGGGATGAGCGCCATATCCGGCGGGCTCACCCTGTCGTCTCGACCCCACGTCAACAGGGTCGGCGCCGCCAGCTTATGCATAACTGCCCACGGCATCGGGTGGTCGGAGGCCTGCATCGCCGCCGTCATCGCGGCAAACGCCGCTTTACCGTACATGCGGCGTGCCGCGGCCAGGGTCTCCGGATCGGTGGCCAGCTGCCAGCGTTCCTCGATCAGTTGGTCGGTGACCAGGGACTGGTCGTAGACCATCGATTTGAGCCAGTCGACGAGCCGTTGCCGAGTGGGGTCCTCGGTGAACTCCTGCAGTAGCCGAATGCCCTCACTGGGGCTGGGGCTGAAGATGTTGGTGCCGATACCACCGATCGTCACCAGCCGGCCGATCCGGTTGGGGTTCTGGATGGCGAAGTTGATACCGACCCCGCCGCCCATCGAGTTGCCGATGATATGGACTTTGTCCACGCCCACCGCGTCCAGGAAGGGCACCACGGCGCGCTGCGCGGTGACCATCGGGTGCCCGCCGAAGTCGGGGCTGACGCCGAAGCCGGGGAATTCCAGGATCAGGCAGCGGTAGTGCTCGGCGAACGCCGGCAGTATCCCGCGGAAGTTACGCCAGCCGGTGACCCCGGGGCCGGAGCCGTGCAGGAACAGCAATACCGGGCTGGAGTCGGGGCCGCAGTCGTAATAGCGCAAAGCCCCTTTCGGAGTGTCGATTTCACGCAGATCGGGCTGGACGTCGATGGGTTGGGAAGTGTTGGCCACGGATGTCACCCTGCCATGCCGGGATAATTGAGCGTGAGCAGACGCAAAATCGCATCATTTGACCTCAAATGATGCGATTTTGCGTCTGCTCACCAAACACTTCCGCTACTGGCGGTAGCGGAATACAGTGAGCAGGTGACGACCGGCGCCGACGGCAGGCACCTGCGAACCTGTCCACTGTGTGAAGCCATGTGCGGCTTGGAGATCCGGGTCGAAGGCGGTCCCACAAACGGGAAGGTCACCAGCATCCGCGGTAACCGCGACGATGTCTGGAGCCGCGGGCACCTCTGCCCGAAGGGCGTGTCGTTGGCGGCGCTGCACGAGGATCCCGACCGCATTCGCCGCCCGCTGATCAAGGTCGACGGGCGCTGGCAGGAGGTCGGCTGGGACGCGGCGTTTCGTCGGTGCACCGAGTTGCTGACGCCGGTGATCCGCAAGTACGGGATCGAAGCGGTGACTGCCTACACCGGCAACCCGTTAGCGCATTCGTTTTCGCTGGCCCGCTATTCGGGTGTGCTGCTGGGCATGTCAGGGATGCCGATCACCTATTCGCCGGGGACGGTCGATCAGTGGCCCAAAAACCTGTCGTCGCACCTGATGTACGGCGGCTGGTGGTCTTTCCCGGTGCCTGACATCGAACGCACCGACCTGCTGGTGATCATGGGCGCCAATCCCGCGGCCTCGCAGGGTTCGCTGCTGGCCGCACCTGACGTCATGGGCTTGATCGACGCGATTAGCAAGCGCGGCAAGGTGATTGTGATCGACCCGGTGCGCACCCTCACCGCAGCCCGCGCCGACGAGTGGCTTCCGATCGTGCCGGGTACCGACGCGGCGCTGCTGCTGGCCGTGGCGCACACGCTCTTCGACGAGGACCTGATCAATCCCGGTCCACACGTCGCCGGTGTCGACACGATGCGTCGGGTCGTCGCGGACTGGCCGCCGAGTCGGGTGAGCGCGGTCACCGGTATCGACGAAGATCGCATTCGAGGGTTGGCCCGCGAGCTTGCCGGCACCCAGAAATCGGTGGTGTACGGCCGAATCGGCTTGTGCAATCAGGAGTTCGGCAGCTTGGCCAGCTGGCTGGTCGACGTGATCAACATTCTGACCGGACATTTCGACACCCCCGGCGGCGCGATGTTTCCCCGGCCGGCGGCCTGGTCAATCACCACGCAGCCGTTGCCGGGTCTGGAAGACGGCGCACCCACATTCGGCCGCTGGCGCACTAGGGTGCGGGGCGCGAAAGAGGTTCTCGGCCAGGCGCCGGTGTCGTGTATGGCCGAAGAGATAGCGACACCCGGCGACGGTCAGCTCAAGGCACTGATCACGATCGCGGGCAACCCGGTGTTGTCCACACCCGGCGGTGACAAGCTCGACGAAGTGCTGCCCATGCTGGACGCGATGATCTCCGTTGATCTTTGGCTCAACGAGACAACCCGTCATGCCGATGTGATCCTGCCCGGCCTGTCTCCGCTCGAACAACCTCACCACGATGATTTGGTGCTGCAGTTCGCGATCCACAGTATCGCGAATTACTCTGCGCCAGTGTTTGATCCGGGCGATCGCCCGCACGAGTGGGAGATCCTGATCCGGTTGACCGGCCTGTGCACCGGCACGCCGGCGGAGGAGGTCGACGTCGCGGCGATCGACGACGGGTTTTTCGATTACCTGGCCTTCACCCGGGGGCTCGACGGCGGACAGATCCGCAAGCTTTACCAGCACGGCGGCCCGGAGCGAATGCTGGACCTCACGTTGCGCACCGGCCCTTTTGGGGATCAGTACGGCCAGAACCCTGGCGGGCTCACGTTGGACATGCTCAAAGCGAACCGGAATGGAATCGACTTCGGCCCGATGGTGCCGCAGCTGCCTGACATCCTCGGTACCGCCGACAAGAAAATCCGGCTCGCCCCGCAGTATTTACTCGATGACTTGCCACGGCTGGCCGCGCGCATGGAACGACCCGCCGAGCCACTGGTCCTGGTGAGCCGCAGACATCTGCGATCGAACAACACGTGGCTGCACAATGTGCCCGCCCTGATGAAGGGCAAGGACCGGTGCACCCTGCTGATCCATCCCGACGATGCCGCCAGCTATGGTGTCGCCGACGACGACGTCGTCACGGTGAAATCCGCGGCCGGCGAGATCAGGGTGCCGGTGGAGATCACCGACGCGATCAAACCCGGCGTGGTGTCGATGCCGCACGGTTGGGGACACGGCAAGCCCGGCACCCGCATGTCGGTGGCCAACGACTCGCCCGGCGCCAATACCAACGTGCTCTCGCCGCCGGCGTTCATCGACGAGCCGTCGGGCAACGGTGTGCTCAACGGCATTCCGGTGATCGTCAGCTGACGGCCGGGCTTGATTTATTCTGTGTACGAATGCTGTTGTACAAGAGACTGATTCGCTGAATCACTATGGATCATGGCCCCGGAAGGACTGAACATGACGCCCCTGCGCTCGAACCCGCGCTCTGACGCCGATCGGCGCATCACCCAACTCATTCCGCATCGGTTGCTGCGCGATAGGGAAATCCACCATCCAACCGTGCTGGCGGAGGCCAGGAAACGGAACCAGAGAATTCACCTGCGGCTGGCGGATCGCATCACCGCGTTCGCCGGCTCGATGACCTTCGTCTGGATTCACATGGTCGTTTTCGCCGTGTGGATAGCGCTGTTGGAAGAATACCCGTGGCCGATACTGGCTTTGGTGGTGTCACTGGAAGCGATCTTCCTGTCGACGTTCGTCATGATCGGCCAGAACCGCCAAGCGGCCTTTCAGCAGGCCAAAGCCGACCACGACTTCGAGGCACAGGAACTGGAGCTCAAAACCAACACCGATTTGACCCGTCAAATCCAGCTGCTCACAGAGGAATTGCACCGGCGTTTTATCGAGGGGTCCGGCTAGCGCTCGGTTCAATCTTTGCGGCAATGTGTTTAAGCTCACGTTGCCGTTGATCCGATGAACCTTCACCGGGGCAACAGTCGTCGGCATGAGTATGACGGCAACAACGTATTTCACATCTGTAGACCAAGTTTCGCGGCATGGCCACGGTGCCCCGCATATCGCCGGTACCGCGGTGGCATTCACACCGCACCGGTACAACCAGGATGAAGTGGCCCGGGAGCTCACGGAATTCGCCGAGCCGGGGTTCATGCGCTTCGCTCAGACGACCGGGGTCGACCATCGCAGCCTGGCGCTCCCGCTGTCGCGTTACCCGAAATTGACTGGCTTCACCGAAGCCAACGACTCCTACCTCAAGGTCGCCGTTGACCTTGGTGAACAGGCGATACTGTCAGCGCTGGCGGCGGCGGACATTGAACCCGCTGAGGTCGACGTCATTGTGACGGTCTCGAGCACCGGAGTAGCGGTGCCGACCATCGACGCGCGGCTGATGTCGCGAGTGGGACTTCGGCCAGACATCAAGCGGGTCCCGCTCTTCGGGCTGGGTTGCGTGGCAGGGGCCGCCGGGATGGCACGCGTCCACGACTACTTGCGTGGCTATCCGGGACAGGTGGCTGTGCTGCTGTCCGTTGAGCTGTGCTCACTCACGCTGCAGCGCGATGACATGTCAATCCCCGCTCTCATCGGCGTGTCTTTGTTCGGAGATGGCGCGGCGGCCGTGGTCGCCGTCGGCGCCGACCGAATCCCGCCGAGCCCCAACACATATCGAGGCCCGCGTATCCTCGCGACCCGCAGCCGGGTGATTCCGGAGACCGTCGACGTCATGGGTTGGAACGTCGGCTCCAGTGGGTTCCAGCTGGTGATGTCGCGTGACGTTCCGAAAATGGCCGACGACTACTTGCGCGAAGAGGTGGACAGCTTCCTGGCCGACCACGGTTTGTCCAGTGCGGACATCTGCACATGGGTTTGTCACCCAGGTGGCCCGAAGGTGCTCGATTCGATCGAAACCGCGCTAGGGCTGCCACCGGAAGCGCTGGTGCACAGCCGAAATTCCATGCGAGACAACGGCAACATCTCCTCCGCATCGGTGCTTGACGTGCTGCGCCGTACCGCTGCCGAGCCACCGGCCGATGGAACCTTCGGAGTGATGCTGGCGATGGGTCCGGGCTTCAGCTTCGAGCTGCTGCTATTGCAGTGGTGAAGGGATAAACCATGTACTACTACCTGTTCATCATCGCCGTCGGCGCTGAGCGCCTGATCGAACTCGCGGTGGCCCAGCGCAATGCGAAATGGTCAATTGCGCACGGGGGCAAAGAGTTCGGTCGCGATCACTACCCCGCGATGGTCAGCATGCATGCGCTGCTGCTGGTTTCGTGCATCGTTGAAGTCTGGGCACTGGACCGGCCGTTCGTGCCTTGGCTGGGCTGGCCCATGGTCGCGGTGGTGGCGCTGAGCACCGCTGTCCGCTGGCGTTGTGTCGCCGTGCTCGGCAAGCGCTGGAACCCACGGCTCATCGTCATCCCGGACGCGCCATTGGTGCGAGACGGACTGTATCGATGGGTGCGCCATCCCAATTACACCGCGGTCGCGGCTGAGGTCGCCGCGCTTCCGCTGGTTCATTCGGCGTGGCTGACGGCGATCGTGTTCAGCGTCGCCAACGCCGCGGTGCTCACCGTGCGAATCCGCGCGGAGAACGCAGCATTGGGCTACGCATAAGCGCATAAGCAATCGGGGCGCTCAGGGCTCCAACGGGCGATTCGTCCATTCCCGGTCGGCCCGGCGCGACGAGCGGAACCAGCCGCCCGCCGCGCCGGTGCCGCCATCGGTGGGGATGGTGTGACCGGTGACGAACGCCGACAGGTCGGAGGCCAGGAAAAGGATCACCCGGGCCTGGTCCTCGGGCAGCCCCATCCGTCCGACCGGAACCCATTGCGGCCACTGCGTCTGCTCCGCTGCGGACAGCCACTGCGAGTAGGGCACCTGTAGGGATTCGGTGACGTCGGGGCCGATCGCGTTGACCCGCACACCGTCGTGACCTACCTGGACCGCCAGGCTGCGGGTGAAGTGGATGACGGCCGCTTTGAAAGCCGCGTACACCGGATCCTCCGGGTAGCCGCGCAGCCCTTCAACCGACGAGACGTTGACGATCGCGCCGGCGTGCTGATCGACCATCGCGGGCAGGAATGCGTGCGTGACCAGGAAGACGTGCTGCAGGTTGATCCGGTAGAGCTCCTCCCACAGATGTGGGTCGGTGTCGACGAACTTGCCGGGGTGGCGCAACCAGTGGCCCACGTTGTTCACCAGCACATCCACCCGGCCGAACCGGTTCAGCACAGACCGGGCCAAGCCGGCGACCTGGCCGGCGTCGCGCACGTCGGTGACGACCGCGACCGCTGACCCACCCGACGAGGTGATCTCGTCGGCGGTTTGTTCAGCGAGTGCGGTGTCGATCTCGGCGATGATCACGTGGGCACCGTGTTGAGCGAACAGCCGCGCGGTCGCCGCGCCGATGCCGCCACCGGCGCCCGTCACCACCGCAACCCGATCGGTCAGCAACGGGCCAACGTGGGTTGTCTCCGCCATGGCCCCTATCTTGGGCCACCCGAGCCGGCCTAGCCCCCCGATCGACGCCACTGCCGATACAGTTGGTCCTCGTGAGCCGATCAGCCCCACCCGTGTTGACCGTGCGATACGAGGGATCCGAACGCACTTTCGCAGCGGGCAACGACGTAGTCATTGGGCGTGACTTGCGCGCGGACGTCCGGGTCGCACACCCGCTGATATCCCGGACACACCTCGTCGTGCGGTTCGACCAAGGCCGGTGGATTGCCATCGACAACGGCAGCCTCAATGGGTTGTACGTCAACAATCGTCGCGTGCCGGTCGTCGACATCCACGACGGCCTGCGGGTCAACATCGGCAATCCTGATGGTCCGGCAGTGACTTTCGAGGTCGGGCGCCATCAAGGTACGGCCGGGCGGCCGCCTTTGACGGCGTCGATTCCCATTATCAGCCCGCCCAGCGGATCACCTGAACCACGGCTGCCGCAGACCCAGCCCCACACCGGCTCGCATTGGCCAGGCCAACCTCAGCAGTCGCCGTCGACCTCAGGTCACCAACCCACGCCTTCGCCCAGCGGAACGCAGCCGAGCTATCCGACCGGCGGGCCACTGCCCAGCCATCCACCCAGCGGGCCACTGCCCAGCCATCCACCCAGCGGGCCACTGCCGAGCTATCCCTCGGGCCCGCAACCGCGATTCCCGACCAGCGGGCAACCGGTCGGACAGCCCAGCGGACCGCAGCCGGCGCCGCAGATCTACCGGGCGTCACCCACGAAGGTGCCCCCGGCCCCCACTGCCCCCGAGACGACCCGCATCGGCGGCGATGCCACCAGCATCGCGACATCGATGATGAGAATCCTGCGGCCGAGCAAATCGACGGTGGAGTCGATACCGGGCGCGATCAAGATCGGTCGGGCCGACGATAACGACATCGTCATTCCCGAGGTGCTGGCATCACGCCACCACGCCACCCTGGTCCCGACGCCCAGCGGCGGCGAAATCCACGACAACCGCAGCATCAACGGCACCTTCGTCAATGGCACCAGAGTCGACTCGGCGATACTGCACGACGGCGACGTCGTCACCATCGGCAACATCGACCTCGTCTTCGCCGGCGGCACGCTGGCACGCCGCGACGAGACCGCGACCGCGACGCGCACCGGTGGCCTCGACGTGCGCGGGATCACGTGGACGATCGAGAACAACAAAATGCTGCTGGACAACATCTCGTTGGGCGCGCATCCCGGAACGCTGACAGCCGTCATCGGTCCATCGGGCGCCGGCAAGTCGACCTTCGCCAAGTTGGTGGCCGGGTACACCCAGCCCAGCAGTGGCACAGTGGCGTTCGAGGGCCACAACATTCATGCCGAATACGCCTCGCTGCGCAACAGGATCGGCATGGTGCCACAGGACGACGTGGTGCATGGTCAGCTCACCGTGAGCCAGGCGTTGGGATATGCCGCCGAACTACGGCTGCCGCCGGACACCACCAAGGATGATCGCGCCCAGGTGGTTGCCCGCGTGCTGGAAGAGCTGGAGATGACCCAGCACCTGGAGACTCGGGTCGACAAGCTATCGGGTGGTCAGCGCAAGCGCGCATCGGTGGCGCTCGAGCTGCTGACCGGGCCGTCGCTGCTGATCCTCGACGAGCCGACGTCCGGTCTCGACCCCGCGCTGGACCGGCAGGTCATGACCATGCTGCGGCAGTTGGCCGACGCCGGTCGGGTGGTGCTCGTGGTCACCCACTCGCTGACCTACCTGGACATCTGCGATCAGGTCCTGCTTCTTGCGCCCGGGGGCAAGACCGCGTTCTGCGGCCCGCCCGGCCAGATCGGTCCGACCATGGGCACGACAAACTGGGCCGACATCTTCAGCACCGTTGCCAACGACCCCGACGGGTCCCAGGCGCGGTACCTGGCCCGGACCGGACCGCCGCCGCCACCGCCTCCCGCCGAGCAGCCCGCCGAATTGGGCGATCCGTCGCACACGAGCCTGTTCCGGCAGTTCTCGACGATCGCGCGGCGGCAGGTTCGGCTGATCGTCTCGGATCGCGGCTACTTCGTCTTCCTTGCCATATTGCCGTTCATCATGGGTTCGCTGTCGATGTCGGTGCCAGGCAACGTCGGCTTCGGCATCCCCAACCCACTGGGCGCCTCGCCCAACGAGCCGGGGCAGATCCTGGTGCTGCTCAATGTCGGCGCGGTCTTCATGGGGACCGCGCTGACCATCCGCGATCTGATCGGTGAGCGCCCTATCTTCCTGCGCGAACAGGCGGTTGGCCTGTCGACCTCCGCTTACCTGTTGGCGAAGGTCTGCGTCTACACCGTGTTCGCCGTCGTCCAGTCGGCGATCGTGACCGTGATCGCGCTGATCGGCAAGGGCGGGCCGACTCAGGGCGCCGTGGCGTTGGGCCGGCCGGGTTTCGAGCTGTTCGTCGACGTCGCGATGACGTGCGTCGCCTCGGCGATGCTTGGACTGGTGCTGTCGGCCATCGCCAGGTCCAACGAACAGATCATGCCCCTGCTCGTCGTGGCGGTGATGTCGCAGCTGGTGTTCTCCGGCGGCATGATTCCGGTCACCGGACGCGTCGGGCTCGACCAGATGTCGTGGGTGACCCCCGCCCGGTGGGGATTCGCGGCGTCGGCGTCCACCGCCGACCTGACCCATTTGGTTCCCGGCCCGCTGACGCCGAAGGACTCGCACTGGCGGCACACCCCCGGCGCGTGGTGGTTCGACATGGGCATGCTGGTCGCGCTCAGCGTCGCCTATCTCGGCTTCGTGCGCTGGAAGATCCGCCTCAAGGGCGGCTGATCGCTCGGCTGTCGACGCCGCGGGGGTGCCGGCGTATCGAGTGTGCGCTCAGGGCTTTCGCTGTGCGGTGAGGGCGGTGATTTCGCGAAATCCGCGCCTTGGACGCACACTCGACGCCGTCAGCTCACACCCGAACGCCGTCGGTACACACCGAACGCCAAGACGCTAGGCGCCCCTACGGACCGCCTGGTCGGCGGCGGCGCGCATCCGATCCGACAGCTGAAGCAGCGCATGCTCGCCAACCCCGTGCGGCACCGTGTAGGCCAGCTGTCGTAACTCAAGCGCGCAATCGCGCAACTCCTGCCGGAGGCGTGTCTCAAGGGCGGGCATGGCTGCTTCCTAACGTCTGTTCGACAAATTGTCGCAGCCCGGCCGCCCGAACGCGACGGCGGCGAAGCGTTTTTACGGGAGATTGACAGCGCATTTACATGCGAGCGCCCGGGGGATCAGGGGCGCGCGGCGACGAACGTCTCGTTCGGCACCCCGGCGGCGAGCCCCTCGACGTCGAACGGCGCGGCGAGGCGGGCGCGAAGTTTCACCGGATCGGTGAGCAGGCCGATCTCGGCGGTCTGGCGGGCAAACAGCCGCCCGAAAAGCGGGTAGAGCCAACGCATTAGCGTCCGCTCGCCCTTCGTGCAGCGCGCCGCGCAGTAGCCGACGTGGCCCAGTTCGTCGGTGAGGATCTCGCTGTAGAGGCGCTCGATCCGCGCGGCGACGGCCGGTTCGTCGGCGAACAACTCGACCCCGACGCGGCGCAATTCGTCGAACATGATGCAGCCCGCCATTTCCGCCGCGCCCACGAACGGGAACCCGAATCGCTCGGGGAGAAACACTTCCGTCTTGACGAACTGGCGCATCACGAACGGCGGCACCACCACCTGGAATGGCAGACCGAACATGTCGAGCACGTAGGCCAGCAGGCGGGTGTGATAGTGCTCCTCGAGGGCGAGATATACCCGTTCCGGCGGCTGGTCCTCGCCGCCGATCCGGCCATAGGTGTCGCCCAAGTCCACGCCGAATCGCTCCGCCTGGTTCAGTTTCGCGGTGGCCAGCAGGAACAGCATCTCGCGGGAAAGCCCCGGCTCGGGGCGCCGGCGGCGCAGGTTCCGCAGGAACACGGTTCGATCGATGGGACGGGCGGAGCGAACCGGGTCGGTCTCCAACGACGCGAAGAATTCCTCGCGGTTGGCAAGCCGGCGATGCAGCAGATCGGCGTCGCCGTCGCGACGCGCTAGGTAGACCCGGTAGCCCTCGATGCCGGTGCCGGTCATGGCGCCTCCATTCCCTGAACGATGGTCTTCACGTATCGGTCCAAGAGGGCGGCCCGCGGGCGAGACGCGGTCGTCGCGGTGGCCAGCAGCGCGAACAGCCCGGTCATGAAAATCACGCCGAGTTCGCCGGCGTCCGCATCCCGCGACGCTCGCCCCGCGGTTTGCGCTTCGGCGATCGCGGCGATGACGAACTCGGCCAGCGGATGCTCGCCGGGCTCGTCCTCGACGGGCCGCGACGCGGAGAAGTGCAGCCCCAGCATGTCCCGAAAGAGCACCGGACCCAGCCGCTCCTCGGTCGCAAGCACCCGGCGCACCAGCAAAGTGAGCACCGACAGTAGGTCGCCCGGCACGCTCGGCCCCGCGGCAAGCGCCGCCACGATATTGGCCTCCTCGTTGCGTTCCAGCTCGATCAGCACGTGTTCCTTCGTCGGGAAGTGGAAATAGAACGTGCCTCGCGCCACTCCCGCCGCCGCGGCGATGGCGGCGACATCGGTGCCCGCCAATCCCGACCTGCCGAGCTCGGCCACCGCGGCGTCGAACAGCCGGGTCCGCGTCTGCAGCCGCCTGGCCTCCCGGGCGCCCACGGCCTGGGAAACGGCATCCTCGGTCGACGTCGCCGAAACCACGTAAGCCAACGTACACAGCTTCACTGACGGCTGTCAATGACGGGTGTCAGTGGGTTGCGCGCTCCCGCGCGAGGAAGCCCGGGGCGTAACGTCAGGGCGAAATCGCCAGCCGGCGTTGTCAAGTGGCGTTACGCCGGCGCGGCCTGATGAAAGCGTGAGGTGGGCACCGGAATGGATTTCGAACTCGACGCCGGGCAACGCGCGTGGCTGGCCGAGGTTCGCGAATTCCTCCACGACAACGTGACCGCCGAGTTGCGGGCCGAACTCGCCCAACACGACCTGGAGTTCCCCGACGGGGAGGTGGCCAGGTTTCGCCGCAAGATCGGCGAGAAGGGCTGGTTCGGGCTGAACTGGCCCCGCGAGTACGGCGGTCTCGGCCTCGGCGCCGTTCATCAGCACCTGCTGATGAACGAGTTCGAATATTGGGGCGTGCCCGGACCCGACCTCACGGTCACGTCGGTGGCGCCGATGATCATGCGACACGGCACCGAGCGCAACAAGGCCGAATGGCTGCCACCGATCGCCAAAGGCGAAATGATCTGCGCCGTCGGCTATTCCGAACCGGACGCGGGCACCGACCTGGCCAGCCTGCGCACCCGCGCCACGCTCGACGGCCAGGACTGGGTCATCAACGGCACCAAGATCTGGAACAGCGGGGCGCAGCGCGCCACCCACGAGTGGCTGTGCGTGCGCACCGATCCGGATGCTGCGCGCCATCGGGGGATCTCGGTCATCATCGTCCCGATTGATGGCCCCGGCGTGGAGATCCGCCCGCTGTACGCGTGGTCGGGCTATCGCACAAACGAGGTGCACTTTCGCGACGTGCGGGTCCCGGTCACCAATCTGATCGGCGAAGTCAACCGGGGCTGGACGTACATCACCGGCGCGCTCGACCTGGAACGCGGCGCGCTGACCAACGCGGGCGATCTGCGCCGCGCCGTGGACGAGTTGCGCGACCTTGCGCTCAGCCCGCGGCGTGACGGCACGGTGCCCGCCCACGACCCGGCGCTGCGCCGACGGCTGGCGCAGGCCGAGGCCGACGTGGAGGTTGCCACGCTGATGGGCTACGAGGCCGCGTCGATCCTGGACGGCGGCGTCATCCCGACGGTGGAGGTCAGCGTCGAGAAGGTCTTCGCCAGCGAGCTGCGCCAGCGCCTCGCCGACCTGGCGCTCGACCTGCTCGGCCCGGACGGCCTGCTG
Source organism: Mycobacterium heidelbergense (assembly GCF_010730745.1). Taxonomy (NCBI): domain Bacteria; kingdom Bacillati; phylum Actinomycetota; class Actinomycetes; order Mycobacteriales; family Mycobacteriaceae; genus Mycobacterium; species Mycobacterium heidelbergense. The sequence continues at coordinate 4,671,019 of NZ_AP022615.1, read as the reverse complement.
GCACATCGCGGCGAAAAGGCGCCTCTGGCCGGCAAATTCGAACGGCTCTACCGGGCCGCCCCCCTGATGCGCTTCGGTGGAGGCACCAACGAGGTCCTCCGCGACGTCATCGCCCAGCGCGGCCACGGAATGCCCTCGTATGGACGCTGACCGATGAAGCTGATACCAACCGCCGAGCGGCGCGAGTTCGCCTCGACGTTGCGGGCCCTGCTCGCGGCGGAAAGCCCCGTGGGTCTGGTGCGTGGCCTCAACGAGCCCGGCGCGGACCGAAGCACCCCCGCGCTGTGGAAGGCGTTGGCCGACGCCGGCGTGTTCGGGCTCGCGATCGCGCGGGAGTACGGCGGCTCGGGCGGCTCGCTCGACGATCTCGCCGTCTTCTACACCGAGGCGGGGCGCGCGCTGTGCCCGACGGCGGTGCACAGCACCGTTCAGGCCGCGCTGGCGATCGACCAGCTCGGCCGCCCGGACGTCAAGGCCGCGTGGCTACCGCCGTTGGCGAGCGGCAACATTCGCGGCACCACGGCGTTATGGAGCGCGCGCGACGCCGCCGACGTCTCGCCCGTGCTGCGCGCCGATCCCGCGTCGCCCGACGGCTGGCGCTTAACCGGAACCGCGGACTACGTCGCCGACGCCGACCTCGCCGACCTCATCGTGGTTTCGGCCGCGGCAGGCGGGCACACGCAGGTCCTCATCGTCGATGCCCGCGCGGCCGGCATAACCATGGAACCGCTAGCCATGGCGGGCGGGCATCGCGCGTTCACCGTGCGCTTCGACGACGTGGTCGTCGACGCCGGCGCGCCGCTCGGCGAGACTGCCCCCGCGGCGCTGCGCCGAGTGGCCAATATGGCGGTGGCGCTGGGGTCGCTCGACCTGGTGGGCGTCGGCCAGGCCGTGCTGGACCGCACCGTCGACTACACGAAGCTGCGGCACCAGTTCGGCCGGCCGATCGCCTCGTTCCAGGCGGCCCAACACCTGATCGCCAACATGCACATCGCCTTGGCCGCAGCGCGATTGGCCGCGCACTCGGCCGTCTTTTGGCTGGCGCGCGGTCACACCGCGACCAGGGAAACGGCGATCGCGCGCATGCACGCGGCCGCCGCGTCCAGGCTGATCACCCTGGACGCCCATCAACTGCACGGCGGGATGGGCTATGTCACCGAGACCGACCTGCATCTGTGGAGCGAACGGGCACGGCTGGGCTCGACGCTCGGTGGGGGCGCCGACGTCGCCGCGACATGGCTGGAGGAGCCGGTGAGCCCAAATGAATGAGGACACCCTGATCGACGCCGAGTCGGCGGCGCGAGTGGGCACCGTCGCCGCGTCCGCCAGGGGCGAGGTGAACCGGCGCGACTGGCAGCGGTGGGCGGCCGCCGTCGGCGACCACAACCCCCTGTGGTTCGATCCGGATTACGCCCGGGCCAACGGTTTTCGCGACATCGTCTGTCCGCCGCTGTATCTGCAGTACGCCGTGCTCGGCGTCACCCACCTCGAGGCGCTGCGGCCCGACGGATCCTCCGGCGCGGTCTCCGGCGGCCTCGCGTTTCCGCGCGCCCCGAGGCGGATGGCCGGCGGGGAGAGCTTCACCTTTCACCTGCCGGCCTACCACCGCGACGAAATCGACATGGTGCGCACCGTCGAGTCGATCGTCGAAAAGCGCGGCCGCTCCGGAAGATTCGTGCTGGTCACCTGGCACACCGTGTACCGCAACCAGCGCCGCGACCTGGTCGCCGAAGCGTCGACGTCGATGATCGCCCGGCCCCTCGAGCGCCCATGACCGATACGCAAGTGTTCTACGACGACGTCGGCGTGGGCGACCAGATTCCCACGCTGACCGTCGCCGTCGACGAAACCCAGCTGTTCTTCTTCAGCGCGGCCACCTACAACGGCCACCGCATCCATTACGACAAGGATTGGGCCAGCAGCGAAGGCTACGACGACGTGGTGGTCCAGGGCCCGCTGCAGGCGGCGCTGCTGGCCCGCGCGCTCGGAGACTGGATCGGCGGGCGCGGGCGCCTGGTGTCCTTCTCGGTGCAGAACCGGGCGGTCGCGTATGCCGGCCAATTGCTCACCTTCGCCGGCGAAGTCACCGGCAAACGCCTCTCCGATAACGGCTCCGGGCTGGTCGATCTCGACATCGTGGGCCGCCGCGATGACACCGTGCTGATGCCGGGAACGGCCACCGTCGAGCTGCCCCGACGGGGAACGCCGTGACCGGGCTGCGCGGCGAGGCGGCCATCGTCGGCATCGCCGAGCTGCCCGCCGAACGTCGCCCCACCGGCCCACCGATGTTCACCCTCGACCAGTACGCGCTGCTGGCCAAGATGGTCGTCGAGGACGCGGGCGTCGACGCCGCGTGCGTCACCGGCAACGGGGGCATTATGAGCGAGCAGGTCGCCCTGCTGATGCGGGGGGATTAGCGGTGGAGCCCGGTGTTCTACGATCTGCCTGATGCGGGGATCACCCTGTTGAAATGCCGGCGGGCATGACCGGCCGGACGGTGGGGCGGAGGCCCACATGAACGACCCCCTCGACGGCGCCGCGCGGGCCATGCTGCGCGAGTTGAATGCCGGGTTCCCTCGTGTGGAGACCATGACCGCCGCCCAGGCCCGAGCGGCCGTGGCCCAACGCCGCCCGCCCGTCACCAACGTCGGGGACGTCCGCGGCGCCGCCGACCATGCGGTCCCGGGCCCCGCCGGCGCGATCCCCGTGCGGATCTACGACCCGCATGGCGAGCCGTTCGACAACCGCCCCGCGATCGTGTTCTGCCACGGCGGCGGATTCGTGTTCTGCGACATCGAATCCCACGACGGCTTCTGTCGGGCGCTGGCGCGCGGCAGCCACGCCGTCGTCGTGTCGGTCGGCTACCGCCTGGCCCCGGAGCATCCGGCGCCCGCGGCCGCACTCGACGCCTTCGCGGCGTTCCGCTGGGTGGTCGAACACGCGGACGGCCTTGGCATCGATGCGGCGCGGACGGCGATCGCCGGCGACAGCGCCGGCGGGAATCTGGCCGCGGTCACCGCCATCCTCTGCCGCGAGCGTGGGGGTGCCGCGCCGGCCGCGCAGCTCCTGCTCTACCCGGCGATCGATCCCTCGTGCGGGACGGAAAGCCACCACCGCTACGGCACCGGATATTTCAACACCCGCGCCGCGATGCAGTGGTATTGGCGTCAATACCTCGGCGGCGAAGGGCTCGTCGACCCGCCCTATCTGGTGGCGCCGGCCCGCGCGGAGTCTCATGCGGGCCTGCCGCCGGCGGTGATCGTCACCGCGGGTTTGGATCCCCTGCACGACGAGGGAGGCGACTACGCGCGCCGGTTGCGCAGCGCGGGGGTGCCGGTCGTGCACCGCGATTTTCCCGGATTGTTCCACGGCTTCATGACGATTCAGTCCTTCGCGCCGGCGGCGTCGGCGCTGCCCCTGGTCTGCCGCGATCTGCGGCGGCTGCTTCGCCCGGCGCACGCGGGAAGCGCGTCGATATGACCGACGTGATCGTCATCGGCGCGGGGTTCGCGGGGCTTTACGCGGTGCATCGGGCCGCGTCGGCGGGCCTGTCGGTGATCGGCATCGAGGCGGCCCCCGACGTGGGCGGCACCTGGTACTGGAACCGGTACCCGGGCGCCCGCTGCGACGTCGAAAGCGTCGACTACTCATACTCATTCGACGACGGGCTGCAGCAAAGCTGGACGTGGAGCGAACGCTTCGCCGCCCAGCCCGAGATCCTGGCCTATCTGCGCCACGTCGCGGACCGCTTCGGGCTGCGCCGCCACTACCGGTTCGGTGTCGACGTCGTCGGCGCCGACTTCGAGCGGGGGAGCTGGCGGGTCCGCACCGCCGGCGGCCAGACGCACACCGCGCGGTTCCTGGTGTGCGCGACGGGCTGCCTGTCGGCAGTGAACCGGCCCGACATCCGCGGCATCGACGATTTCGCGGGCGAGATGTACTTCACCGCCGCGTGGCCGCGCGAGGATCCCGATCTGCGCGGCAAGCGCGTCGGCGTGATCGGCACGGGTTCGTCGGGGATTCAGGTGGTCCCGATCGTCGCCAGGGAAGCCGAGCGGCTGGTGGTGTTCCAGCGATCGGCGAACTACACCATCCCGATGCCCAACCGCCCGTGGACACCGGAGGAACAGCACCAGATCCGCGAGCAGTATCCCGAGCGCCGGCGGACTTCGGCGTACGCGCCGTCGGGCACGCCGCACGGCACCTACCACAAGAACGCCCTCGACACCGACCCGCACGAGCGAGCCGAGGCCCTGTGGCGGCGCTGGCGGGAGGGCGGCGTCCTGTTCGCCAAGACCTTCCCCGATCAGAACAACGACCTGGCGGCCAACGACATCGCCCGGGAGTTCGCCGAGGAGCGGATCCGGGAGATCGTCACCGATCCCGTCGTCGCCGCCGACCTCACCCCGGTCGATCACCCGATCGGGACCAAGCGAATCTGTACGGACGCAGGCTATTACGCCACCTTCAACCGCGACAACGTCCGGCTGGTCAACCTGCGGCGCGAGCCCATCGACGCGATCACCGCCGGCGGAGTGCGAACCGGCGACGCCACCTATCCCTGCGACGTGCTCATCTTTGCGACCGGCTTCGACGCCCTGACCGGCGCGCTGACCCGCATCGACCCGAGCGGGCCCGGGGGAGTGCGGCTGCGCGACGTTTGGACCGACGGCCCGGTGACGTTTCTGGGCATGATGGTGCCGGGTCTGCCGAATCTGTTCACCGTCAGCGGACCCGGCAGCCCGTCGGTGCTCGCGAACATGGTGCTGCACGCCGAGATTCAGGTCGACTGGGTCATCGAGCTGGTGTTGACGGCCCGTCGGCTCGGAATCAGCGAGGTGGAGCCCCGCCGGGATGCCGCCGACGCCTGGACCGATCATGTCACCGAGGCCGCCGAGCAGACCCTGTTCCCGAGGGCCGCGTCGTCGTGGTACCTGGGCGCCAATATCGAAGGCAAGAAACGGATTTTCATGCCCTACGCCGGGGGATTCGGCACCTACCGGCGCTACTGCGACGCCGTGGCCGGTCAAAACTACGCCGGGCTGGTGCTGACCACCCGATGAGCATGCGATATCAGCTGTGGCGCAACGGGTTCCGGGGAGCGTAACGCGTTGGCTCAACCGGGCTCGGCGGAACTGGGCGCTTCGCCGAACCGGGCCAGGACCAGCGTTCCGGACACCGCCACGACAAATCCCAGAACGACCAGCCAGCCGAGACCGGCGCGGGCGGTGTCGCCCAGCCACACCACTCCCACGAGGGCGGGTGCGATCGTTTCGCCGACGACCATCGCGGCCACCGTCGTGGTCACCGAGCCGCGCTGTAAGGCCGATGTGAGCAAGAGGAATCCGGCGGCCCCGCCTCCGGCCGCCGCGTACAGGGCCGGGTGGGTGTAGAAAGCGGCCTTGGTCGGATCGATGACGTCCATCAGGCGCACGGCGATCTCGACGACGCCGAATCCGCTTCCGGCGCCGAGGCCAAGGGCGAGCGCTCGCTCGCGCTCACCCAATCGGCCCGCCGCGGCGCCCGCCACGACTATCGCGGCGACCACACCGATCAGCGCCCAGCCGAGCCCGGCCGGGGCATGCCGAAAATGCCCCGGCCCGGCCGCGCAGGCGAGCGCGGCGAGGCTCACGCACACCACGCCCACGGCCGTCCACTCGGCCGGCGAAAGCCGCGCCGACAACACCCACGCGGACACGATGCCGGTGACGGCGATCGAGGCGGCCAGCGCCGCGGCGACGACGTAGATGGGCACCAGGCGCAGCGCCATCACCTGAAGCAGGAAGCCGAGGCAGTCGAGACCGATGCCGGCGAGATAGCGCCACCGCCGGATGGCGCGCATCAGCAGCACGGGGTCCACCCCCGAAGTGCCGGTGGCCTCCACCGATCGCGTCGCGACGGCCTGCAATACCGTGGCCGTGCCGTAGCACACCGAGCAACCCAGCGCGAGCAGGAACCCGATCAGCACGGATCGACAATACGAGACGGGCGCCTCAGGTTGTCGATCGTCGGCGGGGGACCGACGGCGGGTAGAGGTAGTGCAGCACGAGGGCCGTGACCACGCCGTACCCGAAGTGGGGAATCAGATCGCTGATCCACCCGACGATGCCCCAGGTCCTGGGGTCCGTCACCCCGAGCACGGTCATCGGCCCGTTCGTCCCGATCAGGGCGATCGCCGCCGCCACCAACGTGGCGACGAACAATCCCGGGCGCCAACCCAGCGCGTAGGCCAGCCCGAGGATGAGGCCCATTCCGATGCCCGCGGCATACCCGGTGAGCGCGCCGAGTCCCAGAAGCCGGTTGGTCAAGACGTCACCGGTGCCCGGTACCGTGAGGCCAACCAGCCTGGCCATCGCCTCGACGGTTCGTTCGGGCGTCGTGCTCGTCGGTCGGCCCCGTATCGCGATGTCCAGATAGGTGATCACATTGAGGGCGCTGGTGCCCGCGGCCCCGGCCGCGGCGCCAACCAGCAGCCCCGGCCAAAGCCCGGCAATTCGCGTGGTCCTCATTCGCCATCGCCTCCTGTGCTGGCAGCCACCGTCGGGTTTGACTAAAGCATCCTGTGTCGCGGCGCGCATCCCGCGACCGAAAATTAGGATTGGTAGCCGTGACGAATCGCAAGGGCAGGCTGGCGGCCGGCGTGTGCGGCGGCGCCGCGCTGATCTTTGCGGTCGTCTTGGGCCTCAGCGGCGGCCAGGTCGGCGCTGGTGAGTCCCCGAATCGCGCACAGAGCGCTTTGTCGGGTGTGGCGCCAACCCCCACCGATGGGGGCGGCGGGACCATCCCCGTACAGCCCGTGGGCGGGAGCCCCTGCATCGTCGGCCTCAACTGTGGCTGCATTCCGCGCGTCACCTGTCCTTGGTCGCACGTTCGCCCGCGCACCACGGACGCCAGGCAGCACAACACTCCCGCGCCGCAGAAGCCGTAAGGCCTCGCGACGGAACTTCCCTGACGAAACGACGCGCGGTTTCCCTATCATTTGGGAATGAGCGCCGGTCGGCTGGATGCCGTGGGCTCGCCGGCATTCTCCGACGAGGACCCGGCCCGGTTTCGCGCCGCCGGCTGGTGGTCGGATTCGACGCTGTCGGACGCGGTGCGTCGCAACGCCGAATCCACACCGGACCGTCCCGCCTACGTCGACCACGGCGGCGCGTCGTTGAACTGGCGCGAATTCGACTCTGCCGCTGGCGATCTGGCGGAGCAACTGGCGGGCCTCGGAGTGGCGCGCGGCGATCGGGTCGCGGTGTGGCACGGCGATTCCGCCGCCATCCACGTGCTGTTCGTCGCGATCGAACGCTGCGGCGCCGTCGTGGTCGGCATCGGCGCGCGCGCCGGGACCCGCGAGGTCGCCGCGATACTGCGCAATTCGCGGCCCAAAATCCTGATCGCCGATCGGCAGCATGGCGACGCCGCGGCGGGTGTGGCCGACGAATCCGCCGTGCCCACGCTGGTCCTCGGCGGCGACGCCGGCGCGCCGCGGCTGAGCGTTCACGTGGAACCCAGGGCGGTGGGGGCCGACGCACAACTCGGCCCCGACGACGTCTTTCTCATCAACTCCACCTCCGGGACGACGGGCCTGCCCAAATGCGTGGTGCACACCCAAAACCGGTGGCACTACTTCCATCAGAAGGCCGTCGCCAACGGGTTGCTGACGTCGGACGACACGTTCTTGCCCGTCATACCCACCCCTTTCGGTTTTGGCATATGGACCAGCCACACCACTCCGATCTATCTCGGTGCCACGGCCGTGATCCTTTCGCGGTTCACCCCGAGCGCGGCGTGCGAGGCGATCGCCCGTCATAAGGTGACCGTGTTGTGTTGTGTCAGCACGCAATTGACCATGCTGATGGCCGACCCCGCGTGCCGGGACCATGACTTGAGTTCGCTGCGCGTCGTTTTCGCCGGCGGCGAGGCGCTGCCGTACCGGCCCGCCGCCGCATTCGAGGAGCTCACCGGCGCGAAGATCCTGCAGTTCTACGGCTCCAACGAGACCGGGATGCTCAGCGCGACGACCCTCGACGACTCGCGCCAACGCCGACTCCGCACCGGCGGCCGCATCGTCCCCGAAATGGCGGTCCGGCTCTTCGACGGGGATCGGGACGTCACCGAGACCGGCCGGGGCCAGCCCGCGTGCCGCGGACCGGCGACCAGCCTCGGCTACCTCGGCGGGACCGACCACGACAGGCTGTTCACCCCCGACGGGTGGATGCGCATGGGCGACATCTGCGAGATCGACGCGGACGGCTACCTGACCGTCACCGGCCGAACCTCCGACTTCATCCTGCGCGGCGGCAAGAACATCAGCGCAACCCAGGTCGAGGACGCCGTCACGACCCACCCCGCCGTCGCGGTCGCGGCGGCGGTCGCGATGCCCGATCCGGTGTTCGGCGAAAAGGTGTGCGTCTACGCCGAACTCGCCGATTCTCACGCCATCGACCTGCCCGGGCTCATCGAGCACCTGTTGGCGCTGGGCATCTCCAAGGAACTGCTGCCCGAACGACTCCTCGTGGTCGACGAGCTTCCCCGATCGTCCGGCGGCAAGGTCGCCAAGGGCCTGCTCCGCGAGGATATTCGAATCAGGATGGAGGCCGATCATGAACGCTGCTAACCCACGGCGAGGAGGCCTGGAGGTCTGGGCGCCGTCGGTGGTGCCCCCGATCGGGGTCGAGCTGTCCGACGAGCAGGCCCTGGCGGTCGCCTTCCGCCACCTCGCCGTCATCGGGTTCGCGGAGAACATGGCCGGACACATCACCTGGCAGCCCGAGGGCCACACCGACATGTTCGTCAATCCGTGGGGGCTGTGGTGGCAGGAGCTCACCGCCTCGGACATCTGCGTGGTGGACGGCGACGCGCGGGTGGTCCGTGGCCGCTGGGATGTCACCCCGGCGATCCACATCCACACGGAACTGCACCGCGTCCGCGATGACGCCCGGGTGGTCATTCACAACCACCCCTACTACGTGTGCGTGCTGGCCGCGTTGGGCAGGCTGCCGCAGCTGGTCCACCAAACCGGTTCGCTGTACCTCGATGACCTGTGTCTGATCGACACCTACGACGGCGAGGTCGACACCCCCGCTCGCGCAGCGGATCTCGCCGCGCGCATCGGTGGCGCCAACCTCACGATCCTGGCCAACCACGGCGTCATCGCAACGGGGCGCAACCTACCCGAGGCCGTCTACCGGGCGGCATCGATCGAACGGGTACGCAAGCTGGCCTACGACGTCATGCTGACCGGCAAGGAGCCGGTGCGGATGAATTGGTCGGACATGGCGGGCATGCAACAGTCGCTCATCGAACGGGCCGCCGACGTCTATTGGGCGGGGGCGGCACGGATGACCATCAAGGCCGATCCCGATGTGCTCACCTGAGCCTGGTCGTCGGGTGTGCGTCCAGGGCGCAATCCGGCCCCCGATTCCCGCCCTGGACGCACACCGAAAGCCGACGTTGCACACTGGATGCTCCCGCAAGGAGGTTGACGAGTGAAATCGATCGACGAGCTGGCCGCTAACCTGAATTTCACCACGGCGAAGACCGGCGGGCAGCGCTCGGTCACGTTTCTGCCGGATCCGCCCCGGGCGCCGCGCCGCTACACGGTGATCTCGGTGGACGATCACATCGTCGAACCGCCGGACACCTTCGCCGGACGCGTGCCGCGCAAGTTCGCCGACCGCGCGCCCCAAGTCGTGGAGGCCGACGGCGGGGGACAGGCGTGGGTCTACGACGGCCGGGAGCTGCCCAACGTCGGGTTCAACGCCGTCGTCGGGCGCCCGGTGGCGGAGTACGGCTTCGAGCCGGTCCGATTCGACGAGATGCGCAGGGGCGCATGGGATATCCACGAGCGCGTCAGGGACATGGACCTCAACGGCATCTACGCCTCGCTCAACTTCCCGTCGTTCCTGCCGGGGTTCGCCGGCCAGCGGCTGCAACAGGTGACCAACGATCGGGACCTGGCGCTGGCCTCGGTGCGCGCGTGGAACGACTGGCACCTCGAGGTGTGGGCGGGCTCCTATCCCGAACGCATCATCCCGTGCCAATTGCCGTGGCTGCTGGACCCCGAGCTCGGCGCCAAGATGATCTACGAGAACGCCGAGCGCGGGTTTCACGCCGTCACGTTCAGCGAGAACCCGGCGATGCTCGGGTTGCCGAGCATTCATTCCGGTCACTGGGACCCGATGATGGCGGCCTGCGCCGAGACGGACACGGTGGTGAACCTGCACATCGGGTCGTCCGGTTCCTCGCCGTCCACCACCGACGATGCGCCGCCGGACGTGCAGGGGGTGCTGTTCTTCGCCTATGCCATTTCGGCGGCGGTCGATTGGCTGTACTCCGGCCTGCCCAGCAGGTTCCCCACTCTGAAAATCTGTTTGTCCGAAGGCGGAATCGGCTGGGTCGCCGGGCTGCTGGACCGCCTGGACCACATGCTGAGCTATCACGCGATGTATGGCACCTGGCGGGCGCTTGGCGAAAGCTTAACTCCGGCGGAGGTTTTCACTCGCAACTTCTGGTTCTGCGCGGTGGAAGACAAGTCGTCGTTCGTGCAGCGGGACCGGATCGGCGTGGACAACATCATGTTGGAGGCCGATTACCCGCACTGCGACTCCACCTGGCCGCACACCCAACAAACGATCCACGAACAGATCGGCGATCTGCCGCCGGACGTGATTCGTAAGTTCAGCTGGGAGAACGCCTCCCGCCTGTACCGGCATTCGGTGCCGGTCGACGTACAGCGGAATCCCGACGCATTCTGATTGCCCGGACTCCCGAAACTGACCGAAGTGCAAAGTAGCCGCGTCATTCGCAGGACGAATGGGGCGTTGCCGTCCTACAGTTCGGCCTCGCGCTGGAAGTGGTCGACAGAGGATCTGATCACGTACTTCGAAATCGAGGCACGATTTCCAAGAAGCCCGGACGATTTCCCGCCGACGTGCCTCACCGAGCGGCTGGAGCCGCCGGGGCGACACCAACCCGAATCCGTCCGATCTCGCGCGCCGTCTCAGACACCTCGTGCGCAACTATTCTCAATGAGCAGGGGTTATCCTTACACTTCGATAATCCCACTACTGGCACGCTCGTTGGATATGCGCGCTGCTCGACGGACTCGCAGGACCTTACCGTGCAACAGCAACGACTTCGCGAACTCGGCGTCGCTGAGGACCGGATCTATCTCGACTACGGACTCAGCGGCACTAACAGGGCGCGCCATCTTCGCCGAATTCGAGGTCGACCTGCTCAAGGTGTCATGGCCAACTGTTATCGAACCATTCAGCACGGCAAAGCCAAGGAGAGTGTGTGACGTGACCGCAGAATCGGCGTTTCCCCCGGACCCCGACGACCCCACGCAAACCCTGGCGCTGTTACCAGACCGCTGGCACGAACAGTTCCTCGCCGAATACCGGGCCGGACTCGACGCTGCCCGCGAAGTCGGGCAGTGGCCCGAGCTGCGCGCCCTGCTGCACCGCTGGCGGCTCCGCGCCACCGCCTACACCGACCCCGGTTTCGCCGCCGCCGCACAGGCCGCCCGCGACGCCCGCCCTGAAGACCTTGTTCCGCTGCCGGGGTGGGACGATAAACGGTGAGCTACCGGCCGATGCTCATCGGACGAGCACAGGATCAGTTCGCCGACCTCATCGACCACCCCAGCGCCTACGACGCTCTCATGGAACGGATTATCCGGCTCGCCGACACTCCGTGGGATGCCTGGCCCGTCTACCCCGACGACCAGCCGGACTACCGGGAAACCCAATTCGGCGAGCACGGCCTCCTATCTTTCCGAGTCGATGACAACGCCGAACTCCTGATCATCTTCAACATCCTCTGGACCGGATAACGGTCTTGAAACACTAAGCCGAAGCTGACCTGAAGTGCGGCCCCGAACGATGTTGGGTCGCATGATGTTCCGCGTTCTTCGTCCCGGGTGGACGGCCGGATCGTGTGCGGCAGCTTCGGTCAGTTCGAGCACCTCCACGCGCAACAAACCCGCCCGCGACCGCCGCTGAGCACAATGCGCAAAAGCTCAAAATCGCTTGTTGCGTGGCTATTGCGCACAAGCGCGTCACGGCCGCTATCGATCCGTAGCTTCGAGTGCACCGAGGTGTCGGGACCCCCTCGACATCGGCACCCACGAGGAGCCCACCGTGTTCACTCAGCCAGAACTGACGACGGGAACAAACGCATACCGTGCGACCACCGCCGCGCTTCCGCAGCGCTTGGACGCAAGGCGTGACGGCTATGTCGAGCGCACGGTCATCACGAGTGACGGCGTGCGGCTGGCGGCCCGCGACTACGGCTCTGCCGGTGCCAGCGAGCACACCGTCGTTCTGCTGCACGGTCTTTGCCTGACACAGGCGAGCTGGGCGCTGCAGATCCGTCACCTGGTGCGCCGGTGGGGCAACAGCGTGCGAATCATCACCTACGATCACCGCGGCCATGGCCGCTCGACCGGCGCCGACATGCACACCTACCGAATCGACCGGCTGGCAGCCGATCTCGCTGATGTCCTCACCGCGCTGCGCGTCACCGGGCCCCTCACCCTGGCGGGACACTCGATGGGCGGCATGACGGCGCTGGCGTACCTGGGCCGTCCCGCCGCCGATCGTCCGGTGGAAGCGCAGGGCCTCGTTTTGGTCGCCACGGCGGCCGGCCGCCTCGCCGAGCGGGGGCTCGGGCGCCTACTGGGCACACGCGCCACCGACATGCTGTTCAATCTCGTGCACCGCATGCCCCGGCAAGCCACAGACCACTTCAGCGGGCTGGTGCGGCCGGTATGGCAGGGCCTCAACAAGCACTTTGGCGCCGCGACCACCGGTGCCGCCGCGGTCGCCGCGTCGGCCGTCCACACCATCTCATTGACGACAGCCGTCGGCTTCCTTCCGGGTCTGAAGGAATACGACCAATATCACGCCCTTGCGTCCATCTCCGCGGACACGGTCGTCATCAGCGGGGGAGCGGACCTGGCGACCCCGGCCGCCCACGCACGCGACCTGGCCGCGGCCATCCCGGGCGCCACCCATCTGCATCAACCCAACGCCGGCCACATGCTGGTCGAAGAGCGCCCGCAATGCGTCAGCGAGGCAATCGACTCGGTGATGGGCTTGCACCGCCGATCCGCCACCAGAACGAAAGCACGGGCATCGCGCAATAGTTCACCGACGCCGCAACTCGCTGCTGCCGTGTGCTGATCCGTCGAAAATGGGCTTGTGCCACCTGAATTCAAGTGTTATCGAGTTGCGCCGCCGGCCCTACGACGACGCCGAGCGCAACCAGATGATCGGCTCATCGGTGACCGCTTCACAGTGGCTGGATCACATTCCAACTGGCCGCCGCAAGCTTGTCGTCGCCGATGGCAAGCCGATGTACTTGCGCCGGAGCGACGTCCGCCAGCTGTTGGATCGGCTGACGCTAGCTGCATGTACCCGTGAAGAACTTGGGCCCGTGGCGTTTTCGACAGGCTTTGGGTGATCGCTTCAGAAGCACGTGGCTCCGCAATCATCGAAGAGTTGAGAATCTCCTGGTAGCCGTGCCTCCCATGCTTTGTAGCAAACTACATCTGCCGCTAAAATAGTTAAATATGATATTACCTATCGGTAGTACACCGTGCCGCATTCACTCCCGCAGTTAAGATAGCTATTGTCACAGCGATGCGATTGTTCGTCAGGGCATAGAGAGCGCTGTGGTATTTGCTGAGAGATAGCGCTTCACCGCCGACGCCGACGCGGCCAGGCGGCGCTCGCCGCCGAGGCGCTGCGACCTGTGGCGGGTGCAGCGCACAATGATCTCGCGAGACACCTCAATCTCCGGTCCACGTGATCTGCGACAGCCCAGGTGTCGACTGGCGATGAGAACCCTCCGGCGCCCACTGGCGCCGCCGCTGCTGCTCCGGGTTAGCCGACCCCTTCGGCGATCACCCCGCCCTCACCGCCGGGGTCACCTTCATGTGCACTGCTTTACGGTGCGCCCAAGGTAGCTGGTGGGTGTGGTGTGCCCGGCCTTGTCCCGAGTGAGCGCTTGTGATGAGTCACCGGACGTGAGTCGTATTAGCTTATGCCACAAGCACACCGGCGCCATCCGGTCTTGGTGTGCGTTACTACTGCCTGACATCCACCGACGTTGATCTCCCTGTGCGGCAGCGGTACGGACAAGCCGCACGACTGTTTTCGCCGCCCGCTTGGGTAATCCTGCTGTGGTGCCGCTCGGCGAAATTCACCGGCGCGTCGAGTGACCTGCCTGGTTGTGAGCGGATCGAGACGCGCACGCCATGGCGTTGTCAACACCCGGCGACGACACCGCGTCAGGGGCGTGCTGGATGCCACCAATAAATGATTTTGGCGGGCCGTCAATGTTGGTCTGAGTCACTAATAGCTTTCGGTGCATCTCGTGCGGATTTTGCTGCATGGATATATCACCACAGTTAATTTCCTATTTTGTTGCCACAATTCGTCCAACATATTTCACGGGTACGTTCAATTCGTCGTTATCCAGAACACACAAAGGAGATGGTCGTGGATCTCGCAGCCCGCCCCCACATCACCGCTGGAGTCGCCTTGGCCAGCGCCGCTGTCCTCGCCGCCGGCCCGATGGCCCAGCACCTACCCGATTTTCACGTGGCCCAACAGCTCCGCCAGGTGAGCGTGTCCGAAATCAACCTCACTGGCGCTGCCGACAGCATGATCGATTTGTTCTCTGGAGTGGAGGGTGAGCTGGCCGCGCTGGCCAATGGTGGGGCGGCCGCTGCGGCGACAGCGCCAATCGATGTCCTCAACGACATCGCCCTGCCGTTTAACACGTATGTGAACACGTTGGCGTCGGGGGCGACCAACTTGGGGTGGATTCTTAACCATTGGGGCACCACGACACCGTTCCCGATCCTGCAGCAGGTCGCCGCGAATGCGTTGCAGTACGGAATCGACTATGTGACGCCGTATCAGACCGCGGCGACAAACTTGACCAACGCCGTCGCCAAGCTGGGGCCGACAGTTCAAACCGGACTGGCCGACATCGCGGCAGGCCAAGTCCAAAAGGGCGTGTTCTACCTCTACCAAAACCTGTTCCAGCTGAAGTTTATCGGGGTGACACAACCCCTGGAGACGATCTTGAAGATCCCGGCCTACATGACGCAAAACCTTGCCAACGCCACCGCCTATCTCACCAGTACGGGTGTGACGCAGCTCGGGAACTATGGCCTGAGTCTGGCCACGGTCTCGTTTAACCAGCTGGCCGCAAGCCTGCAGTCGGTCTATAACGCGTGGAATGCCGGGGATGCGTTCGGGGCGGCGAGCCAACTGGTCAATACACCGGGCTCGGTGCTGTTCGCCTTGATCAACGGCTACCAGACCAGCGCGACTAATGGTGTCACCGGTGGGTTGCTCAGCAGTCCGGTATGGGGCAAGAGCGGCGCTAACGGCCTCCTCAATGAGGTGTTGAACGTGCTCGACCCGGGTACCGCAGGACAAATTGTGGCCCCCAACGCCCAAAACATCACCAACGGCGGCAGTCTGGTGACCGCGGCCCAGAGCTTCTTCAACACGCTGACCAACGGGTGGCCCTCCCTGAATACGGCTATCGCCTCGATCACCAACGACATCTCGGGGACCTTGACCTCGATGCTGCAAAGCCTGCCCTCAGTGATCGCCAGTATCCCGTCGATCCTGGGCAACGTCGCCACCACCGTGGGAAGCCAAGTCGCATCTTTGATCGCCACCATCCTCAAAATGCTTTAGCTGGTGGAAGCATGCCCACACGGCAAGAGATAAGGCCCGACCGCAGCACCACAGGAAAAGCTGAGGAGACCAGCAGATACCCACTGCTCATAGCCAGAAACAACCGCCAAAAGCACTCCAGTCACGTCCACGCCAGCTCATTGGTGGACCGACGCTAAGTCCAGTGCAGGTCGCCGTTGCGAGCGGGTGACCTGCCAACGGCAATCGGCCCCCTTCCGCAAGAAGGGGGCCGATTCGGTTTCGGTGAACCGTTTTTCGACGTGCTGAACCGCCTCGAATACTCATAGGTCTGGAGCCAGTCGCCACAGAATGTCGGCCGCGGGCTCCGCGGTGGCGTGCCGGTAACCGGCGCCGCCCACAGGTGGACATAGTCGGGCTTCCCCGCCACTGCGGCGGCCTTCCGATGGACGTACGCCGGAGCGACGTCCGCCAGCCGTTGGATCGTCTGACGCTAGCTGCATGTACCCGTAAAGAACTTGTGCCCGTGGCGTTTTCGGGTGACTTTGGGTGATCGCTTCAGAAGCACGCAGATCCGCAATCATCGCAGAGCCGAGAATCTGCTGGTAGCCATGTCGCCCATGCTCTGTAGCAAACTTCATCTGCCGCTAAAATAGTTAAATATGATATTACCTATCGGTAGTACGCCGCGCCCCATTCACCCCCGCACTTAAGATAGCTATTGTCACAACGATGCGATTGTTCGCCAGGGCATAGAGAGCACTGTGGTATTTGCTGAGAGATAGCGTTCCACCACCGGCACCGACTCGGCCCACCCGTACTGGTCGTCGCCGCGGCGCCTGTAGCGGCACGTGGCGCACCAGGACATCGCGAGGCGCCTCAATCTCCGGTCCACGTGATCTGGGACAGCCCGGTGTCGACTGGCGACGAAAACCTTCCCGCACCCACTGAGGCCACTGCTGCTCGGAGTTGACCGATCCCTTCGGCAATCACCCCGCCCTCACTCGCCGGGCCACCTGCCTGCGCACTGTTTACAGTCCGCCCCAAGGGTGGAGGGTGCGGTGTGCCCGACCCTGTCCCGGTAAGCGCTTATGGATCGCTTGACGCGATCGGTATTAGCTTGTGCTACAACCACACCGGCGCTGTCCGGTCTTGGTGTGCACTGACCCTTGTCGGTTGTCTCTGACTGCACCGACGGTTATCTCCTCGTGCCGTAGCGGTACGAACAACCCGCACGACTGTTTTCACCGCCCACTCACCGCAGCATGCTGAGGCGCTGCCCGGTGCAATCCGCCGGCACGTTGAGGGGCAGTGCCCTGCCTGGCTATAAGTGGATCGAGACGCTCACCTCATGGCTTTCTCGACGCCAGGCCAACCGACACCATGCCACACGCTTACTGACTAATTCTCATGCTGCCCATAAATGATTTTGGTGGCCCTTCGATATGCTCTGAGCCGGTAATAATTTTCCGCTCACTTCGCGTGGGTTTTGCTGCATGGATATATCACTGCAGTTAATTGCCTATTTTTTGACGATAATTCAGCCAACGTATTTTACGGGTACATTCAATTCGTCATTATCCAGAATGCGTAAAGGAGATGGTCGTGGACCTCGCAGCCCGCCCCCAGATCACCGCTGGAGTCGCCTTGGCCAGCGCGGCTGTCATCGCCGCAGGCCCGATGGCCCAGCACCTACCCGACCTACATCTGACCCAACAGCTCCGCCACGTGAGCGTGTCCGAAATCAACCTCACCGATGCCGCCGCCAGCGCGATCGATTTGTTCTCCGGCGTGGAAAACGAACTCGCCTCACTCGCCGGCGGATCAGTCGCGGCCGGCGTGCCGGCCGCCAGCATCAGCGTCAATCCGGTCCAGACGTGGATTAGCGCCTTTCAGACGGCGGCAACGAACTTCCAGACTATTTACAATAAATGGAGCGCCATTCCCTTCCCGCTGCTGCAGCAGGTGGTGGCCAACGACGTCGGCTACGCCAATTATTACCTCAACGCATATCAAAGGGCTGCGAACGGAGTCTTGACCTACTTCACTAGCACCACTGGTATCAACCATTTCTTTCCGGCGCTTGTCGGCGGGGTCGCCGACTTCCAGGCGGGCAACATCACAGGTGGTATTAATGCGTTTTACGATGCTTTCTATGATTTTCCAGTTTCGCAGATCCTTGAACCCTTGGAAAATATTCTGAGAATCCCTTCCTATATGGCAACTAATTTGTCGAACGCGTTGAATTACTTGACAACCACCGGTCTGACCTATTTCGGTCTGTCGGCTCTCATCGGGCTCCCTGGCGTAATCGAGACCGCGTTAGCTAAAGGCATGCAGACCGCTTACACGTCCTGGGCCAGTGGCGATTACCTCAACGGTGTGCTCAACCTGCTCAATGTCCCTGGCCTGATGGCTAACGCTGCCCTCAACGCTGGTGGGGGCGGCGTGTTTGGGAGCGGGTTCGGCGTGCTCAATACGCTCGGGGTCACCATCCCTGGTGCCGTCACCAAGGATATCGTTTCCCCTGTTGCCGGTACCCCCAATATTTTGGCCGGTGGGAGCCTCTCGGCCCAGATCCAGGCTTTCGCGAACAATCTGGTCACTGGTTGGCCATCCCTGCAGACGGTTGTCGGTGATGTCAGCAACCTCGTGAACAATTACCTGCTGCCGATCGTGAGGGGTTCACTGTCTAATCTCCCGTCGGTGTTTAGCAATATTGCCGGAACGATCACAACCCAGGTCGGGGCGTGGATCTCCGCGATCCTGCGGCTGCTCTAAGTCCGGTGCAGGTCGCCGTTGCGAGCCGGTGACTTGCCAACGAATCGTCCCCCTTCCGCAAGAAGGGGGACGATTCGTTGTACGCCCAGCAGGCGCATTCGCTTGGAGGCGCCCTACGAAACCTTCGCATCTGAAGCTAGCCGCCGCAGAATGTCGGCGGCTGGCTCCGCGGTGGCGTGCCGGTAACCGGTGCCCGCCCACAGGTGGACATAGTCGGGCTTGCCCGCCGCGGCGGCGGCTTTGCGCAACGGGCTGGTGAGATGGTGGAGCGCCGGATAACCCAGCGGTGCCTCCGTCTCGTGGGCGTCGATGAAGGCGTTGCGCAGGCCGCGGGCAGGGCGCCCGGTGAAGGCCCGGGTGAGCACCGTCTCGGTGCGGGCGGGATCGATCAGCGCCGCCTGGTGGGTGGCCGAGGCACCGCTTTCGGTGGCCCGCAGCAAAACCGTTCCGACCGCGGCCGCCGCGGCGCCCGCGCGGATCACCTCGGCCACGGCCGCGGGGGTGGCGAGACCGCCCGTGGCGATCACCGGGAGCGGCACCGTCGCGACGATCCGTTGGACGAGGTCGACGATCGGGACCGGCGTCAATGGCTTGCGCGGCGAGAGCGTGCCGGAATGCCCGCCGGCGGCCGCCGCCTGCACGGCGAGCATGTCGACGCCGGCGTCATGGGCTTGCGCCGCCTCGTCGGCCGTTGTCACCGTCTGCACCACAACGCTATTGGCCTGCCGCAGCGCGGCGATCACGCTGCGCGGCGGTACGCCGAAGGTGAACGACACCATCGGGACCGGGTCGTCGAGCAACAGCGCGATCTTCTCGTCGAACCCGTCGTCGTCCTCGATCGGCTCGGCGGGAAGGGTCAGGCCGAACTGGTCGGCCTCCCTCTGAATGGCGGCGGCGTAGGTCCGGTAGCTGTCGGGGTCGACCGGCAGCGGGTTGGGGACAAACACGTTGACGCCAAACGGGATTCCCTCGGCCCGAACGCTCGTGATCTCGGCCTCGACCGCCTCCACGGTCTTGTACCCGGCCGCCAGCACGCCCAGGCCGCCGGCCCGCGCCGCGGCCGACACCATCGCCGGGGTCGTGGGGCCGCCCGACATCGGTGCGGCGATGAGAGGAATGGACATCCCAAACCGTGCCAGCATTTCAGTGCCCTTCCGTGATCAAGCGCCGCCTCGACAATATCGGCGGTCGCGCCGCCGGTCGCCGGTCACTGGCGAGCGTGCGCAGAATGCCACGGCCTGCGGCGTGTCGGCGTACAAACACGCCCGCTCGCGCGGGGGTGGTGGCGGACCTGACAGGATGCTCCAGCGTGAAGCGACCCAACTTTCTGGTGATCGTGGCGGACGACCTCGGGTTCTCCGACATCGGCGCGTTCGGCGGTGAAATCGACACGCCCAACCTGGATCGACTGGCCTACGCCGGGATCCGGTTCACCGATTTCCACTCCGCCCCGGCCTGCTCGCCCACCCGGGCGATGCTGTTGACGGGAACCGACCACCACATCGCCGGCATCGGCACGATGCTCGAGGTGGCGATCCCCGGGTTCCAGGGCGCGCCCGGCTACGAGGGCTATCTCAACGACCACGTCGTCGCGTTGCCGGAGCTGCTGCGCGACGCCGGATACCTGACGCTGATGTCGGGAAAGTGGCATCTGGGTGCCACCATCGAGACGTCGCCGTGGGCCCGCGGGTTCGAGCGCTCGTTCGCCCTGCTGCCGGCCGGCGCCAGCCATTACGGCGGTGCGGCGGGCGGCGGGTTCTCGCCCGTGCCAACGCTTTACACCGAAGACGACCGGTTCGTCACGGTCGGCGACGACTTCTACTCGTCGGACTCCTACGCCGACACGCTGCTGCGCTACCTCCGCGAACGCTCCCCGGATGACGACCGACCGTTCTTCGCCTATCTGCCCTTCCAGGCGCCGCACTGGCCGCTGCAGGCGCCCGACGAATCCGTGGCCAAGTATCGCGGCCGCTACGACGCCGGGCCGGACGCCTTGCGCGAGGAGCGTCTGGCGGCGCTCAAGCGGCTCGGCCTGTGCCCGCCCGACGTCGAGCCGCACCCGGTCGTGGCCGACGGCGCCCCGGAGTGGGCCGACATGACCGACGAACAGCGCGCGGTGTCGGCCCGCAGCATGGAGGTCTACGCCGGGATGGTCGACCGGATGGACTACAACATCGGCCGGGTGATCGACTACCTGGCCGACACCGGCGAGCTGGACAACACGGTCGTCATCTTCCTGTCCGACAACGGCGCCGAGGGCGCGATGGTCGAGGCGATGCCGCTCCGCGGCCCCCAAATCGTCGCGCAGATCGAAAAGCATTGCGACAACAGTCTCGACAACCTCGGCCGCCCCACCTCGTTCATCTGGTACGGTCCGCGCTGGGCGCAAGCGGCCACGGCGCCGTCGCGCCTGCACAAGGCGTTCACCACCGAAGGCGGCATCCGGGTGGTGGGTTTCCTCACCTGGCCGGGCTTCGCTCGTCAGGCCGAGATCGGCGCGGCGTTCACGACCGTCATGGACATCGCCCCCACCGTGCTGGAGCTCGCCGGCATCGCACATCCCGGCACCGCCTACCGCGGCCGCGACATCGAACCCATGCGGGGCCGCTCGCTGGTGGCGTACCTGTCGGGCGACAGCGACGCGGTACACGACGCCGATACGGGTACGGGCTGGGAGTTGTTCGGCCGCAGGGCAATTCGTCAGGGCGACTGGAAGGCGCTCTACCTGCCCGCGCCGTACGGTCCGGGCAGCTGGCAGCTCTACGACCTGTCCGCCGACCCGGGCGAGATCGACGACCTGGCCGCCTCGCACCCCGACAAGCTGGCGGAGCTCCTGGCGCTGTGGGACCGCTACGTCGAGGAAACCGGCGTGCTCCTGGAGCCCGTGTCGGTGTTCGACGCCGATATGCTTGGGCGCTGATGGGTGAGACAACCACCTGCGTGATCATCGGGGGTGGCCCGGCCGGGATGGTCCTGGGCCTGCTGCTGGCGCGGGCCGGTGTGGAGGTCACCCTGCTGGAGAAGCACGGCGACTTCCTGCGCGACTTCCGCGGCGACACCGTGCATCCCACCACGATGCGGCTGCTCGACGAGCTCGGCCTGTGGGAGCGCTTCACAACCTTGCCCTTCACGGCCGTCAGGAAGGCGAAATTCGAGTCCGACGGGCGCTCGGTCACCTATGTCGACTTCGAGCGGCTCCGCCAACCCCACCCCTTCATCGCGATGGTGCCGCAGTGGGACCTGCTCAACCTGCTCGCCGACGCGGCCCAGGCCGAGCCCAGCTTTACCTTGCGGATGAAGACCGAGGCCACCGGGCTGCTGCGGGAGGGCGGCCGGGTCACCGGGGTGCGCTACCGGGGACCCCAGGGCGCCGGTGAGCTGCGGGCGGAGTTGACCGTGGCGTGCGACGGCCGCTGGTCGATCACGCGTCGCGAGGCCGGGTTGAAGACCCACGAATTCCCGGTGAACTTCGACGTGTGGTGGTTCAGGCTGCCGCGCGAAGGCGCCGCGGAATTCTCCTTCCTGCCCCGCGTCGCGCCCGGCAAGGCCCTCGGCGTCATCCCCCGAGACGGCTACGACCAGATCGCCTACCTGGGCCCCAAGGGGACCGACGCCCAGCTGCGCGCCCGAGGCATCGAGGCGTTCCGCCGCGACGTCGGCGCGCTGCTGCCGGAGTCGACGGACTAGGTGGCGGCGCTGACGTCCATGGACGACGTCAAGCACCTCGACGTCCGGGTGGATCGGCTGCGCCCGTGGCACACCGAGGGGTTGCTGTGCATCGGCGACGCCGCCCACGCGATGTCTCCGTTCGGCGGCGTCGGCATCAACCTGGCGGTCCAGGACGCCGTCGCGGCCGCGACCATCCTGGCCGAGCCGCTTCGCCGGCACCACGTCACGGTTCGCGACTTGGCGGCGGTTCGCCGCCGCCGCCTCCTTCCCACCGTGGTGACCCAGGCGGTGCAACGGGTGTTGGCGAGCAGGCTGCTTGGCCCGCTGCTCCGCGGCGCGGATCCCACCCCGCCGGCGGCCCTGCTCGACCTGGTTCGGCGGCTGCCGTGGCTGTCGGTCATCCCGGCGTATTTCATCGGAGTCGGGGTTCGGCCCGAGCACGCTCCCTCATTCGCGCGCCGCGGCGCCTAAGCCGAGGCCGCCGCACCTAGCTCCATCGAGTGTGCGCTCACGGCTTTCGTTGTGAACGTACGGCGGGATTTCGGCGCTTTCTTGCGCCCAGGACGCACACTCGACGCCCAGGACGCACAGCCGACGCCCGGAGCATAGGGCGCCGAGCGACCCGCGGCGAGTGCTAGCGTCGGGTCCGTGTCTGGACAGGTGCGGATTGGCGTCCTGGGCGCGGCCCGCATCGCGCCCCTGGCGCTGATCAGCCCAGCCAAGGAAAACGACGACGTGGTAGTCGCCGCGGTGGCGGCACGCGATGCGTCGCGGGCGCGGGCCTTTGCCGCCAAGCACGGCATCCCGAAAGTCCACGAAAGCTACGAGGCGCTGATCGCCGACCCGGGCCTCGACGCGGTCTACAACCCGCTGCCGAACGGCTTGCACGGCCGGTGGACCCGCGCCGCCCTGGCCGCCGGGAAGCATGTGCTGTGCGAAAAGCCGTTCACCGCCAACGCGGCCGAGGCCCGTGAGATCGCCGAACTCGCCGCGACGTCGGACCGGGTGGTGATGGAGGCCTTCCACTATCGCTACCACCCGCTGAGCCGGCGCGTCGAGGAGATCATCGCCTCGAACGAACTCGGCACGCTCAAGCGAGTGGAGGCCGCCCTGTGCTTCCCGCTGCCGAAGTTCTCCGACATCCGCTACAACTATTCGCTCGCCGGCGGCGCGACGATGGACGCCGGTTGCTACGCGGTCCACATGGTGCGCACGTTCGGCGGTTCGACCCCGGAAGTCGTTTCGGCGCAAGCGAAATTGCGCGACCCGCAGATCGACCGAAGCATGACGGCCGAGGTGGTGTTCGCCGGCGGCCACACCGGCCGGATCCGCTGCTCGTTGTGGTCGTCGCACCTGCTGCAGATCAGCGCCCGCGTCGTCGGCGAAGACGGCGAGTTGCGGGTCTTCAATCCGGTGATGCCCAACATCTTCCATCGGCTCTCGGTCCGGTCACCCGCCGGCCGGCGCGTCGAGCGTTTCGGGCGACGCCCCTCCTACGCCTATCAGCTCGACGCGTTCGCCGCGGCGGTGCTGCGCGGCGAACCGGTCAAGACGACCCCGGAGGACGCGGTCGAGAACATGACCGTCATCGACGCGATCTACCGTGCCGCCGGCCTTCCGCTCCGCAATCCCAGCTGAACGCTAACCCGTTCGCCCAGGCGGCATTTCCGTAAGCAAACGACGCGCCGCCTCGACGCAGGGGCGGAGGCGATCGATGGGGCCGACGCCGGCCAGCGCCAGCGACCGCCTCGGCACCTCGATTTCGATGATGATGTCGGAGGGAAGCGCGGAAAGTATGTCGCCAAGCGGTAATTCGCCTTCGCCGGGAACCATGCGCTCAAACATGGCTTCCTCCATGTAGTTTTCGACGCGCGGCCGCAGCGTCGTGTCGTTGAGTTGGGCATAGCCGATGTGCGCGGGGTCGATCGCCGCGACATCGGCTGCGCCGGACCCGGATCGCACCAGGTGCATCGTGTCGATCAGCAATCGGAAGTCGGGGCGTCCGACGTGGTCCCGGGCGGCCAACGCGGTGGGCAAGTCGCCGATGGTCAGGCCCGGGACCGGTTCGACCACCGTCTGGATGCCGCGCTGAGCGGCAAGATCCGTCAGGATCGCGAACTGGTCGAGCGTGCGGCCGACATCGGGGTCGAGGCTGACGACGTTTATCCGGGGAACGCCGAGCTCGGCCAGGACGTCGAGATCCGCTGAGAACGCGTGCATGTCGGCGTCGGGCAGCACCAGAAAGCCGTCGCCGAGCGAGATCGTGACGCCGCGAGCGTTCATGGCGGCGAGCGTCTCGCGCTTGAGCGTCGCGTCGTCCTTCAGCGAGAAGGGCGGATAGCCGAGTGGCACCAACGCGGCTCCCCGCACCACGGTCGACATGTGCCCGCAGCCAAGGTCCGCCGTCAGGTTGACGAGTTCCACTGGCGGAAGCCCAAATCCACCGAGGAATCCAATGCCCAGCCGGTCCATCAGGTGGGGCGCCCCGCCAGTTGGGCCAACTGGTCGGCGGCTTGACGCGTTTGGGTGGTCAGCGCGATGCGCCCCGACGTCACGTGCTCTTCGATAGTCGGCGCTTCCAGGACGAGGTCCTCGCGGATGAAGGCGACATGGTCATGCGGATGCGCGGCGGTAAACGACGCCCACGCCGCCGCCGACACCGGGTCCATCGTCAGCGTCACCTCGTAGAAACCCGACGTCAGCGACCTCGGCGGGTCCACGCGTGTCAGCGCAAGCTGCATGGTCTGCGGAGCCAGCGTGTAGAGGGTGGCCCGGGCGAGGTCGCACGTGACCAGGATGGTGGTCGGCGCCACCGGGGCGTTCGGATTCGTCGCGGGGCACTTGTCCGGCGTCGTCGGCTGTGATTTCTGCACCGGCCGAACCGGCAAGGGCTGGATGCGCGCCGCGAGCGGCGCCGACTGGGCCGTCGCCGACGCCGGGGTGGCGGTCGACGTGGTGGCTGGGGCCCGGCGCTGCGTCGAGTGGCAACCGGAGATCGCCAGGCCGAGCAAAACGACGCTCAGCAGCCCGGCGCCGGCGGCTTGGCGAGGGATCATCCCAACACACTTTCAGCTAAGAAACCGTCGCGCCAGTGTGGCCCGGTCCGTAGACCCCTTTACTGACACTACAAATATAGAGTAGTCTTTCGGTCCGAGCGATGGACAAACGACGCAAGCCCAATCCAACGGAGCGCCGCCGCGACCTATGCGATGCGGCGATCCAGCTGCTGGCCGACGACGGGGCGAAGGGGTTGAGTCACCTTAAGGTCGACCGCAAGGCCGGCGTGCCGGACGGAACGACCTCGTTCTACTTCCGGACCCGCTCGGCGCTGTTGCGCGCCGCGGCCGAGCGGCTGGCCGAGCTCGACCTGGCGAGCCTGCAATCGGTCGCCGATGGCTCCGGCGGTGATGGCGAAGGCCCCACGCCGTCGCGGCTGTCGCAGGTGGTGATCCAGGCCGGTGGCGAGCCGCAGCTGTCCCGGACGAAGGCCAGATACGAGCTGACGATGCAGGCCACCCGCGACCCGGCGCTGGCCGCGATTCTGCAGCAGGCGATGGAGGGATTCACCAAGCTGCACCGCGAAATCCTGGTGCGGTTGATGCCGCGCGGCGCCGAGCTGGAACCGGCCGTCGTCGAGGACCTCAGCAACGTGACCCTGACGTTCATCAACGGGCTGCTGCTGCGATTCACCCACGACGATCGGATTATCGACAGCCCCGAACGGCTCGACGCCATCCTGGCGGCCATCGCGACCGGGATCCTGAAGAGCCCGGACAAGGGCCGGCTGACCGAGACCGGTGGCCCGGGTTGACCGCGCGCGCCTCCGGGTCTTGCCAGCGCGGTCACCGTATGGTTCTCGGCCGGCGCCGAATTCGGTCAATTCGCCGGCAGCTACGCAACCGGGTGAAAGAGTGGGAGAGGGTTCATGCCTGAATACGACTACGAAGAGATGAAAAAGGAAGCCGCGCAGTACATCAGGTTCGAGAAGGACAAGAAGAACCGGATCGCCTACATCACGTTCGATCGTCCCGAGGCGCAGAACTCCACCACGCTGGGGATGCGGCAGAACTATGCCGATTTGATCCACAAGTGCAACGTCGACGACGACGTGAAGGTCGTGGTGATCCGCGGCGAAGGGGAGGACTTCGGCAGCGGCGGGGACCTGCCCGAACAGCGTGGAATGCTCGAGAACCCGGGCATGCCGCTGCTGCACGAGCTGGCGATCAACGACGACGACGTCACGTATCCACCGGGCGGATCGTATCGCTATCTGTCCACCGTTACCGACTTCTACGCCAAGGCGCGCGCGGGAAACCGCCCCCTGCAAGAGCTTCGAAAGATCAGCATCATCGAGGCCAAGGGCTACTGCTACGGGTGGCACTTCTATCAGGCCGGCGACGCCGACCTGGTGGTCGCTTCCGACGACACGCTTTTCGGGCACCCGGCCTTCCGCTACGTGGGCTGGGGGCCGCGGCTGTGGTGGTGGGCGGAGACGATGGGTCTGCGGAAATTCTCCGAAATGTTGTTCACCGGAAGGCCGTTCAGCGCGAAGGAGATGTACGAGTGCGGCTTCGTCAACAGCGTGGTGCCGCGCGACAAGCTGGAAGACGAGACGCTGAAGTACGCGCTGGCATGCTCCCGCTCCCGGCCGACCGACACCGTCGCCGTGCAGAAGACCTTCCTGGAGTTGTACAAGCAGCACAAGGGGGAGTACTTCGGGAGCCTGCTCACCGGCATGGTCGAGGGAATGCTGCCGATGATCGCCAACGACCGGGAGAACGACGTCGACCTCACCGAGGGAACTTTCAGCAAGGGCCTCAACAACGTGGTGAAGGACAACGACTTGAACTTCCCGCCCGAGTGGCGCCTGAGCCGCTCGGGACGCAAGAAGCCCTGACCCGGCCATGTCGGCACTGATGGGCATCAGGGTCGTTGAGCTGGCCGGGTCTGTCGCGGGGGAGTACTGCGGAAAGCTGTTGGCCGACTTCGGCGCCGAGGTGATCAAGGTCGAGGCGCCGGGGTGCGGCAGCCCCACCCGGGCGATGGCGCCCATCCTCGCCGACGGTCCCGACGGCAGCGGGCTGTTCGCCTATCTCAACACCAACAAGCAGTCCGTCGTGCTCGACGTCGAGCGGCTGCACGGGCTCATCGGCACCGCGGACGCGGTCATCGAAGACCGCGCCACGGACTGGTCCGAACGCCACCCCGGCGTGGTGTTCTGCTCGATCACCCCCTATGGGCGGGGCGCGGCCGCCGAGTTCGGAAACGCGAAGAGCATCAACGTGTTCCACGCGAGCGGCTGGGGGTATCACACCCCGAGCCATGCCGATCCCGGCAAGCCTCCGCTGCGCGGGCCGGGGCGCTTCCTGGCCGACTACGAGGCGGGACTGGACGCGGCGCTGTGTGTCGCGTCGTCACTGTTCGGGCGCCTGCACACCGGGCAGGGCGAGGCCATCGACCTCTCCCAGCACGCCGTGCTGGTCTCCCGCGCCGACTGCATCGTGGGCCGATTCATCACCGACGAGGTCCCGGCCGCGGGCGGCCGCCACGATTACGACCAGGCGGGCCCGGCGGCGTTCTTCCCCTGCGCCGACGGCTTCGTCTACCTGTACATCACCAGCCGGGCCCACTGGCAGGGCGTCAAGGCCCTCCTGGGTCATCCGGCATGGCTGGACGCCTTCGACGACGACTGGCTGGAGTTCTCCGTCACCGAGGACAAGGTCGCCGCGTTTCGGCGAGGGTTCGCGGCCTGGGTGCGGGATTTGGCCAAGGAGTCCGCGGCCGACGCGGCCCAGCGTCTGGGCGTGCCGCTGGTGCCGGTCAACGGTGCCGCGGATCTGCACCACTCGCCGCAATACCGCCACCGCGGATTCTTCCAGGACGTAAGGCACCCCGTCCTGGGTCACGCGGCCTATCCGACAGTGCCGTATGCGCTCGGCGCATCGCCCGTCGAAATCACCTCCGCTGCACCGACTCTCGGCCAGCACACCGGGCCGGTCCTGGATCGGCTCGACGCCCCGCACCCACCGCCGGCGGTCACGTCGGCACAACTCAAGGCGGCCAGGGATCCCCGCGGTGGGCCGCTGGCCGGGGTACGGGTCGTCGAACTCACCAAGGTGTGGGCCGGCCCGTACGCCGGCAAGCTGCTGGCGCTGTTGGGCGCCGAGGTGATCAAGGTCGAAACCGCCGCCAGCCCCGAGGAGATGCGCGCCTACGGGGGCACCGACATCGACCACGCCCCTTACTTTTTGAGCATCAACCCCGAGATCCTGAGCGTGGACCTCGACATCAAGTCGGCCGACGGCATGGCGCGGCTGCGGGAGCTGATCGCGCGCAGCGACATCGTCATCAACAACCTGCGTCCGGGAGCGATGGAGCGGCAGGGCCTGGGGTACGAACAGCTCAAGGCGATCAAGCCGGACATCATTTCGGTGTCGATCAAGATGTGGGGCAACGACGGACCGCTCGGTCACCAAACCGGTTACGCGCCATGCTTCGCCGCGCTGGCCGGGCTCGCTTCGCTGGTCGGCTACCCCGGTGGCCCTCCGCTCGGCACGAGCATGCGCTACGGCGATTCCACGGTCGGCGCGGCCGCCGCGTACGCTGCCGTGGTGGCATTGCTGCATCGCGAATTCAGCGGCGCGGGCCAATTCGTCGACGTGTCGGCCGTGGAGACGCTGTCCTCGATGATCGGGGACAGCCTGCTCGAACAAAGCCTGACCGGGAAACGCCTTGGGCCCGACGGCAATAACCACCCCGACATGTGCCCGCACGGCTGCTACCCCTGCTCGGACGGCACGTGGGTCGCCGTGGCCGTGGCCGACGACGCCGAATGGCGCCGGCTGTGCGACGTGCTCGGCGCCGGGGAGCTGGCCCGCGACGCGCGGTACGCCACGATGGCCGACCGACACCGTCACGCCGAGGCGCTGGACGCCGACCTCGCGCGCCACACCCGAAGCCACGATGCGGAGCGGCTGGCGCAGCGGCTGCGCGCGGCGGGCGTGCCGGCAAATAAGAGCGCCACCGCGATGGATGTCATTGGCGACCAACGATTGTGGGATCGCGAGCTGTACCGCTTCGTCACGGATCACCGCGAAGGCCAGCGCCCGATTGTGGGACCGCCGTGGCGGCTGGCGCGCTCCCCGGCGCGGATCGCGCGGGGCGCACCGGACTTGGGCGAGGACAACGAGTACGTTCTGCGCGAGATCCTCGGCGCCGGATCGCCGACCGGGGACCGGACATGACGGGGGTACTGGCGGACACCGCGGCCCTGGTGAGCGGCGCCAGCAGCGGTATCGGCGCGGCCGCCGATTCGCCGCGCGGCGTGGCGGATCTGGTCACCATCAGCTCCACCGCCGCACTCGACGTTTGCGAGGGAACCGGCACGGAATAGAGTAACCGCGTGAATCCGCTGCAGCGGGTGGCGCGAAACCCGACGGCATACCGCTGGCTGGTCCTCAGAGGGCGACCGATCGCCGAGCTGCTCGAAGCCCTGCTGCGGTTCGTGACCGGTGGACGTTTCGGCGTCCTGGACCTGACCGGCCTGCCCAACGTGCAGATCACCACGTCGGGGCGCAAGACGGGCCTGGCCCGCACGGCCACGGTGCAGTGCGTGCCCACCGACGACGGGCTGATGGTGGTCGGCTCCAACTGGGGCCGCGAACGACACCCGTCGTGGTCGGCGAATCTCAAAGCGGCGGAACGGGTCAGCGTTCGCAGACGCGGCCATCGCTTCACCGCGAAGGTGCGGCTGCTGACCGGCGAGGAACGCGAAAGGGCATGGGCCACTGTCCTGCGGCACTGGCCGAACTATCAGATCGCCCAGGATCGCGCCGGGGGACGCCAATTTCGGCTGTTTCTTCTCACGCCGACCACATGACGTCGGTCGCGAGCCGCGACCGCAATTCAGGGCCGGGCTTGACCGGCCGAACGCCCGTTCCCGAGGTCGTTGAGGACGCGACCGCAACAATGACCACACCAACACCGGGCGCATCGTTGGTTACCCCCGGGGGGCAATGATGCTGTCTGAAATGTGATGTCGTATGCGCTATCACGTTAGCGAATTAGTCATGGAGAAGTTCGACGGTGCCGGTGTGGCTGGTGGTGCGCAACGCCGCCAACCCGAGACCCCGCTCAGCCGCCGAGCCCCTTCTTGACGGCCGCGTCTTGTTTCTGGCCGACGTCGCTGACGAAGTCCTGCGGCGGCAGCGTGTCGACCGGGCCGTCGAATTCCAGCGTGACGAAGGCCTTGCCCTCGGTGAACATCAGTATCGTCACGCCCTTGGAGTTGTCCGGTGCGTTGCCGGACAGCGCGGTTCCGCCGGTACCGACGTCGACCGAATCCGTCGTCGGGTTTTTGACGGCGTTGCCCTGCCCGCCTTTCGCCGCGTTCAGCGCGTTGGTGGCGGCGGCGGGGTCCGCGAAGACCTGAATGGTGTCCTTGATCGCGTGGCCGCCGTCCTGGGTGCTGAATGTCGTCGCGACCCCGGGTTGGCCGTTCGGATTGCTGGCGGGCGGGCCGCCAGTGAACTCGATCGGCGCGTTGATGTCGGTCGCCTGGATCAGCAGCCCGGTGTAGTCGGTCGGCTGCGCCGGCGCCGAGGAAGTCGGCGCCGGGCTGTGGCCGCTCGTGGCCGAGGTGGACGATCCCGCCTTCGACGTCGATGATGGCGAAGACGCCGGCTTGCCGCCGCAGCCTGCCACCGACGCCGTCAGGGCCGTCGCCGCGGCTATGCCCCCGACAACCGTCCGAGAAATCCTCATCGCACCGGGCTCCTTCCAGGCTCCTTCGGAAACACAGTCGACCCGTTCCCGAATCGCACAGTACCTCGCGTCGCGCCGCCGAAGGCCCTGGTGGTCGAGGAACCGGCTACTCCAGCTGGTCACGCAGGCGGCGCAAGGTGTTGGCCAGGATGCGCGAGACCTGCATCTGCGAGACCCCGATTCGCTCGGCGATCTGGCTTTGGGTCATCGACTCGAAGAACCGCATGTGCAGAACCTGACGTTCGCGCTGGGGAAGCTCGGCCACCAGGACGCGCACCGCCTCGCGGTTGGTGATGTGCTCGATTTGCGGATCGATGTCGCCGACCGCGTCAGCCACCAATCGGGGCTTGCCCGAACCGTCCGCGCCGAGGGGCGCGTCCAGCGAGTCGAGCCGATAGGCGTCGCCCGCCACCAGGCATTCCACGATTTCCTCGCGCGGGACCCCCAGCACCTGGGATAGCTCGCCGGCCGTGGGGGCGCGCCCCAGCTTCTGAGCCAGATCTCCGGTGGTCCTGCTGATCTGGACGTGTAGCTCGCGCAACCGTCGCGGCACACGCATGCCCCAGCTGTAGTCGCGGAAATAGCGCCGGACCTCGCCCATCATGGTGGGAACGGCGAACCCGATGAAGCTGGGCCCCTTCGAGGGGTCGAATCGGTTGACGGCGTTCATCAACCCCAGGCGGGCGACCTGGGTCAGGTCGTCGATGCCTTCGCCCCGCCGGGCGAAGTGGCGGGCCACATGGTCGGCCAGGGGCAGGCATCTGGCCACGATGCGTTCACGTTGCCGGCCGTACTCGTGGGACTCGGCCGGCATCCGGCGCAACGCTACGAACATCTCGACAACGTCGTCGTAGGAATCGTCCGATTGCGCGCGGGACGGCCGAGTCGGGCGGACTGGCGTCGCTACATCGGTCATGGGCTCAAGCGCGCCTTCCGGATCCGGCGCGTCGGGTAAACGCAAGCGTACGAACAGGTTTGCATCGCTGGCACACTTCCTTCGGTCGTGTGCAGTGGGACATCGCGGGCAGTGCGCAGTCGTCCCGCTGCACCCGTATCCGCACGGACGAGTCTGTGTCAGCGCACGCAGTGATAGGAAAGAGTGACTGGGCTGATATCGGCGAGCCACGCCGAGCCCAGCAGCCGTGCGGCTGAGTGACCGCTTTGAGCTAAACGGCGACATGTCCGAAACGGACTTCACTCGAGACTATACGCCCCCTCGCGTGAACCGGCGATCGCTCACCCCGCGGCGGGCGAGACCGGCTCCGGCGACGGTCGCCCGGCGCTCGCGGGCACGAAACGCTTTGGCCTGCGGTTCTCATTTCCGGTCCGCCTGGGTACTGTTCGGCTCATGTTCGCCAACCCGCCGTCCGGCAGTGGTCGTTATGGCCGTCGAGAATGCCGCGCGCACAACGCATTCCGGTGTCCGGGCCGATGAGTGGCCAGAACCTCCTGGCCGGGCGCGGCGTGGTGGTGTCCGGCGGCAGCCGCGGCATCGGACGCGCCGTCGCCGAACTGCTCTGCACCCTGGGCGCCGGCGTGGTCGTCAACGGGCGCGACGCCGATGCCGTTGAGGAGACCGTCGCGGCGATCACGGCGTCGGGAGGGCGAGCCAGCCCGGTCATCGGGGCCGCGGACGACGAGCGCATAGCCGGCGCCCTCGTCGACGAATGCATCGCCAGGTTCGGGCGGTTGGACGCGCTGATCAATTGCGCCGGCGTCGCCGAGCCCGCGGGTTCGTCGATCCTGACCATCTCGCCGGAGGAATTCGACCGCCTGATAAGCGCGCACCTCGGCACGGCGTTTCATACGTCCCGGGTCGCGGCCCGCGTCATGGCCTCACAGGGGCACGGCGCGATCGTCAACACCGGTTCCGTGGCCTTTCTCGGCGACTACGGCGGCACCGGGTACCCGGCGGGCAAAGGCGCCGTCAACGGGCTGACGATGGCCATCGCGGCGGAACTGAAGGCCCACGGCGTGCGGGCCAACGTGGTGTGCCCCGGCGCGCGGACGCGACTGTCCACCGACGTCGAGTACGAAAAGCACATCGAGGACCTCCACCGCCGCGGGTTGCTCGACGAGATGACCATGCGGGCGTCACTCGACAGCGCTCCGGCCGCGTTCGTGGCCCCGCTCTACGCCTATCTCGTCAGCGACCTGGCGCGCGACGTGACCGGCCAAATATTCGTTGCCGCGGGCGGATTCGTCGGCCGCTTCGATCGGCGCGCGCCGCGCGTGCTGGGGTATCGCGATCACCATGACGCCGGGCCGTGGGCGGTCGGGGACCTGCACACGATGATCGGCGCACCGGCGGCGTCGGGGTGAGCGTCGGACGTCGGCGCCGTTGAACCGGTGGGGGCGGGCTTACGTATCCAAGAGGGTGACGGGCCGAAGCGAGGTTTCTGAGCGTCCGACGGCCACATCGCCCATTCGGGCGCTCGTCATCGGCGCCGGGGTGAGCGGCATCTCCGTGGCCCGGGGACTGCTGCGGGACGGTCATGACGTCACGGTCGTCGACCAGCGTGGAGACACGCGCGCCGGCGGCGGCGCCGTGACCATCTGGTCCCACGGCGAGACGGTGCTGAGGCAGTTGGGCGTCGACATGGACGGGGCCGGTCAGCTGGTCTCCAGCGTGCGGGTGACGACGTCTCGGGGGCGCCGGCTGGCGGCCTTGGACGTGAACGCGATGGTGAATCGGCTGGGGGCACCCGTTCGGATGGTCCCCCGAAGTGTCCTGATGGAACGGCTGCTGGACGGCTTCCCCACCGACCGCATCCGAGGCAGCTCCCGCGCGGTGAAGATCCTGACGACGCCCACCGACGCGCGGGTCGGATTCGAGGACGGCAGCTCGATCGACGGCGACGTGGTGATCGGCGCGGACGGTCTGCATTCGATCGTTCGCGATGTCGTCGGCGCCCCCGCCGCCGAGCCGACCGGTTGGTGCAGCTGGCAGGGCCTCGTCAGCCTGCCCGGCCTCGCCGACAAGCATGTGGCAATGGTCGTCATCGGCGAGCGCGGAAACACCGGCGTGTGGCCGGCGGGCGGCTCGGACGTGCAGTGGTGGTTCGACTTGCCGTGGTCCCGCGACTTCGTGCGGCCCTGCCACCCGATTGACGCGCTCCGGTCCAATTTCAGCGGCTGGTCCGAGGCCGTCGATCTCGTGCTCGCGAACCTGACCGACGAACACCTGGCGGGCTCACCGTACCCGCATTTCCGGCATCCGATTCCCCGCGCGTCGGCCCCCGGCGCGGTGACGCTGCTCGGCGACGCCGCCCACACCATGCCGCCGACCCTCGCGCAGGGAACCAACCAGGCGCTGCTCGACACGATGGTGCTGCGCAAGGCGCTCGCGGACCTCCGCCGTGGCGGAGACCTTTCCAGGGCGCTGCGCCGGTACGAGCGGACCAGGCGGCGCCAGGTCGCGGCCGTGTCCCGGGTGGCGTCGCTGCAAGTGGCCCACGGTGAGTCCGCGCTACGACCGGCGGCGTTGATCCCGGACCGAGCACACACCTGGATGCTGACCACGTTTCTGCGGTGGACCAGCCACCGCCGGATGTCGGCCCGGATCGATCGTGGCCTCCGGACCGCAACCCCCATCGAGCCGAGTCGCCGGTGAGCCGGCCCAGCGCGGCCGAACTGGCCGCACCACACGATGCCGGCGATCCCGCGCGGGTGCGTGGCGGCGTCGATGCGCCCTCACGGTGGCTCTGGCTGGTCAAGTGGTGCGTGCTGGCCGTTCCGCACTACCCCATATTGATCCTTCTTTACCTGGTGTATCCGCCGCTGACGATCGTTGCCGGCATCGCGATCCTGTTCACCGGGCGCTACCCGCGCCCCCTCTTCGACTTCAACGTCGGGGTGCTGCGCTGGTCGTGGCGGGTCATGAACTACCGGTTCCCGATGAACAGCACCGACAGGTACCCGCCCTTTACGCTCGCGCCTCGGCCCGACTATCCCGGCGATCTCGAGGTCGACTACCCGGAGCGGCTCACGCGCTGGGCCGTGCTGGTGAAGTGGTGGCTGCTCGGGCTGCCGCAGATACTGCTGTGCTGGGCGATGGAGCCGCTGCTGCAGGCGCTTTGCGTCATCTCCGCGGTGTGGTTGTTGGGCACCGGGACGATCCACCGGGGCATGTTCGATCTGCTCATGGGCCTCGTTCGATGGCGTTATCGGGTGGCGGTGTATGTATCTTTGATGCGTGACGAATATCCGTCGTTCCAACTGGATCTAGGTAGCACATAACGCGCGAAAACCCGTTGTTCCCTTATATATATCGGTTCGGGCAGCCGATTTTCGACCGGCTTTTCTACCACCGATATCGCCGAGCGGCGATCGCACACGCGACCGGCCGGCTGCTGATGGTCGGCCTCGGACCGGGGACCGACCTGAAGTTCGTGCCGCCCGCGGTGACCTCGGTCGCCGCCGTGGAACCCGTGGCCGCATTCCGGCGGATGGCGGCCCGACTCGCCGATCGCCATGGCGTCGCCGTCGACATCGTCGAGGGGACGGGGGAGTCGATCCCGTTCCCGGACAACAGCTTCGACTCGGTCCACATCGGTCTGGTGCTGTGCTCGGTCGACGATGTGGCCGCGACGCTGGGCGAGATCCGGCGGGTGCTGGTGCCGCGGGGCAGGTTGGTGGTCCTCGAGCATGTCCGCGGCGAAGGCGCGACGGGCCGGCTCCAGGACCTCGTCGCAAGGCCATGGTCCTGGTTTGCCGCCGGCTGCCACCCGAACCGCCGAACCGCCGACGCCATCGCCGCGGCCGGCTTCGATATCACCGGGCTGCGCAGCATCCGAACCCCCGTGCCGTTCCCCTGCAAACCGCATCTGCACGGCGTCGCGACCGCGAACTGAGATTCGGTTCGCGGTGAACCATCCGCGCGCGGATCTCGTGTAGTGGTACACGGGGCACGCCGTCGGTGATGACGCCGCCGCCATGATCGTCGCGGGCCATGACGGAATGGACTGTGGTGATGAATTACTCGGTGTTGGCGCCGGAGATCAATTCGGCGCGGATGTTTTCCGGTGCGGGTTCGGCCCCGATGTTGACCGCGGCCGCGGCGTGGGACGGGCTGGCCTCCGAGTTGGGGTCCGCCGCGTCGTCGTTCTCGTCGATCACATCGGGCCTCACGGGTCAGGCGTGGCAGGGTCCCGCCGCGGAGGCGATGGCGGCCGCGACGGCCCCTTACGCGGGGTGGTTAAGCGAGGCGGCGACGCAGGCCACGGGGGCGGCCGGGCAGGCTCGGGCGGTCGCCGGCGCGTTTGAGGCCGCGCAGGCGGCGACGGTGCATCCGTTGCTGGTGGCCGCCAACCGAAATGGGTTGGTGCAGCTGGTGATGTCGAATCTCTTCGGCCAAAACGCGCCGGCGATCGCGGCCGTTGAGTCCGAGTATGAGCAGATGTGGGCCCAGGACGTGGTGGCGATGGCCGGCTACCACGCCGGGGCTTCGGCCGCCGTCGGACTGCTGCCGCAGTGGCAGCAGTCGCTGTACGGTTTGGCGAGCCGGCTCGCCGCGGCGCTGGGCCTCAGCCCGGTCACCAACCCGGTACCCGGCGATCCGGACTTGATGCGTCAGATCACCAATTTCGGGAGCTTGTTGTCGACCACGGCGCTCGCCGACCCCGACGACAATAATTTTGTTGCGACGACCATCTCGAGCCCGCTTTTCACGGCCATGGTGACGTCCGGGGCCGAGCCCACGCTGGGCCTGGGGGCGCCCGGGCAGACGATACTCACGTTCCAAAGCCCGGTCGCGCCGTTCTTGAATAGTTCGCTCGCCCTTCCCGTTACGGATCCGTTGGCCCCGCTGTTTACCGCGCTTCTTCCGCTCGGCTTCTGAGGTCAACGTCCGGCGAATGGCTCTGGCTATTCGACGCTCACGGCTTCGATGATGTTCAGCCGGGCCGCGCGCCGCGCGGGCGGCACGGAGCCGAGCAGGCTGATCGCCAGCGCGCCGACCGCGAACGCCCACGCCATGGAGTTCGGCCGGAAGGCGACCTGGAAATTCATCAGGTCCCCGCTGACGAGGCTGAACAGCCACTGGTCCGTCAGCCCGAACGCCAGCCCCAACGCGCCGCCGATCACCCCGATGCCCGCCGCCTCGGCCAGCACCATCCGCAACGTGAACCGGCGGCTGGACCCCATCGCGCGTAGCACACCGATTTCGCGGCGCCGTTCGAGCACGGACAGCGTCAGCGTGTTGAGCAGCGCGACCGCGGCCACCAACACGACGATGATCCACACCGCGTTGGCGATGAACATGCTCTGCCGCATCGGCGCCTCCAGGCCCGCCAGCTTTGCCCGGCCGTCGTACGCGTAGTTCGGGGCGGGCACCGCCCGGCGGACGTCGGCCAGCAGGCGGGCGCGGCCGACGCCCGGGGCCGCGGCGACCTCGAGCGTGGTCGCCACCGGGCGGTCGAACCAGGAGCGCAATTGGCCGAGCGCCATCCCGACCGTCCCGATGACCGTCGAGAAGTACGGCACCAGGGCCAGCACGGTCGGCTGCCGCGTGCCGTGCGGCGTTTGCATCCGCAGCCGATCGCCCACCCGAACGTGCAGCGTCCTGCCCAGATTCTGCGAGAGCACCACGCCCCGACCGTCGAGCACCTGGTCGCGAACGTGTTCGTCGAGCGCGCGGTAGAGCGGATCGGCGGTTCCGGAGGAAAACCCGTCGAGCATGACGCGGGTGCCCCCGACCTCGGCGAACCCGAACGCGCCCTCGGTGACACGCCCGACTCCGGGCACCGCGGCCACCCTCTCGGAAAGGCCCTGCGGCAGAGCGTCGGTGGGGTAGCTGTCGGGGGGATCGGCGCTCACCCACACGGGAACGTCGGCGACCGGGGAGAAGATGGCCGTCGCCGACCGGATCATGTCGGCGTTGGTGCCGGTGATCGCGACGGTCGTGACCACCGCGATGAGCACCGTCATCACCGTCGCCCAGACCCTTCGCGGCGCACGCTCGATGGTGGCCGCCGCGAGCGCCCCGACGGAGCCGAACATCCGGGCCGTCGCGGCCGTGGCCTTGACGAGTGGCACGGTGAGCGCGAAGCCGAGCGCGATCTCGGCGGAGAACGCCGCCGCCATCGCGACAAATGCCGCGACGCCGCGCCGGTTGTCGACGACCACGATCGCCGCCGCGAAGACCGCGACGGCCGCAACCCCGCTCGCGATCCGCAGCCAGCGCGGCACGCGATCCGCGGCCGAGACCCTGACGGGCGCCAACGCTTCGATCGGCGTGACCTTGTAGACCTGCCGAGCCGCCATGGCCGCGGCGACCGCACTGGTGAGGGCGGTCGCCGCGACGGCGCAGGGTATCGCGTAGCCGGGCAGCCAGTACTCGATGCGAGCCTCCAGGCCTTGGGTCACGGCCGGCGGCAATCGGCCAATGGCGATGCGGCCCATCAGCATTCCGAGGGCCGAGCCGATGGCCCCGCCGATGACGCCCAGGACCGCCGCCTCGGTGAGCATGTCGCGAACGATCGTGGTGCGGCGCCCGCCGATCGCGCGCAGCAGCGAGATGACCGGCCGGCGCTGGGAGATCGTCATGGTCATCGTGGTGTAGATCAGGAACGCGCCGACCATCAAGGCGACCATCGCGCCCATCAGGGCCATGTAGTTCATCAGCTTGACGCCGTCGCCGGCCCGGGTGGCCCGCGCGCTGGGGTCGGCGACGATGGCCCGGCCGTTGACCGCGGCGGTGACCGCGCCGCGAACCTCGCCGAGATCGGCGCCGGGTTTGGTGGTGATCAGGATCGAGTCGAGCTGACCCCGCCGCCCGGTGAGGTCCTGCGCCAACGCAAGTGGCGCCAGGACATAGTGTCCGCCGTTGAGGGCCGCGACCTGCTTGCCCGCGAGCACCTCCGTGACCGTCACCGACCCAGACCCCAGTTGGAACGTCTCGCCTTTGGCGTGGCCGACGCCCGGCCCGACGCGAACCCCGTTCGCCGGGCCCGGTGGGGCCACGAGCGATCCCCCTACCGCGTCTTTCAGGGCGCCGCCCAACGCGGCGATGCGCTCGTCGGCGCCGAACAACAAAACCGGCCCCGACGACGTCGACGCGGACGTGCGAATCATCGGTGCCGCGGTCGCGACCCCGGGAACCGCCGCTACGTCGGCGGTTATCGCGTCCGGGAATCCCGCGTCGGTGATGCCCGACACCTCGAGCGAGGCGATGCCCGCGATCCCGTCGGCGAGCCGATCGACCGACCCGGTGATCGACCCGAAAATGCCGAACACCGCGACCAAATACATTGCCGATACTGCCATTACGCCGATCGAGGCGATCGTGCGCCGGCGGTGCACGGCGAGTTCACGCAGGCTCAGCAGGCGCAGCCGGCTCGCGGCGGCGCCCATCGCGGGGCCCGGTCTCACACCGGGGCCCTCGACCGCTCGACGGAGCTGATGCGGCCGTCCTGCAGCGCGATCACCCCATCCGTCGCCTCCGCCGCCTCCCGGTTGTGGGTGACCATCACCACCAGCCGGCCGCGGCCGGGTTCGTGCGCCAGGTCGCCGAGGAGCGTCAGGATCGAGGCCCCCGTCGCGGAATCGAGGTTCCCGGTTGGTTCGTCGGCGAGGATCAGCGGCGGGTCCATCATCAATGCCCGCGCCACGGCGACCCGCTGCATCTGGCCGCCGGACAGCTCGGCGGGTCTGTGCTCGGCCCGGTCGCCGACGCCGACGCGGTCCAGCAGCCGAATCGCGTCCGGCTTGGCCTTACCCAACCGGACACCGTCGAGCAGTTTGGGTACCGCGACGTTCTCCCACGCCGACAGCGTCGGCAACAGGTTGAAGAACTGGAATATGAAGCCCACGCGATGACGGCGAAACTCCGACTGCTGCTTATCGCCGAGGCGGCCGATCTCCCGGCCGTCGAATTCGATCGACCCGGAATCGG
This sequence comes from Mycobacterium heidelbergense, assembly GCF_010730745.1. Taxonomy (NCBI): domain Bacteria; kingdom Bacillati; phylum Actinomycetota; class Actinomycetes; order Mycobacteriales; family Mycobacteriaceae; genus Mycobacterium; species Mycobacterium heidelbergense. The sequence continues at coordinate 4,631,239 of NZ_AP022615.1, read as the reverse complement.
GGGAGTCCAGAGCGCCGAGGAGATGCAGCAAGGTGCTCTTGCCCGCGCCCGACGGACCGACGACCGACATGAACCGCCCGCCCTCGAGCCGCAGGCTGATCCCGTCGAGCGCCCGCACGCACTGACCGCCGACGTGGTATTCGCGCACGACATCGCGTAGCTCGATGGTCAGGAGTGTGTGGCGGGCGTCGATCCGTCCGATCATGATCCTCCCGCGGGTCCGCGCTCGTGATACCCGAGATAACGAGGCCGGGCCGCGATCGGTTCACCGACCCACGCGTAGGGTTTCGATTTTGACTCTGCGCCCACCAGGGGCCCTACTCGCACTTTTGCCTGGTGGACGCAGAGTCAATAACTCAGCCGCCCCGCGACGCGTAGGCTTTAGATGCGACTCGCGGCGAAATCGGCTGCCCGGTCGACCATTCCGGTTTCCACGTACTGCCTGTGCGCGGCCGGGTATCCCGAGCCCGAGCAGACCGGATCGTTGGGAACGCACAGTTCGATCGTTTTGGGCGCATACAGGGGGCCGATCGCGATCGCCGGCTCCTTGATGATGCTCATGAATTGGCTCGACGGCTTTCCGAAGAGGGCGACCGCGGCCACGTGGTCGGCGATCTCGGGCGGCATCGGCTGCGGTGGCTGTGCGAGATTTGCGCCATCGGGCACCTTATTCGCCGTGACGAAACCCATCACGGCCGCGCCTTGCGAGTAGCCACCCAGCACCATTTTGGTTTTGGGGCAGTTCAGCGCCACGGATTCGACGTGGTGGCCCGCGTCATTGATCCCGTCGATGGCCGTGGGGAAATCCGTGGTGGCCGGGTAGTTGACCGGATAGACGCCCAGCGTTTTCGTGCCGACGCGCGAGCGAAGCGTGTCGACGAAATTCTGGCCGATGCCGCCAACGCCGGGCGGCTCCGTGGTGCCTCGGGCGAAGATCACCTCGACGTCGGGGCACGGCTCGGCGGACGCGGACGGGACGGGTGCGACCGACGGCACCCAAACCGGCGCCAGCACAGCACAAATGACACTGAGGAGAGGTGGTAGCTTCACGGCTCGAATTTTGTCATAGAGCGCATTACTCCTCGTCCTCAGCAGGATGCCCGCGCCGCCGGTCGGCACCGGGCCGCCCGCGGGCGAACGAACCGACGGCGCGGAGCACGCCACGGAACGCGTAGGCCGCCGTCACCACCGACAGCAGGATCAGCAGGATGAACATCGGCAGCCAATTGCCCCGGCTGTGGCTGACGTCCCACCAGATGATGGTGAACAACAGCACGCACGCCAAGAGCACCACGTCGCGCCAATTGCCCTGGTAGGACAGTGCGGCGTTGCGCAACGCGCGATTCCTGTCGGCGGTGTCGACGAGGTCGTCGATGCGGTCGTCGATGGTGCGCTGCAGCTCGGCACGCCTTGCGGTGGCCTCCGGCGGGAGCCGATCCAGCAGGTCCATGTCCTGTTTGATCAGCTCCCGATAATTCGGGCCTTTGAATTGCCCGGCGGCGATGGCCAGCATGGCGCCGCCGAAAACCGGCGCACTGTTCAACGCGATTTGTCCCAGACCCACCACGTCCGCTCCTCCATAGATGGTCGACCTGGGAACGGGCCCAGGCCCGGGATTCAGCGCCGGTGATTCAGGATGCCTTCGGGGGGCGACTCCGCGCTCGCGGCGGCTCGGTGTCCCGGAGTGCGTCCAGCGCTCGCGCCAGCTGCGGATAGGCGATCGCCGGCCCAATCCAGCGGGTGAGGTAGCGCCGAAGGTCGGCGCCGCTGCGGGGCGGACGGCCCGGGTCGGCGAGGAACGACTGCAGCACCCGGAGGCCGAATTCGTTCAGTTCGTCGAGGGCCGCCTCGTCGAAACCATGGTCCTCCCAATCGACGTCGAAGCGATGCAGCATCGACCGTCCGAACGCCAAGGCGGTGTCCGAGGTGATCGAGACGGTCTGGCCGCCGCGGTGGCGCTGATTCAGCACAAGTTCGACCTGATGGTCCGACGCCAGCCGTTCGATGGCGAACGCCATCCCTTCGGTCATCGCCAGGACCGGGTCGGTCACGCCCTTGAGATGGGTCGCCAAACGATCGAGAAAGCCGTCGGCCGAACGCATCGCGGTTGCCACCAGCAACGCCTGCGTCCCGGGGAAGTACCGATAGACGGTTTGTCGTGTGACGCCCAAAGCCCGCGCCACGTCGGCGATCCGCATCGCCGATCCGCGTTCGTCGATGATCGCGTCGGCGGCATCCAGGATGCGCTCGATCGCCTCCTCGTCGGAGGCGGGTGTGTTTCCTGCCCAACCGTGACTGCGCATGCTCAGCGAACCGCGAGCCCGTGTCCGCTCATTCCCATAGCTGGATCATAACGTCTCTCCCGCCACCCACCCGCGGCGAGACACGATGCGGGCCTATTACATTGAATTCCGTTGAGCCACTGATCCTTTAGGGAACCGGCGTGCGCAGGATGAGGTTGACCGCCTCGTCGAGCTGTCCCGCAATCTCGTCGAAGTTGGCGAACCGGGCCGTCATCAGCGCACCGGCGAACATTATCTGCAGGGTGGACTTCACCGGCCGCGGCCACCCCGGACCCAGTGCGGCGGCGATCCGCGTGGACACCTCCTCGCCGATCTGCTGCCGCAGCGGCTTGACCGCCGGATCGTCGGCCATCAGCGCCGCGCCGCAGGCGGTGGTCAGCTCGGGCTCGTCGGCGACGACGAGGGCCATGTCCCGCAACGTCGCGCTGACCCGGGCCTCGGTGGTGTCGTTGACGTCGGTGTGCAGCGGCAGGTCGCGCAGCAGCCGCAGGTACACCGCCGCCACCAGCGAGCTTTTGGACGGAAAGTAGGTGTACGCGCTGGCCGGGGACACTCCGGCGCGGGTCGCGACCGCGCGCATCGTCAGGTTGGCGTACGACGATTCGCGCAGTTCCGCCAGCCCGGCGTCGAGCACCTTGCGGATCGTCCGCGCCGGCCGGCGGTCCGACCGGCGGGCCGTGCCGGCGCGATCGTCCGGGTCGACGGGGCCGTCATCGGCCGCAAAAACCGCTTTTCTAGACACCGGTCCAGTCTAGGAACGCGCCGGCCGCCGGCGCGCGTGTCATCCGCATCGCGGTTGGCCTAGGGTTGCGCCATGGCCGAGGGCGACCGGCGCCGCTGGGACGAGCGGTACACCGCTCAGGGACCGCCACCGCTGAGTGCTGTTGAGCCGCCCGACATCCTGGCGCGCCATGCGGACCTGTTTCCCACCGCGGGGCGGGCTCTCGACCTCGCCTGCGGGCAGGGAGCCGGCGCGGTTTGGCTGGCCCGGCGAGGGCTCGACGTGTTGGGATTGGACATCTCGCCGGTGGCGGTCGGCCGGGCCCGAGACCTGGCCCGGCGCAGCGGGGTCGATGACCGATGCCACTTCGGCGTGGCGGACCTCGACGACGGCCTACCGGCCGGGCCGCCCGTCGACGTCATCCTCTGCCACAGGTTCCGCGACCGCCGCCTCGATCGGGCGATCGTCGAACGTCTGGCGCCGGGCGGGCTGCTGGCGATCGCCGTCCTCAGCGAAGTCGGGGCCGCGCCGGGACCGTTTCGCGCTGCGCCCGGCGAGCTGCCGGCGGCGTTCGCCGAACTCACCCCGGTCGCCGCCGGCGAAGGCCGCGGCCACGCGTGGCTGCTGGCACGCGCCTGACTTCGAGGAGCGGCGCTCGAACCGGCTTTGGGACAAGGGGTTTGAGCCCGCCTACCGAACGGGAGCCAGGCGACGGGGTCGGGGATTCGCCGTTCGGTGTGAGCCGGCCGCGGCGTCCGGTAGTGTCCCGAACATGGAGCGGCGCGTGCTCGAAGCGATCATCTATGAACGCGAACCGCCGATTGCGCGGATCATCCTGAACCGGGTCGACAAGGCCAACACGAAGGACGCGGTATTGGTCACCGAGGTCGACAATTGCCTGCACGAGGCCGACCGCGACAACGAGATCAAAGTCGTCATCCTCAAAGCCAACGGCAAAGGCTTCTGCGGCGGGCACGTGGCCCGCTGGGGCCCGGACGAGGACCCCTACCCGGACTTCGGAGACACCTTCGAAGGGTTGTACAAGGGGACCGCGGACCTCTTTCTGTGGCCCACGCTTTATCTGTGGGAGTTTCCGAAGCCGACGATCTCGCAGATCCATGGCTATTGCATGGGCGGCGGGATCTATCTCGGCCTGCTGACCGACTTCTGTGTGGCATCCGAGGACGCGTATTTCCAGATGCCGCTTGCCCAAAGCCTCGGCGAACCCGGCGGGCACACCATGATCGAGCCGTGGTTGCTGATGAACTGGCACCGCACCATGGACTGGCTGCTGCTGGCGCCGACCCTGTCCGCGCAGCAGGCGCTGGAGTGGGGGCTGCTCAACAAGGTGGTGCCGCGGGATGACCTCGAGGCCACCGTCGAGGAGATGGCACGCAAGATCGCGCAAATCCCGCTGACCACGCTGATGGCGGTGAAGAACAACGTGAAGCGGGCGTGGGAATTGATGGGCATGCGGGTGCACCTTCAGGTCAGCCACATCTTGACCAACATGGTGGGCGCCGCCTCCGACGTCCAGGCGCGGCGGGCCGAACTCATGCAGTCGGGCATGAAGCCGCGCGACTTCGTCGGCCGCGACGAGTAGGGTGAGCAGACGTAGAATCGCCCAAAAGCCCCTGGTTTTGAGCGATTCTACGTCTGCTCGCACAACCTAGCGACTGCGCCCGGCGGCGTGCCGCGCCGCGACGTAGCCGAACACCATCGAGCCGGCGATGCTCGCGCCGGCACCCGGATACGTTCGGCCCATCACCGTCGCGGTGGTGTTGCCGGTGGCGTACAGGCCCTCGATCACCAGGTCCTGCTCGTCCAGCACCTGCGCGTGCTCGTTGGTGATCACGCCCCCGCACGTCCCGACGTCCGCCGGGAAAACCCTCGTCGCGTAGTACGGAGCGCGGTCGAGCGGGCCGACGGCGGCGTTGGGCCGATGCCCCGGATCGCCGAGGCAGTCGTTGTAGGCCGACTGGCCGCGCCCGAAGTCGGGATCCTGGCCCTTGGCGGCGAACCGGTTGAACCGCTGGATCGTCCGCGCCAACTCGTCTGCGGGAAGGTCGATCTGGTGGGCGAGGTCGGCGAGGGTGTCGCCGCGTTTGACGGCACCGTTTTCGATCAGCCCGGACGGCAGGCGCCGCTTGAACGGGTTGGTGCCCGCCACGTATCGGCGCACGTACCCGTCGTCGAAGATCATCCAGCAGGGCACCGCCTTGTTGGCGTACATCGCCTTGCCGACCTCGACGTACGAGTTCGACTCGTTGCAGAATCGCCGTCCGGTTGAGTCGACGTAGATGGCGCCGGGCCGCTGCCGTCCCGAGCCGAGCGACGCGGCGGCCGCGCCGCCGTTGGCGATGAAAACGGAAGGCAACCACCAGGCTTCGTCGAGCAGATCGGTCTTAGCGCCCAGCCGCATCGCGGCCTGCAGCACCTCGCCGGTGTCCCCGGCGTTGGCGATCGACCACCGCGCCTCGTTGGGTTGGTCGCCGCTGTACCGGCGGCGCATCTCGGCGTTGTGGCCAAAGCCGCCCGCGGCCAGCAGGACCCCCCTTCGCGCCTCGACGTTCAACGGTGTGCCGTCGCGGATGACACGCGCGCCGACGACCCGGCCGTCCTCGACGATGAGGTCGTCCAGCGCGGCGTTCGTCCACAGCGGAGGCTGACCATCGGCGAGCTCGATCAGCGCCTTGAGCATTTGGGCGATGAGTGAAGCGCCGTTGGTGAGGATCCGGCGCCGGCGGAGGCGCGCCGCCGCGGTGCGCAGGAACACCCTTGTCGCCACCGCGAACGCCCGCGGCGAACGGTTGTAGTACTGGACCGAGCGCAACTCGTTGGTCAGCACCACGAACCCGTAGTTCTTGGCCAGCGGCGGCTGAACTTTGTCGCTCCAGCCACCCAGCTCCGCGGCGTCGTAGGGAATTCCCTCGACCGCGCGGCCGAATGCGTTGCCGCCCTTGCGATTGGGGTAGTAGTCGCTCCAGCCGTCACACCGGATCAGCCGAACGCCCTTGCGGACAAGGAAGTTGATCATCTCGTAACCCGCGGTGAGGAACGCCTCGCGGCGCGCCGGCGACGAGGGCGCGCCGATGTCGCCGACCACGTCGGCGAGGTAGGCCAGGCCGTCTTCGTGCGAGTCCGCGACGCCCTCGGCCCGCATCAACGGGTTGTTCGGCATCCAGACGATGCCGCCCGAAAGCCCCGTCGACCCGCCGACCAGCGCCTGCTTTTCGACGATCAGCGGCTCCAGCCCGCAGTCGAGCGTCGCCAGCCCCGCCACCATGCCGCCGCCGCCGCTGCCGGCGATGAGCAGGTCGACGGAGCGGTCCCAGCGCGTGGTCACCGTGGCCCCGCGGTGAAACCCAGGTCGGCCACCGGCACGTCGATGGTGGTGTTGGTCTTCTGGATCGCGGGCACCAGCGCGTCGTACGGTAGCCCCGCGAGGAAGCCGTCGACGACGCGTTCGAAGTTCGAGATCAAGCCTTCGATCTGGCCCGACAGCCGCATGTACTCGAAGCCTTTGGAGTGCAACCCTTTCTGCTGTCGCGGTAGGTTGGAGAAGTCCTGGGCGGGGATCGGCGGCCAGCGCAGGTCGTCGGGCGCCATCGGCTCGGGCGGTTCGGGTTTGCCCGCGGAGAGGTCCGCGGGAAACCGGGTGAGGGACCAGATTTCGAACAGCGTTTCCTCGGGGCCCAACGGCCGGATCCGGTACGACGAGGCGCTGCTGTAGGTGGGCAGGATGAAGTGGTGGGGGAAGCAGAAGCCGATGGCGTCGGTGATTCCGCGGCGGACCAGCTCGTTGAGGTCGGGCATCGTGCTGCCGCGGGCTCGATGCCAGGCGACGACCGCGTCGTTGAGGGCGCCGCGCCAGGCGACCATCGCCTCGGCCGGATCGGCCGGCAACTCGATGCGCTGCAGGCCCTCGGCGATGCGGATGTCGTTCCCATGGGTCATGCCGCCCATGCCTTCTCCGAGGGTGCGCATGAAGTAGAGGCTGCTCGCGACGACGGGATGCACCGCTTCGGACGGGCTGCCGGTCTGCGCCGACGGCAGCAATTGGGGATGGGTCTGGGGAACGTGGTAGCCCTCCATGAACGCCGCCGTCGCCAGCTTCCAATTCACCGGCAGCCGGCACGACCGCCACCACTCGACACGCAGCGACTCCACCTGCCACGCATCGTAGATCGACGCGAACGGCTCGAGGCAGTCACGCAGCGCGGGCGCCGCGTCGTCGAGGTTGATCCACGCGCATCCGCCCCAGAGCTCGCACCTGACCGAGACCAGTTGCAGATCGTCCGGGCGCAGGTTCTCCTCGGCGAACGCCTCGGGACGCAGCACGAACGTGTTGCGCCCGTCGATGCCCCAGCACCACCCGTGGAATGGGCAGACGAACGTGCGACGATTTCCGTTGCCTTCCACCAGCTTCACCCCGCGATGACGGCATGCGTTGTGGTAGGCGCGCACGTTGCGGCTGTCGACTCGCACCACGATGATCGACTCGTCGAGGATCTCGTACTCCACGAAGTCGCCGGCCTTGGGGATCTCCTCGAGGCGGCATGCCATCTGCCACACGCGTGGCCAGAACATCTCCGCCTCCAGCGCGTAGAACTCCGGATCGTAGTACCGCTGTTTCGGGATCCGTTCGGGCGTCCGGACGGCCCACGGCACCGGTAGCGGCGTCCAGTTCACATCGATGCTCACCAATTCTTTTCCTCGTTCATACGATTCGCGATACCCGCCCTTGCCAGTAACGTTCGCGGATACGCCTCTTGTAGAGCTTTCCGTTCGGGTCCCGCGGCAGTTCCGCATCGAATTCAATTGTGCGCGGGCACTTGTAGCCGGCCAGGTGCGTTCGGCAGTATTCGATGAGTTCGGCTTCGAGCGCGGGCCCGGGCGCGACGCCGTCGACCGGTTGCACGACGGCCTTGACCTCCTCGCCGAATTCGTCGTTGGGCACGCCGAATACCGCCGCGTCGACCAGCTTGGGATGCATGACCAACACGTTCTCCGCCTCCTGCGGGTAGATGTTCACCCCGCCGGACACGATCATGAATGTCGACCGGTCGGTCAGGTACAGGTAGCCCTCCTCGTCGACGTAACCCATGTCGCCCAAGGACCGCCAGCCGCGGTCGTTGTACACCGAGGCGGTCTTGGCGGGATCCTTGAAGTACTCGAAGTCGGGTCCGCCCTCGAAGTAAAGCTCGCCGGACTCGCCCAACGGAAGCTCCTGCCCGTCCTCGCCAACGACATGCACGGGGCTGAACGGCTTGCCCACCGAACCGGGATGGGCGAGCCACTCCTGGGGGCCGATCGTGGTCCCGGCGAATCCCTCGGTGCCCCCGTAATATTCGTGGATGATGGGGCCGACCCACTCCATCATCCGGTGCTTGACGTCCACCGGACAGGGTGCGGCCGCGTGGATCACGCACTCGAGGCTGGACACGTCGTACTTGCGCCGGACCGCGTCGGGCAGCTTGAGCATCCGCACGAACATGGTCGGCACGAACTGGGCGTGGGTGACGCGATGGGCCTCGATCAGCCGCAGGACGGCCTCGGCGTCGAACTTTCCCATCAGGATCGCGGCGGCGCCGACGCGGTGCACCGCCATGGTGTAGTTCACCCCGGCCGCGTGGTAGAGCGGCGCAGGGGAGAGGTACACGCTCGATTGGTCCATCCCGTACTTGTGGATCAGCGCCATCTCCAGCACCGACTGCGCCCAGGAGCCGTTGCCGTCGGTCGGCAGCGGCCGGCGCACGGCCTTAGGCCTTCCCGTGGTGCCGGACGAATACAACATCTCCGAGCCGTCGGACGCCGGCGGGGCGTCGCCCGCCGCCGCCACAGCGTCGTCGTAGGACCGCCAGCCCGGGAGGTGGCCGCCCACCGCGATATGGACGTCGACGCGTCCGTTGACCTCGCGGAGATGCGCGGCGAGGTCGCCCCCGAAAGGCTCTGACGCGTCGACGAACACCGCCTTCGCGTCGGAGTCGTCGATCACGTAGGCGATCTCGTCGGGGGTGAAGTGGGTGTTGACGGCGGTATAGTAGAGCCCGGAAAGCTGGCAGCCCCAGGTGATTTCGAAGAATTCTGGTCGATTCGGCAACACCAGCGCCACACCGTCGCCGCGCCGCAGCCCGGCGCCGTGCAGCACCGCGGCGACCCGTTGGCTCCTCGCGTGCAGCTCGCCGAACGAGAGCGTGCCGCCGTCGGCCATCAGGGCCGGCGACTCCGGGGCGGTGATCGCGTGGTCGGCGATGTTCACCGGCGAACCTAAGTGGTTGCGGCGCCGTCGGTCTGGGCGGCCGCCGCGGCCTGGCGCCGGGCTTGCTCGGACGGCAGCACCTTGTCCTTGAACACCTGCTGGATCAGCTGCTGCACGTCCTTGCTGATCGACGCGAGCGCGACGAGGTCGTTGGAGCTCTGCCAGTGCACCCGCATGCCCATCAGCTCCCAGGCCCGCTTGAGGTTGGCCTTGGTGGCCAGCAGCGTGGTCATCGGCGCCTGGGCGATATGCCGGGCGATGGCGTCGGCCCGCGCTTCCAGCTGATCGCGCGGAACCACCTCGTTGACCAGGCCGACCTCCAGCGCCTTCTTGGCGTCGATGACCTCGGCGAGGTACAGGTAATACGCGGCGCGGCGCCAGTTCATGAAAACCCATGGCTCGATGGAGCATTCGCCCGAGGGCATGCCGAAGCCCTGCAGGGGCGGGTAGGAGAAGTAGGCGTCGTCGGCGGCGATGACGATGTCGGTGGTCAGCCCGTAGTGGGTGCCGCCGCCGACGCAGTAGCCGTGCACGGCGGCGATGGTGGGCTTGGAGAACTCCCACAGGTTCAGGATCGGCTTGACGAACAGGTCGGTCTGCGGCTTCCAGGGAGAGCCCATGACCTTTGCGCCCTCGACGAAGGCCGGGTAGTCGACCGCGTTGTTGCCGATGGCGTGCCCCGAGCAGAAGCCCTTGCCGTTGGCCTTGAGGATCAGCACCTTGATGTCGTAGTCGCGGTCGGCGTCCAGCAGCGCCGCGTCGACCTCTTCGGCCAGCTTTTGGTCTTGTGCGTTGGCCTTTTCGGGCCAGTTGAGCGTGACGCGCGCGATCGGGCCTTCTTTTTCGTAGATGATTCTCTCGCGCGTCTCGTTGAGGTCCATACGCTTTGCCTTTCGCTATTTTATGAAGTGATGACGCCGATTTCGGCGCCGATGTCGTAGGTGGTTCCGACCTGGCCCGTCCAGTGCACCGTGCCCGAGGCGCCGGCCTCGATTTCCTGTTCCACCTTTTCGGTGGCGATCACATAGATCGGGGCGCCCGCCTCGACGTGCTCGCCGGCGTCGACGAGCAGGCCGGTGAGCTCGGCCTCGGAGACGGCCACCGAGACCCGCGGAATGCGAATGATGAAGTCAGCCATGTGCTTTGGCTCTATCGAAAGTGCGCTGGGCGGCTTCGACGATGCGCGCCGGCGACGGGTACACCTGCGCCTCGAGCGCCGCCGCCGCCGGGTTGGGCACAAACCGGGCGCCCACCCGCTCGACGGGCGCGGCCAGCTCCCCGAACAATTCGGATTGCAGGATCGCGGCGATCTCGGCGCCCGGGCCGGCGAATCGGACCGCGTCGTGCACGATCACGACTCTTCGTGTGCGCCGGGCGGATTCGACGATGGTCTCGACGTCGAGCGGCACCAGGGTGCGCAGGTCGACGACCTCCGCGCTCACCCCCTGTTCGGCCAGGGTGGCCGCCGCGGCGAGCGCGTCGTGCACGCTGCGCCCGTAGCCGATCAGTGTCACGTCGGTGCCCGCGCGCTTGATGTCGGCCTGCCCCAACGGGATCGAGAAGCCGGGTTCGACGGGGACGGGCCCCTTCTTACCCTGCAGCCGGATGGTCTCGATGAACAGGCAGGGATCCTCGTCGAAGATCGCCGCCGTCAGTAGGCCTTTGCCGTCGCGCGGGGTGGCGGGCACGATCACCTTCATCCCGGGAATGTGCATGAACCACGCTTCCAGGCTCTGCGAGTGCGTGGCTCCGGTGGCCAACCCGGCGTAGACCTGGGTGCGGACGGTGATCGGCGCCGCCGTCCGCCCGGCGGTCATGAACCGCAGCTTGGCGGCGTTGTTGATCAGCTGGTCGGCGGCGATGCCGATGAAATCCATGATCATGATCTCGGCGACCGGCAGCATCCCGTCGATGGCAGCCCCGATCGCGGCCCCGAGGATCGCGGCCTCCGAGATGGGCGTGTCCAACACCCGGTCGTGGCCGTGCTTCGTCGACAACCCGGCCGTCGGTCCGGAGGCGCCGGGATCCGCGATGTCCTCGCCCAGCAGGAACACCCGGTCGTCGGCGGCCAGCGCCTCGTCGAGCGCGAGGTTCAGCGCCTCGCGCATCGTCATCTCCTTTTCCCGCATGCTCACACCGGGAACTTGATCGGGGTGGCGTACACGTCGCGCTCGAGTTCGTCGATCGACGGGGGCTCCGCGCTCATGACCGCCGCCAGGGCGTTCTCCACCGCCGCCAGCGCGTCGCCGTCGATGCGGTCGAGCTCGTCCTGGCCGCAGATGCCGGCTTCGGCGAGGTGGCCGCGGAACCGCGGCACCGGGTCGGCCGCCATGGCCGCGGCCAGTTGATCCTCGGGGATGTAAGGCATCCGGTCACCGAAGTAGTGGCCGCGGAAGCGGAAGGTCACGCACTCGATGAGGGTCGGGCCCTCGCCGCGACGGGCCCGCCGCAGCGCTTCGTCGAGCGCCGCCTTGACCGCCAGCGGGTCGTTGCCGTCGACGCGGACGCCCGGCATGCCGTAGCCGGACGCCCGGTCGGCGACGTGCTCGAGCTTCATGGTGTCCGACGTCGGCGTCATCTCGGCGAAGAGATTGTTCTGGCACACGAAGACCAACGGCAGGTCCCACAGCGCCGCCATGTTCGCCGCCTCGTGGAACGAGCCCGTGTTGGTGGCGCCGTCGCCGAAGCTGACCACCGTGACGCGGTCCAGCCCTTTGCGTTTGGCCGACATCGCCAGCCCCACGGCCACCGGCGGTCCGGCCCCGACGATCCCGGTCGAGAGCATGACGCCCTTGTCGGGGTTGGCGATGTGCATGGTGCCGCCCTTGCCGCGGCAGGCCCCGACGGTGCGCCCCATCATCTCGCCGTAGATCTCCTCGAGCGGAACACCCTTGCCGATCAGGTCGTGCAGCCCGCGGTAGGTCGTCACCAGCTGGTCGTCGGGTCTCAGGGCCACCCCCATCGCGGCGGCGATCGCCTCCTGGCCCCGCGACGGCCAGTACACGCAGAGGAATTCGCCGGTGCCGATGCCCGTGGACAGCCGGTCGTCGGCCGCCTTCATCAGGGCCATCAGCTCGTAGAGGCGACGCTCGACGCCCGCCGCGGGATGGCCGTCGCTCACGTAGTTCCTCCAGTTCCGTTGCCGCTCAGCCTGGTTCGCGCCACCGCGGTCACGCGCCCGACCAGGGCTTGACCTTGAGGAACCCGCCGCCGTCGACGCGGAGCTGCTGGCCGGTGATGTAGCGCGCCGCGTCGGACGCCAGGAACAACACGGCCTCGCTGATGTCCTCGGGTTCGACGTAGGGGATAGGCATCGCCTGGACGAGCGGAAAGACCGGTTCGGCGTCCTCGCGCGTCGGTTCCTTCAGGTCGGGCCGGAAGGCGCGGTACATCGGCGCGCTGTGCAGCATGTCGGTGTTGACATTCGTCGGGTGCACCGCGTTCATCCGGATGGAGAACCGGGCCAGCGCCAACGCAAAGTCGTTAACATAATGCGCGGCAGCGAGTTTCGCGAACGCGTAGCCGGCCCCGCCGGGACCGCCGACCCCACTCTCAGCGCCGGAGGCGCTCAGAGACGACATGAAAGCGGCGTTGGACCCGATCACGATGATCGACGCGCCGGCCCGCAGATGCTTGAGGCTCGCGTGCACCAGGTTGAGCACGCCGAGCAGGTCCACGTCGACGGCGTCGGCGAACGCCTGGGGCGGAAGGCCCGCGGTGAGCGGGCAGATGCCGGCGTTGGCGACCACGACGTCGAGGTGGCCGAACTCGGCCACGCCCTGGTCGATCGCGGCGGCGAGGGCCACCCGGTCGCGAACGTCGGCGATCGCCGTGAACGCGCGCTGCCCTTCCTTTTCCACCAGCCGCGCCGTCTCGTCGAGATCCTCCGGTCGCGCCAGCGGGTACTCGTTGGTGTCGATGTCCGCGCACAGATCCACCGCGATGATGTCGGCCCCTTCCGCCGCCAGCACCCGTGCGTGCGAACGCCCCTGGCCGCGCGCCGCCCCGCTGATCACGGCGACCTTGCCCGTCACCCTGCCCATCGCTCTTCCCCTGTCCGAGTGCCTACACCTACGACCCGCGTTGGGGGCCAAAGCCGTTCGCTGCCGACACCGCCGGCGGTGGATGAGGGTGTGACGCGCATGGCCGCGGGCCGCCGACCGGCGCTGTGACGCGCCACCCGTTCACCGCGTCGCGGACCGGGATCGGACCAATGGTCGGCTCCATCGCATCTCTTCCACGAAAAACTGAGCGTGGCTGCAGCCGGGCTATCAATATCCCTTAGAGTAGCTAGAATATCTAAAATAGCAAGAAATGGCGGCGACCGAGGGGATGGCGATGTCCGGCGTGCACGATGGCGTCCTCCACGGCGTCCGAGTTGTCGAGTTGGCGTCGTGGACCTACGTGCCGTCGGCCGGCGCCGCCCTATCCGACTGGGGCGCCGACGTGATCAAGGTGGAAGGCGTGGCCTCGGGCGATCCCGGACGCGCGCTGGTCGTCGGCGGTTTCACCCGCGAGGCGGCCCGCCCGGACGCCGACTTCATCCTCGAGTTGGGCAACCGGGGCAAGCGCAGCATCGCCATCGACATCAAATCCGACATGGGCCGCGACTTGTTCGGCCGGCTGTTGGCCAGCGCGGATGTGTTCCTGACGAATTGGTTGCCCGGCGCGCTCGAACGGGCCCGGCTGACGGTCGAGGACATCCGCTCGTTCAACCCGAAGATCATCATCGCGCGCGGCACCGGGCTGGGGGTCCGGGGCCCGGACCGGGATCGCGGCGGATTCGACGCCGCCACGTATTTGGCGCGCGGCGGGGTGGCGTACACGCTCACGCCGTTCGGGACCGATACGCCCGCCGTCCAGGGGCCGGCCTTCGGCGACCTGCAGGGCGGGGCGACGCTGGCCGGCGGTGTGTGCGCCGCGTTGTTCCACCGGGAGCGGACCGGCGAGCCGACGATCGTGGACTCGTCGCTGCTGGCACAAGCGATGTGGGCGATCGCGCCGTCGATCTCGGCGGCCGATTTCTTCGACATCGACGGCATTCCGGGCGCGCCGCCCGGGTTGGCCATCAATCCGCTGGTGAACAGGTACAAGACCAAAGACGGCAGATGGATTCAGCTGGTCTTCCTGCAGCCCGACAAGTTCTGGGCGGGCTTCTGCCAACGCATCGGTCTGCCCGAGTTGGCCGCCGACGAGCGATTTGTGCCGTCGAGCAACCTGATAGCCAACGCGGCGGCCGCGACCGAGCTGGTGGCGAACGCCTTTGCCGGCCATGACCTCGCGCACTGGCAGAAGGTGCTCGCGGACGAGCCCGGGGTATGGGGCACCCTGGCGACGCCGCGGGAGACGCTGAACGACCCGCAGGTCGAACCCAACGGGTACGTGGTGACGAACGTCGACGACCATGGTGAGAAGTATCGGATCGTCGCCGCCCCCGTGCAGTTCGACGAGACCCCGCCCGCTCCGGCACGCGCGCCGGAACACGGGCAGCACACCGAGGAAATCCTGCTCGAGCTCGGCGTCGACTGGGACGATATCGCCAGGGCGAAGGACCTCAAAGCCATACTCTGATGGGCGGATGCCCGGATCCGCGGGTCTCCTGCGATTTCCGCGTCTTGCGGCATCCGTGTGAATTGTGTTATGTGCTCGCATGATTGTCATCTGATCGGTCTCAACACGATCACAAGCGCGTATCGATGTGGGCCGCGGTCTGGCACAACCCGATCAATCCACAAATCATGGCACAGGGCGCCTTTGAGGATTATTGGGCGCAACGATGCGCACCGCACGGATTCCCTTCCGCTACGCGCGTAGCGGATTTCGTTAGGGCGCAACAGGAGGTATCGACAGCATGATGGCGAACTGGGTTCCGGCCCAGACTTCGTATGGCCCAGGCTCCGGTCGCATTCTCGACACGGCGCGGGGCATCCTTATCGGCCTTCGTCGATGCTCTTCACATGTCGCTTTCGATGAATTGCACAGTGCCGCCCTACGTCACAAGGTGCCGGTATTCGCGATGGCCTGGGCGCTTGTCCACCTGGCCGGCGATGGCGAGAAGACGCCAAGCTTCATCGAAGCGCAGTCGGCGGCGCGTCACGAATGGGGTCCACTGTTCGCCAGGCCGGCCGCGCTGAGCTGTTGAGTGGCGATTCGGAGCTTGGCACGGCCGGGGTCCTGGGGGGTACCGCGGCCGTCGCCATCCGACACCGATGCCAGCGACCAAAAGGCTTGTGACGCTTTCGCTTTTCGGCTCCACGCGCGCGTGCGTCGCGGCTGTCATCACCGCCAGGTCCTGACCCGCTAGCCGCGAACGGGCGCCCAGAGATCGACGGGCACGACGTCCCGCGCCCGGCCGTCCGGGCCCAGGATGCGCCCCCAGGACTTGACCGAGCGCAGCACCACGCGCGTATCCAGCACCGCCACGTCGGGATATTCGGCCATCAGCCGAGAAATCACTGAGTCGAGCGCGGAAACATGGTGCAGCTGCATCGTCACAAAGAGGTTGGCCGCCCCGCCCGCGATCGCGACGCAGAACCGCGTCTCGGGGTAATGGACCAGCGCGCGTCCGACCGCGGCGACCTGCGGCCACGCGACTCGCAGCTTCAGCGCCAATCCCGACGGCCAGCCGGCCTCCACGCGCGCGAAATCCGTTCGGAATGTCAACAATCCCGAGCGGGTCAGCAGACCTAGCCGACGACGCACCACTGGCTCCGAGCGGCCAAGCACCGCCGCCAGGTCCCGGAAGCTGAGCCGACCGTCGCGCTGTAGCGCCAGGAACAACTGGCGGTCAAAGTCGTCGAACTCATGCAGGGGCCCGGTTTTGACGGGCTCGGGAGCCACCGTGCGCACCTGGCCAGAACTGAGACCGCCCAGGCGCCAGCGGGTACCGCTGAACAACTGGGTGATCAGCGCGGACTTTACCCGCTGCACTCCCGGCACCGCCGGCAGCGCTTCCACCACCAATTCGGACATCAGGGACTGGTCGGCGGCCACCAACAAGGCGTACACGTTGTCCTGGCCCGTCGTGATGTTGACGCTGAAGACGTGCGGCCTGCCGGCGAACTGCTCGGCGACCGACCGCGCGGCGCCGGGCTGACACTCCGCCTCAAACAGGGCCGCCTTCACCGGCAATTGCGGACCGACCGCCGAGGACACCCACGCCCGCCCGGCGGATACCAGGCGACGCCACCGCCGCGCCGCCGTCACCGGCGAAATCTCGAGAACCTTGCCGAGCTCTTCGAAACTCACCTGCGGATTGACGTGAAGCGCATCCACCAGCGCGACATCCACCTCGTCCACGCCGTCGCCCACGGTGACAATTGTCGCCCCTGCGCGACGGTTTCCGGCACGAAGACCGCAATTCAGGACCTGAGGCTGACCCATTCGGGGCGGCTGGACCCGCGGGGAACCAGCACCGGGTCCGGCCAGCGGGGCGGGGTATGGCTGAAAGTGACTGGCGGGGCGAGCATGTGGACGCGGCCCATGGGGCTGTCGGCGTCATAGCTGCCCGGCTCGCGGATTGTGCGCTCCTCGTCGCGCCCGGCGTCGGCCGGGTCGACCAGGCCCAGCGTTTGGTACCACATGGCGTTGCGGGTGAGGCTGACGGTGACGTGCCAACTGCCGCCTTCGGTGTGTTGTTTGATCAGCCCGGCCGCGGCGCCCAGCGCGCCCATGTAGCCGGTGATGAAGTCGTTGATCAGCCCGGTGGGCGGCAATCGGGGTTCGTCCTCGCTGCCTTCGATGACCATCAACCCCGAGGCGGCCGAGCCGTTCATGTCGAAGCCGCCGCGGTGCGCCCACGGCCCGGCCGATCCGTAGCAGGTGACCGAGACATGCACCAGGCCGGGGTGGGTACCGGCGAGCTCGTGGGGATCTATGCCGAGCTTTTCGAGTTTCAAGCCGCGGTGGTTGTTCACGACGACGTGGGCGTCGTGCAGCAGCCGGTCGACGTTGGCCTTGCCCGCGTCCTTGGTCAAATCCAGCCAGGCGCTGCGGGACCCGATGTTGGCTTCGAAGTACACCCAGTCGTGTTCGAAGTCGTTGGGGCGGGTCGCGCACAACACGTCGGCGCCCTGCTCGGCCAGCACACGCCCCACCGTGGGCCCGGCCACGGCGTGGGTGAACGACAGCACCCGCACGCCGCCAAAGGGCCGATCGGAGGCGCCGATCTCGCGGGGCGGGGCGTCGCCGATGCGGGTCAACCCGATGACCGGCTGGCCGGCCAGGAGGGCTCCGTGCGGATGAGCCAGCCACTCCGCGGGGCTGCGGGCCACACACGCGGGCAGCCCGGCGTCGTTGGCGGCCTCTTCCAGCTCGAAGGCGTCCCAGCCGGCGAAGGCCTGCGCGACCTTGCCGAAGTCGGGTGGCACGTCGAGGAATCGGCACCATTTGGCAGATTGATGGGGATACACCGCGGAGGCCATCACAGTGCGCCCGTCGCGGGTGCGGTAGGGGATGAGCGCAAACGGATTATCCAGAACCAGTGCGATCGAAGGGAATTCGCCCGCCAGGGTGGGATGCCAATAGAAGCTGGGGTTGATGTGATGCACCGCCTGCCGCAGGTCCAGGTGCAGGTCCTGGCTCGGGCCGCCCCGATGACGGTGCATGGCGGCCGCCGCCACGGCGTTGCCCATCATCGGGATGCCGATCGCCGCGGCCAACCGATGCCGGGCCGGGATGATCGGATCCGCTCCCGCGAATGTCACGCGCCCGCCGGAATCGGCCGCCGACAACCCGATGTCGGCAAGCAGATCGTTAAGCGCGACAGTCGGATTGAACGCGGTATCTTCGCCGCGACATGCTATTTCCACGTCGTCAGGATGAAAGCCCGCCGCCGGGTGGCGAGAAAAGTGACGGAAATTGGTCCGAATTGGCCGCGTCATGAAGGAAACGGTCGGCGGATGCGCTGTCGTGGACACCATGGTTCCGTCACACGGTGGCTACGTCCTGGTGGCGACTCTGCCTCGCGGTCGGATGTTGTGATCTCTTGTGTCACTTTGGTTTCAGTGGTCACATTGCGGTGATTCTTGTCAGTGGTGCTTCGTAGAGTTTGAGGCATGGGTTCGAGCACGCGCGAGGAGGTCGTCGAGGTTTTCAACAGCCTCGACGCCGACGTGGACCGCTTGTGTGAGCTGTCCTTTGACGTGTTCACCACCCCGGAACGATTACGCGCCTTGGAACGCCTCGAACGCCTCACCCGCCGGCTGCGAGTGCCGGGCCATCAGTTGATCAATCAACTCGACGCCCAAGCCGGTGACGAGGAGTTAGGTGGCACGCTGCGTTCGGCGCTGGCCGACCGGCTACACATCACCAGGGCCGAGGCCGGTCGGCGCATCGGGG
Source organism: Mycobacterium heidelbergense (assembly GCF_010730745.1). Taxonomy (NCBI): domain Bacteria; kingdom Bacillati; phylum Actinomycetota; class Actinomycetes; order Mycobacteriales; family Mycobacteriaceae; genus Mycobacterium; species Mycobacterium heidelbergense. The sequence continues at coordinate 4,612,614 of NZ_AP022615.1, read as the reverse complement.
AGGCCAAAGATTTGGGGGAGCGTCGCGCCCTAACCGGAGAGCCCTTGGCGCCGCAACTGGGCGCCACCGCGACCGCCCAACGCCAGGGACTCATCGGCCAGGGCCACATCACGGTGATCCGCAGCTTCTTCGCCCATCTGCCCGCCGAGGTCGACCTGTTCACTCGGGAGGCCGCCGAGGCCGATCTGGCCGACAAAGCCAGCACCTATCGCCCTGATGAGTTGGCCACATACGCCCGGCGGGTCATGGACTGGCTACATCCCGACGGGGAATTCAACGACGCCGAACGCGCCCGCAAACGCGCCCTCACGGTCGGTAAGCAGGAATTCGACGGGATGTCACGGCTGAGCGGCTATCTGACCCCCGAGGCCCGAGCCACCATGGAGGCGGTGTTGGCCAAGCTGGCCGCCCCCGGCGCGTGCAACCCCGAGGATGACACCCCCGTCATCGATGCGACACCCGGGGAGGAGGCGGTGCGCCGCGACACCCGCTCCCAAGCTCAGCGCAACCATGACGGTCTGTTGGCCGGGCTGCGCGCCCTGCTGGCCTCCGGCAAGCTGGGCCAACACAACGGGCTGCCCGTGTCGATCGTCGTCACCACCACGCTCAAGGACCTGCAAGCCGCCGCGGGCAAGGCCCACACCGGGGGCGGCTCGCTGCTACCCCTCAGTGATGTGATCCGCATGGCCAGCCACGCGCATCACTACCTGGCCCTTTTCGACAACGCCAAACCACTAGCGCTGTATCACACCAAACGATTCGCCTCCCCCGCCCAGCGCATCATGCTCTACGCCAAAGACAGAGGATGCACCAAGCCAGGCTGTACCGCACCGGCCTACCACAGCCAAGTCCACCACGTGCGCGGCTGGCAGAACACCCGGCGCACCCACATCAACGACCTCGCCCTGGCCTGCGGCCCCGATAACCGCCTCGCCGAAGAGGGCTGGACCACCCGCACCAACGCCCACGGCGACACCGAATGGATCCCCCCACCCCACCTCGACCACGGACAACCACGAACCAACCCCTTCCACCACCCCGAACGATTCCACCACCACAACGACGAAGACCCATAGGGGCGCGTCCCGGGAAGGGTGTAAAAGGTGTCAGTTGGCGGCCGCCCATCACGCCCGCATTCTGCTCAGACCCTCTGCGGTGCCGTTGCCGGGCCGCTCTTCGTCACGGCCTGCGCCGCGATCAAAGATCAGCCCCATCTCCGCGGCAAAAGCGGTATCTTCCAGCGCATTTCGATCACAGCCGGACTCGGATGGCTGAGCTCTTTGTCGCTTCGCGGCCTATCTCACAGTGGTGCGGGCCGATGCGCGAGTGCGACAATCCCCGTCGTGACCCTCACCGATCGGGCGGTTGAGGCGGTCCGCTGATGCGTTCCGGGCCCCTCCTGTACCGCCCGCGCCGACCGTTGGCCGACCATGTCGAATTCTTCGGGCATTGGCTCAGCCGCGGAGCCAACTACCGAAGCCGGGCGCTGCCGCGCGGCGCGGTGACGGTCGTCTTCGATGTGGGGCATCGACAGCAGTTGGACTTCTACACCGCCGACGGCACCACCAGGGTGAGCGTTCCGCCGGCGTTCGTCATCGGATCTCAAGCCGCGTCCTACGTCTCGGACATCCCGGCCGACGAACCCGTCATGGCGATTCACTTCCGGCCCGGTGGCGCCTTCCCCCTTCTCGGAATGCCGTTGGGAGACTTGGCCGGTGCCCACATCGGCGTCGACAAGGTCTGGGGCCGCGGGGGCCAGGAACTGCATGAACGGTTGATCGCCGCGCCGTCCGCCGCGGCCCGCTTCCGGCTGCTCGAGGAATTCCTGCTGTCGCGGGTGCGGACGTCGGTGCATCGACACCCCGGTGTCGCTGCCGCGCTGGCCGCGGTCGAAGCCAACCCGTCCATCCGGATGGCCGAAGTCCGCCAGCTGGCGGGGCTATCCACCAAGCGGCTTATCGGGCTGTTTCGCGCCGAGGTCGGCCTGTCGCCAAAGGAATACGCGCGGGTCCGGCGGTTGCAGGCGGCGCTGCGGCAACTCGGCGCGGGCATCGCCGCCGGTGCCCACATCGCCGCCGACAGCGGCTATTTCGACCAGTCGCATTTCGTGCGCGAATTCCGGTCCTTCACCGGGATGACGCCGACACAGTATCGGCGACAGCGCATCCTCTTGCCCGGCCACGTGCCGATCGCACGGCACAAATATCCAAGACCGCCGGCGGCAATGAGCGCATGATCGGGGCATGGACAACGCTGGAGAAGCGATAGCGGCCACCGGGTTGCTCGTGGCGGCGATGCGCGCCGAGGAATCCGCCCGCGAGGATGCACTCTTCACCGACCCCTTCGCCGAACGGCTCGCCGGCGAAGCGGGCCGGCGGCTGCTCGCCGAAGCCACGTCAGACACCGCGCAGTCGTCGGGTCAGATCGTCATCCGGACGCGGTTCTGGGACGAAGCCTTGCTGCGGGCCCGGGCCGACGGCGCCGCGCAGGTAGTGATCCTCGCCGCGGGCATGGACGCCCGCGCCTATCGCCTGCCATGGCCGGCGGGCACCACCGTGTACGAAGTCGACCAGCCGCAAGTGATCGCCACCAAAGACGAACTGCTGGCCGGCGAGCAACCTCGATGCCGGCGCGTCGCGGTGGGCGTCGACCTGGCCGATGACTGGCCGAAAACACTGTTGTCGCACGGATTCTCGCCGACTTCACGGAGCGTTTGGCTGATCGAGGGGCTGCTGCAGTACCTTCAGGCATCCGACGTCGACGCCCTGTTCGCGCGAATCGACACCCTCTCGGCCCCGGGCTCTCAGCTGCTCTATGACATCGTCGGCGCGACGCTGATGGAAGCGCCGTTTCTGCAGCCCACACTGGAATTCATGCGCCAGCTGGGTGCACCCTGGACGTTCAGCACCGACGCACCGGCCGCCCTCGTGGAGGAGCGCGGCTGGACGGCCACCGTCACCGATGTGGCCGAACCGGGAACAAGGTGGAATCGCTGGGAGCATCCGGTCGTCCCGCTGGAGGTGCCGGGCGTGCCGCGCGGCTACTTCGTGGAGGCGGCGAAGACCTGACGCAGGAGATGAATCACCTGGCGGGTTTCCTGCCCGACCTCTACGCGTCCTTCGGCGACGAGGAGCAGGTCCTCAGCGCCGCTCGGTGAACGCGGGTGCGACAAATCGTTGCACCAGTTGCCGTTCGGCACGCTCGTCGTCGACGGGCCAATACATCAGCGACAGCACCACACGAACCACCCAGTGCGCGGCCAGCGGGTCGTCGCCGGCGAGCCCGGCTAGATCGTTGGCAAAGTCGGCCAGTGCGGGCGATCCGGTGAGCCAGGCAACCTCGTCGGCGCCACGGGCGGAGCTGATCATCAGCCGGCCGAGCGGATCGGATCGGATTAGTTTGAGTGCCAACGTTATTGCGGTGACCACTCGTTCCGGCCCGGTGAGCTTCTCGACGGCCGAACGCACCCCGTCGACGATGGCGGCCGCGGCGCGGGTAAGGATGGCGTCCCGGATCTCGGCTTTGCCGCCCGCGTAGCGGTAGACGGTCGCGCGTGAGCAGTGCACCCGGCCGGCGAGCCGATCGATGTCGAATGCGTCCAGCCCGTCGTGCGCGATGAGGTCGGTGGCCGCCGCGTAGATGCGTTCGACGGCGAGCGCGCGGCGATCGCCCCCGACAAGCCAATCGCCACGAGGCACCGGTCACCCGTCCCTGGGTCCGAGAAGCAAAGCGAGTTATTTCTCAACGCTGAGATAAACACAGCCGCTCGTCTCATCGTAGCCGCAGATCCGGGCACCGTGGTGAGACGGCCGGGGGAGTGGCCTCCACCGGCGCGTTGTCAACTTTCGCGACGCCGTTGACGTGCGGATATCCGCCGATCAGGCTGACAAGCGTGACGGTCCTCGACGACGCCGCGGACTTCTTTGGCGCCGACTCGCTGCAAGATCCGTACCCGCTCTACGAGCGCATGCGGGCCGCCGGGCCGGTACACCGAATCGGCGGCTCCGAGTTCTATGCCGTGTGCGGTTGGGACGCGGTCAACGAGGCCATCGGCCGTCCGGAGGACTTCTCGTCGAACCTGACCGCGACCATGACGTACACGGCCGAGGGCGCCGTGGAACCCTTCGCGATGGACCCGCTCGGCGGACCGACCCACGTGCTGGCCACCGCCGACGACCCGGCCCATGCGGTGCACCGCAAGCTGGTGGTGCCGCAGTTGGCGGCCAGGCGCATCCGCGACCTGGAGCAGTTCGTGACCGACACCGCGGACCGGCTGTGGACCGAAGGCCTGCGCGACGGCCGCATCGAATGGATGGGCGCCATGGCAAACCGGCTGCCCATGATGGTCGTGGCCGCGCTGATCGGCTTGCCCGATGCGGATGTCGCCCGGCTGGTGAAATGGGGATACGCGGCCACCCAGCTGCTCGAAGGGCTGGTCGATCGCGAGCAGCTCGCCGCGTCGGGTGTCGCCGTCCTGGAGCTCAGCGGCTACATCGACGAGCAATTGGACCGGGCCGCGGCCCATCCGCGGGACAATCTGCTCGGCGCGCTTTCCACCGCCTGCGCGGCGGGCGAGGTGGACCACGTCACCGCCCAGGTGATGATGGTGACGTTGTTCGCGGCGGGCGGCGAATCCACGGCGTCGTTGCTGGGCAGCGCCGCCTGGATGCTGGCCAAACGCCCCGACATCCAGCGGCAGGCGCGCGAAAACCCAGAGCTGCTCACGGCCTTCATCGAGGAGACCCTGCGCTACGAGCCGCCGTTCCGCGGCCACTACCGGCATGTGCGGACCCACACCGCACTGGCCGGCGTCGACCTGCCCGCCGATTCGCATCTACTGCTCTTGTGGGGGGCCGCCAACCGGGACCCGGCCCACTTCGAAACGCCCGGCGAGTTCCGCCTCGATCGCGCGGAAGCCAAGAGCCACATCAGCTTTGGCAGGGGAGCGCACTTCTGCGTCGGCGCCGCGCTGGCGCGCCTCGAGGCGCGGATCGTCTTGCGGCTGCTGCTCGAACGGACGTCGGAGATCACAGCAGCCGACGTCGGCAGGTGGCTGCCGAGCATCCTGGTGCGCCGCCTCGAGCGCGTGGAGCTAGCCGTCACCTGACCTGGACCCGGTCGGTAGGCGACGAAAGTGGTTGCCGCGCCGGGTATCGCGGGCATCGACGCGGTGGGGCTAAGCGGGCTGAGTCGGCGCGTGGACCGGACCCACCACAACGAACGCCTCGACCGCCGTGGCCTGCTCGAAACCCTCGACTTCCACGCGCCACTCGTAGATTCCCGGCTCCAACGGTATTCCGCCGGGGATGTTGAGGGTGAGCGGCATGCGAACCGCTGTGCCATGGATCGCGCCGGGGGGGCGCCCGGCCTCCGCCGACAATTCGAAGGAGATCCGCTGAGCCCCATGCGGTCCCATCACCACCACCGGGTCGCCATCGGTGGACAGCAATTGGCACGTCAGCTTGTGCTGCTTGTTGGTCTCATCCCAGTCGATGTCCAGGAAGAGCACCAAAGCGAAGGCGGGCGTGGGTGTTTGACACTGCCGCCACCCCAGCCCCAGGGCATGGACCTTTCCGGATTGTGCGTCGGCCTGCGCCGCGTCCGCGAGGAAGAGGCTGATCTTCATGCGTCGGCCGAAGCCACGATCGCTCTTTCGGTCCTCACCGCGAGATCCTGCCCTACCATCGCTGCCGCCTCACGAGATCCACATGATCCTTCTCCCACCCATGTCGGCTGGATCATACGCTCCGGCAAAATCGGCGACGCCGGCGTGTCCGCGGGCCCCTCGGCCCGAGGTCGGTTCGAGCGGCAAACCTGCGCTATGCGCCGCTGGGCTTCGGCGCCGGCCCTTGATCCTCGGTTTGGGTCAGTTTTTCGGGGCAGTACGCCGAGGCCGCGATCGCCGCGAACTTGGCGGCGCCCGGGCCCTGGAAGCCGGGGTTGCGGTCCTGCAGGTTCTTGACGATTTCCTCGCCCGTCATCCCGCCGTCGGCCAGGCTGCACACCTGTTTGCCGGCGTTGATCGCGCGGTCGGCGTTCATGTACGTCAGCCCGGCTTGGTTGAGCGCGGTGAGGAAGGCTTGATCTTTGGCGTCGGGGTTGGCGTAGGCGGGGGCGGCCGTACCGATCAGCACGGCGGCGCTTGCCAGCAACAGTACGAGTCTCATAGTTCTGTGATTTTCGCAAAGCGGCGATGACGGTGCATCCGTTGTGGCCAACGGGACTTTAACGGAAGCTGGCCTCCCGATGAAATCCGAATCGCCCCGCACACCGATGGTCGCTACGCTGCACCGATCACTCCGCGGGCGGCAGCTGCCGCGGTCCCTCCCGCCCCGTCAACCCGGGCGTGCGGCCTCGCTCCGCCGACCCCGGCGGCAGGCCCCCGGCGTGCTGGCCCAGGCGCAACTGAGGCGAAATCGCTGCGACGCGAGCGGATCAGCGGCCGTTCCCGCGGGGGACGTGAGACGGTATAAGCCTATGCAAAATCACGATTATGTCACCTACGAAGAGTTCGGCCGCAGATTCTTCGAGGTCGCCGTCACCCCCGAGCGTGTCGCCGCCGCATTCGCCGACATCGCGGGCAGCGAGTTCGCCATGGAACCGATCGCTCAGGGTCCCGCCGGGATTGCCAAGGTCAGTGCCAACGTCAAGATCCGGGAACCCCAGGTAACCCGGCGCCTCGGTGACACCATCACGTTCGTCATCCACATCCCGCTGTCGATCGACCTGCTCCTGGATCTCAGGCTCGACAAGCAGCGGTTCGTGGTCTCCGGAGACATCGCGTTGCGCGCCACCGCGCGGGCCGCCGAGCCGCTTCTCCTGATCGTCGACGTCGCAAAGCCGCGGCCCTCCGACATCACCGTCAATGTGTCGTCCAAATCCTTTCGCGGGGAGGTGCTGCGCATCCTGGCGGGCGTCGACGGCGAGATCCGTCGATTCATCGCTGCCTACGTCGCCGACGAAATCGACACGCCGCAGTCGCAGGCCGCCCAGGTCATCGACGTGGCCCGGCAGCTCGAGCAGGCCTGGCCCTAACGGCCGGGCGGAACCCAACTCGCACAGCGGGTTTCGTTCCGCTCTCTAGAGCGTTTGGTGCCGACCGAAGTACTTGTGATCTTCGCTGTAGCCGCCGTAACCGCTACCGATGTCGGAGTAGTCGGCGACGAACTCGATCCCTTTGATCCACTTCACGAGTTTGAACCCATGCTGCAACTCGTTGCGTAGCCGCAGCGGCTTGCCGTGCATGTAGGGGAGCGGCTGGTCGTTCATGTTGTAGGCCAGCATCGTCATGTGGTGGTCCATCTGGCCGATGTGGTGGGCGTTGTAGTAGATGCCACCGGTGGCGCCGAGGCCCATCGAATAGAACACCACCCACTTCGCCTCGGGCAGCGGCTTGACGATGTCCATGATGGTGTTCATCTGCACGCCGCCCCACTTGGCCACGCCGGACCACGCTTGGATGCAGAAATGCTGGCTGATCTGCTCGTGATAGGGCAGCGCCCGCAAGTCCTCGAGCGAGAACTCCGTCGGGCGCTCGACGAGGCCGTAGACCTTCAGCCGCCAATCGCGAAAGTCGTTGCGCTCCAACTCTTTGTACTCGACGGTCTCCGGCAGGCGGCCGTTGCGCCAGTGGTGCGGCGAGATGTCCTCTTCGGTGAAGGCGCCGGGCTTGGGGTCCAGCTGTTCCAGCATCCGCTGGAACGGGCCGACGAGCGCATACCCGACCCGCTGAACCACCCGGGGATGGCGAACGGTGAACGGGGTGGCCCAAACCCACGCGACGGCCGTCAGCGCCATCGCCGCGGCGAAAATCCAGAAACCCACCCAGCTGTTGTCATCGCGGGAGGCGAACATGTGGTTGAGGTTTCGCAGCGCGTTGGTCGTGAGAACCATCGTCACGTGGACGAGGATGAAGAACAAAAAGTACACCAGCACCAGGAAATGCAGCGACCGTGCGTGCTGGATGCTCAGCCGCTTGCTGAGCCAGTGGACGCGCTGCGACAACGCGGGCGACATCCCGAGGCCGGTGATCAACGCGGCCGGGGCGGCGACGAAGACGGTGGTGAAGTACGACAGCAGCTGCAGGCCGTTGTAGGCGACCCACCCGTTGTCGGTCGGCCAGTCCAGCGAAAGGTATTGAACCGCCACCGATGCGGCGTTGGGGAAGACGTCCCAGCTGGTCGGCACGATGTGACGCCACTGTCCGGTGGCGAACAGGAGCACGTAGAAGACCGCCCCGTTGACGAGCCACAACACGTCGACGCCGAGATGCCACCACCGGGCCAGCCCGATCGAGTGCCGGAACCCGGGAAGTCCGAATTGCGGTGGCAGAGCGACGGTGTCGGCGTTGGCGGTCCACAGCTCGTCGTCCGGCACCGGCGGGCCGACCCGCAGCCACTCGTCCTTGCCGGGCGTGGCGTTGCGGCTGAAGTAGAGCCGGGGGTGGTCACAGAGGATCTGGATCCCCGTCCTGATGATGAACATCATCATGAACAGGTTGAAGAAGTGGGTCCACCCGATCCATGCGGGTAGGCCCGGGGTGACGCCGGCGTGGGCGTCGGTGCCGGGATAGCGGTGGATGAATGACTGCACCGCCGGCATGCCGTGCAAGCCTTTGCCGATCGCCACCCCGGTGACCAGCAGGGCAAAACCGATCGGAATCAGCCACAGCAGGTTGAACCACCGGTCGCGCCCGACGCGCAGCTTGGGGGCGGTCGCCCGCCTGGTGAGGTCGAAGCCGCCACCGTAGGTCTCCACGTCGATGGTGTCTTCGGCCGTGTGTATCTCGTTGCGATAGTCCGGGACGGATTCCAGCGGCGTGCCCACTGCCAGCGTCGATACGTTGCCGTCCCGTGCTGGCCGCCCTCCGGCGGAACCGGCGCGCGGGTCCGGACGTCCGGTGTTCGTCACGCGCCCGAAAATACATGAACGGGCTTGGAGAAATTGGACTCGATCGGGAAGAAATGCGCGGTTCGGAGCCCCGGCGGACGCCGCCGGGGGCGGCGATGGCCGCCGACGGGCAAAATCCGCCCCGGCCGGGCGGACGATAGCCGCACCTGCTTAACAAACGACCAATTCCCGCCGCAAACTCGGTTCCTTAATGGTCACTGTGAGTTTGGGCATAACCTTCTGAAAGGGCGCGCCGAAGCCGCCCAAGCCACGCCTAGGCCGGGTCGCGCGGCAGCAATCGGCGCGTCGGGCGGGTCTCGATGGCGTTGATCGTCAGGGCCCGACGGCTGATCCGCCAGCCCTCGCCGGTCAGGCGGTACTCGTCGTCGTAGCGCAGGTGCCAGACCACGTCGACCACCTCGTCCCCGCGCCGGCTCCAGTGGTGCGCGACGCACGCGATGCGCCCGCTGGCGGTGCCGGGCCGGGTGGCCCCGTCATAGACCTCCCCGATGATCGCGTGTTCGGTGCGGGCGACCGCGGCGACGGCGGCGACCGCGACGGCGATGGCGTCCCGGCCGCGGTGGGTGTGGATCGGTTCCAGCGCGGCCGGCGGTTCCGGCACCGCCAGCTCCGCCGACTCCGTGAAAAGCTCCGCGACGGAGCCGAATTCACGGTCGTCCACGCCCGCCGCGTACCGGTGCACCAGGTCGCTGAGGGCCGCCCGGTCGTCGGCCGACAGATTTATCGCGGCGGGCTTCACGGGGCCAGGGAGAGGCGTTGCGCGCACGCCGACAAGACGTCTTTGGCCTCCTCGATGTCGGCGGTGGGCGGCATCGACAGCACGATGCGGTCGGCGCCCTGATCGATGAGGCCGCCCGCGCGGTCGGCGTCGATCTTGGTGACCATGTGGCCCAGCGACACTTCCAGACCCGCCGGGTCGCGGCCCGCCGCCGACGCCTCCTCGCGCATCAGCGCGATCAGCGACGCGAGTTGCGGACCGGTCACGCCGAGCGGCTGGAAGCCGTCCCCGAAGCGTCCGGCCCGGCGGGCGGCCGCCCGGCTGTGCCCACCAATGTGAATCGGAAGTCGTTCGCCCGCAACAGGTTTCGGGTAACACATGACGTCGTCGAAGTCGAAGAACTCGCCGTGATGGGAGGCGCCTTGCGGCCGGTCGGCCCACAGCGCCCGCAGGATGGCCAGCTGCTCGTCGGCGCGCCGGCCGCGGCTGTCGAACTCCGCGCCGCACGCTTCCAGCTCCTCTTTGAGCCACCCCACGCCCACGCACAGCCGCAGCCGTCCGCCCGAGAGCGCATCGACGGTCGCCGCCCGTTTGGCGAGCACCACGGGATGGTGGTTGGGCAGCACCAGCACCCCGGTGGCCAGCCCGAGCCGGCTGGTGTGGCCGGCCAGAAAGGCCAACAGGTCGAGCGGGTCGGGGATCGGGCAGTCGGCCGCCAGCCCCACCCGTCCGGAACTGTCGTAGGGATACACGCTGTCGTACCGGGTGGCCAGGACGGTGTGCTCGACGACGACGATCGATTCGAACCCGCACCGCTCCAGGTGGCCCGCGAAGCTCACCATCCATTCGGGATCCGCGGTGACACCGTCGGCGACCGGGGCGAGAACCCCTATTTTCAGGGAAGCCTTCATCGCACCGAAGCTAACAGGTGGCGCTCAGCGGCGACCGCCATCGGGCTACGCCGGGGGCGCGATCGCCACGCGCACGGCCTCGACCAGCGTGGTGGCCCGGCGATCGGTGAACAGGTCCTCGAGCAGCACCGGGCGGCCGTCGGGCCCGGTCAGCGGAACCCGCCAGTTGGGGTACTCGTCGGTGGTGCCCGGCTGATTCTGGGTCCGGCGGTCACCGACCGCGTCGGGCAGCGCCACGCCCAACAGTCGCGACGGCGTCCGGGCCAGGTAGCGGTATAGGGCGAGGACGACGTGTTCCGGGTCGTCTTCCCCCTCGCCGAGCAACCCGACCCTGCGCAGCTCGGCCATCCAGGCCTCGAGCTCGGCCCGGTCGGCCGCCAGCTCGTCGTCGACCGGCCGCGTCAGCAATCCCAGGGAATCCCGCAGCCGCACGTGGTCGCCGGCCAGATAGCCGGCGGTCGGCGGCAGGTCGTGGGTGGTGACCGACGACAGGCAATACTCCCGCCAGCGCTCGGCTTGCAGTGGCCCGCCGTTTCCCTCGCGATCCAGCTCGAACCAGAGGATCGAGGTGCCCAGCACGCCGCGCAATAAGAGGTAGTCGCGCACCCACGGTTCGACGGTGCCGAGATCCTCGCCGACGACGAGCGCCCCGGCCCGGTGCGCTTCCAGCGCGACGATCCCGATCATCGCCTCGTGGTCGTAGCGCACGTAGGTGCCCTGGGTGGGGGGCGCGCCCCGCGGGATCCACCACAGCCGGAACAGACCGATGATGTGGTCGATGCGGACACCGCCGGCATGCCGCAACACGGCCCGGATCAGCGCGCGAAAGGGCCGATACTCCCGCTCGTCCAGCCGGTCCGGACGCCACGGCGGCTGCGACCAGTCCTGGCCCAGCTGATTGAACTCGTCCGGCGGCGCCCCCGCGGTCACGCCCGGCGCCATCGCGTCCTGCATGGCCCAGGCGTCGGCGCCGTCGGGGTGCACGCCGACGGCCAGGTCCGCCATGATGCCCAACGCCATCCCGGCCCGCGTCGCCTGCGACTGCGCCGCGGCGAGTTGGTCGTCGAGCTGCCACTGCAGCCAGCGGTGGAAATCGATGGCATCCGGATTCCGTTCGGCGAAACCGGCGACGCCGGCGGCGTCGGGATGCCGCAGCGACTCCGGCCAGCGATGCCAGTCATCGCCGTATTCTTCGGCCAGCGCGCACCAGGTGGCGAAGTCGTCGAGTGGGGTTCCCTCACGGTCGCGAAACGCGGCGTAGGCCAGCTCGCGGCCCGCCGATCGCGGCACCTCGTGCAGCAGCTTGAGCGCCGCGCGCTTGGCCGCCCATGCGCCGTCGCGGTCGATGGCGTCGAGCTTGCCGGCTCGCCGCTGGACCTCCGACCGCAGCCGCCGCACCCGGCCCCGCTTGGTCAGGTCGGCGATCTCGGGGATCGCCTCGACCCGCAGATAGATCGGGTTGACGAAGCGCCGCGAGGTCGGCAGGTACGGCGACGGCTCCATTGGGCTGGCCGGACCGGGGGGCGCCGCCGCGTGCAGGGGATTGACCAGCAGGTAGTCGGCGCCGTGCCGGAACGCCGACCATACCGCCAGGTCGGCCAGGTCGGTGAGGTCGCCGATGCCCCACGACTGCCGGGACCGCACGCTGTACAGCTGGGCGGCCAGGCCCCAGGCGCGGCGGGCTCCGAGCCGCTCGGGCAGCCCGAGCCAGTCCGGCGTCACGATCAGCGCGGTGCTCGTCTCGGCGTCGCCGGATCGCAGGTGCACGCGGTGGTAGCCCAGCGGCAGGTCCGCGGGCAACACGAAGCTGGCCTCGCCGACCCAGCGGCCGTCCAGGTCGAAGGGCGGCGTGAAGTTGTCAACCTGCTGCACCTCGCCGCGCACGGTGCCGTCCTCGAGCTGCAGCCAAACCTGCGCGGGGTCTCCGTGCGTGACGTGCACCCAGAACCGGATCTGCTCGCCGGTGCGCCCGACGATGGTCGCCGGCATGCGGCGCTCCCAATACGACCGCCGGTGCGCCGTCAGGGCGGCGTTGCGCTCCCGTTCGGTGCCGGCCGCGACGCCGAGCGCGGCGAGCACGGCCACCAGCGTGGCCTCCGGCACGAGCACCCGCCGGCCGGTCCAGTCCTGGTACTCGGTCGCGATGCCGAAGCGCCGGGCCAGTTCGACCAGCGAGGGCGCGAGCTCAGTCATGCCGCTCATCTTGCACGACCGGCCCGCCGGGCCAAGGCGCCAAAACGTTTAACAGGACGAGTTGGCCATCCCCGGCTAACATGCCGAGGGAAGGCGTGAAAAATCCAGCGGGGGATCAGTGGGGAAAAGTAGAATTGCCAGCTCAGCGGCGCGTTGGCACCGTTCGCCGGGGCGGCGACCCGAGGACCGGACGCGTCCGCATGGCGAAATGTAAATAAAAGGAAGCGCACGGCGACGCGTGGCGAGGTCCGTGCGGGTCCCTTACGGTTGTCACGGTTGTACGAAGCAATTCGCTCTGGATCAGTTTTGAGGGACAATATCCAGGCGTTCTAGCAGACCGGATGGTGAATTAACGTGGCCGAAGAGAGTCGCGGGCAACGGGGATCGGGGTACGGCCTCGGGTTATCGACCCGGACCCAGGTGACCGGTTATCAGTTCCTTGCCCGCCGAACCGCGATGGCGCTGACCCGGTGGCGGGTCCGCATGGAGATCGAGCCGGGCCGGCGTCAGACGTTGGCCGTGGTGGCGTCGATCTCGGCGGCGCTGGTGATCTGCCTGGGCGCGCTGCTGTGGTCGTTCCTCAGCCCGTCCGGCCAGATCAACGAGTCGCCGATCATCGCCGACCGCGACTCCGGCGCGCTGTATGTGCGGGTGGGTGACAAGCTGTATCCGGCGCTGAACTTGGCGTCGGCGCGGCTGATCACCGGGCGGCCGGACAACCCGCACCTGGTCCGGTCGAGCCAGATCGCCGGCCTGCCGCGCGGGCCGCTGGTGGGCATCCCGGGCGCGCCGACACACTTCGCGCCCAGCGCTCCGGCCGCGTCCTCGTGGCTGGTGTGCGACACCGTGGGTTCCACCGGGATCGGCGCGCCGTCGGGGGTGACGGTGACGGTGATCGACGGCACCCCGGATCTCAGCGGCCACCGACGCGTGCTGAACGGGTCGGATGCCGTGGTCCTGACCTATGGCGGGGACGCGTGGGTGGTCCGGCAGGGGCGCCGGTCGCGCATCGACGCCGCCAACCGATCGGTGTTGTTGCCGCTGGGTTTGACCCCGGAGCAGGTCAGCATGGCGAAGCCGATGAGCCGCGCCCTGTTCGACGCGCTGTCGGTCGGGCCCGAACTGACGGTGCCGGAAGTGCCGAACGCCGGCTCCCCGGCGACGTTCCCGGGGGCGCCCGGACCGGTGGGGACGGTGATCGTCACACCGCAAATCAGTGGGCCGCAACAGTATTCGCTGGTGTTGACCGATGGTGTGCAAACGCTGCCCCCGCTGGTGGCCCAGATCCTGCAGAACGCCGGCGGCCCCGGCAACACCAAACCGGTGACCGTCGAACCGTCGGCGCTGGCGAAGATGCCGGTGGTCAACAAGCTGGACCTGTCGTCGTACCCGGACGACCCGCTGAACGTGATGGACATCCGGGAAAACCCGGCGACCTGCTGGTGGTGGGAGAAGTCCTCCGGTGAGAACCGGGCCCGCATCCAGGTCGTGTCCGGGTCGACCATTCCGATCGCGACCAAGGACACGAGCAAGGTCGTGTCCTTGGTGAAGGCCGACACGACGGGCCGCGAGGCCGACCAGGTCTACTTCGGTCCCGACTACGCAAACTTCGTGGCCGTCACCGGCAACGATGCCGGCGCCAAGACGGCGGAATCGCTGTGGTGGCTGACGGACGCGGGCGCCCGGTTCGGGGTCGACGACACCCGCGAGGTCCGCGAGGCGCTGGGCCTGAAGACCGTACCGAGCCTGGCCCCCTGGGTGGCGCTGCGGCTGCTGCCGCAGGGGCCGACCCTGTCGCGGGCCGACGCCCTGGTGGAGCACGACACGTTGCCGATGGACATGTCCCCTGCAGAGTTGGTGGTACCCAAGTGAAACGCGGATTTGCACGGCCGACACCGGAAAAGCCTCCGGTCATCAAGCCGGAGAACATCGTCCTACCGACGCCGCTGAGCATCCCGCCGCCGGAGGGCAAGCCCTGGTGGCTGGTGGTGGTCGGCGTCCTGGTCGTCGGCCTGCTGATCGGCATGGTCTCCATGACCTTCGCGAGCGGCTCGCACGTGTTCGGGGGCGCCGGCGCGATCTTCCCGATCTTCATGATCGGCGGCGTCGCGATGATGATGTTCGGCGGCCGGTTCGGCGGCCAGCAGCAGATGAGCCGGCCGAAGCTGGACGCGATGCGCGCCCAGTTCATGTTGATGCTGGACATGCTGCGCGAGACGGCCCACGAGTCGGCCGACAGCATGGACGCCAACTACCGCTGGTTCCATCCGGCACCCGACACGCTGACGGCCGCCGTCGGATCGTCGCGGATGTGGGAACGCAAGCCCGACGGCAAGGACCTCAACTTCGGCGTCGTGCGGGTGGGCGTGGGCATGACGCGTCCCGAGGTCACCTGGGGTGAGCCGCAGAACATGCCGACCGACATCGAGCTGGAGCCGGTTACCGGCAAGGCCCTTCAGGAGTTCGGGCGCTATCAAAGCGTCGTCTACAACCTGCCGAAGATGATCTCGCTGCTGGTCGAACCGTGGTACTCGCTGATCGGGGAGCGCGAGCAGGTGCTGGGGCTGATGCGGGCGATCATCTGCCAGCTGACGTTCTCGCACGGGCCCGACCACGTGCAGATGATCGTGGTCAGTTCGGAGTTGGAGCAATGGGATTGGGTGAAGTGGCTTCCGCACTTCGGTGACCCGCGGCGTCAGGACGCGGCGGGCAACGCCCGGATGGTCTACGCCTCGGTGCGGGAGTTCGCCGCCGAGCAGGCCGAATTGTTCGCCGGCCGTGGGTCTTTCACACCGCGTCACGCCAGCTCGTCCGCGCAGACGCCGACGCCGCACACCCTGATCATCGCCGACGTCACGGATCCGCAATGGGAGTTCGTGATCAGCGCCGAGGGCATTGACGGCGTGACGTTCTTCGACCTGTCCGGCGCGTCCATGTGGTCATCCGTTCCGGAGCGGACGTTGCGGTTCGACAAAAGGGGCGTGATCGAGGCGCTGCCCCGCGACCGCGACACCTGGATGGTGATCGACGAGAAGCCGTGGTTCTTCGCGCTCACCGACCACCTCAGCATCGCGGAGGCGGAGGAGTTCTCCCAAAAGCTGGCGCGCTGGCGCCTCGCCGAGGCCTACGAGGAGATCGGCCAGCGGGTGGCGCACATCGGCGCCCGGGACATCATGGCCTACTACGGAATCGACGATCCGGCCGATATCGACTTCAACGCGCTGTGGGACAGCCGCACCGACACGATGGGCCGGTCGCGGTTGCGGGCACCGTTCGGCAATCGTTCCGACAACGGTGAGCTGCTGTTCTTGGACATGAAGTCGCTGGACGAAGGCGGCGACGGCCCGCATGGGGTCATGTCCGGGACGACCGGTTCGGGTAAGTCGACCCTGGTGCGGACCGTCATCGAATCGCTGATGCTGGGCCATCCGCCGGAGGAGCTGCAGTTCGTGTTGGCCGACCTCAAGGGTGGGTCCGCGGTCAAGCCGTTCGCCGGCGTGCCGCACGTCTCGCGCATCATCACCGACCTCGAAGAGGACCAGGCGCTGATGGAGCGCTTCCTGGACGCGCTGTGGGGCGAGATCGCCCGGCGGAAGGCGATCTGCGACAACGCGGGTGTCGACGACGCCAAGGAGTACAACTCCGTCCGCTCCAGGATGCGGGCCCGCGGCCAGGACATGCCGCCGCTGCCGATGCTCGTGGTGGTCATCGACGAGTTCTACGAGTGGTTCCGCATCATGCCGACGGCGGTCGACGTCCTGGACTCGATCGGACGTCAGGGCCGCGCGTATTGGATCCACCTGATGATGGCGTCGCAGACGATCGAAAGCCGGGCCGAAAAGCTCATGGAGAACATGGGTTACCGGTTGGTGCTGAAGGCGCGCACCGCCGGCGCGGCGCAGGCGGCCGGCGTGCCGAATGCGGTGAACCTGCCGGCCCAGGCCGGTCTGGGCTACTTCCGGAGGAGCCTCGAGGACACCGTCCGGTTCCAGGCCGAGTTCCTGTGGCGCGACTACATCTCCCGCGGGATCACCATCGACGGCGAGGACGCGCCGGCGTTGGTGCACAGCATCGATTACGTTCGCCCGCAACTGTTTACCAACTCATTCACCCCGCTCGAGGTCAGCGTCGGGGGACCGGAGCTCGAGCCGGTGCGCTCGAATGGTGAGGCGGCCGGGGCGGCGGAGACCGAGGCCGAGGACGAGGAAGGGATCAGGACGCCGAAGGTCGGCACGGTGATCATCGATCAGCTGCGCAAGATCGACTTCGAACCCTACCGGTTGTGGCAGCCGCCGCTGAGCGCACCCATCGCCATCGACGAGCTGGTCAACCGGTTCATCGGCCGTCAATGGCAGCAGGACTACGGCACCGAAAAGAACCTGGTGTTTCCGATCGGGATCATCGACCGCCCGTTCAAGCACGACCAGCCGCCGTGGACGGTTGACACCTCCGGGCCCGGCGCCAACGTCCTGATCCTCGGGGCCGGCGGTTCGGGCAAGACCACGGCGCTGCAGACGTTGATCTGCTCGGCCGCGCTGACCCACACGCCGGAGCAGGTCCAGTTCTACTGCCTGGCCTACAGCGGCACCGCGCTGACGACGGTCGGCCGTCTGCCGCACGTCGGCGAGGTGGCCGGTCCGACGGATCCGTACGGCGTGCGCCGCACGGTCGCCGAACTGCTGGCGCTGGTGCGCGAGCGCAAGCGCAGCTTCCTCGAATACGGAATCGCCTCGATGGACGTGTTCCGGCGCCGCAAGTTCGGCGGCGAGGCCGGCCCGGTGCCCAACGACGGGTTCGGCGACGTCTACCTGGTGATCGACAACTACCGGGCGCTGGCCGAGGAAAACGAGGTGCTGATCGAGCAGGTGAACCTGATCATCAACCAGGGTCCCTCGTTCGGGGTGCACGTGGTCGTCACCGCCGATCGCGAATCGGAGCTGCGGCCGCCGGTGCGCAGCGGTTTCGGGTCCCGGGTCGAGCTGCGCCTGGCCGCGGTGGAAGACGCCAAGCTGGTGCGTTCCCGGTTCGCCAAGGAGGTTCCGGTCAAGCCGGGGCGCGGCATGGTCGCGGTCAACTACGTCCGACTCGACGCCGACCCGCAGGCCGGTCTGCACACGTTGGTGGCCCGGCCCGCGCTGGGCAGCACGCGCGACAACGTCTTCGCCTCCGACAGCATCGTCGAAGCGGTCAGCCGGCTCGCCAGCGGCCAGGCGCCGCCGATCCGCAGGCTGCCCGCGCGTTTCGGCGTGGAGCAGGTGCGCGAGCTGGCCGCACGCGACACCCGCCAGGGCGTCGGTGCGGGCGGAATCGCCTGGGCGATATCGGAATTGGACCTGGCGCCGGTCTATTTGAATTTCGCCGAGAACGCGCACCTGATGGTGACGGGCCGTCGCGAATGTGGGCGGACCACGACGCTGGCGACCATCATGTCGGAAATCGGCCGGCTTTACGCGCCCGGTGCGAGCGCCGCGCCGCCGCCGCCGGCCGGGCAGCCCTCGGCCCAGGTGTGGCTGGTCGACCCGCGCCGTCAGCTGCTGACCGTGCTGGGCTCCGACTACGTGGAGAACTTCGCCTACAACCTCGATGGCGTGCAGGCGATGATGAACGACATGTCCGCCCTGCTGGCCAGCCGCGAGCCGCCGCCCGGCCTGTCCGCGGAGGAGTTGTTGTCGCATTCCTGGTGGAGCGGCCCGGAGATCTTCCTGATCGTCGACGACATCCAGCAGATGCCGGCGGGTTTCGATTCGCCGC
The DNA here is from genome assembly GCF_010730745.1 of Mycobacterium heidelbergense. Taxonomy (NCBI): domain Bacteria; kingdom Bacillati; phylum Actinomycetota; class Actinomycetes; order Mycobacteriales; family Mycobacteriaceae; genus Mycobacterium; species Mycobacterium heidelbergense. Next base: position 4,594,131 of record NZ_AP022615.1, on the reverse strand, counting down.
TGCACAAGGCCGCCGCCTGGGTGACACGGGCCGCCGACGTCGGCTTGCACGTGATCGTCACCCGCACGTTCGGCGGCTGGTCCTCGGCAGGCAGCGACCCGATGCTGCGGGCGCTGCACCAGGCGAACGCGCCGCTGCTGGTGATGGACGCCGACCCCGACGAGGGCTTCATCCGCGGCAAGATGAAGGGCGGCCCGCTGCCCCGCGGCCGGGGCCTGCTGATGGCCGAGGACACCGGCGTGTTCGTCCAGGTGGCCGCCACCGAGTTCCGCAAGCAGTAAGGCTTTGCCGCTGCGCTGGGGTTGGCTCGGGTCAACTCCAGTGCAGCGGTAATTCCTTGAGCGCGAAGGTCTTTGACGGAAACCTGATTTCCGGCGCGTAATCCTGGGGGAGTTCGAAGTCGGGGATCTGCCCGAGCCATTCGGCGACGATGATGGTCAGTTCGATCCGAGCCAGGTGAGAACCCAGGCAGCGGTGTGGCCCGCCGCCAAATCCCCAGTGGCGATGCACCTTACCGTCAACGACCAGCTCATCGGTGGACATCGCGTCGCTGCCGTCGCGGTTGACCGCGGCCATGCACAACCGCACCGGCGTGCCCGCGGGCAGCGTCATGCCCCCGATGGTGACCATCTCCGTCGTCACCCGGGGGGCCACGGGCGCCGACGGCTCCAGCCGGACGATCTCTTCGATGAAAACCCTGATCTGCCTGGGATTGTCGCGAAGCTCGTCGCGCAGCTCCGGTCTGCGCGCCAACTCGAATAGGGAGAAGCCGATCGCCGCCGTCACCGTGTCCAGGCCCGCCAGGATCAGCAGGTGGCTCATGCCGAGCAGCTCGAGATCGCTGAAGTTGCCCTCGCCGGTCATCACCTGCGACAACATGTCAGAGCCCGGGTTTTGCCGGCGCTGCCGGATCACGTCGGTGAGATACGCCAACAGCTCGTGCCCCTGGTCGATGTCGGCCTGGGAGAGATAGGGCTTGTCGGCGACGACGGCGTCCTTCCAGCCGATCAGGCGGTCGCGGTCCTCCAGCGGCAGACCGTACAGGTCGAGGAACACCTGGAACGGGTACAGGCTCGCGAAGTCCGCCATCACCTCGCACTTGCCCCGTTCGGCAAGCTCGGCGATCATCTCGGCGGCGTGGCGCTGCAGCACCGGCCGGGACTTATTCAGCCCCAAGGGGCTGAAGTACGGTTGCAGGATCTTGCGGTAGCGGGTGTGCTCCGGCGGGTCGAACGCCAGCGGAACCACCGGCAGCGGGTAGCCGGGCGGCTGCAGCGCCAGTCGGGACGAGAAGACCCTGGGATTGCGCAGCGCAGCGAGCACGTCCTCGCGGCGGGTCAGGTAGTAGTGGCCGTTCATGAACACCACCGGCCCGGCGTCCCGCAGCGTCTTCCACCCGACACCCCGGTCGGCGGACATCGGTAGCTTGGCGTATTCGAGCCGCGGTAGGTAGAACGTGCCCGGCTGGCCTTCGCCAAGAGTGCTCATGCGCTCTGATCTCCGCTTGTCTGTGTGGGTTTCGTGTCTTGGGCGTCGTGAACCTCCGACGCGGCCGGAACTTCGCCGTCACCGGTTTCCGGTGGCACACCAATATCGCATGTGTCGCAAAGCGCCACCAATCCGACCGATGGGCGGATGCGAGGATCGACTCGGCGGCCGCGCCCGGCGACCATCTTCTAAACTTTTGTCGACCGACTAATCCGCCCATCGATTTGTCCGGTCCCCTCTGGGTGCTCCCCGAAGCCATCGAAGAAGGAAACCTCGTGAAGGTTCGTCTCGAAAAGTCCAGGTGCGTGGGCCATGCCCAGTGTTACGCCGTCGACCCAAAGCTGTTCCCCATAGACGAGTCCGGGAATTCGATCCTCGAAGAGCGCGAGGTGCGGCCCGAGGACGAGCAGGTGACCCGCGACGGTGTCGCCTCGTGCCCGGAAATGGCGCTGATCATCGACGAAGACTAGCGGCCGGCCGGGCGGACCTAAAAGCAAACTGCCGGTGAACGTTTGGTTGCCGGCGATGAACTGCGGTTTGGGCGGGAATGAACAATGGTTGGCCGGGAATGAACAGTTGGCGTTGCGGGTCGGCGCGCCCCTGACGACGGGCTAATGTCGTTCGCGAGCGGCAGTTCTGGCACAAGCGAGCTGTCGCTCGGTTGCTGACAGTGGGGTAATCGAGGCACAGTGTGGATGTCGTTTCCTGACCGGAAGCACCGGAATCTTGGTGGCGGGCCACCTATCCGGGCGCAGGGAACGGGTCTGCCGCGGTGCGTCGGGCATCCCGCCGACTGGGTTTGCTGCTCGCAGGTTCCACGTCGGTCGGCGACCTTCACCGGGTCAACGGAGCCCAGGGTTAGCGATTGTTCGCCAGGTCGTGACCACGACCACCAGAGTTCTTGTGAGACAACCGGGATCGCCACCGCGATCACGGCCAACTGAGGAGGACACGGTGTTCGACTTCGGAGCGTTACCGCCCGAAATCAATTCCGGTCGGATGTATGCGGGCCCGGGAGCCGAATCGATAATGGTCGCCGCGACCGCCTGGGACATGCTGGCGGCAGAGTTGGGGACGGCGGCCAGCGGCTACAGTTCGGTGGTCGACGAGCTGACCGGCGGACCCTGGGTGGGGCCCTCGTCGGCCGCGATGGTGTCGGCGGTCATTCCCTACGTGAGCTGGCTCGGCTCGGCGGCCGGGCTGGCCGAGGAGAGCGCCAACCAGGCGCGCGCGGCCGCGGCGGCGTTCGAGGCCGCGTTCGCGATGACGGTGCCGCCACCCGCGATCGCGGCCAACCGGCTGCTGTTGATGACGCTCGTCGCGACCAACTTCTTCGGGCAGAACACCCCGGCGATCATGGCCGCCGAGGCACAGTACCTGGAGATGTGGGCCCAGGACGCCGCCGCCATGTACGGCTATGCCGCCTCGTCGGCGGCCGCCTCCCAGCTGACCCGATTCATCTCACCGCCCAGTACCACCACCCCGGATGGGGAGTCCGGCCAGTTTGCTGCGGTGGCCCAGGCCGCCGCCGAGCCGGCCGGCAACTCCGGGCAGGCCACGAGCTCCCAGCTGGTATCGGCTGCTGCAGTGCCTCAATCGCTGCAGCAACTCCCCTCGTGGATTGCGTCACGCTGGCCCTGGTCAGCGATCGAAACGCAAATCAAGCAATTCTTGACATATGGTCTTCCTACCCCCGCAAACAACTGGACGGGCTTTGTTCCTCAGAACTACACCACGGTGATCAAGCAAACTTTGCAGGCGTATTTCGGGGTCGGCGTAGGAAACTTCGGTTGGTCGATGGGACAGCAGTTGACATACGGTCCCGGCGGTGCGACGGCCGGTGCGGGCGGTGCCTGGTACCCGACGCCGCAATTCGCTGGCCTGCACCTGGGCGCCGTGGGCGGTGTCGGCGCGGGCGCCCACACCGCCGGAGCGGTGTCGGCGAGCGCGGGCCAGGCCGGCAAGGTTGGGATGCTGTCCGTCCCGGCGAATTGGAGCACGCCGACCTCGGAGGCGACCGTCACGCTCGCGGCGGCGGAGGAGGCTCCCGCCCACGCCGGCGCGCCGGGTGCGCCGGGTGCGCCGGGAAACGCCCTGCTACGCGGAATGCCGGCGGGGGCGGTGGGCCGGCGCACCGCCGGCTACGGCTACACCACCAAATACGGTTTCCGCCACAGCGTGCTGACGCGGCCGCCGTCAGCCGGATGAGCCGTGCGCCCCAGATGAACATCAGTTGTCCACCAATGAACAGTTGGCGCTAAGGAGGCGCGAGCCGACGGGATCAAATTAGTCTCACTAGCAAGCTATGTCTGAAGTGAACTTCGACAGCAAAGCATTCCTTAAAGGTCATCGAGCCAGAGGTTTTGAGGAGGAAAACCACATGTCGTTTGTGACGACGCAGCCGGAAGCGTTGGCGGCGGCCGCGGGCAGTTTGCAAGGTATCGGCTCGGCGTTGAGCGCTCAGAATGCCGCCGCGGCGGCCCCCACGACCGGGGTGGTGCCGGCGGCCGCCGATGAGGTGTCGGCGCTGACCGCGGCGCAGTTCGCCGCCCACGCCCAGATGTATCAGGCCGTCAGCGCTCAGGCTGCGGCTATCCACGAGCAGTTCGTCAACACCCTGGGCATCAGCTCGGGGTCGTACGCGGCGACCGAGGCGGCCAACGCGGCCGCGGCCGGCTAAGGGGTCAGGACATGGCAACCGATTTGGGTTCGTTACCTCCGGAAATCAGCTCCGCGCTGATCTATTCGGGTCCGGGCTCGTCGTCGCTGACGGCGGCGGCCTCGGCGTGGAATGGGATTGCCGCCGAGCTGAATTCGGCCGCGCTGGGCTACGACAACATTGTCACCACGCTCTCCAGCGAGGAGTGGCTGGGGCCCGCCTCCGCGTCGATGGCCGTGGCGGTGCAGCCGTATGTGGAGTGGATGACGACCACCGGCGCCCAGGCGGAGGAGACGGCCGCCCAGGCGCAGGCGGCCGCGGCCGCCTACGAGACCGTGCTCGGCTCGGTGGTGCCCCCGCCGCTGATCGCGGCCAACCGCACCGAGCTGACCCAGGCGCAGGCGACCAACGTCCTGGGCCTGAACAACGGGATCATCGCGCAGTTGGAAGCCCAATACCAGGAGTTCTGGGCGCAGAACGCCGCGGCGCTGTACAGCTATGCCGGTCAGTCCGCGGCGGCGGCCAAGGTGACGCCGTATCAAAACGCGCCGGCGGTTGCCGATCCGGCCGCCGCCGCCACCCAGGCCACGGCGACCGCGAGCAATCCGGCCGCCTCGATCCAGCAGTCCCTGCAGGGCTTCCTCAGCCAGATCCAGAGCCAACTGGGCCTTCTCGCCACGCCCAACGGGACGAATTCGCTGGTGTCACAGCTCGCCTCGTCCAACCCATTGCTTACCGAGGTGTGGTTCCTCCTCAGCGGGCAGACCACGCTGCCCACCAACGTGGCAACGTTCTTGACCGGCTACAACAACTTCTCGAGCTTCTTCTACAACACCGAGGGTTTGCCCTACTTCAGCGTCGGTATGGGCAACTTCGGTATTCAGATGGCCAAGACCGTGGGGGCGCTCGGCGGCGCGGCGGCGCCGGCCGTGGCCGCCGTCCCCAAGGGCTTGCCCGGACTGGGCGGCCTGCTGGGCGGCGGCGCCGGCGCGGCGGCGCATTTGGGCAGCGCGACCTCCATCGGCAAGTTGTCTGTGCCGGTCGCATGGTCGGGTGCCGCGTCGGCGGTGGCACCCCACGCCACGGCCATCCCGGTCAGCAGCATCAGCGCCGCCCCGGAGGCGGCCGGGGGTCCCGGAAACCTGCTGGGCGGCATGCCGCTGGCCGGAATGGGCTCCGGCACCGCCGGCGGTGCCGGCCCGCGGTACGGATTCCGTCCCACCGTCATGGCCCGCCCACCCCTCGGCGGATAGCCGCGTTCGGCACGCCCCGGCGTGCCGCCGTCCGGTATTGGGGTCCGGCACCTCTTGCGGTGCCGGACCCCAATGTCATTCGGCAACGCTGCTTGGCGGATGGCGACACTCCCGATCGACCGGCGTCGCGCCGGCCACGGCAAGCGATACGAGCCCGGGCGTCTATGGTTACTACGCTCGCATCCCGAGCCGCGGCGTTACGCCGAGATGCCCCACCTGGAGAACCTGTCGGGCTGAGCTCGGGCCATCGTTAGCTCAATCGGCTGCGATCGCATCAGCGGTGTCGTCTGAATATGTTGCACGTGGTTGCCGGACGTACATAGTCCAGGTCAGCACGGCGGCGACAACATAGAAGCCCATGAAGATCCAGAATGCCGACGTCATCGTGCCGGTACTGAGATAAGACTGCCGCAGCGCGAGGTTGATCCCGACCCCACCTAAGGTGCCGAAACCCGCGACGAAGCCGATGACGACTCCAGAAATGAGCCGGGACCAGTGACGGCGCTCAGTCTCGCTCATGTCCAACGACCGACCATACGTTTCAAAAACTGTCGGGATCATCTTGTACACGGACCCGTTGCCGACCCCTGCCAGGATGAACAAGGCGATGAAGCAGGCCACGTAGCCGGCCATCGCTGAGCCGCTGACCGGGCCTGCGTGTGGGTCTTCGACGGTACCCACACCTATCAGCATCCCAGCAGCGAGAACCATAGAGACGAAAACCGCCAGAGTGACGCGGGCCCCGCCGACTCGGTCGGCCAGCTGGCCACCGCAGACCCGGGCTAGAGCCGCGAGCAACGGTCCGATGAAGGCCAGTTCAGCAGCATGCAACGAGGCCTGTACTGCGTTTTGTCCGTCGGCGATGAAGCTGGTTTGCAGTACCTGACCAAACGCGAACGAGAATCCGATGAACGAGCCGAAACTTCCGAGGTAGAGCAGGCCGAGCAACCAGGTGTCATGAGCAAAAACGACTGCGGACAGGATCGACCGGAGAAGCCCGGGTTCAACACGGTGCTGCGCGACGTTGTTCATGAACCACGTCGCGCCGGCTCCGGCGGTGATCAGCAAAACCAGATACAGACCACAAACCCAGTACGGCTGCCGGTCGCCTGCCGTAGCGATAACCAACAGGCCGACTATCTGAATTAGCGGCACTCCGAGATTGCCGATCCCACCGGCGAGTCCTAATGCTGAGCCCTTGAGTCGATGCGGGTAGAAAGCATTCGCGTTGCTGGCCGAGGCCGCGAAGTTCCCGCCGCCCATGCCACTCAATGCCGCGCAAACTAGGTATGGCCATAGCGGAAGTCCCGGATGCGCCAATAGCACCATCGCTCCGATGACGGGTATCAGCAGCACGAACGCCGAGAACATAGCCAAGTTGCGACCACCGAAGATCGCGGTTGCCACCGCATAGGTCGGCCGCAGGCAAGCTCCAACCAGGGTGGCCGTGGTACCGAGCAGGAGCTTGTCGCCCGCCGAAAAGCCATAGACATCCTTGGGCATGAACAATGCCAACACAGGCCAGAGTGACCAAATCGAGTAGCCGAGGTGCACGATCACGACCGACCAGAGCAGGTTACGCCGCGCGATCGTCTTGTTACCGGCTTCCCAGCTCACCGGATCCTCTGCATCCCAATGAGAGATGTGACGTGACCGAGTCACGTATCTGGCCAGCCGGAAGGTGTCCGACTTCGGAACGGCCGATCTCGGTACTGGACCGGGACCGGATCGTGCCGCGTATTTTCGCCGCGTAGCAGCGCCCGCTCTTCCATCGCCCTCCTTAGACCCGGTCTCGTGACGAAGCATCGAATCATTAGGGTGCCAGGATCCAAGCTGAGCGTCAGTTATTGCTCGGCCTGAAACTCCTTAAGATTTCCTGTAAATCCCCGGGCGCCCTGCACCGAGGTTCGACGCGCTGGCCGCGATGGTATGCATGCCGCTGCGCGGCGGCGACGCCGCCCCCGACATCAAGCCGTAGACACAACCAACGGTTGTGGCCTCACAACGCGGAGGCTCTTGTTGATGTCCTCGTGCGCAGTGCAACATGAGAGCGATGGCTCGTGGGCCCAACGAAGTACCTACTAAAGGCTAAAGGTACCTCTCGCTAATCAGCATCAATGTCGATGTTGCGCGGCAACCCCGCGCCCCTTTCGACGGCGATGTATGCGGCCGGATACGGATTTCTGGACATCCCGCGGTGTCGCTGGCGAATCTAGCCGGACATACTCCCCGGGCAATCGCGAAGGAGAGCACCATGACGACTGCCCGTCCCGCCAAGACCCGTAACGAAGGCCAGTGGGTGCTGGGAAATCGCGAGCCGCTCAACGACACCGAGCAGATCAAGCATGAGGATGCGCCACTCAACGTGCGGACACGCATCGAAAACGTCTACGCCATAAACGGATTCGACAGCATCGCCAAGTCGGATTTGCGCGGGCGCTTCCGTTGGATGGGCCTGTACACCCAACGCGAGCAGGGCTACGACGGTTCCTGGACCGGTGACGACAACATCGACATCATCGAGGCCAAGTACTTCATGATGCGCGTGCGCTCGGATGGCAAGCCCACGACGGCAAACACTTTGCGCGCGTTGGGTGAGATTTCGACCGAATTCGCCCGCGACACCGCCGACATCGGCGACCGGGAAAACGTGCAATTCCATTGGATCAAGATCGAAGACGTTCCAGAGATCTGGCGCCGGCTCGAATCCGTTGGCTTGACGACGATCGAGGCCTGCGGCGACTGCCCTCGCGGCATCCACGGCTCGCCGCTGGCCGGTGACTCACTCGATGAGGTCATCGACCCCTCTCCCGCGATCGACGAGATCATCCGACGCTTCATGAACAACCCCGACTACGCAAACCTGCCGCGTAAGTACAAGACCGCGATCTCGGGCCTACAGGATGTCTCCCACGAAACGCACGACGTCGCGTTCGTCGGCGTCAATCACCCCGAGTACGGTCCCGGGATGGACCTGTGGGTGGGCGGCGGTTTGTCGACCAACCCGATGATGGCCCAACGGGTCGGCGTGTGGGTTCCGCTCGAAGAAGTGCCCGACGTCTGGGAGGCGGTCACGCAGTTGTTCCGCGACTACGGCTACCGGCGGCTGCGCGCCAAGGCCCGGCTGAAGTTCCTGATCAAGGACTGGGGTGTCGAAAAATTCCGGAAGGTCATCGAAACGGAGTACCTCAACCGTCGGATGATCGACGGCCCGGCCCCTGCGCCGGTCAAGCACCCCATCGACCACGTCGGCGTGCAGAAAATCAAGAACGGTCTCAACGCCGTCGGCGTCGCCCCCATCGCCGGACGCGTGTCGGGTAGCACCCTGTCAGCGGTGGCCGATCTGATGGAGAAGGTCGGCTCTGACCGGGCGCGGTTCACCCCGTTCCAGAAGCTAGTCATCCTCGACGTGCCTGGCGACAAGACCGACGAGTTGGTTGCCGGCCTGGATGCTCTGGGCTTGCCGTCGCGGCCGTCGTCGTGGCGCAAGAATACGATGGCGTGCACTGGTATTGAGTTCTGCAAGCTGTCCTTTGCCGAAACCCGAGTGCGGGCACAGACTTTGGTGCCGGAGTTAGAACAGCGCCTGGCTGATGTCAACTCCGAAATCGACGTGCCGATCACTGTCCACATCAACGGATGCCCGAACTCGTGCGCCCGAATTCAGGTCGCCGACATTGGGTTCAAAGGCCAGTGGGTCGACGACGGCGAGAGCAATTCGGTCGAGGGCTTCCAAGTCCACCTCGGTGGCGGCCTGGGCGAGGAGAGCGGGTTCGGCCGAAAACTGCGCCAGCACAAGGTCACCAGCAACGAACTCGGCGACTATATCGACCGAGTGACGCGCAAGTTCCTCGAGCAGCGCCGAGACGGCGAGCGTTTTGCGTCCTGGGCGCTGCGGGCCGAAGAGGCCGATTTGCGATAGCGGCCACGGACACCACAAGGGACAGCACTGACATTACGGGCTGAAGACTAGGTGAGCGAAGTGATGACCGACTTCACTGAGGAACAGCTGCGCGGATTGGCTGATCTTGGCGCGGCCGAGATGGAGGGCGCGAGCGCCACCGACATATTGCGCTGGACCGACGAGCACTTCGGCGGCACCGACGGACCCCGCAGCTGGGCCACTTGCAGGTGGGTAGTGGCCTGCAATATGCAAGACGCGGTGATGGTTTCGCTGGCGTCGGACGTACGGCCGGGCGTGCCGGTGATCTTCCTGGACACCGGCTACCACTTCGCCGAAACCCTCGGCACCCGCGACGCCGTCCAGTCCGTCTACGACATCCACCTTCTCAACGTCACGCCCGAGCACAGCGTGGAAGAGCAGGACGAGCTGATCGGCAAGGACTTGTTTTCCCGCGACCCCAACAAATGCTGTCGGCTGCGGAAGGTCGTCCCCTTGCGAAAAGCGCTGCGCGGTTACGCGGCATGGGTCGCCGGGTTGCGGCGAGTGGAGGCGCCCACCCGCGCCAATGCTCCGCTGATCAGCTTCGACGAGTCGTTCGGCCTGGTGAAGGTCAACCCGATCGCGACCTGGACAGACGAGGATGTGGCCAGCTACATCGAGCAGAACGGGGTACTGGTCAACCCGCTCGTCGAGGAGGGTTACCCGTCGATTGGCTGCGCCCCCTGCACAAGCAAGCCCGTGGAAGGCGACGGCCCACGCAGTGGGCGCTGGCGGGGCCGGAACAAAACCGAATGTGGGTTGCACGCGTCGTGAGCACACTCGTACTCACTGCCCACGGCAGCAGAGATCCACGATCGGCCGCCAATGCCCGGGCCGTGGCCAACCGGCTCGCGCGCATGCGGCCAGGCCTGGATGTGCGGCTGGCATTCTTGGAACTCAATGAGCCCAACTTCATCGATGTCCTCGACCAATTGCCAAACAGCCGCGACGCGGTCGTCAGCCCGCTGCTGCTCGCCAGCGCCTACCACGCGTGCCATGACCTCCCCAAACAGATCGCGCGCGCCGGTGCGCACGGCATACGACAGGCCGACGTGCTCGGCGAAGACGAGCGACTGGTGTCGGTGCTGCGCGAACGCCTTACCGAACTCGACGTTTCCCCGCTCGACGATGGCCTCGGGGTGATGGTGGTGGCGGTCGGCTCGTCGAACACCGCCGCCAATGCGCGCACCGCGCAGGTGGCGTCCACGCTGGCGGTGGGCAGTCGGTGGGCCGGGGCCACCATGGCCTTCGCAACCCGACATGAGGCGTCGGTGGCCCACGCCGCCAGCCGATTACGCCGCCGCGGTGCCCGCCGGATCGTCATCGCGCCATGGTTCCTGGCACCGGGGCGCATCACCGACGTCATGTGGACTTATGCGCAAGACAACCGCATTCCGATGGCGTCGCCGCTAGGCCCCCACCGGCTCGTGGCTGAGACAGTGCTCGACCGCTACGACCAGGCGCTGGCGGACCACGTCGCGGCCTAATCCGTTTTCCAACGTCGACTTTTCGCGGGCAAAAGGTGTCTCAACAACTCCACGTTCGCGGGCCTTATCTGATTGTGCGGCTGGTGATCTGGCTGAGCAAGTCTCGTATCGCCCCAGTGGGTGGAGTGCGTCCGCCGACCCAGATGGCGCGAAACTTACGCCGTAAATCCAACTCTGGGATAGTGATCGCGCGCAGACGGCCGACCGCGAGGTCGTCGGCCACCGCGAGCCGGCTCATGGCGGCCGGTCCTGCGCCGGCGAGCACGGCGGCGCGCATCGCCGCGGCGGAAGTCAATTCCAGCACGGGTGGCGCTTGCTGAATGTCGTCGCCCAACGCCTGACGGAGCGCCACTGTCAGCGAATCGCGTATGCCCGAATGGGGCTCGCGGGCAACCAGAGATGTTTGCACAAGTTCGCGAGCAGTCACGACCCGTGACCGTCGAACCCACTTGTGGCCCGGCGGCACCACGATCACCAGTTCGTCGTGACCCACCACGCAGCTTCCCAATCCCTTGGGCTGACTGGGATTTTCGACAAATCCAAGATCGACGGTGCCGTCGCGCACCGAGGCGATGACCTGATCGCTGTTGGTGGCGGTCAAGATTACGTGGGGAGCAGTGAGGCCGCACCGCGTCGCCTCAGCCTGCAATGAAAGCAGCCAGTGCGGTATAAGCTGTTCGGATATCGTCTGACTGGCCGCCACCCGGATTCGCTCGCGACCTTCTTTTCGGAGCGAACCCATGCCCGCATCGATCTCGTTGGCGATTTCCAGCAAGCGGGCAGCCCATTCCGCGACGATGAGGCCAGCGGGCGTGAGTTGTGAGCCACGGGTGGTCCGGACAGCCAATGTCACCCCGATCTGGGCCTCCATCGACGCGAGCCGCCTCGACACAGCTTGTTGAGTCAACCCCAGTTCGCGCGCCGCCCTGCCGAGGCCGCCTGTCTCGGCGATCGCCAAAAAGACTTCGAACGAGGCAAGTTCGGGCATCCAAGGGCTGAGCGGCATGGTTGATCACATCACAATCAAGTCGTGCGACACAACGCTAGCTTGTGACGCCACAACACCGAAACCTCTACTCATGCCTGGTTCGGGCGGGAACCATAGGAGCCATGACCCGTCCAGCCCACAAGGTACAGATACCCAGACAGGGAGGCGACGTGGCCGTCGATGTCGCCCGCATGCTAGTGACCAATCCCGAGGTGCTTGCACTCACCGATATTGCCCGGCAGCCGTTGGAGTCGTCGCGTTCCTGTGGCGTTGAGGAAGTGCTGCTGATGGGGCGGCGCGGCCCGCTGCAAAGCGCCTTCACCACACTGGAATTGCCTGAGCTGGGCGAGATCGAGGGCGTCGACGTCATGGTGGACCCGGCCGACCTGGAGGGCATCAGCGACGAGGATGCGGCCGCGGCGGGCAAGATCGCCAAGAACAACGTCAAGGTGTTGCACGACTACGCTGGCCATGCTCCTCGGCCCGGGCATCGGCGAATCATGCTGCGGTTCTTGACCTCTCCGATTGAGATCAAAGGCGACGACAAGGTGGAAAGCATCGTGCTCGGCCGCAACGACTACGCGGTCGGCTGGATCAAACGCGGCCCTTCCGGGGTTATCGGTACCAATAAGAAACGTTCCCAGGACACCGTCGACACCGTGCTCAACGACCTGGCCGGGGTATCGGATGTCGAGCTGGTGGACCTCGGTAGCGACTACGCCGACCAACTCACCGAGTGGCTGACCTCGCGCCAGCCCAAACTGGTCACCGCCTGTTTACTCGCAGGCCATTGACCGCTTCGAACGGGAAGCCGATGAGCCGCACGGGCGCCCGCGCGCCAAATTGGCCAGCCTGGCTGAGCTGCTGCGGATTGCGCACGGCTGACCTTCGATAGCTACCAGGAAGGGAGACATCCATGACATACGTCATCGCCGAACCTTGCGTCGACATCAAAGACAAGGCATGCATCGAGGAATGCCCGGTCGACTGCATCTACGAGGGTGCTCGGATGCTCTATATCCACCCCGACGAGTGCGTCGACTGCGGTGCCTGCGAACCGGTGTGCCCGGTTGAGTCCATCTACTACCAAGACGATCTGCCCGCCGAATACAGCGAGTACAGTCAGATCAACGCCGACTTTTTCACAGAGTTGGGCTCACCCGGTGGTGCTTCGAAAGTTGGCTTGACCGAAAACGACCCCACCGCGGTCAAGAACATGGAGATCAGGGCAGAGGCCACCTAAAGACTTCAAGCGACGACCGACGAGAATTCGAACGCCATTCACGGTCTGGGAGGCTCGGAGCCATGCAAATACGCTGGGCGCTCGCGTGATGAACGCGATGAACGCGCCTGAGGTTCCACTGTAGCAAACAGGGATCCACGCACAGCACTGGGACGAAGCCGTCCCGTGTCGGGTCGATCTCGTTGCCGTGCAGCTCTCGTCGTATTTGGGCATTGTCTAAAACATCGCCGCTCGAGCGCAGCCAGCAACAACCGCAACAAGCAACCTGTGCAGGTCAACTACGGTTGCCGGTTGTCGGCGGTCACTGTCGGCGGTCACAAAGGTCACCAGAACTCTGCATTGCGGGGTCATGGCAACGGACTACCTGAGTTCGACAACGCAGTTCCAAATCCTTGTTAACAGGGTCAAGTCCCGATGGGCCAATCGCGGTAACTCGGCCGCGACCTAACAGTGCTTGTTTGGGAGCCTAATGGTGGCTCAGTTCCGTCGAAAGGCGTGTGTGAGTAGCGGGCACGTCGGTGCCGATTCAGAAGGCCATCGCGTGAATCTCTGTCCTGAAACGACCAACAATCACGCCGAGAGGAACATCGTCGTGGGCGCAGGCGCAATTGCCTGCGCCCACGACGCTGCATGGGGTAGGAAGCCGGCCCCTCCGGATTCGCCGCTCACGACGGTGCCCCGCCCTCGCTGAGCCGGCGGCACCGCGGCTCTCCAGCGAAGCCGGCAAGGTCTTTATCTGCGGCCGGATTTTTATCTGGCACCGGCACTTTCATCCCCGCCGAGTCACGCGCGAATGGCCCGCGGGCCGCCGACCGGCAACCGTCATCGGGCGGCGTCGTCCACACATTTGCGCAGGTGAAAGCCCCGCGCGCGCCATCGCGAAGCGCGAGTCGCCGCCCGGGCTTCTCTTCGGCCGCCCTGTGGCCGATCCGTCTTCGCGCGGCGGTTCGCCCGAACGAGGGACGGCGGCCGGGGAGCGCGGCGATTTAGCCTCACTGGCGAGCAACTTCAGCGAACGTCGTCGAGTCAAAACAGCTTGCGAGGAAACACATGTCATTCGAGTCCGGCGGTTCCTAGGTGTTCGACTTCGGGGCGCTACCGCCAGAGATCAATTCGGGCCGGATGTATGCCGGCCCGGGCTCGGGGTCGATGATCGCCGCGGCCGCCTCCTGGGATGGGCTGGCCACCGAGTTGGGTTTGACGGCAACCGGCTACACGTCGGTGATCACCGAGTTGACCAGCTCGCCGTGGGTGGGTCCGGCGTCGCAATCGATGGTCGCCGCGGCGACGCCCTACATCTCGTGGCTCGGCACCGCGGCCGGGCTGGCCGAGGACGCCGCCAATCAGGCCAGAGCCGCGGCGGCCGCCTTCGAAGCGGCGTTTGCGCTCACGGTGCCCCCGCCGGAGATCGCGGCCAACCGGGTGCTGCTGACGACGCTGATCGCGACCAACTTCTTTGGACAGAACTTCCCGGCCATCGCGGCCACCGAGGCGCAATACGCCGAGATGTGGGCCCAGGACGCCACGGCGATGTACGGCTACGCCGCCGCGTCGGCGACCGCCACGCGGCTGTCCCCGTTCAGCGAACCGGGACAAACCACCGACCAGAGCGGGCCGGCCGCGCAGGCGGCCGCGGTCACCCAGGCCCTCGCCACACCGGCGGCCACCAACGCGCCCCAAGCCGCGGCGGCGACCCCGGGGCTGGCAATAACGCCCGACACGATCAGTCTCACGTCGATATTCTCCTCGATAAACCAAGTGCTCAACCAGCTCTCGGCGCAGGCGACGGCGGTGGGGCTGAATCCGAGCCAGTGGTACATCGTGCAGCAACTGAGTCAGCTCAGCATCAGCATGCGCACCACTTTGGGTCGCACGTACGACCTGGGTTACTTCAGTGGGAACATGGGGTCCTTTTTCGTATCGATAAACCAGCAGCTGACATTTGGTCCCGGCGGGGCAACGGCCGGTGCCGGCGGAGCCTGGTACCCGACGCCGCAGTTCGCCGGCCTGCACCTGGGCGCCGTCGCCGGCGGGCCGGTTTCGGCAAACCTCAGCTCAGCCACCGGCATGGGTTCGGCCGGCAAGGTCGGCGGGCTGTCGGTCCCCTCGGCGTGGGCCTCTCCAGCCGGTCCACCCGGCGCGATCGAGGAATCGGCCGCACAGGCGATGAGCGTCGAGTACGTCAGCGACGCGCGCGGCGGCACAAGCGGGTTGCTGCGCGGCGTTCCCCTGGGGGGCGGCGGTCGGCGCGGCGGCTCCGCCTTCCCGCCCCGCGAATACGGATTCCGCCGCAGTGTCCTGGTCCGCCCACCATCCGCCGGATAGAGAAGCCGAGCGAAAGAAATGCCTATCGATATTTCCGGACGGCGCACCCGCCTGACGGCACGAGACGCATCGTGGGAAAGCGCGACCAGCAACGTGGGCCGTCGTCCGAGGTCCTTTATCCGCGACGGGATTTTATCGGGAGCCGGTCCCTACCCGAACCGGCTGCACGACAAGACACGGCGTCGCGCGCCCGGGCCGCCGGCCGGTGACGGCTCAGACCGCCCGGTGGTTGTCGCTGGTCATGGCCCTCAGGCTAAGCCGGCACGTTCGCGCCGGGGGAGGCCTGGCCGCCGCAGAGCCGCCGCCAGCAACCGGTCGTCCTACCGCGCTAAGCACCGACTTCGGCCGAGGCCTGACGGCCCAGGCGGACTAACGTCACAGACGGCCGAAGGCAAGTGACGCGCAGCAGCTAACCAAGGGGCCGACCAAACAGCTAGGCCCACGAGATATTGAGGAGGCGACAACATGTCGTTCGTGACCACACAGCCGGAGGCCTTGTTGGCGGCGGCCAGCACCCTGCAAGGGATCGGCTCGTCGTTGAGTGCCCAAAACGCGGCGGCGGCCGGCCCGACGACGGGCGTGGCGCCGGCGGCGCTCGATCAGGTGTCGGCGCTGACCGCGGCGCAGTTTGCCACCCATGCCCAGCTGTACCAGGCGATCAGCGCTCAGGCCACGGCGATCCACGAGGCGTTCGTCAGCACGTTGGGCATCAGCTCGGGGTCGTACGCGGCCACCGAGGCGGCCAATGCGGCCACGGCCGGTTAAGGGGTAAGGCCATGACAATCGATCTTGGTGCAATCCCGCCGGAGATCACCTCGGCGCTCGTCTATTCCGGCCCGGGGTCCACGCCCTTGGTGGCCGCCGCATCGTCGTGGAATGCCCTTGCGGCCGAATTGAATTCAGCTGCTATCGGCTACGACAACGTCGTCACTCAGCTGTCCACCGAGGAGTGGCTCGGGCCGGCCTCGTCGTCGATGGCCGCGGCGGTGCAGCCGTACGTGGAGTGGATAACGAATGCCGCCGCTCTCGCCGAGCAGACGGCCACTCAGTCCAGTTCGGCCGCGGCCGCATACGAGACCGTGTTGGCGTCCGTGGTGCCCCCCACGGCGATCGCGGCCAACCGCGCACAGCTCGCGCAGGCGCTTGCGAACAACGTGCTGGGCCAGAACACGGGGCTGATCGCGCAGCTGGAGTCGCAGTACGGCGAGTATTGGGCCCAGGACGCCGCTTCCATGTACAGCTATGCGGCGTCTTCATCGACGGCGGCGAACGTCACGCCGTTCACCGCGGCGCCGCAGGTCGCCAATCCGGCCGCCGCGGCCACCCAGACCGCCGCGGCCGCCACCTCGGCGAGTTCGGTCCAGCAAACGCTGAACAATTTGATCAGCCAGTTCAGCAGCCAGCTGCAAAGCCTGATATCGCCCATCACCGGTCCCATTCAAAGTGAATTCGCCTACCTCGAATCGTCGAGTGGCCCGCTGTCGTGGCTGTGGGGGATCTTGTTCGGCTCACCCACCGCCCCGAACAACGTTTTCACACTGCTGACGGACTACTCGCCCTACGCAAGCTTCTTCTACTACACCGAGGGCCTGCCGAACTTCAGCATCGGTATCGCCAACTTCCTGACTCAGACCGCGAAAACTGTGGGGGCGATCGGTCCGGCCGCGGGCGCCGCCGCAGCCGCCGCCGTCCCCAAGGGCCTGCCCGGCCTGGGCGGGCTGCTGGGCGGCGGGGCCGCGCACGCGGCCGCGGCGCTGGGCACCGCCAGCCCGGTGGGCCACCTTTCCGTCCCGCCGGCCTGGGCCGGCACCCTGGCGGGGGCGCATTCCAGCGCATCGGCGATACCGGTCAGCAACGTCAGGGAAGCTCCCGACGCCGGAGCCGGAAACCTGCTGGGCGGCATGCCCCTGGCGGGAGCCGGCCGCGGCGCGGCGGGCAGCGGACCGCGATACGGGTTCCGCCCCACCGTCATGACCCGCCCACCCTCGGCCGGCTAATGGGTGCCCTTCATTGCCGGCGGGGTCCGGCCGGCCGTGGAAGTGACCGGTCGGCCGTCGCGATTTCCGGCGCGGTGGGCGCCGGTAGCTCCGCGAAACGCACGCGGCAACGGAAGTTCGGCGGGCCGCCCGGTCCACCGCTCCCGCTTGCCTGTGAGTTTGCTGGTCAGACAGCGGAGCGGCCCGTACGCTGTTACTGTGTCGTTACAGAAGGTGAATTCGTAGTGCCGTCCAGTGAACAATTGCGAACAGGAGGCCTCGGAGACAGCTTGACACCGATGTCGTCATCTACTCTCTTGCACAGAGCGGTGCCAGAGGCAATCGAGGAGGGAAAATTATGTCGTTCGTGACCACACAGCCGGAGGCTTTGGCCGCGGCGGCCGGGAGCCTGCAGGGTATCGGCTCGGCGCTGAGCGCCCAGAACGCGGCCGCGGCAGCACCGACGACCGGGGTCGTGCCGGCCGCCGCCGACGAGGTGTCGGCGCTGACGGCGGCTCAGTTCGCCGCGCATGCGCAGATGTACCAGGCGGTCAGCGCGCAGGCCGCCGCGATCCACGAGCAGTTCGTGAACACGCTGGGGATCAGCTCGGGTTCCTACGCCGCGACGGAGGCCGCCAACGCGGCGGCCGCCGGCTGAGCGGGTTCAGCGGTTCAGAGTTCCGTCGACCCAAACGCCGTGGTTCGGGGTCGACGTCCGTTCGCCGTGTCACAACGCTCGGTGACCGCCGGCTGACGGAAGGGGGACACATCCTTATTCATTCGGCTCGGCGGTGCGCTACCGCGTAACCGACCGGCCATCGCTCACCACAACAGAAATCAAGTCACCAAGTTAAGGAGATAGCCAACATGGCAACACGTTTTATGACCGACCCGCACGAGATGCGGGCGATGGCGGGCCGTTTTGAGGTGCACGCCCAGACCGTTGAGGACGAGGCCCGCAAGATGTGGGCGTCGTCGATGAACATCGCCGGGGCCGGCTGGAGCGGGCAGGCGCAGGCGACCTCGTATGACACCATGGGCCAGGTCAACCAGGCCTTCCGCAACATCGTGAACATGCTGCACGGGGTGCGCGACGGACTGATCCGCGACGCCAACAACTACGAGCAGCAAGAGCAGGCTTCCCAGCAAATCCTCAGCAGCTAGCGCGAAGCGCCACGGCTGCGTAATCTTTCATACGTTAGGAGAACACCGATATGACCATCAATTACCAGTTCGGCGACGTGGATTCGCACGGCGCGTTGATTCGTGCGCAGGCCGCGTCGCTGGAGGCCGAGCACCAGGCCATCGTTCGTGATGTGCTGGCCGCCGGTGACTTTTGGGGCGGCTCCGGTTCGGTGGCCTGCCAGGAGTTCATCACCCAGTTGGGTCGCAACTTCCAGGTGATCTACGAGCAGGCCAACGCCCACGGCCAGAAGGTGCAGACCGCCGGCAGCAACATGGCCAGCACCGACAGCGCCGTCGGCTCCAGCTGGGCCTAACTCCCAACTTCAGGCGCGGCAGCACACCACACGGCGGTGTGCTGCCGCGTCCTGCAGTTTCCGACCACTTCGACCTTTTAGGGCACTGATGGACCAACAGGGCACCCGCACCGACATCACCGTCAACGTCGACGGTTTCTGGATGCTTCAGGCGCTACTCGACATTCGACACGTCGCGCCGGAATTACGGTGCCGGCCATTCGTATCGACCGACTCGAACGACTGGCTCAACGAACACCCCGGAATGGCGGTGATGCGCGAGCAGGGCATCGTCGTCGGCGACGAGGTGCACGAACAGGTCGCCGCCCGGATGCGGGTCCTCGCCGCGCCCGACCTCGAGGTTGTCGCCTTGCTCTCGCGGGGCAAGCTGCTCTATGGCGTCGTCGAAGAAGATAACCAGCCGCCCGGTTCGCGCGACATCCCTGACAACGAGTTCCGCGTGGTGCTCGCCCGTCGCGGCCAGCACTGGGTGTCGGCGGTGCGGGTTGGCAGCGACATCACCGTCGACGACGTCGCCGTCGCGGACAGCGCCTCGATCGCCTCGCTGGTGATAGACGGTTTGGAGTCGATTCACCACGCCGAGCCCGCGGCGATCAACGCGGTCAACGTGCCGCTGGAGGAGATGCTGGAGGCGACGAAATCGTGGCAGGAGTCCGGCTTCAACGTCTTTTCCGGCGGGGATCTGCGCCGGATGGGCATCAGCGCCGCCACGGTGGCCGCGCTGGGGCAGGCCCTGTCGGACCCGGCGGCCGAGGTCGCGGTGTACGCGCGTCAGTACCGCGACGACGCCAAGGGCCCCAGCGCATCGGTGCTGTCGCTGAAAGACGGTTCGGGGGGCCGCATCGCGCTCTACCAGCAGGCGCGCACCGCGGGTTCGGGCGAAGCGTGGCTGGCCATCTGTCCGGCCACGCCGCAGCTGGTGCAGGTGGGCATCAAAACCGTGCTGGACACGCTGCCCTACGGCGAATGGAAAACGCACAGCAGGGTTTGACATACGCCTGAAACACAAACTTCACCAATGCTTTTGCACAGAACATGCGGCCAGGATGCGAAGACGGCATACTTCTCTAGAATCATCAGCAAATATTCAAAGCAGTGTCACCACAACTCTTTAGCGCAAGGCGAGGCAGATGAAATCCGAACTAGGCGAGCTGTACCTCCCGGGGGGCCACAGCGCCTCGGCACGTAGAGCGACCGGGGCCGCCGCGCGGCTGGCGACACGGGGTTACACATTCACCATGGCAGGGGGTGCAGGGCGATGACCGCGGTAGCTGAAACCCTACAGGCGGATATCGAGGGTATCTCACAGCCTCGGGCGGTAGTGGTCGGCGTCATGGCCGGCGAGGGCGTCCAAATCGGCGTCCTGCTGGATGCCAACGCCCCGGTCTCGGTGATGACCGACCCGCTGCTGAAAGTGGTCAACAGCCGGCTGAGGGAACTCGGCGAGACGCCGCTGGAGGCCACGGGCCGCGGCAGGTGGGCGCTGTGCCTGGTCGACGGCACGCCCCTGCGGGCCACCCAATCGCTGACCGAGCAGGACATCTACGACGGCGACCGGCTGTGGATCCGGTTCCTCCCGGACACCGAGCACCGGTCGCAGGTCATCGAGCACATCTCCACCGCGGTTTCGGCAAACCTGAGCAAGCGGTTCGCCGCGATCGACCCGATCGTCGCGGTGCAGGTCGGCTCCTCGATGATCGCGGTCGGGGTGACCGCCGCGGCGGGTTTGCTGGGCTGGTGGCGCTGGCACCACAACTCGTGGCTGCCGACGGTCTACGCCGCGATCATCGCCGCCCTCGTGCTGACGGTGGCCATCATGCTGGCGACGCGGGCGAAGACGCAGTCGGATCGACGCGTCGCCGACATCATGCTGCTGAGCGGCCTCGCGCCACTGGCGGTGGCGGCAGCGGCGGCGCCGCCGGGCGGCGTCGGGTCCCCGCAAGCGGTGTTGGGCTTCGGCGTCCTCGCCATCGCCGCGGCGCTCGCGCTGCGCTTCACCGGTCGCCGGCTGGCCATTTACACCGCGATCGTCACCATCAGCGCGGTGGCGGCGATCGCCAGCCTGGCGCGCATGGTCGCCATGACCAGCGCGGTGACCAACTTCAGCTGCGTGGTGCTGGTCTGCGTGCTGACCTACCACGCCGCACCGGCCCTGTCCCGTCGCCTGGCCGGCATTCGGCTGCCCGTGTTCCCGTCGGCGACCAGCCGATGGGTGTTCGAGGCGCGACCGGATCTGCCCACCACCGTGGTGCGCCCCGACGGCGGTGCCCCGGTCTTGGAGGGGCCCGCGTCGGTCCGGGACGTGGTGCTGCAAGCCGAACGCGCCCGGTCGTTCCTGACCGGCCTGCTCCTGGGGCTGGGCGTGTTGATGGTGGTGTCGCTGACCGCGCTGTCGGACCCGCACACCGGGCAGCGCTGGCTGCCGCTCCTGCTGGCCGGCTTCAGCGCCGGCTTCCTGATGCTGCGCGGCCGCTCGTACGTCGACCGCTGGCAGGCGATCACCCTGGCCGCGACCGCCGTGATCATCGTCGCCGCGGTGGTGGTGCGGTACGCCCTGGTGCTGCAGTCGCCGCTCGCCGTGTCGATCGGCGTGGCGATCCTGGTGCTGCTGCCGGCCGCCGGCCTGACGGCCGCGGCGGTCGTGCCCAACACCATCTACAGCCCGCTGTTCCGCAAGTTTGTGGAATGGATCGAATACCTGTGCCTCATGCCGATTTTCCCGTTGGCATTGTGGCTGATGAATGTCTATGCGGCGATTCGTTACCGCTAGCGGCAGGCTGTGGCATGGTCGCGCCTCGCGCGCGACCATCGCCGCACTCCTGCTCACGTCAGGTGCGTTGGCCGGTCTACCGCCCGCGTACGCGATCTCGCCACCGACGGTCGACCCGGCCGCGGTGCCGCCGGATGGTCCGCCCGGACCGCCGGCACCGATGAAGCAGAACTCCTACTGCACCGAGGTCGGGGTCTTGCCCGGCACCGACTTTCGGCTGCAGCCGAGGTACATGGACATGCTGAACCTGCAGGAGGCATGGCAATTCGGCCGCGGCGCCGGGCAGAAGGTCGCGGTCATCGACACGGGTGTGACCCCGCACCCCAGGTTTCCGCACCTGATCCCCGGCGGCGACTACATCATGTCCGGCGACGGGCTGTCGGACTGCGACGCCCACGGCACCATCGTGGCGTCGGTGATCGGCGCGGCCCCGGCCAGTGGCGCCACGGCGCCGCCCGCCGCGCCGCGCAAGCCGGTCACCATTCCCACCACCGAGCCGCCCCCGAAAGCGCCGCCGCCGCAGACGGTGACCTTGTCGCCGTTGCCGCAGACCGTGACGATGGTTCCCCCGCCGCCGGAAGGGCCTCCGGGGCCGTTCGGGGCGCCGCCGGCGCCCCCGCCAGCACCGCCCGCGCCTCCCCCCGCACCCGGTCAGGCCCCGTCGGGCCACCACGGCGGCCAGGGGACGGTGACCATACCGAGCTATGCCGGCGGGCGCCAGGTAACCGCCGTCGACAACCCGGGCGGCCCGCGCCCGCTCGACCCGCCCAAACCCCCGCCGCCACCCCCGGCGCCGGCGCCCGCCCAGGCCCCGGACGCCTACAGCGGAATCGCGCCGGACGTCGACATCATCTCGATCCGCCAGTCCAGCCAGGCCTTTGGCCTCAAGGATGCCTACACCGGTGACGAGGATCCGCAGACGCGGGCGAAGATCGACGACGTCGAGACCATGGCGCGAGCGATCGTGCACGCCGCCAACCTGGGCGCGTCGGTCATCAACATCTCCGATGTGACCTGCATGAGCGCGCGCAACGTCATCGACCAGCGCACGCTGGGCGCGGCGGTGCGCTACGCGGCGGTCGACAAGAACGCCGTCATCGTGGCCGCCGCGGGCGACACCAGCAAGAAGGACTGCAAGCAGAACCCGGTCTTCGATCCCATGCAGCCCAAGGATCCGCGCGACTGGAACGGTGTCACCACCGTCGTGACGCCGTCCTGGTTCAGCGACTACGTCCTGACGGTCGGCGCGGTGGACACCGACGGCCGGCCGCTCACCCAGGGTGGTCAGGGGCAGGCGTCGACGAGCGTCGCCGGGCCGTGGGTGGGACTCGCGGCGCCGGGGATCGACATCGTCGGGCTTTCACCCCGGGACGACGGTCTGATCAACGCCATCGACGGCCCGGACAACTCGCTGCTGGTTCCGGCCGGCACGAGCTTCTCGGCCGCGATCGTGTCGGGGGTTGCCGCCCTCGTCCGCGCGAAATACCCGCAGCTCTCGGCGTACCAGGTCGTCAACCGGTTGGAACGCACCGCCCGGGCGCCGGCGCGCGGCGTGGACAACCAGATGGGCTACGGTATCGTCGATCCGGTCGCGGCGCTGACCTGGGATGTGCCCGAAGGCCCGGCGAAGCCGCCGCAGCAACTGTCGGCGCCACTGAAGATGCCGAAAGCCGCGCCGCACCGGGATATGGTGCCAGTATGGGTGGCGGCCGGAGGATTGACCGGAGCCTTGCTCATCGGCGGCGCAGTGTTCGGCATAGCGATGTTGATGAAGCGAACACGGAAGCAGCAATGAGGTCGGAGCGGCAATAGCACATGAAGGCTCAGCGCAGGTTTGGATTGTCTTTGTCGTGGCCGCGGGTCACCGCGGTGTTCCTGATCGACGTCCTCATCATGTTGGTGGCAAGTCACTGCCCGGACTCCTGGCAGGGCGACCATCACATCGCGTTTTGGGTGGGCGTCGGCCTCGCAACGCTGATCACGCTGCTGTCACTGGTCACCCACCACGGGCTCACGGTGACCTCTGGCTTGGCCACGTGGCTGTGGGATTGGTCCGCCGACCCGGGCACCGCGCTGACGGCCGGATGCACGCCGGCGGTCGACCACCAGCGTCGCTTCGGGCGCAACAAGGTCGGCGTGCGCCACTACGACGGCCATCTGGTCACGGTGATCGCGGTGGACGGTGGGGACGACGACGCCCTTGGCCGCCATCGCCATCGGACGACCGCGGCCGCCCTGCCGGTGCGGGCGGTCGCCGAGGGCCTGCGCCAGTTCGACATTCACCTTGACGGCATCGACATCGTCTCGGTGAAGGTGCGCCGCGGGGGCCCCGAAGTCCGAGCCGCCGAAAAGTCGAAGCTCGACGACTGGGGGCCCGAGGAGTGGGGGCTGGTGAGCGACCAACCCTCCTATGTGCGCCGCACGTGGCTGGTGCTGCGGATGAACCCGCAGCGCAACGTCGCCGCCGTCGCGGCCCGCGATTCGCTGGCGTCGACGTTGGTGGCGGCCACCGAGCGGCTCGCCCAGGATCTCGATGGGCAAAGTTGTGTGGCCAAGCCGTTGACCGCCGACGAGCTGGGCGAGGTCGACAGCGCCGTGCTGGCCGACCTGGAGCCGACCTGGAGCCGCCCCGGATGGCGGCATCTCAAGCATTTCAACGGGTTCGCCACCAGCTTCTGGCTGACACCGTCGGACATCACCACCGAGACCGTGGAAGACCTGTTGCTGGCCGAGGTGGCGGCGACCGTGGTCACGATCCGGCTCGTCACGAGCGGCGGCCGGCCCCAGCTGTCGGGCTGGGTGCGCTACCACAGCGAGAAGCGGCTTCCCAGGGCGATATCGTCGGGGCTCAATCGGCTCACCGGGCGCCAACTGGCGGCGGTGCGCGCGAGTCTGCCCGCCCCGGCGGCTCGCCCGATCCTGGTCGTGCCCAGCCGTGGGCTGCTCGACGACGATGAGTTGGTGCTGTCGGTAGGTCAGGCGCGGGAGAGCTCAGCGAGCGTGCCCGCAGCGCAATGACGCGCCCGCAGTCGACCGCCGAAGACGCCCGTAATGCTATGGTCGCCGGCCTGTTGGCGTCGGGGATTTCGGTCAACGGACTACAGCCCAGCCACAACCCGCAGGTGGCGTCGCAGATGTTCAACACGGCGACCACGCTTGACCCCGGGATGTGCGATGCCTGGCTGGCGCGGATATTGGCGGGCGAACAGGGCATCGACGTGCTGCTGGGCGCGTGGGCGGCGGTCAGGACGTTCGGTTGGGAAACCCGCCGCCTCGGGGTCACGGACGTGCAGTTTCGTCCCGAGGTCTCCGACGGGCTGTTCCTGCGGCTGGCGATCACCAGCGTGGAGACGCTGGCCTGCGCCTACGCCGCCGTCCTCGCCGAGGCGAAACGGTACGAGGAAGCGGCGAAACTGCTCGACGGCATCGAACCCCGCCACCCTTTCGACGAGGAAGTGATCAACTACGTGCGGGGCGTGCTGTACTTCCGCACCGGACGCTGGCCGGACGTGCTCGCCCAATTTCCCGAGGGAAAGCCCTGGCGGCAACCCGAACTGAAGGCCGCCGGGGCGGCCATGGCAACCACCGCGCTGGCGTCGCTGGGGGTCTTCGAAGAGGCCTTTCGGCGCGGGCAGGACGCCATCGAGGGCGACCGGGTGCCGGGGGCGGCCAACATCGCCCTGTACACCCAGGGCATGTGCCTGCGGCACGTCGGCCGCGAAGAGGAGGCCATCGAGCTGTTGCGCCGGGTGTATTCGCGCGATCCGAAGTTCACCCCGGCCCGCGAGGCGCTCGACAACCCCAACTACCGGCTGGTGCTGACCGATCCGGAAACGATCGAGGCGCGCACCGACCCGTGGGATCCGGGCAGCGCCCCGACCCGCGCGCAGACGGAGGCCGCCCGCCACGCCCAGGAGGCCGCCAGGTATCTGGCCGAAGGGGACGCCGAGCTCAACGCGATGCTGGGCATGGAGCGGGCCAAACGGGAAATCAAGCTCATCAAGTCGACCACCAAGGTCAACTTGGCCCGCGCCAAGATGGGGCTGCCGGTGCCGGTGACGTCGCGCCACACCTTGCTGCTGGGGCCGCCCGGGACCGGAAAGACCTCGGTGGCACGCGCTTTCAGCAAGCAGCTGTGCGGGCTGACCGTGCTGCGCAAGCCCGTGGTGGTGGAGACCAGCCGCACCAAGCTGCTGGGCCGGTACATGGCCGACGCCGAAAAGAACACCGAGGAGATGCTCGAGGGAGCGCTGGGCGGAGCCGTCTTCTTCGACGAGATGCACACCCTGCACGAGACGGGCTACCACCAGGGCGACCCGTACGGCAACGCGATCATCAACACGCTGCTGCTGTACATGGAAAACCACCGCGACGAGCTGGTGGTCTTCGGCGCGGGCTACGCCAAGGCCATGGACAAGATGCTCGAGGTGAATCAGGGTCTGCGACGGCGCTTTTCGACCGTCATCGAGTTCTTCAGCTACACCCCGGAAGAGCTTGTCGCACTGACCAAGCTGATGGGGCGGGAGAACGAGGACCTCATCACCGACGAGGCGGCCGAGGGATTGCTGCCGTCGTACACCAAGTTCTATCTCGACGAGAGCTACTCGGAAGACGGGGACCTGATTCGCGGCATCGACACCCTGGGCAACGCCGGCTTCGTGCGCAACGTGGTGGAAAAGGCCCGCGACCACCGCAGCTTCCGGCTCGATGACGAAGACCTCGACGCGGTGCTGGCCAGCGATCTCAGCGAGTTCAGCGAGGCCCAACTGCTCCGTTTCAAGGAGTTGACCCGCGAGGACCTCGCCGAGGGCCTGCGCGCGGCGGTGGCCGAGAAGAAGACGACATAGCGAGCCGGGATACACCCGGAATTGCCGCGATCCGGCCGCGGCGAGCTTGACTCATCCGCTCCGCGGGTGCCACCATGGCCTGTGCAAGCACCTCGCTAGGTGAGGCTTCTACGCGGATATAGGCCACTGACCTCGAACGTCGAAAGACGCCCAGGGTCAGGACAGCTCCTCCCGGCTTAAGGGTTGAGCCCAAGTGGCTTCCGGTTTCGATTCGCCGGATACGCCGTGTGGTGCCAAAGCTCTGACGAGAGGGGTGCCGTGTCCGGGTGTTCCGGGCTCTTCTCCCCATGTGCAACGTTGATGGCATCCCCGTGTGCCCGGGCCGTGAGGAGGTGAGAGCGAAATGAGTCCCGACGACAGTCCGTATCCCAGATCAACGACCATTTCGTTGCGATCCGACCCCGGCCCCGCCTCCATAGCCTGAATCAGGCTGGCCCCCAAGGGATTCAGTCCATACGCCGCCCCTGCGCGGCTGGCCGCGGTCGGCACAACACGATCGCGACCGGCTAGGGAAGGAGGCCGACGATGACGGCACTGGACTTCGCGATGCTTCCGCCGGAAGTCAACTCCGGACGGATGTACACCGGGGCGGGTTCGGGCCCGATGCTGGCCGCCGCCTCGGCCTGGCATGGATTGGCCGCCGAATTGCGTTCCACCGCACTGTCTTACGGCTCCGTGCTGTCGACGCTGACCGGCACGGAATGGCATGGCCCGGCCTCGGCGGCGATGGCGGCCGCGGCCGCGCCGTACGTGGCGTGGCTGGGCACCACGGCCGAGCAGGCCGAGCAGGCCGCCGCACAGGCCGAGGCCGCCGCGGCGGGCTACGAGGCCGCGTTCGCCGCCACGGCGCCGCCGCCGGTGATCGCCGCGAACCGGGCCCAGCTGATGGCGCTGATCGCCACCAACATCCTGGGCCAGAACACCCCGGCGATCGCGGCCACCGAGGCCCAGTACGCCGAGATGTGGGCCCAGGACGCCACCGCGATGTACACCTATGCGGCGTCGTCGGCCACGGCCACCCAGCTGAGTCAGTTCACCGACCCGCGGCAGGCCACCAACACCAGCGGGCTGAGCGCCCAGTCGGCCGCGGTGGCCCAGGCCGCCGCCACCCCGGCCGGGACGCAGCAGGGCACGCTGTCCCAGCTGATGTCCGCGCTGCCCACCGCGCTGCAGGGGCTGGCGTCGCCGGCTTCGTCGCAGACGACGGGTTTGGACAGCGTCCTCAACGGGCTGAGCGGATTGGACCCGTTTGCGCCCGGGTCGGCCGGCGACACCACCGGGCTCGACGGCCTGCTGAACCTGATCGGGGGCGACGACACCGCCTTCGGCCAGTTGCTGAACGCCAACATCTGGAACACGATCTTTACGTCCGGGTTCTACATGCCGAGCAACACGATGGGGCCGTTCCTGGGCCTGCTCGGCCAGCAGGCCGGTGCCGCGGCCGGCGACGCCGCAGGCCAGGTTGCCGCCGGTGGGCTGGGCGAGGCCCTCGCCGGCCCCGTCGGCGGCATCGGCGGCCTTGGCAACGCCGTCTCGGCGGGCCTCGGTCACGCACCGATGATCGGCGCGTTGTCGGTGCCACCCAGCTGGGCCGCGCCGGCGCCGCTGGCCAGCCCGCTGGCCTCGACACTGGGCGGCACACCGATGGTGCCGCCCCCGGCGATGGCAGCCGGCATGCCCGGCATGCCGGTCGGAACCATAGGCGCGCAAGCGTATGGGCGTGCCCTTCCGCAGTACGGCTTCCGGCCCACCTTCGTCGCACGCCCTCCGGCCGCCGGGTAGCACCCGGCCGGTCTCGTCGACCTCACACGCGATCGTTCAACGGTTTGAGCTTTCCGCAACGCAATTAACATGCTCCACGGGCTCCGCGACCGGCCGGCACGCCGTGATAACCACCGCGAACAGCGCGGATCGGCCTCCCAGTAAATTCCCAGTAGCTAATCAGTGTTTCACCAGTCGTCCATGCGTACGCTGACTGAAGTTCAGGGGAGAGCACAGCATGACGTTTAGCTACCGATCCGGCGATGTGGGCGCGCACGGCGGCCGCTCGGGCCGCGCCGCCGCCGACCGCGCCCTCGACTCCAGCTGGACCTAATCCATGCCGCAACAAATGGCAGTAAATGTGCGAATTAATATCCTCGCCGCCCCATTGCAAACTCACATGCCCTCTCGCACCATTACGGTGCTGCAGCATGCCGAGCATTAAACCTTTTGCGATAGCGCGATAGGCGATTCACGACCGGCTCGGGTCATAAATGACCTGCAGTAAGCATCGCACACGCATATATACATCGGCGTTTGGATAAATACCTGCGATTCTAGCCATTTGCTGAGTACTTCCTGGTAATTTTCTGGGCATGGCATTCATTACAGCATCGTGTTAGCTATTAAGCAGCATTCTCACAGGAAACACGCCACGGTGATACTTATTGTTTACGTTATTATCACACCGCAGGAACGCGGCTTGAATAGTTTCTAGTCAGGCTGATCGCTACATTTAGGGCAACGGAGCCGAAACGGGGGCAACCCACGCCCCTGGACACATTTTCAGCTAGGAGAGTGGGGGGTTGTTGTCCTCAAACACGTGGAACCAACGCGC
Source organism: Mycobacterium heidelbergense (assembly GCF_010730745.1). NCBI lineage: Bacteria > Bacillati > Actinomycetota > Actinomycetes > Mycobacteriales > Mycobacteriaceae > Mycobacterium > Mycobacterium heidelbergense. The sequence goes on along the minus strand of NZ_AP022615.1, from coordinate 4,565,054 downwards.
GGATTCGACCGTCGATTCGATGGATTCCATCAGAGCTTCAGCATGGTTGCGTACGGCGTCAGGAAGCCGTGCTTACCATGGCCGCCACCTACGGGACCGGAGGTAATACATGTTCGATTTCGGGGCGTTACCACCGGAGATCAACTCCGGACGGATGTACGTCGGCGCAGGATCGGGGCCGATGCTGGCGGCCGCGGCGGCGTGGGACGAGCTGGCGACGGAATTGCAGTCCACCGCGGCGTCGTACGGGTCGACGATCGAAGGCTTGGCCACCGGGCCGTGGACGGGCCCGTCGTCGATTGCGATGGCGGCCGCGGCCACACCGTACGTGGCGTGGATGGGCGCCACCGGCGCTCAGGCGGAGCAGGCGGCCACGCAGGCCAAGCTGGCCGCCGGCGCCTACGAGACGGCCTTTGCCGCCACGGTGCCGCCGCCGGTGATCGCGACCAATCGCGCCCTGCTGATGGCGCTGATCGCCACCAACATCCTGGGCCAGAACACCCCGTCGATCGCGGCCACCGAGGCCCAGTACGCCGAGATGTGGGCCCAGGACGCCGCCGCGATGTACACCTATGCGGCGTCGTCGGCGACGGCGTCGCAGCTGACGCCGTTCAACGAACCACCGCAGACCACCAACACCGCGGGAACGGCGACGCAGGCGGCCACGGTCTCCCAGGCCACCAGCGCGGGTGGCTCGAACGTGGGCACGCAGCTGTCCCAGCTGATCTCGTCGGCGCCGTCGACGCTGCAAAGCCTGGCGACAACCAGTCCCACGTCCGTACCGGGCTTGAACTTGCCACCCTTGCCGGCGGGGCTCACCACCGACCTGGCGAACTGGAACACCATCAACTCGACCCTCTCGGGGATTTACTCGCCTTTCTTCGGGGAGACTTCCCTGGGCGGTGGCCCGTTCCTGTCGTTCGGGCAGACGTACGCCTACGCCCAAAACGGCCAGGGCGTCGCCGCCTTCTACACTCCGAAAGCCATCACGGGGGCCTTGGCCCCGTTGACCAGCGGAGCGGCGGCAAACCTGAGTTCCGCAAGCTTCGGCGCGGCGCCGGTATCGGGGGCTATGGGAAAGGCGGCCCTGGTCGGAAGCATGTCGGTGCCCCAGGGCTGGACCGAAGCCGCCCCGGCGATCAGGACGCTCGCCTCGGTGTTGCCCACCAACCTGGCGGCCGTCCCCGCTGCCTCGCTGAGCGGCGAGGGTGGCGTCTTTGGCCAGATGGCCCTGTCGAGTCTGGCCGGACGCGCCGTGGCCGCCGGTGCGACCTACTCCCCGGGCGCTGCCGCGGCAGGGTCGCTCGGCGGCGTGGTCGCCGAGGCTGACCCCGCCGCGGCCACCATCATCGTGATCCCCGCGCTGGAAGAGTGACCGCGATGACCGCCATGACGACGACAAGTGGCCCGGCACAGGCCGCCCAAATACGCCCGATAGGTAAGGGGTAGAACATGTTTTACGCAGCTTTCCCGCCGGAGTTCAACTCGGGCAGGATGTACACGGGCCCGGGATCGGGGTCGCTGCGGGCCGCCGCGGCGGCCTGGGAAGGCCTGGCCACCGAATTGCAGTCCACGGCGGCTTCCTATTCGTCGGTGGTCTCGACCCTGACCGGCGGACCATGGACGGGTCCGTCGTCGCTGGCCGCGGCGGCCGCCGTCGCACCCTACGTGACCTGGATGCAGGGCACCGCCGCACAAGCCGCCGAAGCCGCCACCCAGGCCACCGCGGCGGCAAGCGCCTATGAGGCGGCGTTCGCCGCGCATGTGCCACCGGTGGAGATTGCCGCCAACCGCAGCCAACTGGCGTCGCTGGTGGCGACCAATATTTTCGGGCAGAACACCCCGGCAATCGCGGCCACCGAGACCCAATACTCCGAAATGTGGGCCCAAGACGCCCTGGCGATGGACAGCTACGTCGCCTCGTCGGCGTCCGCCGCCCAGGTGACGCCGTTCACCGCGGCACCGCAAATCACGAACGCCGGGGGGCTGACCACCCAGGCGGCGGCGGTGGCCGAGGCCGCCGCCACCCCGTTCGGCAACGTGGCCTCACTCGCCTCGGCGGCGGCCGAACCGCTGACAACGGGCAACCCGCTGCTGCAACTGGGCGCAAACTTCGCCACCAACTACACGGATTTCTTCAACAACATCATCAACACCCTGGTAGGACCGACCTGGGCCTCGACCTTTGCCCAGATGTACACGGCCCTCAGGACTCCGCTGGGCTACACGACGCAGTACAACTGGATCGGGCTGGCCATCAACCTTCCCGCGTCGCAGTTCCTCAAGTTCGCCCCCCACCCCGCGCTGGGCGCGATCCCGCGAGACGCGCTGGGGGCCGGGCTTGGTGCCCCGCACTGGGGCCGGGGCACCCTGTTCAACGCGGTCTCGCCGGCGGCGGATTTCGGGCGTGGCACCTTGGTCGGCAACTTGCGGGTCCCCCCGAGCTGGGCTTCGGCCACCCCGGCCATCCGGACGGTCGCCGCCGCACTGTCGGCCGCCGGACCGGACGCGGTGCCGGCGGCCGCGCTCGGCGAGGGCGGCTTGCTCAGTTCGATGTCGTTGGCCGGGATGCTCGGCAGCGCCGTCGGCGCGGGCGGTCCCACCGTGGTGCGCGCCGGCGCCCGCGGCCGTCTCAAGCCGATCAAAGAACTCAAGGACAGCACCTCGCCGGAGAAGCTCAAGCGGCTGGTCGCACAGATATCGGAGAAGCCCGAAAGCGTGCAGCACCACAACGTCGATCAGGAAGGCCTCGACGCCCTGCTCGAGCAGCTGTCGAAGAAGCCCGGCATCCACGCGGTGCACCTCAAGAAGGGTGACAAGGCCAAAGTGGTGCCGTCGGAAGCTCAATTAGGATAGGGCGCAATGCAATTGGGAGATTGGTTATGAGACTCTTCGTAGCGCTACTCGGCTTTTGTGCCGCCATCGGCCTCGCGGCCCCCGCGTATGGGGACCCGCCCCCTCCTCCGGAGGGTGACGACGCGGGCTTCCTCGCCGCCCTGCATCAAGTCGACATCAGCTATTCCAGCCCCGATGCGGCGGTCGCGTCGGCCAAGGCGGTGTGCACGTGCTTGAACGACGGCGAATCGGGCCTGGAGCTCGTCCACGACGTCAAAACCCACAATCCCGGATTCGACATGGAGAGCGCGTCGAATTTCGCCATGATCGCCGCGAAATTCTATTGCCCCCACCAGCTTTCGAAGGCATAGCACCGGAGCCCGGGCCGAGCGGCATTGTCTGTCCCCGCCGCTAAGCGGCGGTTTCGCGCGCGTGGCCGGCGGGCGACCGGTTCGGCTCCGGTCCACCTGCCGTTCACCCGAGCGTGGTTAACTGCCGCGCGACCCGCGCCGCGCGATGGCGGCTACCCAGCGTCGCGGGTGGCGGAAGGAGCGGTGCAATGCAGACGTTGACCGTCGCCGATTTCGCGCTCCGGCTTGGCGTCGGGGTCGGGTGTGGCGCGCTGGTCGGGTTGGAGCGCCAATGGCGGGCGCGCCGGGCCGGGCTGCGCACCAACGCGCTCGTTGCCGCCGGTGCGACCCTGTTCGTGCTCTACGCCGTGGCCACCGAGGACAGCAGCCCCACCCGAGTCGCGTCATATGTGGTGTCGGGCATCGGGTTTCTGGGCGGCGGGGTAATCCTGCGCGAGGGGGTCAACGTCCGGGGCCTCAACACCGCGGCCACCCTGTGGTGCTCGGCGGCGGTGGGCGTGCTGGCCGCTTCCGGGCACCTGGTGTTCACCCTGATCGCCACCGGAACCGTCATCGGCATCCACGTGTTGGGGCGGCCACTCGGCCGGATGATCGACCACGACGATGCCGGCGAAGAGGACGAGGACCTGCGGCCCTACCTGGTCCAGGTGGTTTGCCGCCCGAAATCCGAAAAGTACGCGCGCGCCCACATCGTGCAGCACGCCGGCGGCAACGACATCACGCTGCGCGGGATCCACACCGGACCGGCCACCGACGACGAGCTGACCCTGACCGCCCACGTGCTCATGGGCGGCCACACCGCCGCCAAGCTCGAGCGGTTGGTGGCGGAACTGTCCCTGCAACCGGGGATTCGCGCGGTCCAGTGGTACGCCGGCGACAACGCGCAGTCGGAATGATCGTCATCGCGGGCGGGCCTGCAGCCGCGGCGCGGCGGCGGCCAGCAGCTCGGCCCGGTCGCCGGTCAGGGGCGGATAGATGCGCCGGGTATTGATGGTCCGCTTGGTCGCCTTGGCCCGCGCGCCCGTCGAAACCACCGCCCGGCCCCACCCTTCGGTGTAGACCGCGCCGGCCGGTCCGAGATCGAGAACCGTGACGTACCAAGGGATTCGAAGCGCCAGCAGCGGCTCGTCGAACAGGTCACCGATGACGTTGTAGCCGGCATAGCGGCCCATCGGGCGCCCGTGCTGGCACGACATCACCGACAGGTGCTCGTCGTCCATCCGGGCCGCGGCCACGTCCCCCGCGGCGAACACCGACGGCACGCCGACCACCCGCAGATAGTCATCGACCGGCACCCGGCCCAGCCGGTCGCGCGCCACCGGCAGCTGCTCGGTCAGCGCGCTGGCCCGCATGCCGGCGCACCAGACCACGGTGGCCGCCTCGAGCTGCTCACCCGAAAACAGCGACACGCCGCGCTCGGTGACCGTTGCGACGCTGACCGCCGTTCTGACCTCAATGCCGTTGTCCGACAAGGCCCGTTCGATCACCGGACGCGCCGAGTCGCCCATATCGGAGCCGACCGCGGGGTTGCGGTCGATCAGAATCACCCGGGGGGTGAGCGTCGCCCGGGAAAACAATGCCCGCAGCCGCTTTGGCAGCTCACAGGCCGTCTCGATTCCGGTCAGCCCGGCACCGACCACGACGACCGTGGCCGCCGCCGGCGTCGGCGGATCGTCGGCGAGCGTGCGCAGGTGCCGCTGCAGGGCCAGGGCGCCGTCGTGGGTGTCGACGTCAAAACCGAACTCCCGCAGGCCCGGTATCGCGGGTTTGAGCACGTGACTGCCCGACGCGAGCACCAGTCGGTCGTAGCCGTGCGTCGCGCCGCCCGACGTGGTGACAATGCGGGCGCCGGTGTCGATCGCGGTCACCTCGGTCGCGACGTGCGCGATCCCGACGGGGTCGAGCAGTTCGGCGAGCGGGATGCGGCAGGCGCTCAAGTCCGCTTCGTAGTTGCGAACCCGGATGTCGTGAAAGGGCTTGGCGCTCAACACCGTGATGTCGACCGTGCCCACCGGCACGGCGAGCTCGTCGAGTCGTCGGGCGGCGCCCAGCGCCGCCCATAACCCCGCAAACCCCGCGCCGACCACCACCACGGCTGTCACGTGCTCGGCACCTCATCGATCTCGGTCGGCGGACTGCGCTCGAGCATCGACCATATCGGCCGGAAGGCATCCGCGCCGATAGGTCGTAACCTATCCGTGTGAACGCCGTCACCGGGTTCCTTTCCGCGCTGCCCCCGCCGATGCGGGACCCCGTGCTGTTCGCCATTCCGTTCTTCCTGCTCCTGTTGATTCTCGAGTGGACCGCGGCGCGCAAGCTGGAACGCCTCGAGGGCCGGCCACCGTCCGGCGCGCACCTCACCCGCGATTCGCTGGCGAGCGTCTCGATGGGCCTGGTGTCGGTGGCCACCACGGCCGGCTGGAAGGCGCTGGCCCTGTTCGGCTACGCCGGGATCTACGCCTACCTGGCGCCGTGGCATCTCTCGGCGGCGCGGTGGTACACGTGGGTCGTCGCGATCCTCGGCGTCGACCTGCTGTACTACGCCTATCACCGCGTCGCGCACCGCGTGCGGCTGATCTGGGCGACGCACCAGGCCCACCACTCCAGCGAGTACTACAACTTCGCCACCGCGCTGCGCCAGAAGTGGAACAACAGCGGTGAGATCCTGATGTGGATTCCGTTGCCGCTGTTGGGGATTCCGCCCTGGATGGTGTTCTTCAGCTTTTCGGTGAACTTGATCTACCAGTTCTGGATACACACCGAGCGCATCGATAGGCTGCCCCGGCCGGTCGAATTCGTCTTCAACACCCCGTCGCACCACCGCGTGCACCACGGGATGGACAAGGTCTATCTTGACAAGAATTACGGCGGCATCCTCATCGTTTGGGACCGCCTGTTCGGCAGCTTCCAGCCGGAGCTGTTCCGCCCGCACTACGGCCTCACCAAGCGGGTCGACACGTTCAACATCTGGAACCTGCAGACCCGTGAATACGTCGCGATCGCCCGCGATTGGCGATCGGCGGGCCGCCTGCGCGATCGGCTGGGGTACGTCTTCGGCCCGCCGGGCTGGGCGCCGCGGGTGCCCGGCCGGTCCGCCGACGCCGTCCCGCTGGTCACGCCGAGGTAACGCCAGCGCCGTCAGGTGCGAAAAGACCAACGAAGGGTGAGACCAAACCGTAACGTCACCCTTCGGGTCAGCATTTTCCCCGACGGATCGGAGCTCATGGTGCACCGCCTGGTAATGCGCGCATTCGCCGCGTCGGCTTCCGTCTCGGCGCTAGCGGTCTGGCTGCCCCCGGTGGCGGCCAGGGCGGACCCGCCGTTGGTGTTTCCGGGCATGGAGATCCACCAAGACAATCGTGTGTGCACCCTGGGCTACGTCGACCCGGCCCTGAAGATCGCCTTCACCGCGGGGCACTGCCGGGGCGACGGGCCCGTCTACGACCGGGAACACAACGTCATCGGCCGGCTCGCGACGTTCCGGGACAACACGCCCAGCGGCACCACCGTGGCCACCGACCAGTTGATCGCCGACTACGAGGCGATCGTGCTGGACGACGGCGTCGCCGCGAGCAACATCCTGCCGGGCGGGCGGCGACTGGAATCCAACCCGTCCGTGGCGCTGCAGCCCGGCGAGGCGGTCTGCCATTTCGGCGTGATCACCGGCGAGACCTGCGGAACCGTGGAGAGCGTCAACAACGGGTGGTTCACCATGTCGCACGGCGTCCAGAGCGGGAGGGGCGATTCCGGCGGGCCGGTGTACCTGGCGCCCAACGGCGGCCCGGGGCAGATCGTCGGGATTTTCAACAGCGTCTGGGGCGATCTGCCCGCGGCGGTGTCGTGGCGGGCCGCCTCCGACCAGGTCCGCCAGGACCTCGGGGCGACGACCAACCCCGGGTGACGACGCTCACCGGGTGAGGGCGAACACCGGGATCGTGGGCGCCGCGGCCAGCAGCTGCTCATCGCTGAACTCCGGCGTCAACCCGCCCACGTAGTCCTTGACCTGCCAGTACCACCTGGCCAAATAACGCCGCAACAGTTCGGGCTTCGCCGCATCGTCCACCTCGCCGGCCCGGGCGCGTTCGCCGCGCCAGCGTGGCCCCAGCTCCACGACGCCGGCGGCCCGGACGTTGCGCGCCCACTGGGTGTTACCCCGCGGCGAGACCAGGTAGTCCACGCCGTCGACGGTCAGCAGGTTGACCACCACCGCGCGCGATTTTCCGGTCTTGCGGCCACGGACGCGCAGCGCCCGGGTCCCGGCGATGCTGATGCCCAGCTCGGCGAGCCACCGGATCGCCGTGTTGGCGGCCCGGTTGGGTTCTTCGTAGCGCGCGGCCATGGTGCGTCCTCCCTGAGGTTCTGAGAGCGGTGCTCTCTTCAGCCGCCACGCTCCCACAGCGCCCACCAAAAAAGCAAGAGCAGTGATCTCGGTTGTGTCAGACTGACCGCGTGGGCAAACGGCAGGAGTCGCGGGAACAGATCGAGGCGCGAATCGTCGAACTCGGCCGCCGCCAGCTGGCGGATCGCGGCGCCGCCGGGTTGTCGGTGCGCGCGATCGCCCGGGACCTGGGCATGGTGTCCTCGGCCGTGTACCGGTACGTGTCCAGCCGCGACGAGCTGCTGACCCTGCTGCTGGTCGACGCCTATTCCGAGCTGGCCGACGCCGTGGACCGGGCCCGGGAGACCCTGGGGGACCAGTGGAGCGACGACGTCACCGCCATCGCGCGGGCGACGCGGCGGTGGGCCATCGCCCACCCGGCCCTCTGGGCCCTGCTGTACGGCAGCCCCGTTCCCGGCTATCACGCACCGCCCGAGCGCACGGTCGCGGCCGGCACCCGCGTGGTGGGGGCCCTCTTCGACGCCGTGGCCGCCGGGATTGCCACCGGAGACATCCGCTTGACCAACGACCTTGCCCCGCAACCGATGTCGTCCGACTTCGAACGCATTCGCCAGGAATTCGGCTTTCCCGGCGACGATCAGGTTATCTCCAAGTGCTTTCTGCTCTGGGCGGGCGTGCTGGGCGCCATCAGCCTCGAGGTGTTCGGGCAATACGGCGCCGACACCCTGACCGACCCCGCGGCGGTGTTCGACACCCAGCTCCAGCTGCTGGTGGACGTCTTGAGCCAGCACTGATCGTTCCCAACTAGAACGTGTTCATTCGGGTTTTCCGGGCCGGACGCGGCGGATTGCGGCAAAGCCTTCCTGGCCCTTTCTGGCGGATGGCGGGCTGGGATATCCTGCGATGCGATGACCCTTTCCGTTCAATCACCGACGCAGATCGCCTGGGTCACCCTCGACCTCGACGCCACCGAAACGGCCCTCACCGGCCTGTTAGGCGTTCGGAAGTGGGTGCGGATACCCGACGTGCACTTTGCTCCAGACACCTGCAGCTACCGTGGCAAGCCGGCCGATTTCGTCGCCAGCATCTCCCTGAGCTACCTCGGGGACATGCAGTTGGAGCTGATCTCACCGGTCCGCGGGGAGAACATCTATAGTGACTTCCTGCGGGAATCGGGGCCGGGTTTGCATCACATCTGCGTGGAGGCCGAGAGCCTCGAGCAGTTCGACGCGGCGCTGTCGCAGGCCGCCGACCATGGCGCGGCGGTGGTGCAGCGGGGCGTGATGCCCGGCGGCATCCACTTCGCCTACGTGTCGGCGCCGCAGGCGGGGGTGCCGTTCGTGGAGATCGCCCACCTCTCGCCCGAGATGAGGGCGTTCTACGACTACATCAAACAGGAGCAGCGCCAATGAGCCGCGCCAGCGACGATGCAGAGCACCGTGATGAGGAGGAGTGGCGCCAATGAGCCGCGCCAACGACGATGCAGAGCACCGTGATGAGGAGGAGTGGCGCCAATGAGCACAGAGATCCCGGCAACGGTCAATGCGGACACGGTGGCGTCCTGGTCGGATGACGTCGACGTGGTGGTGATCGGCTTCGGCATCGGCGGCGGGTGCGCGGCGGTCAGCGCCGCCGCCGCCGGGGCGCGGGTGCTGGTGCTCGAGCGCGCCGCCGCCGCGGGCGGCACCACTTCGCTTGCCGGAGGCCACTTTTACCTCGGCGGCGGAACCGCCGTGCAGCAGGCGACCGGTCACCCCGACTCGCCCGAGGAGATGTACAAGTACTTGGTCGCGGTGTCGCGCCAACCTGACGAGGCCACTCGGGCCAAGATTCGTGCGTACTGCGAAGGCAGCGTCGAGCATTTCAATTGGCTGGAAGACCTGGGTTTTCAATTCGAGCGCAGCTACTTCCCGGGCAAGGCGGTGATCCAGCCCAACACCGAGGGGTTGATGTTCACCGGCAACGAGAAGGTGTGGCCCTTCTTGGAGAAGGCGGTGCCGGCGCCGCGTGGCCACAAGGTCCCGGTGCCGGGCGACACCGGCGGCGCCAGCATGGTGATCGACCTGCTCCTCAAGCGCGCCGCAAGCCTGGGCGTGCAGGTCCGGTACGAGACGGGCGCCACGCAGCTCATCGTGGACGGCTCGGGCGCGGTGACGGGCGTGATGTGGAAGCGGTTCTCCGAGACCGGTGCGATCAAGGCAAAGTCGGTCATCATCGCCGCCGGGGGATTCGTGATGAATCCGGAGATGGTGGCCACCTACACCCCGAAGCTGGCCGAGAAGCCGTTCGTGCTCGGCAACACCTACGACGACGGCCTGGGCATCCGGATGGGCGTATCGGCCGGCGGCGCCACCGAGCACATGGACCAGATCTTCATCACGGCTCCGCCGTACCCGCCGTCGATCCTGCTCACCGGGATCATCGTGAACAAGCTCGGGCAGCGGTTCGTCGCCGAGGACTCCTACCATTCCAGGACCGCCGGGTTCATCATGGACCAGCCGGACAGCGCGGCGTTCCTGATCGTCGACGAGGCGCACCTCGAGCACCCCAAGATGCCGCTGGTGCCGCTGATCGACGGCTGGGAGACCGTGCCCGAGATGGAGGCCGCGCTCGGCATTCCGGAGGGCAACCTGGTGGCGACGCTGGACCGCTACAACACCTACGCCGCGCGCGGTGAGGACCCCGATTTCCACAAACAGCCAGAATTCCTTGCGCCGCAAGACAAGGGGCCGTGGGGCGCGTTCGACATGTCACTGGGCAAGGCGATGTATGCGGGGTTCACCGTCGGCGGGCTGGCCACGTCGGTGGACGGCCAGGTGCTGCGCGAAGACGGCACGGTGGTGCCCGGCCTGTACGCGGTGGGGGCGTGCGCGTCCAACATCGCGCAGGACGGCAAGGGCTACGCCAGCGGCACGCAGCTGGGGGAGGGCTCGTTCTTCGGGCGCCGCGCCGGAGCGCACGCGGCCCAAGGGGCCGGGTAGGCGCTAGACGCCGGCGGGCTCCTTCTGCACCGGGCCCAGCCGCCATTCGCCGTCGCCCAGCAGGTGAAGCTGCTGGGCGTGGTGCTGCTCCACGGTGTGCCGATGGCTGACGCTGACCACGACGCAGTCCGGCAGCTCGCTCCGCAACAGCTGGTATAGCGCGAATTCCAGCCCCTCGTCGAGCGCCGAGGTGGACTCGTCGAGGAACACCGCCCGCGGCTTGGTGAGCAGGATGCGCGCAAAGGCGACGCGCTGCTGCTCACCCGGAGAGAGCACCTTGGCCCAGTCCTGATCCTCGTCGAGCCGCCCAATCAGCGGGGCGAGCGCCACCTTCGTCAGCACCTCCCGCAGTTCGGCATCGGAGATCGCGTCCGGCGAGTTCGGGTAGCACACCACCCCACGCAGGCTGCCCAGCGGCACGTACGGCAGCTGCGACAAGAACATCGTCGCGTTCTCGCCGTCGGGTCGGGACAGGGTTCCCGAAGCGTAGGGCCACAATTCGGCCAGGCTGCGCAGCAGGGTGGTCTTGCCGGCGCCCGAGCGGCCGGTGACCACCAGCGTGTCGCCGCTGTCCAGCTGCACGTCCAGCGAGTCGATCAACTGGTCGCCGGCCGGCGTGCGCACCTCGACGTTGGCGAGCTCGACGGCCACGTCGTTGCTCGGCTTGACCAGCAGGGCCGGCAGCGCCCGGCCCTGGGCGTTCGCGTCGACGAGGCCGTGCAGCCGGATGATCGCGGCGCGGAAGGCGGCGAACGCGTCGTAGTTGTTGCGGAAGAACGACAGCGAGTCATGGATGTTGCCGAACGCCGTCGCCGACTGCCCGACATCGCCGAAGTCGATCTGGCCGGCGAACAACCGCGGCGCCTGAATGATCCACGGCAACGGGACAATTGTCTGCGACACCGACCAGTTCCAGCCGTTGAAGATGATCGTTCGGCGAACGAACTTGCGGTAGTTGGCGATGATCGGGGTGAAGCGCCGCCACAACTGGGCACGCTCGACTCGCTCGCCGCGGTAGAAGCCCACCGCCTCGGCGGCATCCCGCAGCCGCACCAGCGCGTAACGGAATGCGGCGTTGAGCTTCTCGTTATTGAAGCTGAGCCAGATCAGCGGGCGCCCCAGCCAGACCGCGACCACCGTCGCGATCAGCACGTAGACCAGAACGGTCCAAAACATCGCGCGCGGAAAATCGACGCCGAAGAGGTTCAGATTCCCCGACAGGTTCCACAGGATCGCGGCGAACGAAATCACCGACGCCACCGCGTTGACGGCCCCGAACAGCAGGGTGCTTCCCGTCCCGTTCGACGGAATGTTCGGCGTCCCACCGGCGTTCGCGGTGAAGATGTCGATGTCCTGCTGGATGCGCTGGTCGGGGTTGTCAATGGTGTTGTCGATGAACAAATCCCGGTAGTACGCCCTGCCGTCCAGCCAGTCGTCGGTGAGGTGGGCGGTCAGCCATATGCGCCACGCGATGATGAATCGCTGCGTCAGATAGATGTCGGCCATGAACCGGATGACGTACAGGGTCGCCAGGATGATGAAAATGATGATCGACATCCAAAAGCCATGAATACCAGAGTTTTTGACGTTGTCGTTGCCCGCCGCGATGCCTTGCACCGCTTTCTGCACCGACGTGTACAAGTCGTTGCCCTGGTAGCTGAGCAGCACGGTGAGGCGCACCGCGAGGAGCACCGACAGCAACAGCACGCCCAGCATCAGCCACACCTTGACGCTCGCCGGGCCGACGAAGTATCCGCGGGTGATCCGCCAGAAGTGTCGGCCCCAGGGCGTGAAATACCTGAACGCGACGAGCACGGCCAAAAGAAAGACCGCCCCGATCACCCAGGCTATGGCGGTCCACCGCAGGGAATCGACGAATGCCGTCGACCAGTTGATCGATGGTTTGAACGGCGTGGGACCCAACTTCGACGTCTCCTTCTACCGAGGCACCCGGGAAGCCTCGTGGTGGAAGCTTCCCCGCGAAGGTACCCGAGGGATTATGGATAGGCTGCCGGGATGAGCAGCGACGCTCCGGCCGGCCAGACCGCACATGCCGGCCGGCTTATCGCGCACCGGCTCAAGGCCAGCGGCATCGACACCATCTTTACGCTGTCGGGCGGCCACCTGTTCTCCATCTACGACGGGTGCCGTGACGAGGGTATCCGGCTCATCGACACCCGGCACGAGCAGACCGCGACTTTCGCCGCCGAGGGCTGGTCGAAAGTGACGAGGCGGCCGGGCGTGGCCGCGCTCACCGCGGGGCCGGGCGTGACCAACGGGATGAGCGCGATGGCGGCGGCGCAGCAGAACCAGTCGCCCCTGGTGGTGCTGGGCGGCCGGGCCCCGGCAGCGCGGTGGGGGCTGGGCTCGCTGCAGGAAATCGACCATGTGCCGTTCGTGGCCCCGCTGGCCCGCTTCGCGGCGACCGCGGGGTCGGCCGCCGACGCCGGCCGGCTGGTCGACGACGCGTTGTGCGCGGCGGTCACCGCCCCGTCGGGTGTGGGATTCGTCGACGTCCCGATGGATCACGCCTTTTCGATGTCGGAGGACGAGGACGCCTGGGGCCGACCGGGCGCGCTGACCCGCCCGCCACCGGCGCCCGAGGCCGACGCCGGGGCGTTGGACCGCGCGGTCGGCCTGCTCGCCGCGGCGCGCCGGCCGGTGGTCATGGCGGGCACCAACGTCTGGTGGGGGCACGCGGAGGCGGCGCTGCTGCGTCTCGCCGAGGCGAGGCAGATCCCGGTGCTGATGAACGGCATGGCCCGCGGCGTTGTGCCCGCCGACCACCCGATGGCGTTCTCGCGGGCACGGGCCAAAGCGCTGGCCGAGGCCGACGTGGCGCTGATCGTCGGTGTGCCGATGGATTTCCGGCTCGGCTTCGGCAAGGTGTTCGGGGAGCAGACCCGGCTCGTCGTGGCGGACCGTGTCGAGCCCGACCGCGAACATCCGCGTCCCATCGCGGCCGGTCTCTACGGCGACCTCACCTCGATCCTGTCGGCGCTGACCGCGGCGCGTGGCACCGACCATCGGCAGTGGATCGACGAGCTGCGCACCGCCGAGGCCGTGGCGCGCGACCTGGAGAAGGCCGAGTTCGGCGACGACCGGGTCCCGCTGCATCCGATGCGGGTGTACGCGGAGCTGGCGCCGCTGCTGGACCGCGACGCCATCGTCGTCATCGACGCCGGCGATTTCGGGTCGTACGCGGGCCGGGTGATCGACAGCTACCTGCCGGGCTGCTGGCTGGACAGCGGCCCCTTCGGCTGCCTGGGTTCGGGCCCCGGTTATGCCCTGGCCGCCAAGCTGGCCCGGCCCGACCGCCAGGTCGTGCTGCTGCAGGGCGACGGCGCGTTCGGCTTCAGCGGCATGGAGTGGGACACCCTGGTCCGGCACAACGTGCCGGTGGTGTCGGTGATCGGCAACAACGGGATCTGGGGTTTGGAAAAGCACCCGATGGAGGCGTTGTACGGCTATTCGGTGGTGGCCGAGCTGCGTCCGGGGACGCGCTACGACGAGGTGGTGCACGCCCTGGGCGGCCACGGCGAGCTGGTGTCGGCCCCCGCGGAGCTGCGGCCCGCGCTGGAACGCGCCTTCGCCAGCGGCCTGCCCGCCGTCGTCAACGTGCTCACCGACCCGACCGTCGCCTACCCGCGCCGATCCAACCTGGCTTGAAGGCCGGCCCCGGCCGGCCTTGGCCAGCCTGGGCCGGCCTTGGCCGCGAGCGTGCGCACTTGTACGTCGCCACCCGGCGTGTCGCGTGCAAACGCGCACGCTCGCGCCGGGTGGGGGTCACGTACCGTTGTTCTGTGTCAAAGACCACGCGCACGCAACCTGGCGGTCTGAGCAGCCGATTCTGGCGACTGCTGGGCGCCAGCACGGAAAAGAACCGAAGCCGCTCCCTCGCCGAGGTCACCGCCTCGTCGAAGTACGACGACGAAGCCGCCGCCCTCACCGACGAGCAGCTGCTCAAGGCGGCCGGCCTGCTCAACCTCAAGGATCTGGCGGAGTCCGGCGACATCGCGCAGTTCCTGGCGATCGCCCGGGAAGCGGCGGGAAGGGCGACCGCGCTCCGTCCCTTTGACGTGCAGCTGCTGGGCGCGCTGCGCATGCTCGCCGGCGACGTGATCGAGATGGCCACGGGCGAGGGCAAAACCCTCGCCGGCGCGATCGCGGCCGCCGGATACGCCCTGGGCGGGCGGCACGTCCACGTCGTGACCATCAACGACTACCTGGCCCGCCGCGACGCGGAATGGATGGGCCCGCTACTCAATGCCTTGGGCTTGACGGTCGGCTGGATCACCGGAGAATCGACCAGCGACGAGCGGCGGGCGGCCTACGACTGCGACGTCACCTACGCGTCGGTGAACGAGATCGGCTTCGACGTGCTGCGCGACCAGCTGGTGACCGACGTCGACGACCTGGTATCGCCCAATCCCGATGTGGCGCTTATCGACGAGGCCGACTCGGTGCTGGTCGACGAGGCCCTGGTGCCGCTGGTGCTGGCCGGCACCACGCACCGCGAGACGCCGCGGCTGGAAATCATCAAGCTGGTGGGCGAACTCGCAGCCGAAACCGACTACGACACCGACTCCGACAGCCGCAACGTCCATCTGACCGACGAGGGCGCCCGCAAAGTCGAAAAGGCGCTCGGCGGCATCGACCTGTACTCCGAGGAACACGTCGGCACCACCCTGACCGAGGTCAACGTCGCGCTGCACGCCCACGTGCTCCTGCAGCGCGACGTGCACTACATCGTGCGGGACGACGCGGTGCACCTGATCAACGCCTCGCGCGGCCGCATCGCGCAGCTGCAGCGCTGGCCGGACGGCCTGCAGGCCGCCGTCGAGGCGAAGGAGGGCATCGAGACCACCGAGACCGGCGAGGTGCTCGACACCATCACGGTGCAGGCGCTGATCAACCGCTACGCCACGGTGTGCGGCATGACGGGCACCGCGCTGGCCGCCGGCGAGCAGCTGCGCCAGTTCTACCGGCTCGGTGTTTCGCCGATTCCGCCGAATACTCCCAACATTCGCGAGGACGAGTCCGACCGGGTCTACGTCACCGCCGCCGCCAAGAACGACGCGATCGTCGCCCACATCGCCGACGTACACGAGACGGGGCAGCCGGTGCTGGTCGGCACGCGCGACGTGGCCGAGTCCGAGGACCTGCACGAGCGGCTGCTGCGCCGCGGCGTGCCCGCCGTGGTGCTCAACGCCAAAAACGACGCCGAGGAGGCGCAGGTGATCGCCGAGGCCGGCAAATACGGGGCCGTCACCGTGTCCACCCAAATGGCCGGGCGGGGCACCGACATCCGGCTCGGTGGGTCCGACGAATCCGACCACGACCGGGTCGCCGAACTCGGCGGGCTGCACGTGGTCGGCACCGGCCGGCACCACACCGAGCGGCTGGACAACCAGCTGCGCGGCCGGGCCGGGCGCCAGGGCGATCCGGGTTCGTCGGTGTTCTTTTCGAGTTGGGAAGACGACGTCGTCGCCGCCAACCTCGACCGCAACAAGCTGCCCATGCAGGCCGACGAGGACGCCCGGATCGTCAGCCCCAAGGCGGCCGGGCTGCTCGACCACGCCCAGCGGGTGGCCGAGGGCCGGATGCTGGACGTGCACGCCAACACCTGGCGCTACAACCAGTTGACCGCCCAGCAGCGCGCCATCATCGTCGATCGGCGAAACACGTTGCTGCGCACCGCAACCGCGCGTGAGGAGCTCGCCGGGCTGGCGCCGGATCGGTACCAGGAGCTGTCCGGGATGCTTTCCGAAGAGCGCCTGGAGAGGATCTGCCGGCTCATCATGCTGTATCACCTCGATCGGGGCTGGGCCGATCACCTGGCGTATCTGGCCGACATCCGCGAGAGCATCCACCTGCGCGCGCTGGGCCGGCAGAATCCGCTGGACGAGTTCCACCGCCTGGCGGTCGACGCGTTCGCGTCGCTGGCCGCCGACGCGATCGAGGCGGCCCAGCAGACGTTCGAAACCGCGAACGTGCTCGAAGAGGAGCCGGGGCTGGACCTGTCCAAGCTGGCGCGGCCGACGTCGACGTGGACCTATATGGTCAACGACAACCCGCTGTCGGACGACACGCTGTCGACCCTGAGCCTGCCCGGCGTGTTCCGCTGAGCCAGGTCCGCCGAGCGTGATCCCACGGCGCAAAATCGCGCCGCAAATCGCCGTGACGTCACGCTCGCGTTGAGGTCCGCCCGCTCGCGTTAAGGATCCGCGCTGCGGACCCCGTCGCGGCCGCGTTAATGTCACGGCTCATGGAGCCGGTGCTTCCGCCCGACCGGGTGCTGACGGTGCCCAACGCGCTGAGCGCCATCCGCCTGGCGCTCATCCCGGTGTTCGTCTACGTCCTGCTCTTCGCGCACGCCAACGGCTGGGCGGTGGCGATCCTGATGTTCAGCGGCGCCTCCGACTGGGCCGACGGCAAGATCGCCCGGATGCTCGACCAGTCCTCGCGGCTGGGCGTGCTGCTCGACCCGGCGGTCGACCGTCTTTACATGGTGACCGTCCCCGTCGTGATGGCGCTGGGCGGAATCGTGCCGTGGTGGTTCGTCATCGCCCTGCTGGCCCGCGACGGGCTGCTGGCCGCGACGCTGCCGGTGCTGCGCAGCCGCGGGCTGTCGGCGCTGCCGGTGACCTACGTCGGCAAGGCCGCGACGTTCGCGCTGATGTCCGGCTTCCCGCTGGTCCTGCTCGGAACGGGGGGAGCGGCGTGGAGCCGCGTGCTGAGGGCCTGCGGCTGGGGCTTTTTGGGCTGGGGCTTGTATTCGTACCTGTGGGCGTTCGTGCTGTACGCGGTGCAGGTGGCGTTGGTCGTGCGCCGCATGCCCAAGCTGAAACACCATGCCCGCCAGCCGGTCGCGCGCAAAGCGGGTGAGCATGGCTGACGCCGACCGCCTCCTCGGCGGCTACGACCCCAACGCCGGCCGCAGCGCCCACGCCGCGGCCCGGCCACAGCTGATCCCGGTGCCCTCCCTGCTGCGGGCCCTGCTGTCGGAACACCTGGACCCCGGTTACGCCGCGGCCGCCGCCCAACGCGGCGGCGCCGCCGGGCCGCCAAACGGACGGGAACGCGCCTTCGGCTGGATCTGGCAGGCTCTGGCGGCGCTGCTGATCGCCACGGTCTTTGCCGCCGCGGTCGCGCAGGCCCGCTCGGTCGCTCCCGGCGTGCGCACCGCGCAGCAGCTGCTGGTGCGAAGCGTGCGTTCGACGGAGGCCGCCGCGACCAAGCTGGGCCAGCAGCGCAGCGCCCTGTCGACCCGGGTCGACGACGTGCAGCGCCACGCGCTGGCGGACAACGCGCAGGGGCAGCGGCTGCTGACCCGGCTCGACGCGCTCGGCCTGTCCGCGGCCAGCACCCCCGTCATCGGCCCCGGCCTGACGGTGACCGTGACGGATCCCGGTGTCGGCCCGAACCTTTCCGACGTGTCCAAGCAGCGCGTCAACGGCAGCAGGCAAATCATCCTGGACCGCGATCTGCAGCTGGTCGTCAACTCGTTGTGGGCCAGCGGCGCCGAGGCCATCTCCGTCGGCGGCGTTCGCATCGGGCCGAACGTCACCATCCGGCAGGCCGGCGGGGCGATCCTGGTCGACAACAACCCCACCGGCAGCCCCTACACGATCCTGGCGATCGGGCCGCCGCACGCGATGCAGGACGCCTTCGACCGCAGCCCTGGCCTGCAGCGCCTCAGGCTGCTCGAGGCCTCCTACGGCGTCGTCGTCACCGTGAACGTCGCCGACGGTCTTTCCCTGCCCGCCGGATCGATCCGGGACGTCAAGTTCGCCAAACAGATTGGGCCGTAGTGAGAAAATTCCTCGTGAGACACATCCCGGTCGGGGACACGCCGACGGGACACCCAGCATGATCGGTATCGCGGCGCTGGCGGTCGGCATCGTGCTGGGGTTGGTTTTTCACCCCGCCGTGCCCGAGGTCGTCCAGCCCTACCTGCCGATCGCGGTGGTGGCCGCGCTCGACGCGGTGTTCGGCGGGTTGCGCGCCTACCTCGAGCGGATCTTCGACCCAAAAGTCTTCGTGATTTCGTTCGTGTTCAACGTCTTCGTGGCGGCCCTGATCGTCTACGTCGGCGACCAACTGGGCGTGGGCACGCAGCTGTCCACGGCCATCATCGTCGTATTGGGCATTCGCATCTTCGGCAACGCGGCCGCGCTGCGGCGCCGGCTGTTCGGGGCATGACCATGCCGGCGACGACGACCGGGACGAGGTCAGCATGAGCCAGGGCCCGGACGACGACGCCGCCCACGCGGGCGCCGGTGCGCAGCGGGGCCGGCACGAATTGCCGGCGCACACGCCGCGCCCCGAGATCGGGCCGGTGCGCCGCATGGGGGTGTCCGCGCTGCTGCGGGCCGGCCGCTCCCGGCTGGTGTTCGGAACGCTGGCCATCGTGTTGTGCCTCGTCCTGGGGATCGCCATCGTCACACAGGTCCGCCACACCAAGTCGGGCGACTCGCTGGACACGGCCCGCCCCGCGGACCTGTTGGTGCTGTTGGATTCGTTGCGCCAGCGCGAAGCCACGCTCAACACCGAAGTGAGCGAACTTCAGAACACGCTGAATTCGTTGCAGGCTTCCGGCAACACCGACCAGGCCGCGATCCAGAGCGCCCAGGCCAGGCTGGCCGCGCTATCCATCCTGGTCGGCGCTGTCGGCGCCACCGGGCCGGGCGTCACCATCACGATCGAGGACCCCGGCCCTGGCGTGTCGCCCGAAGCGCTGCTCGACGTGATCAACGAGCTGCGGGCCGCCGGCGCCGAGGCCATCGACGTCAACGACGCACATCAGTCCGTGCGGGTGGGTGTCGACACCTGGATAGTGGGTACGCCCGGCTCGCTGACCGTTGACGGCAAGACACTGTCGCCCCCGTATTCGATTCTGGCGATTGGCGATCCGCCGACGCTGGCCGCGGCGATGAACATCCCCGGCGGCGCGGAGGACAGCGTCAAGCGCGTGGGCGCGCGGATGTCCGTACAGCAGGCCGACCGGGTGGACGTGACCACCTTGCGACAACCAAAACCGCACCAATACGCTCAGCCCGTCAAGTGAACGTGCGCAGTGAGAAGCGACCAGAACAGGACCAGCCGTGACCGATATCCCCGCCGACCTGCACTACACCGCCGAGCACGAGTGGGTTCGACGAAGCGGTGAGGACACGGTGCGGGTCGGGATCACCGACTTCGCGCAGTCGGCGCTGGGCGACGTCGTTTTCGTTCAGCTGCCCGACGTGGGCGGCGAACTGACCGCGGGCGAATCCTTCGGCGAGGTGGAATCGACGAAGTCGGTGTCGGACCTGTTCGCGCCGATCTCGGGCACGGTATCCGCGGTCAACGGCGACCTGGAGGGCAGCCCGCAGCTGGTCAACTCCGACCCGTACGGCGCCGGCTGGCTGGTGGACGTCCGGGTTTCGGACGTCGCCGGGCTCGAGTCGGCCATTTCGGCGCTGCTCGACGCCGACGCCTACCGCGGAACGCTGACCGAATGACGATTGCTAATGTGCCTGCCAGCCCCGCGCGGCGGTGCGGGCGCCGCACGCGGCCCAAGGTGGCAGAAGCCGGATCCTTCGGTGGTGGGCACATTGCGGAGCGGTGCGCGGTACCGTCGACACATCAGAACTGGAAAGCACGAGAAGGCAAGTACGGGGCGAAGGAATCCAGCGGCAAACCGGCCGAGCGGCCCGGACGGACGACGCCACAGCGGCCAGTGAGGAGCAGCGCGTGACGGACATGGACTCAGGAAGACAGCAGGACCAGACTTCCGACGAGGTCACGGTGGAGACGACTTCGGTCTTCCGCGCCGACTTCCTCAACGAACTGGACGCCCCCGCGCAAGCGGGGACCGAGAGCGCGGTATCCGGCGTCGAAGGGCTCCCGGCCGGCTCGGCGTTGCTGGTCGTCAAGCGGGGACCGAACGCGGGATCGCGGTTCTTGCTGGACCAGGCCGTCACGTCCGCCGGTCGGCATCCCGACAGCGACATCTTCCTCGATGACGTCACCGTCAGCCGTCGCCACGCCGAATTCAGGTTGGAAAACAACGAATTTCACGTCGTCGACGTCGGTAGCCTCAACGGCACCTACGTCAACCGTGAGCCGGTGGATTCGGCCGTGCTGGCCAACGGCGACGAGGTGCAGATCGGCAAGTTCCGCTTGGTGTTTTTGACCGGACCCAAGCAAGGTGAGGACGACGGAGGATCCGGAGGGTAGTGAGCGCACCCGATAGCCCGGCGCTGGCCGGGATGTCGATCGGGGCGGTCCTGGACCTGCTGAGGCCGGACTTCCCCGATGTCACCATCTCCAAGATCCGCTTCCTCGAGGCCGAGGGCCTGGTGACGCCGCAGCGCGCCGCGTCGGGATACCGCAGGTTCACCGCATACGACTGCGCACGGCTGCGGTTCATCCTCACCGCCCAGCGGGATCACTACCTACCCCTGAAGGTGATCAGGGCGCAGCTGGACGCGCAGCCCGACGGCCAGTTGCCACCCACCGGATCGCCTTACGGGGTACCGCGATTGGTGTCCGTAGCGGGCGGGGAGGCCGGCGTGGGGCCGGATGCCCGATCCGACGCGGCGGCGGTGGCTCCCACCCGCGTCCGGCTGAGCCGGGAAGACCTCCTGGAGCGTTCGGGAGTGGGCGACGACCTGCTGACGGCGCTGCTCAAAGCCGGGGTGATCACCACCGGGCCGGGCGGCTTCTTCGACGAACACGCCGTCGTGATCCTGCAATGCGCGCGGGCGCTGTCCGAATACGGCGTCGAGCCGCGCCACCTGCGCGCCTTCCGCTCCGCGGCCGACCGGCAGTCCGACCTGATCGCGCAAATCGCCGGCCCGGTAGTCAAAGCCGGCAAGGCCGGCGCCCGCGACCGCGCCGACGACCTGGCGCGTGAGGTGGCCGCGCTCGCCATCACGCTGCACACCTCCCTGATCAAGTCCGCCGTTCGCGACGTTCTACACCGCTGAGGATTAGACTTCGTTGGATGGCTTGGTTTTCGGTGGCCGTGAGGGAAAAGTCGCCGGGCCGAGCGCGAGCGGGACCACCACGGCGGCATGTGCGGAGGGCAGACACAGATGGGTGAAGTTCGTGTCGTCGGCATTCGCGTAGAGCAGCCGCAGAACCAGCCGGTGCTGTTGCTGCGCGAGGCCGACGGTGACCGGTACCTGCCAATTTGGATCGGCCAGTCCGAGGCCGCCGCCATCGCCCTCGAACAGCAGGGCGTTGAGCCACCGCGCCCGCTGACGCATGACCTGATCAGGGATCTCATTGCGGCACTTGGACATTCGCTGAAAGAGGTGCGGATTGTCGATCTGCAGGAGGGCACGTTTTACGCCGACCTGATCTTCGACCGCAACATCACCGTGTCGGCGCGCCCCTCGGACTCGGTGGCGATAGCGCTGCGGGTCGGGGTCCCGATCTACGTCGAGGAGGCCGTGCTCGCCCAGGCCGGGCTGCTCATCCCCGACGAGAGCGACGAGGAGTCCAACACCGCCGTCCGGGAGGACGAGGTAGAGAAGTTCAAGGAGTTCCTCGACAGCGTCTCCCCGGACGACTTCAAGGCCACCTAGCGGGCCCGCGCCCCCGGTGGCGATATCACGGATGCGTCTCATCTGGCACCGCGAATGTCGACACGCTGGCGGATAGCGCCCCCACTTGGCCGCGCGACGGCCATACTTTGATCACGACCGAAGGCGCGGCGGCTATCGAACAGCGTAAGCTCTCTAGCACTCGGGCCTGAGCAAACGCGGCTGCGCTGCAGCCAGAGACGCAGCTAAATACGAGAGCGCGATCGGCGAGAGGAACCACCGTGAGCGAGCAGCCACGCCAAGAGCAGTTGGATCTAGCTGACAACGCGAACGCCTCGAGCGGTGACCACGACGTCGCCGCGGCGAGCGGACCCGTGCAACCCGGGCTGTTTCCCGACGATTCCGTGCCCGACGAGCTGGTCGGCTACCGCGGGCCGAGCGCTTGCCAGATCGCCGGGATCACCTACCGCCAGCTGGACTACTGGGCGCGCACGTCGTTGGTGGTTCCGTCGATCCGCAGCGCGGCGGGCTCCGGCAGCCAGCGGCTCTACTCGTTCAAGGACATCCTGGTCCTCAAGATCGTCAAGCGGTTGCTCGACACCGGCATCTCGCTGCACAACATCCGCGTCGCCGTCGACCACCTGCGCCAGCGCGGCGTCGAGGACCTGGCCAACATCACCTTGTTCTCCGACGGCACCACGGTGTACGAGTGCACGTCGGCCGAAGAGGTCGTCGACCTGCTGCAGGGCGGGCAGGGCGTGTTCGGCATCGCGGTGTCCGGCGCGATGCGCGAGCTGACCGGCGTCATCGCCGACTTCCCGGGCGAACGCGCCGACGGCGGCGAGTCGATCGCCGCCCCCGAAGACGAGCTGGCGTCCCGGCGCAAGCACCGCGACCGCAAGATCGGCTAATTTTCTTGCGCGAGCGTGCGCAGTTGTACAGCCGTAACGGCGTGTCCCTGCACAAACACGCACGCTCGCGGTGGGGCGGGACCGGCCTGGGTAGACTGGGCCGCGCGTCGCACCTGCGCGGGAGAGTTCTGTGGCGGCCAGCCACGGACGCCGAAGGAGCAACACCTCTCCGTCAACCTCTCAGGCACCCGGACCGCGTGGGTTAACGACGCCTCTGGAAAGCGGTGCAGGCCCGCGACGGTCCACACCCGCCGATGGGGAAAGGCGCCCCGCGCCGAATCTCTCAGGCGCCCGGTGAACGGGTAAAGACAGAGGGAGAGGGCCGCGTAGTCCTCTGCTCGTCTTCATCCAGGGTCAGGAGTTTCACCGTGTCCGACGCTTCAACCTTCGCAGACCGGCACATCGGCCCGGACAGCGAGGCCGTCGCCGCGATGCTCGCCGTCATCGGTGTCGGCTCGCTCGACGAGCTGGCGGCCAAAGCGGTCCCCGCGGGAATTCTCGACAAGTCCTCGCGCACCGGCGTCGCGCCGGGTCTCGACACGTTGTCGCCGCCGGCCACCGAGGCCGAGGCCCTGGCCGAGCTGCGGGCGCTGGCCGACACCAACACCGTGGCCGTGTCGATGATCGGGCAGGGCTACTACGACACGCTCACGCCGCCGGTGCTGCTGCGCAACATCCTGGAAAACCCGGCCTGGTACACCGCCTACACGCCCTACCAGCCCGAGATCAGCCAGGGCCGGCTGGAGGCGCTGCTGAACTTCCAGACGATGGTCGCCGACCTCACCGGCCTCGAGGTCGCCAACGCGTCGATGCTCGACGAGGGGACCGCGGCGGCCGAGGCGATGACGCTGATGCACCGCGCGGCCCGCGGCAAAGCGACTGGCCGCCTAGTTGTAGATGCCGACGTGTTCGGCCAGACCGCCGCGGTGCTGGCCACCCGCGCCCGGCCGCTGGGCATCGAGATCGTCACCGCCGACCTGCGTGACGGCCTGCCCGACGGCGACTTCTTCGGCGTCATCGCCCAACTGCCCGGCGCCAGCGGCCGGATCACCGACTGGGCGGGCCTGGTGTCGCAGGCGCACGACCGCGGCGCGCTGGTCGCCGTCGGCGCCGACCTGTTGGCCTTGACGCTGATCACCCCGCCCGGCGAGATCGGCGCCGACGTCGCGTTCGGCACCACCCAAAGATTCGGCGTGCCAATGGGATTCGGCGGCCCGCACGCCGGCTACCTGGCGGTGCACGCCAAGCACGCCCGCCAGCTGCCGGGCCGGCTGGTCGGCGTCTCCGTGGACGCCGACGGTTCGCCGGCCTACCGGCTGGCCCTGCAGACCCGCGAGCAGCACATCCGCCGCGACAAGGCGACCAGCAACATCTGCACCGCGCAGGTGCTGCTGGCGGTGATGGCCGCGATGTACGCCAGCTACCACGGCGCCGACGGGCTGACCGGGATCGCCCGTCGCGTGCACGCCCACGCCGAGAAAATCGGCGCCGCGCTGGGCTCGGCGGCGGTGCACGACACGTTCTTCGACACCGTGTTGGCGCGGGTCCCGGGGCGCGCCGACGAGGTGCTGGCCGCGGCCAAGGCTCACGGTGTGAACCTGTGGCGCGTCGACGCCGACCACGTGTCGGTGGCCTGCGACGAGGCCACCACCGACGCCCACGTCGCGATCGTGCTGGAGGCGTTCGGCGTGGCGGCCGCCGAACCGGTCGGCGGCGACATCGCGGCGCGCTCCTCGGAGTTTTTGACCCATCCCGCGTTCACGCAGTACCGCACCGAGACGGCGATGATGCGCTACCTGCGCGCGCTGGCCGACAAGGATATCGCCTTGGACCGCAGCATGATTCCGCTCGGCTCGTGCACGATGAAGCTCAACGCCGCCGCCGAGATGGAACCGATCACCTGGCCGGAATTCGCCCGCCTGCACCCCTTCGCCCCGGCGTCCGACGCCCCGGGGCTGCGCCGGCTGATCGCCGACCTGGAGGGCTGGCTGGTGGCCATCACCGGCTACGACGCCGTCTCGCTGCAGCCCAACGCCGGCTCGCAGGGGGAGTACGCCGGCCTGCTGGCGATCCACGACTACCACGCCAGCCGCGGCGAACCGCACCGCGACGTCTGCCTGATCCCGTCCAGCGCGCACGGCACCAACGCCGCGTCGGCCGCGCTGGCCGGGCTGCGGGTGGTGGTCGTCGACTGCCGCGACGAGGCCGGTCGGGCTGGCGACGTCGACCTCGACGACCTGCGCGCCAAGGTGGCCGAGCACGCGGATCGGCTGGCGGCGCTGATGATCACCTATCCGTCCACGCACGGCGTGTACGAGCACGACATCGCCGAGATCTGCGCGGCGGTGCACGACGCCGGCGGGCAGGTCTACATCGACGGCGCCAACCTCAACGCGCTGGTCGGCCTGGCCCGGCCGGGGAAGTTCGGCGGCGACGTCAGCCACCTGAACCTGCACAAGACGTTCTGCATCCCGCACGGCGGCGGCGGGCCGGGCGTCGGGCCGGTGGCGGCGCGCTCGCATTTGGCCCCGTTCCTTCCGGGCCACCCGTACGCCCCCGAGTTGCCCCAGGGGCATCCGGTGTCGTCGGCGCCCTACGGGTCGGCCTCGATCCTGCCGATCACCTGGGCCTACATCAGGATGATGGGCGCCCAGGGCCTGCGGGCGGCCTCGCTGACCGCTATCGCCTCGGCCAACTACATCGCCCGCCGCCTCGACGAGTACTTCCCGGTGCTCTACGCCGGCGAGAACGGCATGGTCGCCCACGAGTGCATCCTGGACCTGCGCGGCATCACCAAGTCGACCGGGGTCACCGTGGACGATGTCGCAAAACGGCTGGCGGACTACGGCTTTCACGCGCCCACCATGAGCTTCCCGGTCGCCGGCACGCTCATGGTGGAGCCCACCGAGAGCGAGAGCCTGACCGAGGTCGACGCGTTCTGCGAGGCCATGATCGCCATCCGCGGCGAGATCGACCGCGTCGGCTCGGGGGAGTGGCCCGTGGACGACAGCCCGCTGCGCGGCGCCCCGCACACCGCC
This sequence comes from Mycobacterium heidelbergense, assembly GCF_010730745.1. Classification (NCBI taxonomy): domain Bacteria; kingdom Bacillati; phylum Actinomycetota; class Actinomycetes; order Mycobacteriales; family Mycobacteriaceae; genus Mycobacterium; species Mycobacterium heidelbergense. Next base: position 4,539,042 of record NZ_AP022615.1, on the reverse strand, counting down.
GACTGCCTGCTGGTCGCCGATTGGGCCCACCCGTACACCCGGGAGGAGGCCGCCTACCCGCTGGGCGCCGGGTTCCGGCCCAAGGTGTGGCCGCCGGTGCGCCGCATCGACGGCGCCTACGGCGACCGCCACCTGGTCTGCTCGTGCCCGCCGGTGGAGGCGTTCGCCTGAGGCGACCACGGTCCCGGGCCGTCGTGGATCGCGCGGCCAAGGCCGAAAACGAACGCACCGTCACCATCCGTCCCGCCCCCGACACCATGACCTACCTGACCGCGCTGCTACCGGTGGCCCAGGGAGTGTCGGTCTACGCGGCGCTTCGCCGCCAGGCCGACACCCGCTGCGACGGGCGCTCGCGCGGACAAGTGATGGCCGACACGCTGGTCGAACGGGTCACCGGCCGCGACCCGGCGGTTCCCGTTCCGGTCGCGGTCAACCTGGTCCTCTCCGACGAAACGCTGCTCGGCGGCGACAACACCCCCGCCGAAATCCGCGGCTACGGCCCCATCCCAGCGGCCGTCGCCCGCGCCATGGTCACCACCGCGGTCACCGACCGACGCTCCCGGGCCACACTGCGCAGGCTCTACACCCACCCCCAAGCCGGGGCTCTAGTGGCCATGGAATCACGGGCACGGCTCTCCCCACGCGGCCTGGCCAACTTCATCGAATCACGAGACCAACGCTGCCGCACCCCCTACTGCGACGCCCCCATCCGCCACCGCGACCACGCCCAACCCTGGGCCCACGGCGGCCCCACCAGCGCGGACAACGGCCTCGGCCTGTGCGAACGCTGCAACTACACGAAAGAGAGCGCCGGCTGGCGGGTCAGCGCGAGTATCGATGACACCCACACCCACACCGCCGAATTCACCACGCCAACGGGCACAACCTACCGATCAACGGCCCCACCACGCGCACCCACAATCGCCTTCAGCCGCATCGAACTACGAATCGGCGTCGCACTGGCGAAGCACGCCGCATAGGGGCTTTCAGGCGGGACGGGCATCTCGCCACGGCCTGGCCTCAGCCCAGGAACGCGTTGACGGCCGCGGCGAGGTCGGGAGACGCCGACGTGGCGAGGTTCTGGTAGCCCCCGCCGCTGAGCTGGGCGACGGCCTCCCACGTGGCGCGGTCCGGGTCGGCACCGAAGTCGATGACGTTGACCGCGATCGGTTTGGCCGGGTCGGCGCTTTTGCGGATGAAACCCTGCAGCCCGGGCCCGTCCAGCGTTTGGTCGGTGTGCGGCCCCGCCGTGATCACCAGTATCGAATTCGTTTGGCCGGCACGGTAGTTCGCCTGGATGTCCTGGTAGAGCATGCGCAGCGTGGTGAACGACACGGCGCCCCCGCCCGACGAATACTGCTTGTCCAGCGCGGCCGTCAGCGCCGCCGAGCGCAACTGGCCGTTAACCGGGTCGGCCAGCGGTCCGTTCGGCACCTCGGAGCGCCCCTCGTGGCCGTCGAAGGTCCACAGCCCCACGGCGGCGGTCGGCGGCAGCGCCTTGATCTTGTCCTCGAGCGCGCCGATCACGTTGGCCAGCCGCGTCTTTCCGCCCTCCTGGGTGGGCAGCGACTGGTCGAGCATGATGGTCGCGGCGAGCCCGCTCGACGGGGCGGCCATGGCCTCGGCGAGCGTGGCGCGCACGCCGTCGTCACCCACCGACAGCGTCGACGGCAGGGCCGCGAAACCGGTGACCGGGCTGCTCGGCGGCTTGACCCCGCTGACCCGGAAGCCGGCCTTGGCGAGCTGCGCCAGTTGCTCGGACTTGTGCATGAAACGGCCGAACTCGCTGGCCGCCGACGTCTGCTCCTGCGTCAGCCACGAGCCGCGCAGCAGCACCGTGGGGTAGTCGGCGACCGGCGCCGGCCCGGGCGGCAGCCAGGAAGCCAGCGTGCCCTTCGCGTCCGGCAGCGACTGGCCGCGCTGGAACAGCTGCTGCTCGGTGGTGATCACCGCGTGCACCGGGGCCGTCGCCGCGTCACCGGGCTTGAGCAGGGTGTTCAACGCCTCGGTCAGCGAGTTGTCCGCCAGCTTGGGTTGTGCGCTCAGCAACGTGCGCACGGCGCCGGTGCCCTGGGTCGTCGGCGCGCCGGCGGGCACCGACGCGGCCGCCACCGCCTCGCCGGCCAGGAACGACGCGTCACCGTTGCCGCTCATCGGCAGCGCCAGTCGCAGCGATCCCCACGCCGGCAAGTTCAACCCGGCCAAGGCGTTCGGGTTGGTTTGCAGGCCCGGCAGGGCCGCCCAGTTCTGGTTGCCCAGGGCGTGCGCGAGTTCCGGCCGGACAGCGAGCAGCACCGGCGACGTCACCAGCGAACGGCTCTCCGTGATCGCCTTCTGGGCCGTCGCCGCGGCCAGCCGCGCCACGGAGACCGAGCTGCCCGGGATCCACAGTGCGGGCTGGCCGCCCAGTTCGGCCGGCCACTTGCCGATGAAGCCGCCGAGTACCGCGTCGGCGTTGGCCGCCTTGACGCTCACCACCATGCAGTGGTCGCCGATGGGGCCGGCCGAGGAGTTGTAGCTTTCGGCGAACTGCTGCACCGGGTCCGCGATCGACGGGTCGGCAACGACGGCGACCGTCTCCTTGCCTCCCACGCAGCGCACGGCGGCGTTGTGCGAGCGGTGGGATAGCGCGTCACCGAAGAAGCTCCACAGGATCACGGCGCCGACCACCACGACAACCGTGACGAGGGCGACGATCACGCCGATGCTGACCCCCCGGCGCCCGCCCTCGCTGCGATGGCCGCCCCGCCAATCGCCGAGTCCCCGGTGCCCGGCACGGAACAAAGACGGCGGCTCCGGGCTCGCGGGGGCCCCCCGCCGGGGCGGAAAATCCGGGTACTCGTCGTCGGGGTCCTGGGCCGCCTCGTCGGCCCGGTACGGATCGTCGGCCGGGTATTCGTCGGAGGGCTCGTCGCCGGAATCCTGCGGGCCGGGCATGCTGTGCCTACCCATACCGGTGCCCGCCGCCTTTCCGTCGAACGCTCACGCGACCTGTCATGCGCTCGGCGCAGATTCTAGTCATCGCCCGCATTACCGCATGTCAAGCCGGTTTCAGTCACCGGCGACGCGGGCCTTGAACTCGCGCCGGCGCCGATGCAGGATCGGCTCGGTGTAGCCGTTGGGCTGCCGCGTTCCCGACAGGATCAGCTCCTGGGCCGCCAAAAAGGCGATGCTGTCGTCGAAGTCGGGCGCCATCGGCCGGTATGCCGCGTCGTCGGCGTTCTGCCGGTCCACCATCGGGGCCATCCGTTCCAGGCTGGCGCGGACGTCCTCGGCGGTGATGACGCCGTGCCGCAGCCAGTTGGCCAGCAGCTGGCTGGAGATCCGCAGCGTGGCGCGGTCCTCCATAAGCGCCACGTTGTGGATGTCGGGAACCTTCGAGGACCCGACGCCCTGGTCGATCCAGCGCACCACGTAGCCGAGGATGGACTGGCAGTTGTTGTCGACCTCCTCGCGGATCTCCTCGGGCGCCCAGGCGAGCTCCTTGGCCAGCGGAATGGTCAGCAGCTGCTCGATCGTCGCCCGCTTCTTGCCGGCCAGCTCCTGCTGCACCGCGGCCACGTCCACCTGGTGGTAGTGCAGCGCGTGCAGGGTGGCCGCGGTCGGCGAGGGCACCCAGGCGGTGCTGGCGCCGGCGCGCGGCTGGCCGATCTTCTGCTCGACCATGTCGGCCATCAGCTCCGTCATGGTCCACATGCCCTTGCCGATCTGGGCGTGACCGGCGAAGCCGGCCGCCAGGCCGACGTCGACGTTGTTGTCCTCGTAGCCCAGAATCCACGGCTGGCTCTTCATGGTGCCCTTGCGCACCACCGGGCCGGCCTCCATCGAGGTGTGGATCTCGTCGCCGGTGCGGTCCAGGAAGCCGGTGTTAATAAAAACGACACGATCCGCTACCGCCTTGATGCACGCCTTCAGGTTGACGGTCGTGCGCCGCTCCTCGTCCATGACGCCGACCTTGAGGGTGGTCTGCGGCAGGCCGAGGACGTCCTCGACCCGGCTGAACAGCTCGGCGGTGAACGCCACCTCGTCGGGGCCGTGCATCTTGGGCTTGACGATGTAGATCGACCCGGTGCGGCCGTTGGCCAGCGGGCCGTTGGTCCCATCGTTGTCCGAGCCGGCCTTGAGCCCGTGGACGGCGCACAGGCCGGTGAACAGCGCGTCCTGAATGCCCTCGAAAACCTCGTTGCCGTCAGCATCGACGATGGCGTCGTTGGTCATCAGGTGGCCGACGTTGCGGACGAACAGCAGCGCGCGCCCGGGCAGCACGAGCTCGCCGCCGTCGGGGGTGGTGTAGTGGCGGTCGGAGTTGAGCACCCGGGTGAACGTCTTGCCGTCCTTGTCCACCTCGGCGGCCAGGTCGCCCCTGTTCAGGCCCAGCCAGTTGCGGTAGGCGCGGGTTTTGTCGTCGGCGTCGACGGCGGCCACGGCGTCCTCGAAGTCGATGATCGTGGTGACCGCCGACTCGAGGACGACGTCCTTGATCCCGGCGCGGTCGGTCCTGCCGATCGGCGACTCCGGGTCGATCAGGATCTCGATGTGCAGGCCGTGGTTGATCAGCAGCACCGACCAGTTGGGGGACCCGAGCTCTCCGGTGTAGCCGACGAACTTCTCCGGGTCGGCCAGGCCGACGGATCCGTCGTCGGTCGCGACCTTCAGCCGGCCGTCTTCGACGCTGAGTCCCGTTGCGTCGGCCCACGATCCGGATTCGAGGGGCGCCGCCTCATCGAGGAATGTGCGGGCGTAGGCGATCACCCTGTCGCCGCGGACCTTGTTGTAGCCGGCGCCCTGTTCGGCGCCGTCGCTCTCCGAGATGACGTCGGTGCCGTAGAGGGCGTCGTAGAGCGAGCCCCAGCGGGCGTTGGCCGCGTTGAGCGCGAACCGCGCGTTGGTCACCGGCACCACCAGCTGGGGGCCGGCCGTCGTGGTGATCTCGGGGTCGACGCCCGACGTGGTGATGGTGAAGTCGTCGGGTTCGGGTAACAGGTAGCCGATCTCGGTGAGGAACGCACGGTAGGCCTCCGGGTCGATCGGCTCGATCACCCGGTGCCGGTGCCACTTGTCGATCTGGGCCTGCAGCTCGTCGCGGCGGTTCAGCAAATCCTGGTTCTGCGGGGTGAGGTCGGCGACGACTTTGTCGACGCCCGCCCAGAAGGCGTCCGGGTCGATGTCGGTGCCGGGCAGGGCCTCGTTGTTGACGAAGTCGTAGAGCACTCGAGCCACGCGCAAGTTCCCCACCGACACGCGATCAGTCATGTTTCTCCTCCGTAACGGCCAGGTAGAGCCTCTACGGCCCCCTCCGCCCTCCTGCGCTTTCTTCACGGGTGGCCGTTGGAGATCATACGGGCTCCGTGCGGCCCCGACCGGCGGCCAGTCGCGCTACGCGTCGCGCATGGCGCCGACCAGGTCCTCGACCAGATCCTCCATCGCCACCATGGCAACTACGCCGCCACCCTCACCACTAGCACCACCGCCGTCGGTGACCAGGGCCAGGTGGCTGTTGCTGCGGCGCATCCGCGACAGGGCGTCGGCCAGCGGCAGCGAGTCGGGAACGCGCGGCAGCGGCCGCACCAGCGCCGGGTCGATCACCGTCTGGGGGTCGGCGCCGAGCGCCAGCACGTCCTTGATATGCAGGTAGCCGAGGAACTTCCCGTCGAGGTCGACGACGGGAAAGCGCGAGTAACCGGTCCGGGCCAGGGCCTGTTCGACCGCGCCGACCGTCGGCCCGGAGCCCGCCGCGGCCACCGGCACCGCCCGAATGTCGGCGACCGGCCGCGCGACGTCGCCGACCACGCGGGTGCGAATCTGCAGCGCCCGGGTCAGCCTGGTGTGCTCCTCGGGGTCCAGCAGCCCCTCGGACACCGATTCGGAGATCAGCTCGCTGAGCTGCGCGGTGGAGACCGTGGCGTCGAGTTCCTCCTTGGGCTCGACGCGCAGCGCGCGCAGCACGACGTTGGCGCACCGGTTGTAGAACGCGATGAACGGCCGGGCGGCGCGCACGTAGGCCAGGTACGGCGGTACCAGCAGCATCGCGGTGCGCTCCGGGCCGGCCAGCGCGATGTTCTTCGGCACCATCTCGCCCAGCAGCACGTGCAGGGTCACCACGATCGCCAGCGCGATCGCCAGCGACAGCGTGTGCACCAGCGCCGGGTGCATGCCGGCCAGGCCGAGCGTCGTCCGCAGCAGGTCGGCCACCGCGGCCTCGCCGATTCGGCCGAGCAGCAGCGAGGCGACCGTCACGCCCAGCTGGGCGCCGGCCAGCATGGCCGGGAGCTGCTCGCCCGCCCGGATGACCGTGACGGCCCTCGCCTTGCCCTGCTCGGCCAGCGCCTGGAGGCGGTCGCGGCGGGCCGAGATCAGCGAGAATTCGGCGCCGACGAAGAAGGCGTTCACCCCGATGAGCAGGATCGCGAGCAGCACGCCCAGGGTCGGGTCCATCAGGTTCATCAGTGGCCCCGCCCCGCGGGGGTCTCGGTGCGGCTGCCCAGTTGGGTCAGCTCGAGCAGGTCGATCCGGCGACCGTCCATCCGGACCACCGTCGCCCGCCAGCGCGCCGAGGTGTCCGGCAGGCCGTCGGGGTCCAACGCGGTCAGCTCGACCGTCTCCCCGGCCACCGGGATGTGGCCCAGTTCGCGGAGCACCAGCCCGCCGATCGTCTCGTACGGCCCTTCGGGCGCGCGGTATCCGATGGCGGTGGCCACCTCGTCGATGCGCAGCAGGCCCGATACCCGCCAGCCGCTGCCGGCCGCGATCACGTCCGGCGTGGCGTCGTCGTGCTCGTCGCGGACGTCGCCCACGATCTCCTCGATCACATCCTCGACGGTCACCATGCCCGCCGTGCCGCCGTATTCGTCGACGACCATCGCGGTTTGGAGGCTGTTGGCCCGGATCTCGGCCATCACCGCGTCGCCGTCCAGGGTCGACGGCACCACCGGAACGGGTTGCGCGAGCGTGGTCAGCGGGGTGTGCGCCCGGTCGGCCGGCGGGACCGCGAACACCTGCTTGACGTGCACGATCCCGACGGTCTCGTCGAGGTCGCCGTCGACGATGGGGAACCGCGAGAAGCCGGACTCGGCGGCCGCGGCAATCAGGTCGGCGACGGTGTCGTCGGTCTGCAGCGCCACGATCTTCGACCGGGGCGTCATCAGCTCCTCGGCGGTCAGGGTGCCGAACTGCAGCGATCGCCGCACCAGGGCGGCGGTGGCGGCGTCCAGGGTGCCGCTGCGCGCCGAGGTGCGCACCAGCGACAGCAGCTCCTGCGGCGACCGGGCCGAGCGCAGCTCCTCGGCCGGCTCGATGCCCAGCTCGCGAACGATCCAGTTGGCCGCGCCGTTCGTCAACCGGATGGCGGGGGTGAACAGCAGCGAGAACAGCAGTTGAACGCCCGCGACGGCGCGAGCGGTCGACAGCGGGCGGGCCACGGCGAGGTATTTCGGGACCAGCTCACCGAACACCATCGACACCGACGTGACGATCACCAGCACCAGGAACGTGACGATCCCGTCGGCCAGCCGGTCCGGTATTCCGATCGCGCCCAGCGCCGGACGCGGCAGGTCGGCCACCATCGGCTCGGTGAGGTAGCCGGTCGCCAGCGTGGTGGTGGAGATTCCCAATTGGGCGCCCGACAGCTGAAACGACAGCCGTTGCTGGGCGCGCCGGATGAAGCGGTCTCGGCGCGCACCGCCGCGGGCGTTGGCCTCCACGATGCTGCGGTCCAGGGCGGTCAGCGAGAACTCGGCGGCGACGAAGACCCCGTTGCCGAAGATGAGCAGCGCGATGGCCAGGACGCTGGCCACGGTGACGGCGATGTTCATGGGTCAGGCCGCCGCGTCGCCGATTCGCGCTGGCCGCCTCGCCGGGGGAGGCTCCGCATCGGGCGGCTCATCGGATCGCCGCTGCGCCCGGAAGCCGATGGCCTCCACGGGTGCCTGCGGCACGTCGATCCTTTCGCTGCCTGGTACCTGAGCGGACACGATCGCTTCCGTATTCGGTGCCCTCATCCGTATTTGGTGCCCTATGGTATCCCCGGCCCGCGGGAACAGGTGGCCGGCCGTGACCCCCCCAGCCCCAATATGGGTTGCCTAACCTTACTCCGACGGCTTCGGTAGGCTTTGCGCACTATGCGCGATTCGCCGACGCCGGTCCTTCCGCGTGAGCGCTTCGACGTGTCCGGGGCGGCGCGGCGTCTTGGCCGGCCACCGACCCCCTCGCTCGACCCACCGTACGGCCTGCGCGTCGCCGAGCGCGCGGACGCGGAGCTGGTGTCCGAATGGATGAACCGCCCGCATCTCGCCGCGGCCTGGGAATACGCCTGGTCGCCGTCGCGGTGGCGGCAACATCTGGGCGCGCAACTCGACGGAACCTATTCGCTGCCCCTGATCGGAAGCATGCGGGGCACGGACCGCGCGTACCTTGAATTATATTGGGCCGCAAAGGATTTGATTTCTCATCATTACGACGCCGACCCCTACGACCTGGGGTTGCACGCGGCGATCGCCGACGCGCCGTTGGTCAACCGGGGCTTCGGCCCGCTGCTGGCGCCGCGGATCGTCGCCAGCGTCTTTGCCATCGAGCCGCGCTGCCGTCGGGTCATGTTCGACCCCGATCACCGCAACGCCGCCGCCCGCCGGCTGTGCGAGTACGTCGGATGCACGTTCCTCGGCGAGCACGACACGGCGAACCGGCGCATGGCGCTCTACGCGTTCGAGCGTCCCATCACCGCCGCATAGCCGTCGTGATCGGGCGTCATCCCGGCGGCCACCAACTCCCACAGCACCTCGTCGGTGCCGCCGCCGACGCGGGCGAGTTTCATGTCGCGCCACCACTGGCCCAGCGGCGTTTCGTCGACGAGGTAGCCCGCCCCGCCGAAGAGGTGCATGCACTCCGAGATCACTTCCTCGCCGAGCCGGGCCGCCGTCACCTTGACGCCCGCCGCCGCGCGAAGATCCAGCCGCCCCTGGGCCGCGATCCCGTACAGCGCGTGCCGCAGCAGGTCGACGCGGGCCTGCAGGTCCGCGATCCGAAGCCGCAGCGCCTGGTGTTCGAAGAGCGTGTTGCCGAACTGGCGCCGCGTCATCATGCGGGCCAGGGTGATCCCGATCGCGCGCTGGCACGACGCCGCGACCTGCCCGGCGATCGACATGCGCTCATGGGCCAGCCCCCAGCTGATCGCGGCCAGCCCGGTGCCGGCCCGCGCGACCAGCGCATCGGCGGGTACCCAGGTGTCGATATGGACGGCGGCGGTGTCCAACGGGCCGGCGCCGACCTTGCGGTAGGGCGTCCGCACGCTGACCTGGGCGGTCGGCACGGCCACCAGCGCGACGTTGCCGTGCTTGCTGGCCGGGTCGTGGTCGACGCTGCGCGCCACGACGATGATGTGGTCGGCGATGGGGGACAGGGACACGAACTTCTTGATCCCCCGGACATCGAAACCGCCGTCGCGGGAACGCATCTCGGTTTCGACGATCTGCAGATCGGAGCCGCCGGATTCCTCCGAGGCCCCGATGCACAGCACCGCGTCGCCGCGGATCGCCCGCTCGCAGATGTCCCGCAGGTAGTCCGACTTGCCGAACCGGCGCAGGATGGCGATCGCCGAGTCGTGCAGGCTCACGCCCACACCGATGCCGGCCGAGGCCAGCCGGCCCAGCGCGAAAGCGAGTTCGATCAGCTTGCCGACGTCGGGGTGGGGACCCGTCGACCATTTCTCGCTGAAGACGCCGGACGCCCCCAGGTGTGCGATCAGTTCGCGCGGAAAGCGTTGCCGCGCTTCGGCTTCGGCCGTCCATGCCGTGACCCGTTCGTCGAAAGCCGCGCGGAGAAGGGCGCGGTAGCCGTCGTCCATCAGTCCACCGCCTCCAATGAGCGCCGCACTTCCAGGCGGCGCAGTTTGCCCGACGACGTGCGGGGCAGCGACCCCGGCGCCATGAAGACGACGTCGGACGGGACGACGCCGCACACGGACGCGACGCGCTCGATCACCTCGGCGCGGGCGTCCCTTTCGTTCGGTCCCCGGAATTCGGCGGCGACGACGAGGCCGGGGCGCGCGGAGCGGTCGCCGGTTCCCAGGGCGACCACGGCGCCCTCGCGCACCCCCCGCACTTGGGCCGCGACCAGCTCGATCTCCGACGGAAAGATGTTTCGGCCCGCGATCGAGATCACTTCCTTCGCCCGGCCGCACACCACCAGGCCGTCCTCCCCGAGGAACCCGAGGTCGCCGGTCGGAAACCAGTCCCCGCGATCGACGGGTTGGCCGCCGAGGTAGCCGTCCATCATGGACGCGCCGCGAATCTCGATCTCGCCGACCTCGGACCGCGCGTCGTCGCTCGTCGAGATCCGGATTTCCGTTCCGGGGAGCGGGTGCCCCAGGACGGCGTGCCGATGCGCGCCGGCTCGGTCGGTGACATGGTCGGTGACGTGGTCGAAGCGGAGCCCGGTGCCTGGCGCCGGCACGGTGACGGCGCACGTCGCCTCGGCGAGCCCGTAGGACGGGGCGGCGGCCCCGGCGTCGAACCCGAACGGGGCCATGGCTTCGGCGAACCGTTCGAACCCGGCGCAGTCGATCGGCTCCCCGCCGTTGAGCGCAACCCGCAGGCCGCCGAGGTCCACCCCGGAGACGCGCCGGGCGTACTTACCGATGACGCTGTAGGCGAAATTGGGCGCGACGGTGATCGTCGCGCGGCTCTCCGAGAGCCAGCTCAACCAGCGAAACGGCGACGCGGTGAACGCCGGGGTGGGAGCCAGCCACATCGGCGCCCCGGTCAACGCCCCGGCGAGCAGAAAGGTCAGGCCCATGTCGTGGTAGAGCGGCAGCCACGAGCACCCGACGTCGACAGACGTGTCCACGGCCAGGCGCTGATTGAGCCCGCGCAGGTTGGCCAGCACGGCGCGCGGCGACAGCACGGCCGTTTTGGGGACGCCGGTCGATCCCGCGGTTCCCTGCAGGATGGCGGCGCCGTCGGCTTCGACGGGCGCGGCCAGCCGCGACGGGCCGGTGTGCGCCGCGGTGGCGAGGTCGTCGACGGCCACGCCGGGCGGATCGACCGATCGCAGCTCGTCGAGGTAGGAGCCCTGGCACAGGACGGTCCGCACCCCGATCCCGGCGAAGCGGGTCAGCGTCGCGTGGGCCCATCGCCGGCTTTCGGCGCCGCGCACCGGCCCGGGCAGGATCGACACGCTCGCGCCGGCGAGCCAGGCGCCCTGGATCGCGGCGACGAACTCCAGCGTCGGCTCGCCGACCAGGCCGACGGCGGCGGGCCGGCCGCGGTCGAGGAGCCAGGCCGCGATGCTCTCGGCCAGCCCCTGCACTTCGGGCCACGGGTGGCGGCGCCACGCCAGGGCCTCGCGGTCGAGGAGGATCAGGTCGCCGGTCGCGGTCCGCATCGAGCGAGTGAGCGCCGCCGCGAGCTCACTCATCGCGGTACTTGGCGGCTATCGCGGTTTCGAGGTCGCCGACCGTGTCGCAGGTCAAGAGCTCCTCTTCGGACAGGGTGACGCCGAGCCGCTCTTCGATCGCCACCATTCCGACCGCGAACGCCACGGAGTCCAGCCCGACGTCGTCGACCAGCCTGGCCTCTCGGGTAATCCGGGTGACGTCGACGTTGAGGTCGTCGCGCAGGATGCTCAGCAGCGCCGAGCTGACGATCGAGGGGGATGCGGTCATGGCGCAGTACGCTAACACCACATAGTTAGGCTAGGCTACCCTGCTGCACCGGCGGGTCACCAGCCCAGGGGCAGCGGATGCCCCTCGGCGAAGCCGGCGGCCGACTGCACACCGACGACGGCCCGCTCGTGCAGCTCGGCCAGGGTCGAGGCGCCGACATAGGTGCAGGTGCTGCGCAGGCCGGCGGTGATGTGGTCGATCAGGTCCTCCACCCCGCCGCGGTCGGGATCCAGCCCCATTCGCGCCGTCGAGATGCCCTCCTCGAACAACGCCTTGCGGGCGCGGTCGAACGCGGTGTCGGTGCCGGTGCGGGCGACCACCGCCCGCTTGGACGCCATGCCATAGCTCTCCTTGTAGGGCTGGTCCTCACGGTCGCGCATCAGGTCGCCGGGCGACTCGTACGTGCCGGCGAACCACGACCCGATCATCACGTTCGACGCCCCGGCGGCCAGCGCCAGCGCCACGTCCCGCGGATGCCGGACGCCGCCGTCGGCCCACACGTGGCCCCCGAGTTCCCTTGCCGCGGAAGCGCATTCGACCACGGCGGAGAACTGCGGGCGGCCAACCCCGGTCATCATCCGGGTGGTGCACATCGCGCCCGGCCCGACGCCGACCTTGACGATGGTCGCCCCGGCGTCGAGCAGGTCCCGGGTGCCCTCCGCCGACACCACGTTGCCCGCCGCCAGCGGCACGCCCAGATTCAGCTCGGAGACCACCTCCGCCACCACCTTGATCGCGTCCAGCGTCTTGACCTGATGCCCGTGCGCGGTATCGATCACGAGCACGTCGACACCGGCCTCGGCCAAAGACCGGGCCTTGGCCCCCACATCGCCGCTGATGCCGACGGCCGCGCCGACGCGCAGCCGCCCGGCGGCGTCGACGGCCGGGTCGTAGAGACCGGTGCGGATCGCCCCGGTGCGGGTGAGCACCCCCGCCAGCGTGCCGTCGGCGTTGGTCACCACGGCGACGCCGATCGCGGCGTGCTCGAGCAGGTCAAAGACCTTGCGCGGGTCGGTGCCCAGCGGGGCGGTGACGAAGTCGGTGGCGGCGACGTCGCGCACCCGGGTGAAGCGGTCCACGCCCAGGCACGACGCTTCGCTGACCACACCGATGGGGCGGCCCTCGAACGCCACCACCGCGACACCGTGCGCGCGCTTGTGGATCAGCGCCATCGCGTCGGACACCGAATCGTCGGGCTCCAGCACCACCGGGGTGTCGAGAATCAGGTCGCGGCTCTTGACGAACTCCACGGTCTGCCGCACCGCCGTGATCGGCAGGTCCTGGGGCAGGATCACGATGCCGCCCCGCCGCGCCACCGTCTCGGCCATCCGCCGCCCGGCCACCGCGGTCATGTTCGCGACCACGACCGGAATGGTGGTGCCGGAGCCGTCCGCGGTGGACAGGTCGACGTCGAAGCGCGACGCGACCTCCGACCGGTTGGGCACGATGAACACGTCGTTGTACGTCAGGTCGTACCCGGGCCGATGCCCATCCAAAAACCTCATGACAGCCGACTTGCCCCCTTACTACACCGGCACTTCGCTGCGGTCCGCGCTCCACAGCGTGTGGAAGCGCTTGTCCGGGTCGTCGTCGATGCGGCCGTACGTGTGCGCGCCGAAGAAGTCGCGCAGCCCCTGGGTGAGCGCCGCGGGCAGCCGCTCGGTGCGCAGCGCGTCGTAGTAGGACAGCGCCGAGGAGAATCCCGGGATCGGGATGCCCAGCCGGGTGGCGGTCACCACGACGCGGCGCCAGCCGTCGATCGCGGCCTCGATGGCGCTGCGGAAGTACGGGGCGACGATCAGCGTCGGCAGGTCGGGGTCTTCGTCGAAGGCGTCCTTGATGCGGTTGAGGAACTTCGCCCGGATGATGCAGCCGCCGCGCCAGATGGTGGCCAGGTCGCCCGGGGTGATGCCCCAGTCGTATTCGGCGCTGCCGGCCTGGATCTGGTTGAACCCCTGCGCGTAGGCGATGATCTTCGACGCGTACAGCGCCTGCCGGACGTCCTCGGTGAATTGCTTTGCGTCGGTAGGTTTTTCACCCAGGTCACCGGAGGCCAGCCCGGTGGTCGCCCTGCGCTGGGCCACCGAACCCGACAGCGCGCGGGCGAACACCGCCTCGGCGATGCCGGTCACCGGCACCCCGAGGTCCAGCGCCGACTTCACCGTCCAGCGGCCGGTGCCCTTCTGCTCGGCCTCGTCGAGGATGAGGTCGACGAGCGGCTTGCCGGTCCGGGCGTCTTTTTGGCGCAGCACCTGCGCGGTGATCTCGACCAGGAAGCTGTCCAGGTCGCCCTTGTTCCACTCGTCGAACACGTCGGCGATCTCGTCGGCCGTCTTGCCGAGCCCGTCGCGCAGCAGCTGGTAGGCCTCGCCGATCAGCTGCATGTCGGAGTACTCGATGCCGTTGTGCACCATCTTGACGAAGTGGCCGGCGCCGTCGGGGCCGATGTGGGTGCAGCAGGGCACGCCGTCGACGTGCGCGGAGATCTCCTCGAGCAGCGGGCCCAGCGACTTGTAGGACTCGGCCGGGCCGCCGGGCATGATCGACGGCCCGTTCAGCGCGCCCTCCTCGCCGCCGGAGATGCCGGCGCCGACGAAGTGCAGGCCCCGCTCGCGCATCGCCTTTTCCCGGCGGATGGTGTCGGTGTAGAGGGCGTTGCCGCCGTCGATGATGATGTCGCCGTCCTCCATGGCGTCGGCGAGCTCGTTGATGACGGCGTCGGTGGGGTCCCCGGCCTTGACCATGATCAGCACGCGCCGCGGCTTCTCCAGCGCGTCCAGGAATTCCGCGATGGTCTCCGAGCGGACGAAGTTACCGTCGTCGCCGTGCTCGGAGAGCAGCGCGTCGGTCTTGGCGATCGACCGGTTGTGCAGCGCCACGGTGTAGCCGTGGCGGGCGAAATTGCGGGCGATGTTCGAACCCATGACGGCCAGCCCGGTCACGCCGATCTGCGCGGTGCCGCTCGTGGAATTCGGGGTGGTATCCGACGAACTCATGTCTTGGCCTCTCGGGTTGGAGAACTTCGGCTAAAGCCCTGGCACGGCGAACACGTATCTGCCCTCGGGTGATGGCTCTCCGGTGGGTTAGTGATGGCTCTCCGGTGGGTTAGAGGTTGAACAGCCGCCGCAGCTCGGTGAGCCAGGGTACGGCCAGCGCGATGGTGGGCACCACCAGGACGGCGGCCGCGCCCAGGTAGGCGGCCACCGACAGCGTCAGGCTGTTGCCGCGCCCGGACAGCCGCCGCACCCGCAACACCGTGCTCGTGCCGCCGACGGCCAGCGCGCCCGAGGGCGCCCGCCCGGACGCGCAGGCCACCAGCGCGCGGGCCAGGGGGGTGCGGCCGGTGGCGCGCACCGCGACGTCGTCGGCCAAAAGCTCGACGAGCAGTTGCACCGCGCGCAGCGCATTGGCGCTGCGGACGAGGCGCGGGAAGGCGGCGTGCACCGCGGTGAACGCTTCCAGCACCAGGTCGTGCCGGGCCCGCAGGTGGGCCCGCTCGTGGGTGAGGATCGCCGCGACTTCCTCACCGGTCAGCGTGGTCAGCGTTCCCTCGCTGACCACGACCCGGCTGCGCACGCCGGGCAGGCAGTAGGCGAGCGGTTGCGGAACGCCCAGGACGCGAAGGTCGCGCGTCCACGCGCACGGCTGGGCGACGGCCGCGTCGTGTTCGAGCCCGACGAGGTCGACGACCATGCGGTGGTGGGCCCGTCGACGCCGATTGGCGACGACCACCCGCGCAACCGCGACCATCAACCGGGCGCCGACCAGCACGGTCAGCGTGAAGACGGCGATGTAGGCCGTCCACAGCGGCCAGCCGAGCCGGTCGGCGGCGCCGACGACGCTGGCCGTGGGCCGCCCGTCGGGGCCGGGCACGAGCAGCCTGCTGGCGATCGAGATGCCGGCGCTGAACGCCGACAGCACCGCGGCAAGGGCGATGGCCTGCCACAGCACCATCGCGGCGCGGGGGGCGCGCAGCGGCCACGCCGCTCGTGCCAAGAGGGCCGGCACGGGGCCGACCAACAGCACCGCGAGGATGGCGAAGGCCAGCGCTGACACGCTGCTAGTCTCCCTCAGTCCTCCGCTGGTGCGCCAGCCGACGGCGTGTTATTGCGTTGATTTGCTTCCAATTCGGCGAGCGCGCGCCGCAGCGCCTCGGCCTCGTCGGCGCCGACCCGCTCGACGAAGTGCACCAGCGCGGCCTGTCTGCCCCCGGAGTCCTCGGCCTGGGCCAGCGCGTCGACCATCAGCCCGGCGACAAGCTCGTCGCGGCCATGCACGGGCGCGTACCGGTGGGCGCGGTCGTCGCGAATCTGGGACACCAGGTTCTTCTTGGCCAACCGCTGCAGGACGGTCATGATCGTCGTGTAGGCGAGGTCGCGCCGCGCCGACAACGCTTCGTGGACTTGGCGGACGGTTTGAGGTTCCGGGGTGGACCACAAGTGGTCCATCACCGCGCGTTCCAGATCCCCCAGCCGGGTCAGCTTGGCCATAGTTCGTTCATCTCCATCAGGGTTGAAACCAGCGTACTCCGGCTTACTACTGGCCGTCGTACCGATGCGAGCACCTGAGCCGCGAGCCTACCCTTGCAAAATTAGGGCAGCCTTGCCTATGCTGATGGCGATCGAGCGTCAACGACCGCGGCGAGTCCTGAGGGCTGCAGTGACCCCCGGTCTACTCGATCGGCGAGCCCCGCGCCCTGGTGTGCGCGGGGCTCGCCTGTTTTCGGGGCCGGCCCGTCCTCCTCCGACATTCCGGGGTCCGCCGATGGTGTAGACAGAGGAACGTGCCGTCGCCGGAAGCGATCATCCCGCCGAATTTCACCGCGCCGTTCGACAACGAGATGGGGCTGCGGTTCACCGCGCTCAGCCCCGACGGCGCCCGCGCCCAGCTCGAGGTCACGCCCAAGCTGTTGCAGCCGATGGGCCTCGTACACGGCGGCGTCTACTGCTCGATGGTCGAGAGCATGGCCAGCGTGGCCGCCCACACCTGGCTCAACGCGAACGGCGGCGGCGGGAACGTGGTGGGCGTCAACAACAACACCGATTTCCCTGCGCTCCATCACCTCCGGGACGGTCTTCGGCAAGGCCGAACCGATTCACCGCGGCCGGCGTCAGCAGCTGTGGCTGGTCACGATCACCGACGACCAGGATCGGGTCGTGGCCCGGGGTCAGGTGCGGCTGCAAAACCTCGAGGCATGACGGGCCCGGCCGCTCGAACCGAAATTCCCGATCGGCCAAAACTCCCAGCAAGTTCCCAGTAGCCGATCAGCCTTTGCGAAGGCTCGATTGCTGCGCGGCGTCGATGTGGCTAAATCCCCCGTCCCACAAGGGAATAACGGGACTTCTCAGGTCCATCCCTCCGCACGCGAGGCACGGCGCGGCCGCCGGCCGGGCCGGACACCGCGGCGGACACGCCCGCCACGGGAGTTGCGGTCGCCGATCGAATCGGTACCTTGATGGGCGGCGCGCCGCAAGGGCCGCCCGGACGAGTTCGCCGTACCCGGAAAGCGACAAGACGGTGACCGCGGATGCTTAGCGCGCCGGTCAACCGAAAATGATCTTTGAACTCCTCCTTCGTTTGATCCTGGTCGTCGGGGCATCCTCCACCGTGAGTTGGTACTCGACGAGAGGAAACCGATGATCAATCCGTTCGCTGGGCAGGCCGACATTCCCAACCGGGAAGGCGCGTGGGCACAACAGGCCGAGGCCGACCTGCCCACCCGCCGCCATCGCGAAGAGATCGAGCGCTGCCTCGCCCACGGCCTGGAAGCGGCCCCCACCATCAACGACCGCACGTTGTCCACCTTCTCCCGCGGAGAGCTGCCGCACTTCGCCGGGGAGCGCGGGACGTTTCTGAAGTGCCCGTTCCTGGAAGACGTGCACGACGTGGGCGACGCCGAGGTGGCGGTCTTCGGGGCGCCGCTCGACGCGGGTACCACCTACCGGCCGGGCACCAGGTTCGGCCCGATGGGCATCCGCCGCTCGACCAATCTGTTCGGCACCTACTGCTACGAACTGGGCGTCGACCTGCGGGAGCAGCTCAACATCGTCGACATCGGCGACGTGGTCACCATTCCCGCCAACATCGAGAAGTCGTTCGACCAGATCAGCACGGCCATGTCGCATGTGGTCTCGCAGGGCGTGTTCCCGGTGATCCTCGGCGGCGACCACTCCATCGGGTTCCCGACCGTGCGCGGCCTCGCCCCGCACATGGACGGCAACGTGGGCATCATCCACTTCGACCGCCACGTCGACACCCAGGAAACCGACCTCGACGAGCGGATGCACACCACGCCGTGGTTCCACGCCACCAACATCAAGAACGCGCCGGCCACCAACCTGGTGCAGATCGGTATCGGCGGATGGCAGGCGCCGCGCGCGGGCGTCAAGGTCGGCCGGGAGCGCGGTAGCACCGTGATCACCGTCGGCGACGTCGAACGCGTCGGGATCGAAAAGGTCGCGGAGATCGCGCTCGAAACGGCGTGGAAGGACGCCAAGGCGGTGTACCTGTCCTTCGACATCGACGTGATCGACGCCGGATTCGTGCCCGGCACCGGGTGGCCCGAACCCGGCGGGCTGCTGCCGCGCGAAGCGCTCAACCTCATTCGGCTGATCTCCGAACCCGGGCTGAACGGCATCGAGGTGGTGGAGTGCTCCCCGCCCTACGACTGGGCCGAGCAGACCGCCCTGATGAGCAGCCGGGTCATCCTGGACAGCCTGGCCGTGATGGTGCGGGCCGGAAAGCTCGGCAAGAAGCCGGCGAGCCTCAAGCGACACGCATGGGGGCCGTTCAACGACTAGGTCAGTTTCGCCGAATCGGGCCGTGAGCACCCCGCGCGCAAGGCGGATTCGCGCCGAGATGCGTTCACCACCAAGCATTTCCGCGTCGACGGGCTTCCGAAGCGGCTAGGCTCCGTTGCACCGGCACAGTGAGGCAATCCGGCTGGATTGCCAATTACGCTTGCCCATGTGGTTTGTAGCAAACGTGATTGGGGTAGCGGCGGCCAGGCGCGGCGATGCGCGCGGCGCCCGATTCACGGGCCTCGTCACCCACCGCCGGCACCACCGACGGCAGGGACGACCACCGGAGCTTTTGCGATCCGCGCCGACGGCATTCCGGTCGGCGCGGTCGCCCCGGCCGGGCGCCCTTCGGATGAGGATAATCCGTTGTGAAATAGGGGCTTTCGCGCCCAGGACGGCCGATGCCGGGAGGCGCGTTCAAGGGCTTGCGCGTGCGGGCGCGGCGCCGCTTTGGCCGGTGGCAACCGGCGGCGGACGCCCGTCGCCGTAACGCGGTTTCGGCGAGCGGAACGCGCCTAGGGCGGGCGTGAGAATGGGATTTCCCAGCTAATTCCCAGCAGTTAGCCAGGATGGTTACAGAGACGTGCGTCACTGTTGGTGTCCGTGCTTCCACATCGGCGTCGATCGGGCGATGTCCACCTCGATACCGCGGCGTGGACAGCCAGGGTGCCGTTCGTCCATGCGTTCAAAACCGAGCGCCAAGCGTCAGCTTTTTAGGGGGCTTAGCGGTGGATTTTGGGGTGTTGCCTCCAGAGGTCAACTCCGGCCGGATGTATGCGGGCGCGGGGTCGGGCCCGCTGGTGTCGGCGGCCGCGGCCTGGGACGGGCTGGCCGCGGAGCTGAATTTCGCGGCGGGCTCGTATCGGACGGCGGTGTCCGAGCTCACGGCCGGGCCGTGGGTGGGTCCGTCGTCCATCACGATGGCCGCCGCGGTCGCGCCGTACCTGTCGTGGATGGGCGCCACGGCCACCGGGGCCGAGCAGACCGCCGGTCAGCTCAAATCGGCGGTGGCGGCCTACGAAGCCGCGTTCATGGCCACCGTGCCGCCGCCGGAGATCGAGGTCAATCGGGCGCTGCTGGCGTCGTTGGTGGCCACCAACATCCTGGGCCAGAACACCCCGGCGATCGCGGCCACCGAGGCACAGTACGCCGAGATGTGGGCCCAAGACGCCGCCGCCATGTACAGCTACGCCGCGGCCTCGGCCGCCGCGACAACATTGACGGCGTTCACCTCCCCACCACAAACCACCGACCCGGCCGGCACCACCACCCAAGGCGCCGCGGTCACCCAGGCCACCGCCGCCGCGACCGGCTCGAGCGCGCAATCGGCGCTCGCGAACGTGCCCAGCGCCCTGCAAAGTCTCTCGTCGGCGGCGTCGGTCAACCCGATCACGTGGCTGGAAAACCTGCTTGGCACCGACACGGGCAACGCCCTCAACACGTTCACCATGAACGTCGGGAACCTCGCGCTGGTCATCAGCGGGTTCTTGTTCACCGCGTCCGGCATCACCCCCTTCATGGGCGGCCTATACGGGCTCTTGGTGCCGGGGGCGATGGCGGCCACGGCCGTCGACGTGGCACCCGACGCCGGGCTGGGAGCCCTGGTGGGGGCGTACGACTCGGGGGCGGGTGGGTCGGTCTCGGCGGGCCTGGGCAACGCCGGGGTCTCGGCGGGCCTGGGCGAGGCGGCCACCGTCGGCGAGCTGTCGGTGCCGCAGTCGTGGGCCTCCCCGGCGATCCGGCTTGCCGCCAGCGCATCGCCACTGGCGAGCGCCGCCTCGGACGGCTTGCCGCAGGCCGGGGCGGCCGGGCCCGGCGGCTTCTTCGGCGGCATTCCGCCGGTGGGCAGCCTGGTCAACGCGCCCAGGGGCGAACAGACCCGCGCCCGATCCGGCGCTGGTCACAAAGTCGTCCCGACGCTGCCCGGCGAAGCGGGCGCCGACGAGAA
Organism: Mycobacterium heidelbergense; assembly: GCF_010730745.1. Lineage (NCBI taxonomy): Bacteria > Bacillati > Actinomycetota > Actinomycetes > Mycobacteriales > Mycobacteriaceae > Mycobacterium > Mycobacterium heidelbergense. The sequence continues at coordinate 4,518,638 of NZ_AP022615.1, read as the reverse complement.
CATCCCCGTCGTGCCGGCGCAGCCGCAGCGGACTCGCCAGCACGTCGCCAGCGCGTTGAGCGAACGCGAACGCGAGGAACTCGACAAGCTGCGCAAGGAGATCGCGGAGGTGGCGACGGAGCGAGACGCGGCGGCCCGCCTGATCAAGGAGGCGATGCTGTGATCGGCGGCCTGGATTTCGCGGGGTTGCCGCCGGAGGTCAACTCCGCCCGGATGTATGCGGGCGCGGGGTCGGGCCCGCTGGTGATGGCGGCCGCGTCCTGGAGCAGGTTGGCCGCGGAGTTGGGTTCGGCCGCGACCTCGTATCGGGCGACGCTTTCCGCGTTGACGAGCGGGCCGTGGGTGGGTCCGTCGTCGGGGGCGATGGCGGCCGCCGCGGTTCCGTACGTGTCGTGGATGAACGCCACCGCGGCACAGGCGGGCCAGACCGCCAGCCAGCTGGGGTCGGCCGTCGCGGCCTATGAGGCGGCGTTTGCGGCCACGGTGCCCCCGGCGGAGATCGAGGTCAACCGGGCGCTGCTGGCGTCGTTGGTGGCCACCAACATCCTGGGCCAGAACACCCCGGCGATCGCCGCCACCGAGGCCCAGTACGCCGAAATGTGGGCCCAAGACGCCGCCGCCATGTACAGCTACGCCGCGGCCTCGGCCACCGCGACAACATTGACCGCGTTCACCTCCCCACCACAAACCACCGACCCGGCCGGCACCACCACCCAAGGCGCCGCGGCCGCCACGACCGCGACCGGCTCAAGCACCCAATCGGCGCTCTCGAGCGTGCCCAACCTGCTGCAGGGTCTTTCGGCGGGATCGGTGTCCGGATCGAATCCGATCCTGGACCTGCTGAACAGCTATCCGATCCAGACGTTCAACCAATTCAGCACCTTGCTCGAGGGGTACGAAATCCTCTCCGAGGGCCTGAACTTCGATGCCTCCGGGCTGTGTTTGACCATCGCGCCGCCGATAGCCGCGTTCTGGAATCCGGTGGTCAGTGCGCTTTCGGCGCCGGTGACCGCGGCGTCGACCGTCTCTCCGGGAGTCGGCGACGGCCTGGCGGCGGGGCTGGGCTCCCCGGCCCTGGTGGGTTCGCCCACTCCCGCGGCGGGCCTGGGCGGCGCCGGGATGTCGGCGGGTCTGGGCCGCGCCGCGTCGGTCGGCACGCTGTCGGTGCCGCAGACGTGGGGCACCTCGCCGGCGATCCGGCTGGCCGCCACCGCGTTGCCGGCCGCCGGGCTGGACGGTGCGGCGCAGGCCGGGCCGGGCGGCTTCTACGGCATGCCCCCGATGGGGCCGGTGGCCAGCGTCGTCAACGCGCCGCGGGGCGACCAGGGTCGTCTGCGAGCCGGCGCGCGCCACAAGGTGATCCCGGCGCTGGCCGGGGAGCCGGGCATGGACGACGACGCCGCGGCCCGCTGGGTCGCACCGGGCGCGAGCGCCGACGGCGCGGTGGCCGAAAGGGACGAACTCAACCAGCTGCGCAAAGCGATCGCCGACGTGACCAGGCAGCGCGATGTGCTCAAACGCACGGCCGCGACATTGATTAAGGAGGCGGCGCAGAAGTAGCACACCTTGTCGCTCATCAATGTCCTAGTGATGAAAACCGTGGTAGCACACCCGGTTTCGATGATTGGGGTCGGTTCAATTGTTTTTCACAAAGTTCGCCGGGTCTGAGAAGGGCCTGGAGGGCGATTCGGCGGTCGAGGTGACCTCCGGTGCCGCGCACAATGGCGCGGACCACGCTCGGCGCCCGGCGGATGCCGCCGCCGGCTTGGCGCCCGGCGCCGCGCACGATGAGGATCTCGCCCAGCTGAAGGCGCTGGGGTTCTCCTCGGAGTTCCGGCGCGACATGAGCCCGTGGGCGAACTTCTCGCTGGGCTTCACCTACCTGTCGCCCGTGGTCGGCATCTACACGGTGTTCGCGTTCGCGTTGGCCACCGCCGGTCCGCCGATGATCTGGAGCCTGCTGATCGTCGGCGCCGGGCAGATGCTGGTGGCGCTGGTCTTCAGCGAGGTGGTCGCGCAATTCCCGGTGGCCGGTGGCGTCTATCCCTGGGCGCGACGGCTGTGGGGACGCAAATGGGCATGGATGACCGGGTGGGTCTACATGTTCTGCCTGTTGGCGCTCATCGCGGACGCCGCCTTCGGCGCGGGCCCGTACGTGGCCGCCATGTTCGGCTTCGCGCCCACCGTGCCGGCCAAGGTCTGTTGCGGGCTGGCCGTGTTGGTGGTGGCCACCCTCATCAACCTGACCGGGACCAAAATCCTGGGCTACTTCGCCATCTTCGGTTTCTCCGCCGAGCTCATCGGCGCGCTGGTGGTCGGGGTGTGGCTGCTCGTCGCGCACCGGCACCACGGTCTCGGTGTGCTGTTCCACAGCTTCGGCGCCGAGGGCCACGGCAGCTTCCTGGGCGCCTTCCTGGCCGCCGGCCTCATCGGCCTCTACCAGTTCTTCGGGTTCGAGGCGTGCGGCGACGTCGCCGAGGAGGTCCGCAACCCCGGCATTCAGATCCCCAAGGCGATGCGGCGCACGATCTACGTCGGCGGGGCCGCCTCGACGTTCGTCTGCCTGAGCCTCATCCTGTCGGTGACCGACTTCGGCGCGGTGATCCGCGGCGAGGACACCAACCCGATCGACACCGTCCTGAAAAGCGCGTTCGGTGACTTCGGCTCGAGGATCGTGCTCGGCATCGTGCTGATCTCGTTCGTGTCGTGCGCGCTGAGCCTGCAGGCCGCGGCCAGCCGGCTGATCTTCTCCTATGGACGCGACGGCATGATCGCCGGCTCCCGGCTGCTGGCGCACTTCGACCACAAGAGGCACGTGCCGCCGTACTCGCTGCTGGCCGCCGTCATCATCCCGGCGGCGCTGATCGTCGGTTCGCTGCTGTCCGAGCACCCGCTCAACAAGCTGGTCAGCTTCGGCACGGTCGGGGTCTACCTCGGGTTCCAGATGGTGGTGCTGGCCGCGCTGCGGGCCAGGATCAAGGGCTGGAAGCCGTCGGGCAAATACCGGCTGGGCCGCTGGGGAATGCCCGTCAACATCGGGGCCCTCGTCTACGGCGTCGCGGCCATCGTCAACGTCTGCTGGCCGCGGACGCCCGATGCCCCCTGGTACGACAACTGGGTCGTCCTCATGATGTCGGGCCTGATCATCGGCTTCGGCCTCCTCTACATGGTGTTCACCCGGGCCTACGCCAACAGCGACGCGCCCCACGCCGACGCGATCTCGTCGCGGTGAGCCGGCGGGCAGCGCCGGCTTTCCGCCGGGCCTGAGTCGAGGTGTCGGCCGCGTCACGGAATGGCAGGATCGGAGGCCATGCTTCTCACGCCGCACGAACAAGATCGACTGCTGCTGTCCTACGCCGCCGAGCTGGCCCGCCGACGTCGGGCACGCGGCTTGCGGCTGAACCATCCCGAAGCCGTCGCCATCCTCACCGACCACATCCTCGAAGGCGCACGGGATGGCCGCAGCGTCGCGGAGCTCATGGCCAGCGGTCGTGACGTGCTGGGCCGCGACGACGTGATGGAGGGAGTGCCCGAGATGCTCGACGACGTGCAGGTGGAGGCGACGTTCCCAGACGGCACCAAGTTGGTCACCGTCCACCACCCGATCGCATGATTCCCGGCGAAATCCTTTACGGCACCGGCGATATCGAGATCAACGCGGGCGCGCAGCGCATCGAGATGCGGATCGTCAACACCGGGGACCGCCCGGTGCAGGTCGGCAGCCACGTCCACCTGCCGCAGGCCAACGCGGCGCTGGCGTTCGACCGCGCGGCGGCCCACGGCTACCGCCTCGACATCCCGGCGGCCACCGCGGTCCGCTTCGAACCCGGTGTGGCCCAGACCGTCCGGTTGGTCCCGCTGCGGGGGCGGCGCGAGGTGCACGGGCTGACGTTGAACCCGCCCGGACGGCTCGACTCCCGATGACCCGGCTGTCCAGGGAGCGCTACGCCCAGCTTTTCGGCCCGACCACCGGTGACCGGATCAGGCTGGCCGACACCGACCTGTTCGTGGAGATCACCGAAGATCGCAGCGGGGGACCGGGTTTGGCCGGCGACGAGGCGGTGTTCGGGGGCGGCAAGGTGCTGCGCGAGTCGATGGGCCAGGGCCGCGCCACCCGGGCCGAGAACGCGCCGGACACCGTCATTACCGGTGCCGTGATCATCGACCACTGGGGAATCATCAAGGCCGACATCGGGATTCGCGACGGCCGCATCGTCGCGATCGGTAAGGCCGGCAATCCCGACATCATGTCGGGGGTGCATCCCGACCTGGTGGTCGGGCCGTCCACCGAAGTCATCGGCGGCAACGGCCGCATCGTCACCGCGGGCGCCATCGATTGTCACGTGCACCTGATCTGCCCGCAGCTCATGCCCGAGGCGCTCGGATCCGGCGTCACCACCATCATCGGCGGCGGCACCGGGCCCGCCGAGGGCACCAAGGCCACCACCGTGACGCCCGGCGCCTGGCACCTGGCCCGGATGCTGGAGTCGTTGGATTCCTGGCCGGTGAACTTCGCGTTGCTCGGCAAGGGAAACACCGTCAGCGCCGACGCGTTGTGGGAGCAGTTACGGGGCGGGGCTTCGGGTTTCAAGCTGCACGAGGACTGGGGGTCGACCCCCGCGGCGATCGATGCCTGCCTGACGGTCTGCGACGCCGCGGGCGTGCAGGTGGCGCTGCACACCGACACCCTCAACGAGACGGGGTTCGTCGAAGACACCCTCGGCGCCATCGCGGGCCGCTCGATCCACACCTATCACACCGAGGGCGCCGGCGGCGGCCACGCCCCCGACATCATGAGGGTCGCGGCCGAACCGAACGTGCTGCCCAGTTCCACCAACCCGACGCGCCCGCACACGGTGAACACGCTCGACGAGCATCTGGACATGCTGATGGTGTGCCATCACCTCAATCCCGCTGTGCCCGAAGACTTGGCGTTCGCCGAAAGCCGGATCCGCCCGTCGACCATGGCGGCCGAGGACCTGCTGCACGACATGGGCGCGATCTCGATGATCGGCAGCGACTCACAGGCGATGGGCCGCGTCGGCGAGGTGGTGATCCGCACCTGGCAGACCGCGCACGTGATGAAGCGCCGCCGCGGCGCGCTACCCGGCGATGGGTCCGGCCCGCACGGGGCCGACAACAACCGGGTGCGGCGCTACGTCGCGAAATACACCATCTGCCCGGCCATCACGCATGGCCTCGATCACGAGATCGGCTCGGTGGAAGTGGGAAAGCTCGCCGATCTGGTGCTGTGGGAGCCGGCGTTCTTCGGGGTCCGCCCGCACGCGGTGCTCAAGGGCGGCGTGATCGCCTGGGCGGCGATGGGCGACGCGAACGCCTCGATCCCGACTCCCCAACCGGTGCTCCCGCGCCCCATGTTCGGCGCCGCCCCGGCGACGTCGGCCGCCACGTCGGTGCACTTCGTCGCGCCGCAGGCCATCGAGGCGGGCCTGGCCGAAAGGCTCGCCGTGAACCGGAGATTGGTGCCCGTCGGGAATGTCCGCTCGGTCGGCAAGGCCGACCTGCCGCTCAACGACGCCATGCCGACCATCGAGATCGATCCCGACACCTTCACCGTGCGCATCGACGGGGAGGTCTGGCACGAGCAACCGGCGGCCGAACTTCCCATGGCGCAACGGTATTTCCTGTTCTAATGGTCCAGCCGCCATTGATCACGCTGCTCGCGCTGGCCGACTCGCGACTGCCCACCGGCGCGCACGTGCACTCCGGTGGCGTCGAGGAGGCCGTCACGTGCGGCATGGTGACCGACCCGGCGACGCTGGAAGCGTTCCTGGTGCGAAGGATTCGCACGCACGGGTTGGTCACGGCGTCGGTGGCGGCCGCGGTGCATCGGGGCGATATCTCCGTCGACGACGCCGACCGCGAGACCGACGCGCGCACTCCGGCCCCCGCGGCGCGGCACGCGTCGCGGGGGCAGGGCCGGGGGCTGGCGCGACTGGCGCGCCGGGTCTGGCCGGACGGCGCATGGGACGACCTGGGCCCGCGACCGCATCTCGCGGTGGCCGCCGGGCGCGTGGGAGCGTTGAGCGGCCTGCTGCCCGAGCACACCGCGCTGCACCTCGTGTACACGACGATGACGGGGTCGGCCACCGCCGCCCAGCGGCTGCTGGCGCTGGACCCCGCCGCCGTCGCCGCCGTCACCTTCGGGCTGTCCGGACTGTGCGAGCGCACCGCGGCCGAGGCGAACTCGGGGCTGGCCGACCTGTCCGATCCCTTGCTCGACACGCTGGCGCAGCGCCACGCCGAACGCGAACGTCCGCTATTTGTCTCGTGAAAGTTGTCTCGTGAAAGGCCCGAAATGCCAACACATCTGCACAGCCATCCGCACGCCCACGCCGATCGGCCGAAGCGCGTCCGGCAGGCGGGGGAGCCGCTGCGCATCGGCGTCGGGGGCCCGGTCGGGTCCGGCAAGACCGCGCTGGTCGCCGCGCTGTGCCGCCAGTTGCGTGGCGAGCTGTCGCTGGCGGTGCTGACCAACGACATCTATACCACCGAGGACGCGGACTTCCTGCGCAAAAACGCGGTGCTGCCGGATGACCGGATCACCGCCGTGCAGACGGGGGGGTGCCCGCACACCGCGATCCGCGACGACATCACCGCGAACCTGGACGCGATCGACGACCTGATCGCCGCCCACGACGCGCTGGACCTGATACTGGTCGAGTCCGGCGGCGACAACCTGACGGCCACCTTCTCGTCGGGTCTGGTGGACGCGCAGATCTTCGTCGTCGACGTGGCGGGCGGCGACAAGGTACCGCGCAAGGGCGGACCGGGGGTGATCCACTCGGATCTGTTGGTGATCAACAAGATTGACCTGGCACCGCTGGTGGGCGCCGACCTGGAGGTGATGGCCCGCGACGCGCGCTCGGTGCGCGAGGGCCGGCCCACGATAATGCAGTCGTTGACCGCGGACCCGGCGGCCGGCGAGGTGCTGGCCTGGGTTCGTGCGCAACTGGCCGCTTCGCCCTGATGCATTCCGAGGTTCTGCTGGTCGCGTCCGATAACCGGTTGCCCCGCATCGAATGTCGGGGCGGCGGCATCCAGGGGCGTTGCACCGCGCCCGACACCGTGCACCTGGTGTCGGCGGCCGCCACTCCGGTGGGCGGCGACAGCATCGACATCCGCGTCGTCGTCGAACGGGGTGCCCGGCTGAGGGTGCGCAGCGCGGCGGCCACCGTGGCGTGGCCCGGGGCGACCGCGCTGACGTCGCACTCCCGCTGGCACGTCGAGGCGCTCGGCAGCCTCGACGTCGATCTCGAACCCACCGTGATCGCCGGCGCCGCACGGCATCTTTCCAGCGTGACCGTGTGCCTGCGCGACGAGGGGCGCATCCGGTTTCGCGAGCGGGTGCAGGTCGGCAGATCCGGTGAGCGCGAAGGCTTTTGGTCGGGGGCGCTGCACGCCGATGTGAACGATCGTCCGCTGCTGCGCCACCGGGTGGAACTGGGCGCCGGATCGCTGGCCGACGACGCCCTTTCGGCGCCCCGCGCCGCCATCAACGAATTGCGCTATCCCGCCGAGGCTTTCGGGGATTTCCCGGACGCCGCCATCGACGCCGGGTCGACCGTGTTGACGCTGGCCGGCGGGGGGACGCTGAGCACGTGGCAGGCGGACCGGCTGGCCGGTTAGCTCGCGACCCGGGTGGCTCCCGCCGAGCCGCGGGCCTCGGCGGCCAGCTCGGCCAGCTGTTCGAGCCGGGTTCGCGCGAAGGCCTGCTGGTCGGTGATGGTCAGCTGGCCGCGCCGGGTGCTCAGGAAGGTCACCGTCCACGACAGCAGCGTCGTGATCTTGGTCTTGAAGCCGATCAGGTACACCAGGTGCAGCACCAGCCACATCAGCCAGGCGATGAAGCCGCTGAACTCCAGCGGGCCGATCTTGGCCACCGCGGAAAACCGCGACACCGTGGCCATGGAGCCCTTGTCGAAGTACTGGAAGGGCTCACGCGCCGCCGGGTCGGCCCCGCCGAGTTCGGCCTTGATCGTGGTGGCGACGTACTTGGCGCCCTGGATGGCGCCCTGCGCCACGCCGGGCACGCCCTCGACGGCGGCCATGTCACCGATGACGAACACGTTCGGATGCCCGGGGACGGACAGGTCGGGCAACACCTTGACCCGCCCGGCCCGGTCGAGTTCCACCGAGGACTGCTCGGCAAGGTCGCGGCCCAGCCCGCTGGCCTGGACCCCCGCGGACCAGACCTTGCAGGCGGACTCGATGCGCCGCACGGTGCCGTCGGAGTCCTTGACCGTGATGCCGTTGCGGTCGACGTCGGTGACCATCGCGCCCAGCTGGATCTCCACGCCCATCTTCTCCAGCCGGTCGGCCGCGCGCTGACCGAGCTTTTCGCCCATCGGCGGCAGCACGGCCGGTGCGGCGTCGAGCAGGATCACCCGCGCCTTGGTGGAGTCGATGTGCCGGAAGGCGCCCTTCAAGGTGTGCTCGGCCAATTCGGCGATCTGCCCGGCCATTTCGACACCGGTGGGGCCGGCGCCGACCACGGTGAACGTCAGGAGCTTCTTGCGTCGCTCCGGATCGCCCGACCGCTCGGCCTGCTCGAAGGCGCTCAAGATCCGGCCCCGCAGCTCCAGCGCGTCGTCGATCGACTTCATGCCCGGTGCGAATTCGGCGAAGTGGTCGTTGCCGAAGTACGACTGGCCGGCCCCGGCGGCCACGATCAGGCTGTCGTAGCGGGTTTCGTAGGTGTGGCCGAGCAACTCCGACACCACGGTCTGGTCGGCCAGGTTGATGTGGGCGACGTTGCCCAGCAGCACCTGGACGTTGCGCTGCTTGCGCAGCACGACCCGGGTGAGGGGGGCGATCTCGCCCTCCGAGATGATCCCGGTGGCCACCTGGTACAGCAACGGCTGGAACAGGTGGTGGGTGGTGCGGGCGATCAGCTTGATGTCGACGTCGGCGTGCCTGAGCTTCTTTGCCGCATTGAGCCCGCCGAATCCCGACCCGATGATGACGACTTGGGGGCGGCGCTCCGGTCCAGCTGTGATTTCTGGGTGGGGGCTCATGTGTACGTCTGCTCCTGACGGGGCTTCTGGGCGGGCGAATTCAGTTAGCCACCACGCTAGTAAGCCCATACCCCCCAAACCCAGGTAATAAGCATGTGTAATCAACCACATCGCGGCATCGCGCCTGGTCACCGAACGTGATGCTCGTCATGCCCGGCGTGTGTGCGCTGGTTAGAGGCCGACGACGGAGCGCAGCGCGTCGCCGGCCGCCGTGACGATGCCGGGCGTGTAGAAGGGCAGGTTGATGATCACCCCGTCGATTCCGGCGTCCAAGACCTTGGTCTTGATCTGGTCGGCGACCGAATCGGCGCTCCCGACCACCATCCGCTGGGTCATTTCGGCGGGGACCTGGTCGGGCTTGAAGTTCTCGTCGATGACCACCGTGGTCAGCGTGCTGGTTTCCAGCGTGGCCGGATCGCGGCCGATCTCCTCGCATCGCTGCCGCACCACCTTGAGCTTGGCCGGCAGCTCGTCGAAACCGGCGATCACGTTGAGGTGGTCGAAGTGGCGCGCGGCGAGGGGGATCGTCTTCTTCTCGCCGCTGCCGCCGATCATCAACGGAATGTGGTCGCGGAAGCGGGGATTGGCCATCGCCTCGTTGGCGCGGTACCACGTGCCGGAGAAGGTCGGTCGCTCACCCTTGATCATCGGCAGGATGATCTGCAGCGCCTCGTCGAGCCGGTTGAACCTGTCGGTGAAGGTGCCGAACTCGAATCCCAGCTGATCGTGCTCGAGTTGGAACCAGCCGGCGCCGATGCCCAGGATCGCCCGGCCCTGGCTCACCACGTCGAGCGTGGTGATGATTTTGGCCAGCAGCGTGGGGTTGCGGTAGGTGTTGCCCGTCACCAGGGTGCCCAGCTGCACGCGTTCGGTGGCGGTGGCCAGCGCGCCCAGCGCGGTGTAGGCCTCCAGCATCGGCTGGTCGGGGTCGCCCAGCATGGGCAGTTGGTAGAAGTGGTCCATGACGAAGACCGAGTCGAATCCGGCCGATTCGGCCTCGCGTGCCTGAGCGATGACGGTGGGGAAGAGTTCCGCCACCCCGGTGCCGTAGGAGAAGTTGGGAATCTGCAGACCGAGTCGAATAGCCACGCTAGTTACCGTAGCGACCGAGCCGGTGCCCCAGCCAGACCAAATCGGGATAAAAAGCGGCTCAGCCGAAGTGGGCCAGCGCGCCGTGGCTGACGTGCAGCGTCTGACCTGTGATGTGGCGGGCCGCCGGGGTGGTCAGGAACCGCGCCACGCGGGCGACCTCCGCCGCGACCGGGGGTGGCGTGCGCGAAAGGCCGTCGTAACCGACCTGGACGCCGCGCCCACTGGCGACGGCGTTGACGGTGATTCCGCGAGTTCCGAAAGCGCTTGCCTGCCCGGCGACCCAATTCGAAAGCGCCGCTTTGACGGCGGCCTCGACGCTGCCGGCGGGCGGGTTTTCGGTCACCACGCTGATGACGGAGCCACCGGAACGGAGGTGATCGCCGACGGCCTGCACGGTCAGGACGACCGACAGCACCGTCGCATCGAGGGCGTTGCGCCACGCCTTGGCGGTGTCTGACATCGAGTAGGCGCGTGGGTCGCCGGCATCCCAGGCCGGCGCCGGCACGTTGACGATGGTGTCGAGCTGGTGGGGGAACAACCCCTGAGCCTCGGCCAGGCTGGCCGGGTCGGTGGTGTCGCAGACAACAGCGTCCACGTCCAGTTCCTTGGCGGCGATCTCCAGATCGCTGCGGTTCGCGCCCACCAGGGTCACCTTGTGACCGTCGTCGCGGAAGCCCTCGGCTACCGTGCGCCCCAGCTCGGTGTCTCCGCCGGTGACCAGCACCTCCACTGCCACGACCTCCTCGTGTTCAACCTTGAACCCAGACCCTGGCAGCTCCGATAGTGGCACACCACAGGACCGATGCCTGGGATCTCAGCGCGTTACGCGTCAATCCTTGTACATGTTACTGGACAGTAGCTAGTCGGGGAAATTCCGGCCCTGCGACGCGCGGATCATTTGGATAACTTTTCGGCCGGCATCGTCGCTAGTATCCCTGCTCATGCGTCGGATCGTGATCCTGGCCGGTTTGGTGTCGACGATGCTGGTAGCGGGCCTGGTCGGGTGCGGTTCGAAATCGCCCTCCCAGTCCTCCCAGCCTTCCCAACCGTCTCAGGCCGCCGGAAAGATTGTGGTGTTCGCCGCGGCCTCGCTGAAGCCTGCATTCACTCAGATCGGTCAGCAGTTCAAAGCCCAGAATCCCAACAGCAGCGTCGATTTCGAGTTCGCGGGTTCCTCGGAGCTGGCGACTCAGTTGACCCAGGGCGCGACCGCCGACGTCTTCGCATCGGCGGACACCGCGCAGATGGACACGGTCGCCAAGGCGGGGCTGCTGGCCGGCAGTCCGACGAACTTCGCCTCAAATACGTTGGTCATCGTCACTGCGGCGAGCAACCCGAAGAAGATCGGATCCCTCGCCGACCTCACCAGGCCGGGACTCAACGTGGTGATCTGCCAGAAACCCGTGCCGTGCGGATCGGCGACCCAGCGCATCGAAGACAGCACGGGGGTACACCTCAACCCGGTCAGTGAGGAACTCAGCGTCACCGATGTCCTCAACAAGGTCACCACCGGGCAGGCGGATGCCGGGCTGGTGTACGTCACCGACGCCCACAGCGCCGGAAACAAGGTGACCACCATCGACTTCCCGGAGGCCGCCGGCGCGGTGAACGTCTATCCCATCGCGGTGCTCAAGAAGGCACCGCAACCAACGCTGGCGCAGAAGTTCGTGACCATGGTGACCGGCGAAGCCGGACAAAACATCCTGGCCCAGTCCGGCTTCGCCAAACCCTGAATAGCTACCGCGCACCGACCGACGAATCAGGGTCGTTGGGTGATTAGGTCGCGCACGGTGGTGGTGGCATTGATGAAGGCGCCAAGGTCGGGAGGCCGAGCGAATGGAACAAACCCTCGCTCCAGTATTCAAACGGCAAGCGCAGTGTTGTCGTTCCGCACCCCCTTTCCGGGCTAACGTCTTCAGGGGTTGCAGTCCGAGCCCGGTACCTGGCGGTTTCAAGAAGAATCGCCGTCACTCAGTTTAGGGGTGTACGTATTAGCGCGCGTTCCACGGACCTGCCCCGCTGGGTATACGTACCCGCCGCCGTGGGGACCCTCTTCGTGGCGCTGCCGCTGCTCGCGATCGCGGTCAAGGTGGACTGGCCGAATTTCTGGTCGCTGATCACCAGTTCTTCGTCGAAGACGGCGCTGTTGCTGAGTTTGAAGACCGCCGGCGCCAGCACCGTGCTCTGCGTTCTGCTGGGCGTGCCCATGGCGCTGGTGCTGGCCCGTAGCACGGCGCGGCTGGTGCGATTGCTTCGACCGCTGATCCTGCTGCCGCTGGTGCTGCCGCCGGTGGTGGGCGGTATTGCGCTGCTCTACGCCTTCGGCCGGCTCGGGCTGATCGGGCGGTACCTGGAGGCCGCCGGCATCAGCATCGCGTTCAGCACGACGGCCGTGGTGTTGGCCCAGACGTTCGTCTCGCTGCCCTTTCTCGTCATTTCCCTGGAGGGCGCCGCCCGCACCGCGGGAGCCGACTATGAGGTGGTGGCCGCGACGCTGGGGGCGCGGCCCAGCACGGTCTGGTGGCGGGTGACCCTGCCGCTGCTGCTGCCGGGCATGATGTCCGGGGCGGTGCTGGCGTTCGCCCGGTCGCTGGGGGAGTTCGGCGCGACGTTGACGTTCGCCGGGTCGCGGCAGGGCGTCACCCGCACCCTGCCGTTGGAGATCTATTTGCAGCGGGTGACCGACGCGGACGCGGCCGTCGCGTTGTCGATCCTGCTGGTGGCGGTGGCGGCGTTGGTGGTGCTCGGCCTGGGCGCCCGCCGGCTCACCGGGACCGACACCAGGTAGCCGGCCGTGAGCGAGTTGCAGCTTCGCGCCGTTGTCGCGGAACGCCATGTGAACGTGGAGTTCTCGGTGTCCGCCGGCGAGGTGCTCGCGGTCCTCGGACCCAACGGCGCCGGCAAGTCGACCGCCCTGCACGTCATCGCCGGCCTGGTTCGCCCCGACGAGGGAGTGGTTCGGTTGGGGAAGCGGGTGTTGACCGACACGGCGACCGGGGTGAACGTGCCGACACACGACCGCCGGGTGGGGCTGCTGCTGCAGGACCCCTCGCTGTTCCCGCACATGAGCGTTGCCGCCAACGTGGCGTTCGGGCCACACAGTCGCCGGGGGATCTTCCGTCCCACCGGCGCCAACAAGAAGGCGACGGCCCTGCGCTGGCTGCGCGAGGTCGACGCCGAGCGCTTCGCCGACCGGAAACCACGACAGCTGTCCGGGGGACAGGCCCAGCGGGTGGCGATCGCGCGCGCACTGGCCGCCGAGCCCGATGTGTTGCTGCTGGACGAGCCGCTGACCGGGCTCGACGTCGCCGCGGCCGCCGGCATCCGCGCGGTGCTGCGCAACGTGGTCACCCGGACCGGCTGCGCGGTCATCCTGATCACCCACGACCTGCTGGACGTGTTCACACTGGCCGATCGAGTGCTGGTGCTCGAATCGGGGAGGATCGCCGAGATCGGCCCAGTCGCCGAGGTGCTCAGCGCGCCACGCAGCCATTTCGGGGCCCGCATCGCAGGCATCAACCTGGTCAACGGAGTCATCGACACCGACGGCTCGCTGTGCGCCCGCTCCGGCGCTCACTGGCATGCGAGCCCGGCCCAGGAATTGGGCGACCAGCTCGCCCCCGGGCACCGCGCGGTCGCGGTGTTCCCGCCCACGGCGGTGGCCGTCTATCGGGGCCGGCCGCGCGGCAGCCCACGCAACACGGTCGAGGTGACGATCGCAGAGCTGGACATGCGCGGGTCCGCGATCCTGGTGCGCGGCCACGAGCAGCCCGATGGTGCGCCCGGCCTGGCCGCGGAGATCACCGTCGACGCCGTGGCCGAGCTGAGGTTGATGCCCGGGGAGCGCGCCTGGTTCTCCGTCAAAGCTCACGAAGTGGCCCTGTACCCCGCGCCATGACCTGCGGCAACGCCAAAAAGGTTGCGCATCGGCAACATCGGAAAAACTGCCTCGCATCGTCAGCAAGGCACCCTTGCGTCACAGCCGTAACACGGTAGGTTCGTCGCCATGGAGCAGGTGGACCCGAACTCGACACGTCGCAAGGGACTGCGGGCGGCGCTGGCGATCGCCGCGGTGAGCGGTGCCAGCGCCGTGGCCATCGCGTTGCCGGCGACCGCGAATGCCGATCCGGAGCCCGCGCCACCGCCGCCGTCGACCAGCGCGGCGGCGCCCGCGCCCGCACCCGCGCCGGCGACCGCCACCCCGCCCCCTCCGGGCGCTCCGGGCGCTCCGCAGGCCCAGCCGGTCGATCCCAATGCGCCGCCGCCGCCCGTTGACCCCAACGCGCCGCCACCGCCACCGGTTGACCCGAACGCGCCGCCTCCACCGCCGGTCGACCCGAACGCGCCCCCACCGCCGCCGGCCGTCGACCCGAACGCCGCCCGGATCGGCAATGCCGTCGGCGGATTCAGCTTCGCCCTTCCGGGCGGCTGGGTGGAGTCAGACGCGTCCCATCTCGACTACGGCTCGGAGTTGCTCAGCAAGACCACCGGCCCGCCCCCGATGCCCGGACAGCCGCCGCCGGTTGCCAACGACACCCGCATCGTGATGGGCCGGCTGGACCAAAAGCTTTACGCCAGTGCGGAAGCCAACGACGCCAAGGCCGCGGTCCGACTGGGCTCGGACATGGGTGAGTTCTTCATGCCCTATCCGGGCACCCGGATCAATCAGGAAGCCACCCCGCTGACCGCCGCCAATGGAGTCACCGGGAGCGCGTCGTATTACGAGGTCAAGTTCAGCGACCCGAGCAAACCGAACGGTCAGATCTGGACGGGCGTCGTCAGCTCGCCCGCCACCACCGGGCCACCCCAGCGCTGGTTTGTGGTGTGGCTCGGGACCTCCAACGACCCGGTCGACAAGGGCGCGGCCAAGGCGCTGGCGGAATCGATCCAGCCGTGGGCCCCACCACCGAACCCGGCACCGGCCCCGGGCGCTCCCGCGCCGGCACCGGCTCCTGGTGCGCCCGCCCCGGCCCCGCCACCGGGTGCACCAGCTCCCGCGCCGGCACCCGGCCAGGCGCCCGCGGGAGAAGTCACCCCGACCCCGACGCCGACGCTGCAGCGCACCGTACCGGCCTGATCCTCGAGGGCTTTGCGGGACGTTGGCCATGATGTGCCCAATCGTGGCCGATTCGACGCTCGTTTCTTTGCACAAAGCGGGGTATACCAAAAGCACGGCCCAGCGGTGGAGCTGGGCTTTGCCGGCGATTGCAAGGAGACCCGCATGGACGTCATGGCAGCTACCGAATATCTTGCCCGCTCCACGACGCTGACCAGCGTCGGCTGGATCGGCTACATCATCATCGGCGGTCTGGCGGGGGCGCTCGCCAGCAAGATCATCAGGGGCAGCGGGGCCGGCATCCTGATGGACATCGTGATCGGCATCGTCGGCGCGTTGATCGGCGGCTTCATCCTGAGCTTCTTCGTCAACACCGCGGGTGGCGGGCTCATCTTCACCTTCCTCACCGCGCTGCTCGGCGCCCTGATCCTGCTGTGGATCGTCGGCATGGTCCGAAGGACCTAAATCGGGGTTAACCCATTGCGGCCGTGACGGATAGCGGCAAGATGGACTGATGCCCCCCTCGGTGACCGCCCCGACGATGCGCGCATGGCGAGTGCGCCGGCCCGGACCGATGGACACCGACCCTCTCGAGCAAGTCACCACCGAGGTGCCGCGCCCCGAGCCGTCGGAGTTGCTGGTCGCCGTGCGCGCATGCGGGGTGTGCCGCACCGACCTGCACGTCACCGAGGGGGATCTCCCCGTGCACCGCGACCGGGTGACTCCCGGCCACGAGGTGGTGGGGGAGGTCATCGAAGTGGGCGCCGACGCCGGCGGCGACTTCAAGGTGGGCGACCGGGTGGGCATCGCCTGGCTGCGCCACACCTGCGGCGTGTGCAAGTACTGCCGTCGGGGCGACGAGAACCTGTGCCCGCAATCCCGCTACACCGGCTGGGACACCGACGGTGGATACGCCGAATTCGCCACGGTCCCCGCCGCTTTCGCGCACCACCTGCCGAGCGGCTACAGCGACAGCGAGCTGGCGCCGCTGCTGTGCGCCGGCATCATCGGATACCGCTCCCTGCTGCGCGCCGAGCTGCCGGCGGGCGGACGGCTGGGTCTGTACGGCTTCGGCGGCAGCGCCCACATCACCGCGCAGGTCGCGTTGGCGCAGGGCGCCGAGGTGCACGTGATGACCCGCGGGGCCGAGGCCCGCGAGCTGGCGCTGGAACTCGGCGCCGCGTCGGCCCAGGGCGCGGCCGATCCGCCACCGGTGCCGCTGGACGCCGCGATCCTCTTCGCGCCGGTCGGTGAGCTGGTGCTGCCCGCGCTGGAGGCGTTGGACCGTGGCGGCACCCTGTCGATCGCCGGGATTCACCTCTCCGATATCCCGCCCCTCAACTACCAGCGTCACCTGTTTCAGGAGCGCCAGGTCCGGTCGGTCACGTCGAACACCCGGGCCGATGCGCGGGCGTTCCTCGACTTCGCGGGCACGCATCACATCGAGGTCACCACGCCGGAATACCCGCTGGGACAGGCCGATCGGGCGTTGTCGGATCTGAGCGCCGGCCGCATCGCCGGCGCCGCCGTGCTGCTGGTGTAGAACCGTCAGCTGGACAGGTGCCAGACCAGCGCCGCGGCCAGGGCCCCGAGCCCGTTGAGCGACCAGTGCAACGCGATCGGCGCGATCAGGCTGCCGCTGCGCCGGCGTAGCCAGCTGAAGACGAACCCCGCCGCCGCGGTGGCCAACACCGCCAGCGTCACCCCCGCCAGCATCCCCGCGAACCCGCCGCCGAGGACCCGCGTGAAACCGACATTGCTACTGGTCAGGCCCAGCGACGTGGCGACATGCCAGAGACCGAACAGCAGCGACCCCACCAGCGCGACGCCGCGAAAACCCCAGGCCCGGTTCAGCGCGCCGTGCAGCACACCCCGAAAGACCAGCTCCTCGGGGATCACGGTTTGCAGCGGGATGATGACCATCGAGGCAACCAAAGCGCCCGAGACCGTCGCGTAGTGGTTGTTCAAGAACATCGGGCGGGTCAGCGGAAACAGCACGCCGAGCGCGATCACCGACGCCACGACGGCCACGGCGGCCAGCGCGTAACCGAGCCCCGACTTCCAGTGTTCGCGGCCCAGGCCGAGGTCGGTCCAGTCCAGGCCGTTGGCGCGCATCAAGATCGCCAGCGCGACGGCGGCGGCCGGCACGGTGGCCACGCTCGCCCACGGCGTGGTGAAGTGCGCGATCATGTTCGCGCATGCCAGCACCACAACCACCACGGCAATGTCGAGATGGATCCGGAACCGATGCAGCGCCGACAGCTGCGACACCATCGGATGGGTGTCGGCGGCAACCGTCGCGTCGGGCATCGTGCAAGTTTACCCGCGGGCCGCGACGGTCCTGGGCCATCGGCTGGGCGGACGCCCGTTCCAGCGGACGTGCGCCCGGGTGAACGCGGCGGTCTCCGAGTATCCGAGCCGGCGTGCGGTCTCCTCGACCGTCAGACCCGAGCTGAGCAGTTCGGCGGCCAACGTCGTGCGGACCTCGTCCAGCAGGGCACGGTAGCTGGTGCCCTCCGCCGCCAGCCGGCGGTGCAGCGTGCGTTCGGTGATGCAGAGTTCCCTGGCCACCGTGGCCATCGAGGGGATCTGAGTCGAATCCTGGATGATCCGCATGCGGATGGCCGCCGACATCCCCCGACGGGTGCGCCGCCGATTGAGGAGTTCCTCGCACTGGCGAATGCAGATCGCCGCGGTCTGCGGGTCCGCCGCGGGCATGGGCTGACTGACGAGGTCGGCCGGGATGGTCAGCGCATTGCGCGAGGATTTCCCGACGACGATGGTCAGGTTTTCGATCTCGACGATGTCGGTCGGCAACTCGAGATCCGCGAACTCCACCCGGACGGTGATCGGCGAGCGCCGGGCGCCGAGGAGCAACGGCAGGATTCGCAGCATGATCGCGAAGTCACGCTCCAGCAGGAACCGCCGGGTGTCGCGGGGAACCTGGGTGTCGTCGAAGGCGATGACCGCTTCCGTACTGGTCATCTCCGGGCCGACCAGACACAGGTACGAGGCCGTCAGCGCGGCGTACCGGCAGGCGACGTCTATCGCGTCACCGAAGGTCGGACTGGCCATCAGCGCATAGCCCAGGATGCCGGTGTCGGCGAAGTTGTAGCGCGACCCCGTTTCCATGCCCAGGCCCGGCAGGTCGCCAAGCCGCCCGATCAGGTTGCGGATGATCGTCAGCTCCTGGCTGGCGTAGACCTCGGTGGCCGGATCGGCCAGGTCCTCGGCGGTCAATCCCGTTCCCGACAGGCAGCTCGCGGGGTCGAGTCCATGCTGCTTGGCGGTTTCAAGGATGTGCCGACCCGTCGCCGACGACAGCGCGACGTCCCAGATCGGTGTGGCGGCGCCGCGCATGTGTCCGAAAGTATCAAATGCCTGTCCGATTCGGCCATTACCGCGGCCGCGGCGCGGCCCTAGCGTCATCGGTATGCCGACTGACCTCCTCAGGCCCACGCCACGGGCTCTCGCCTCGGCGGCCCGCAGTTCCGTGACGGACCTGTGGCGCCCGGTCGCGACCGGCGCGTACCGCGACCTCCGCCGCCCGCGGCCGCACTCGGCGGACCCGTCCATACCACGCACGACGTTCGACCCGACGCTTCGGCAAAACATCGCCAACCCGTATCCCGACCTGGAGCGGATTCGTGAGCATCCCGTCGTCGTCAACGAGCGACTCGGCGTCTGGATGCTCGGCCGCTACGACGACGTGCACGCCGCGGTCCGCAACAACGACGGCTTCTCGTCGCGAGACGGCATCATGCTGCGATCGTTCGTGGCCAGCATGGTGATCTTCACCGACCCTCCCGACCACACCCGGCTGCGGCACATCGTCGCACCGCTGTTCAGCAAGCGCGCGGTCCAGGCCTGGGCAACCGGCATTCGCGCGTTGGCCCGCGACGCCAACGCGGGCCTGACCAACGGGAATGTCGTCGATATGGTTCCGGCGCTGACCATCCCGATGCCGATCAACGTGATCGCCAACATCCTGGGGATTCCGCAGGAGCAGTGGCCGGCATTCCGCTCGGTGTCGGAAAGGTTCGCGCAGATGTTCGCTCCGCGGTCACTGCCGGAGATCGTGCGCATGATCGGGTCCGCCATGCAGGCCTACCTGCGGCTGCGCAGCTTCGCGGACGCCGAAATGCGCTGCCGCGCAGCGCAACCCGCCGACGACCTGTTGAGCCGATTGCGCGCGGCGACGGCAACCGGTGAGATCACCGATCACGAGGCGTTCCTCTACGTCCTGGTCCTGCTGGTCGCCGGCAACGAGACGACCACCAACCTGTTGGGGATGCTGCTCGTCAGGCTGGCCGAGGACCCAGACTTGTTCGCCGAACTGAAGGCCGACCGCAGCCTGCTTGCCGCGGCGGTCGAAGAGACGGCCCGCTGGGGTTCGCCGGTCCAGTGGGTGACCAGGACCGCCACCACCGACTATGAGATCGGCGACACGGTAATCCCCAAGGGCGCAAGGGCATTGCTGTTCTACGCGTCCGCCAACCGTGACCCCGCCAGGTTCGACGAGCCCGACCGGTTCGACATCCACCGCAACACCACCGGGCATCTGGCCTTCGGTCACGGCCTGCACTTTTGCCTGGGCGCTCACCTCGCCCGGCTCGAGGCCGTCACGGCCGTCGACTGCCTACTCGACGAGGTTGACGGCCTGGAGCTCGCCGGGCCCGTGCGGTGGAGCACCACCCCGTCGTTACGCGGGCCGGTTTCGGTGCCGCTGCGCATCAGGCGGCGCTGAGGGGGACGTGAGCGTCACTCGACGCCCCAGGCCCACCCCGCGATCCGCGGGTCGTCCTCGCCGTGCTCGCGGGTGTACCTGCGCGCGGCGAGGCGGGCGTCGACCATGCGCTGCCGCAGCACCGCGGCCTGGCTGGCCAGCCCGTCCACCCTGTCGATGACGTCCATGACGAGGTGGAAGCGGTCGAGGTCGTTGAGCATCACCATGTCGAACGGTGTCGTGGTGGTGCCACGCTCCTTGAATCCGCGCACATGGATGTGCGGGTGGTTGGTGCGCCGATACGTGAGCCGGTGGATCAGCCACGGGTAGCCGTGGTAGGCGAAGATGACCGGCTTGTCGCGGGTGAACAGCGCGTCGAACTCCTTGTCCGGCAAGCCATGTGGATGTTCGGACTCCGGCTGCAGCCGCATGAGGTCGACGACGTTGATCACCCGGACGGCCACCCCGGGCAGTTCGCGACGCAGGATGTCGGCGGCGGCCAGGGTTTCCAGCGTCGGGACGTCCCCGGCGCAGGCCAACACCACATCCGGTTCGGCGGTGGCCGTGCTCGCCCACTCCCAGATGCCCAGGCCGCGCGTGCAGTGGGCGATCGCCTGCTCCATGTCGAGGTAGGCCAGCGCGGGCTGCTTGCCGGCGACGATGACGTTGATGTAGTCGCGGCTGCGCAGGCAGTGGTCGGCCACCGACAGCAGCGTGTTGCCGTCGGGCGGCAGGTACACCCGCGTCAGCTCGGCCCGTTTGTTCGCGACCAGGTCGATGAATCCGGGGTCTTGATGCGACGCGCCGTTGTGGTCCTGGCGCCACACGTGGGAGGTCAGCAGGTAGTTCAGCGACGCGATCGGCCGCCGCCACGGCAGCTCCCGGCTGGTGGCAAGCCATTTCGCGTGTTGGTTCATCATCGAGTCGACGATGTGCACGAACGCCTCGTAGCAGTTGAACAGGCCGTGCCGGCCGGTCAGCAGGTAGCCCTCCAGCCAGCCCTGGCACAGGTGCTCCGACAGCACCTCCATCACGCGGCCGTCGGGCGCCAGGTGCTCGTCATCGGGCCCGATCTCCGAAAGCCACACCTTGGCGGTCGACCCGTACACGGCGTCCAGCCGGTTGGAGGCGGTCTCGTCGGGGCCCATGAGGCGGAACCGGTCCTTGTTGCGGGCGATCACGTCCCGCAGAAACGTGCCCAGTATCCGGGTGGCCTCGTGCGTCTCGGTGGCCGGCCGCGGCACCGGCACCGCGTAGTCGCGGAAGTCCGGCAGGTCCAGGTCGTGCAGCAGCAGCCCGCCGTTGGCGTGCGGGTTGGCGCTCATCCGGCGATCGCCGCGGGGCGCGATCGCCCGCAGCTCGGGGCGCAGCGCGCCGGCGCCGTCGAACAGCTCCTCGGGCCGGTAGCTGCGCAACCATTCCTCCAGCTGCGCGCGGTGTGCCGGGTTGTCGTGCGTCTCGGCCAGCGGCACCTGATGCGCGCGCCAGGTGCCCTCCACCTTCTTGCCGTCGACCACCTTCGGCCCGGTCCAGCCCTTGGGGGTGCGCAGCACGATCATCGGCCACACCGGCCGCTGGGTCTGGTTTCCGCCGCGGGCCGCACTCTGGATGGCGGCGATGTCGTCGAAGGCGTCGTCGAGCGCGGCGGCCAGCTGCTGGTGCACGGCGGCCGGGTCGTCACCGGCGACCGTGATGGGCCGGTAGCCGTAGCCGCGCAGCAGCGATTCCAGTTCGGGGTGCGGGATGCGGGCCAGCACCGTCGGGTTGGCGATCTTGTAGCCGTTGAGCGCCAGGATGGGCAGCACCGCGCCGTCCGTGACCGGGTTGAGGAACTTGTTGGAGTGCCAGCCCGCGGCCAGCGGCCCTGTTTCGGCCTCGCCGTCGCCGACCACGCAGGCCACCACCAGATACGGGTTGTCGAAGGCCGCGCCGTAGGCGTGCACCAGCGCGTAGCCCAGCTCGCCGCCTTCGTGGATGGAGCCCGGCGTCTGGGCCGCGACGTGACTGGGGATGCCGCCGGGAAAGGAGAACTGCCGGAACAGCTTCCGCAGGCCTTCGGCGTCCTCCTCGATGCCCGTGTACACCTCGCTGTAGGTGCCTTCGAGGTAGGCGTTGGCGACCAGTCCGGGGCCGCCGTGGCCGGGCCCGGTGACGTAGATGACGCTGGCGTCGCGGTTGCGGATGATCCGGTTCAGGTGCGCATAGATGAGGTTGAGCCCCGGCGTGGTGCCCCAGTGCCCCAACAGCCTGGGTTTGACGTGCTCGGCCGACAGCGGTTCGGCCAGCAGCGGGTTGTCCAGCAGGTAGATCTGCCCGACCGACAGGTAGTTGGCGGCGCGCCAGTACCTGTCGATGAGGGCCAGTTCGTCGTCGGAGAGGTGCTTGGGAAGAGCCGTCGTGGTCGGGGTTTCTAGAGTCACCCCGCCGATTGTCCGCGTCTATGGTGAACGGCGCCCGTCGGCGTCGGCGTCGCGGGCGTATGCCGGCCGGCGGCCGAGCAGCGCTAGCGCACGCTGAGCCACACCAGACTGGCGGCCCCGGCCAGGGCGCAGTAGACGGCGAACGGTGTGAGCGTGCGGGTCTGGAAATAGCGCGTCAGATAGCGCACGGCCAGGTAGGCGCAGACGAAGGACGCGACGCTGCCGGCCACCACCTGGCCGTGGATCCCGGCTCCCGGCGGACCGAAGAGGTCCGGGATCTTGTAGACCCCGGCGGCCAGGATGATCGGCGTCGCCAGCAGAAAGGAGAAGCGGGCCGCGTCTTCGTGCGACAGGCCACGCCACAGCCCGGCCACCATGGCGATGCCGGAGCGGCTGATCCCGGGCAGCAGGGCCAGGATTTGCGACGAGCCGATCACCAGACCCCGGCCCATCGGCAACTGGGCCAGCCGATTGTCGATGGCCTCGTCGCCATGATCCGGGTGCTCCTCCGTCGCGGGGGAGACGCGGCGGCGCAGCACCTCACCCGCGTAGAGGGCAACGCCGTTGAGCAGGAGGAATGCCGCCGCCGGGGCGGGCTTGCCCAGCGTGGTGCGGAAGAGGTGCTCGAGGGCCACCCCCGCCAGTCCCACCGGGATGGTGGCCACCACGATCAGCCAGGCCAGCCGCTCGCCGGGCGTCCGGATTCGCCGATGCCGCAGCGACGAGACGAATCCGGCCACGATGCGCAACCAGTCGCGCCAAAAGAACACCAGCAGGGCGGCGGCGGTGGCGACATGGAGGCCGACGATGAACGCCAGGTAGGGCGATTCCGGGGTGGAGACGTTGAGGTCCCGGGCCCACTGCCCGCCGACCAGCGCCGGCACCAACACCGAGTGCCCGAGGCTGGAGACCGGGAACAGCTCGGTGACGCCCTGGAACGCGCCGACCACCACGGCCTCGACGTAGCTCAGGTGCGCGCTCATGCATTGCTCATAAAGCTCATAAAGCTGGGTGCCTCCATCCGATGGTGTCGCGGCCTGGACGATAGCCGATGCGACCCCGGACCACGAATTAGGTGTTTAATCGTGTTGTGCCGCTGGGCTTTTGGCCCGGAACCATCGACGCGCGCACGCCAACCGGACGGGCGGGTACGGTGAGCGGGTGGCGGACCGGTTGCTCGATACCGTGCGGGTCCTCGACCTGTCGACCGGCGACGCCGACGCGGTCACCCGCCTGTTCGCCGACCTGGGCGCCGACGTCCTCAAGCTGGAGTTCCCGGGCGGAAGCCCCGGACGCGACGCGTTGCCGACGCTGGCCGGCGCCAGCATCCCGTTCGCCGTGCACAACGCCAACAAGCGCAGCGCCGTGCTGGACCCGCTCGAAGAAAGCGACTATGGGCGGTTTCTCGACCTGGTCGCCGAGGCCGACATCGTCGTGGATGGCGGCCCCGACGGCCAGGCCGCCGCATTCGGGACGTCGGGCGCGGAGTTGGCCGCGCATTACCCGCACCTGGTGGTGCTGTCGGTCACCGACTTCGGTGCGACGGGCCCGCGGTCGTCATGGCGCGCCACCGATGCGGTGCTGTTCGCGATGGGTGGCTCGCTGGCGCGGTCCGGCCCGACCACCGGCACCCCCGTGTTGCCGCCGGACGGCATCGCTTCGGCGACCGCGGCCGTCCAGGCGGCGTGGGCCACGCTCGCCGCCTACTACAACCGATTGCGTTGCGGAACGGGCGATTACATCGACTTCGCGCGGTTCGACGCCGTCGTGATGGCGCTCGACCCGGCGTTCGGCGCGCACGGCCAGGTCGCTGCCGGCGTCCGCCGCACGGGACGATGGCGCGGGCGCCCGAAAAACCAGGACGCTTACCCGATCTACCCGTGCAAGGACGGCTACGTCCGGTTGTGCGTGATGGCGCCGCGGCAGTGGCGCGGCCTGCGGCGCTGGCTGGGGGAGCCCGAGGAATTTCAAGACCCGAAATACGACGCGATCGGCGCCCGCTTCGCGGCCTGGCCCGAGATCAGCGTGCCGGTCCGCGCCCTGTTCGCCGAACGGACCATGAAGGATCTGGTGAGCGCCGGACAGGCGCACGGGGTGCCGATCGCGGCGGTGCCGCCGAGCGTCACGCCAGCGTGGCGTTCGGGGGCCAGCGCCACGCTGGCGTGACGCTCGACGCCCGCGGCGAGGCTCCCGCGTCGCCGCGATAGGTTCGCTCCGTGAGCGTCGACCCCAGGACTCCGGTGCTGATCGGCTACGGCCAGGTCAACCATCGCGACGAAATCGACCCGGCGACGCGGTCCGTCGAGCCGGTCGACCTGATGGCCGCCGCGGCCCGCCAGGCCGCCGATCCCCGGGTCATCGAGGCCGTGGATTCCGTCCGCGTGGTGAACATCCTGTCGGCGCACTACCGCGATCCCGGGCGGCTGCTCGGCGAGCGGATCGGCGCCACCGACTTCACCACCCTGTACAGCCCCGTCGGCGGCAACGTGCCGCAATCGCTGGTCAACCAGGCCTGCCTGGACATCCAGCGGGGCCGGGCCGGGGTCGTGCTGCTCGCCGGCGCCGAAACCTGGCGCACCAGAAGGGGACTGAAAGCCAAGGGCGCCAGGCTCGAATGGACCGTTCAGGACGACTCCGTCCCGATGGCGAAGGTCGCCGGCGACGACGTCCCGATGGCCGGCGAGGCCGAGATCAGGATCGGGCTGGACCGACCCGCCTACGTCTATCCGCTGTTCGAACAGGCGCTTCGCCTCGCGAACGGCGAGTCCATCGAGGACCACCTCACGCGCATCGGCGAGCTGTGGGCACGCTTCAACGCCGTCGCGGTCGACAATCCGCACGCCTGGATCCGCACCCCGGTGACCGCGGAGGAGATCCGGCGGCCCGGCCCGCGGAACCGGATGATCAGCTGGCCCTACACCAAGTTGATGAACTCCAACAACATGGTCGACCAGGGCGCGGCGCTGGTCCTGACCTCGGTCGAGCGGGCGAGACGCCTGCGGGTCCCCGCCGAGCGTTGGGTCTACCCGCACGCGGGCACCGACGCGCACGACACGCCCGCCATCGCCGAGCGCGCCGAGCTGCACCGCTCGCCGGCCATCCGGATCGCCGGCGCGCGGGCGCTGGAACTGGCCGGCCTGGGCATCGGCGCCATTGACTATGTCGACCTGTACTCGTGCTTCCCGTCCGCCGTTCAGGTCGCGGCGGCCGAACTCGGGCTCAGCGCCGACGATCCCGCCCGCCCGCTGACCGTCACCGGCGGGCTGACGTTCGCGGGCGGCCCGTGGAGCAACTACGTCATGCATTCGATCGCCACCATGGCCGAACGGCTGGTGGCCAACCCCGGGCGCCGCGCGCTGATCACCGCCAACGGCGGCTACCTCACCAAGCAC
This sequence comes from Mycobacterium heidelbergense, assembly GCF_010730745.1. NCBI lineage: Bacteria > Bacillati > Actinomycetota > Actinomycetes > Mycobacteriales > Mycobacteriaceae > Mycobacterium > Mycobacterium heidelbergense. The sequence continues at coordinate 4,492,914 of NZ_AP022615.1, read as the reverse complement.
AGCTTCGGGGTCTACGGCACCGAGCCGCCGGCCGAATTCCGCTGGGAGGACGCGCAACCGGCGGTGGATCGGGAGCCCACCCGCCACGGCCTGGTCGAGTGGGAGGGCGTCGGCACCGTCGAAGCGTGGACGACGCCGTTCGACCGGGACGGGCAACCGGAGAGGGCCTTCCTGGCCGTGCGCACGCCCGACGGGTCGCGCACCCTGGCGGTCATCGCCGATCCCGCCGGGGCCGCGGTCACCGCGCGGGAAGACATCGGTGGCGCCAAGGTTGCCGTCGCCGCGGACGGCAGCGCGGCGCTGCGGTAACCCGCCGGGAGCATCACCCGAGGCCAGAGGGCCTTTACAGCGGTAACGGTCGCGTAAGTAACGACGACGTGCCTATTGTCGGAAATGACGTTGGGGGAGGTGAGGCCGGGTGCAGATCCTGGTTACCGACGCCACCGGCGCCGTCGGGCGGCTGGTCGCGCGGCAGCTCATCGCTGCCGGGCACACGGTCAGCGGCATTGCTGAGCGCCCCCACCCCTGCCTGGACCCGGGAGTCGAATTCGTTTGCGCGTCGCTGGGCGACCCGGTCCTGCACGGGCTGGCCGAGGAATCCGACGCGGTAGTCCACCTGGCCCCGATCGACACCGGGGCGCCGGGCGGCGCGGGCATCGACGGCGTCGCCCATGTGACCCACGCAGCCGCCCGCGCGGGTGCGCGGCTGCTGTTCGTGTCCCAGGCCGCGGGCCGGCCCGACCTGTATCGGCCCGCCGAGGAGCTGGTGTCCACGAGTTGGGCGCCGAGCCTGGTCATCCGGAGCGCGCCGCCGGTCGGGCGCCAGCTCGACTGGGCGGTGTGCCGCACGGTGGCCACGCTGCTGCGCACCAGGGTCTCGGCGACGCCGATGCGGGTGCTGCACCTCGATGACCTGGTCCGCTTCCTGGTTCTGGCGTTGAACACCGACCGCACCGGTGTGGTTGACCTCGCCACCCCCGACACCACCAACGTGATCACGGCGTGGCGGCTGCTGCGCTCCGCCGACCCGCGTTCCCGCCTGCACGGGGTTCCCAGCTGGTCGCAGCTGATTCCGGAAATGGATATCGCCGCGGCGCAAGAGGATTGGGGCTTCGAGTTCGGCTGGCAGGCGCTCGAGGCGGTCGCCGACACGGCGCGCGGGCTGGTCGGGCGCCGGCTCGACGCGGCCGGCGCGACCGGCCACGGGCGTCGGCTGCCGCTCCCGGTGGAGGTCGCCCCGCGCCCGCGGCCGACCGACGCATTGCACAGCGCGGCGCCCGAGGGCGTGGAGGGGGAGTTCGACGATCGGATCGATCCCCGGTTCCCCGTGTTCAGCGCGGCCCGCCTCGCCGAGGCGCTGCCGGGACCGCTGACGCCGATAACGCTGGACGTCCAGTTGAGCGGCCTGCGCACGGCCAGCCGGGTGATGGGTCAGGTGCTCGCCCTCGGCGGGGTGGTCGACGACGAGTGGGGCAGTAGGGCCATCGCGGTCTTCGGTCATCGCGCCTACGTCGGGGTGTCGGCCAACGTCATCGCCGCCACCCAGCTCCCCGGCTGGGACCAGCAGGCCATCGCCCGGCAGGCGCTGGTCGACCAGCCGCAGGTGGGGGACGTCCTGCCGTTCGGTGAGCCCCAACTGGCCGAGGGAGCGCTCGGGTCGATCGCCAAAGCCGTCGCCGCGGCGCGGTCATTCGGCCTGTCGCGCCATCTCAGGTCCGACACGCGCGCCTACGGTGCGGCCGCCGAGGCGGAACACCTGGATGCCGCGCGGCTGGCTTCGCTGCCGGATGCCGGCCTGGAAGTGCGCGTGTGGCTGATGCGGGATCGGATCCACCAAGGCTGGATCCTCACCGGGCTTTGGTTGATCGACACCGGCGTCACCGCCGCCGTGCTGGAGCGCACCCGGGCGGCGGCCGGCGTCTCGGGGCTGGACATGATCATGGAAAGCGGCCGCGTCGCAACGGAGACGGCCGAGCTGGCGGCGGTGCTGCGCGCCGATCCGCCGCTACGCGCGCTGGCCCGGGAGGGCAACGTCGGCAGCATCCGCGCGCTCTCCTCGGACACCGCCGCCGCACTCGATGCCGCCGTGCTCCGGATCGGGCACCGTGGGCCGGGCGAAGCCGAGCTGGCCAGCCCGGTGTTCGGCGACGATCCGGCGATGTTGCTGATGGCGGCCGCCGAGGCCGCCGAAGTCGCCGTGACGCCCGGGCCGACGCCGCCGCCGAAGCTGGCGCGGCGGTTGGTCGCCAACGCGCGCGGCTCGCGCGAGCTGGCCCACGACACCACCCTGCGGTTCACCCATGAGCTGCGGATGACATTGCGGGAGCTGGGATCTCGACGTGTCGCGGCGGACCTGATCGACGCCGTCGACGACGTGTACTACCTGACCTGTGACGAACTGGTCACCATGCCGCCGGACGCGCGGCTGCGGATCAAGCGCCGCCGCGCCGAACGGGAACGCCTGCAGGTACAGCGGCCACCCGACGTCATCGACGGGACGTGGGCCCCCGTCGACCAGGGCCCCGGTTCCCCCGGATCGCAGGCGGGCTGACCGACCGCACGCGGCGTCACCCCGGCAGGTCGGCCAGCGGCGCCCGCGGATCGGTCAGCGCGTCGACGTCGACGGGAGCCTTCGACCGGATCAGGGCTTTGACGTCATCGAGCACATCCCAGACGTTGACGTTCATCCCGGCCAGCACCCGGTCGTGGCCGTCGAGCCAGAACGCGACGAATTCGCGGCCGGAGACGTCGCCGCGGAACACCACTCGCTCGAAGGCGGGCGCGTGGCCGACGTACTCCATTCCGAGGTCGTACTGATCGGTGAAGAAGTAGGGAAGCTCGGCGTATTCGCCTGGCGCGCCGAGCATTCCGGCCGCCGCCACCGCGGGCTGCTTGAGCGCATTGGCCCAGTGCTCGGTGCGGATGCGGGTTCCGAACAGGGGGTGTTCGGCGGCGGCGATATCGCCGACCGCGTAGACGTCGGGATCGCTGGTCCGCAGCGACGCATCCACCAGCACCCCGCCGTCACCCGTGGCCAGGCCGGCCCGTTCGGCGAGTTCGATGTTCGGCCGGGCGCCGACGGCCACCAGCACCGCGTCGGCGGCAACCGTCGACCCGTCGCGCATTTTCAGTCCGGTGGCGCGGCCGTCCGTCGTCGTGATCTCCTCCACCTGCGCCTCTAGCCGCAGGTCCACCCCGTGTTCGCGATGGAGGTCGGCGAACACCTCGCCGACCGTTTCTCCGAGCGCGGCCAGCAGTGGTTGCTTGGCGGTCTCGACGACGGTGACGTTGACGCCGCGCTGACGGGCACCGGCGGCCACCTCCAGGCCGATCCAGCCGGCGCCCACCACCGCGAGCGAAGACCCCTCGGTCAGAACGGAATTGAGTTCCACGGCGTCGTCGTAGGTGCGCAGGTAATGGACCCCGTCGGCGTCGGAGCCGGGTAGGGGTGGACGCCGCGACGCGGACCCCGTCGCCAGCAGCAGCCTGTCGTAGGCCACCGTCGTGTCGTCCGGAAGCCCGACGGTGTGCGCGTTGGGATCCAGGGACGACACCCGCGAGCCGAGCCTCAGGTCGACGTCGTGGTCGCGGTACCAGCCGGAATCCTGCACGGTGAAGTCGGCCAGCGACTTCTTGCCGGCCAGGTACTCCTTGGACAGCGGGGGTCGCTCGTAGGGCAGGTGTTTCTCGTCGGCGAACAGAATGATCTGGCCGTCGAAGTCGTTGTCGCGTAAGGCTTCTACCGCTTTGGCGCCGGCGAGTCCGCCGCCGACGATGACGAATGTGGTCGAGCTGGCCATGATTATCGCTCCGTTTTCCCTCGGAAATTCCAGCCTACTCGGGCCGTCTCAGCTCACCAGTTCCCGCAGCCTCAGCGCGTTGCGGACGGCGTGGCCGCCCAGGTCGTTGTTGAAATACGCCCACACGTCCCTGCCGTCGGCGTCCCATTCGACGATCCGGCCGGCCCAGCTCCGCAGCTCGTCGTCCGAGTAGCAGCCGGCATAGATCGCGTCCCGGTCCGGGCCGTGCATGCGGACATACACCAGGTCGGTGGTGGCCCGCGGGACACAGGCCAGCCCGGGGCCGCTCATCACTACGTACGCGGCGCGGCGGCGTTCCAGCAGCCGGTAGACGGCCTCGTCGTTCCAGGAGGGATGCCGCAGCTCGACGGCCACCCGGATCGACTGCGGCACGCTTTGCAGGAAGGCATCCAGGCGGGCGTCATCGCGTCGTTGTTCGGGGTGCAGCTGGACCAGCAGCACCCCGTGGCGGTCGCCCAGCAGCTGCCAACAGCGTTCGAACCGCTCGATCCAGGGCTCGGGTGAGGACAGCCGCCGGTAGTGGGTCAATCCCCGGTGCGCCTTGACCGACATCGTGAAACCGCTCGGTAGCTGGTCGCGCCATCCGGCGAACGTCGAATCCTTCGGCCACCGATAAAAACTCGCGTTCAGCTCGACGGTGTCGAAAACCTCGGCGTAGCGGGCCAATCGGCGCGCGGGGGACAGGCCGGGCGGGTACAGCACACCCGCCCAATGGTCATACGACCATCCGGATGTGCCGATCCGCGTGGTCAGCCGGTCACCTGCCGGCGCACGTCGCCGTCCAGGGAGGCCCGGACGAGCGCGGCCGCCAGCCGGGCATTGGCGCGCGGCGCGAGGGCGCCCAGCTTTTCCGGTTGAGACGGCAGGCCCAATTGCTTTGCCGCCGCGGTGGCGCGGCCGTCGAAGTGCGGCCGCACCCAGGGCCAGACGTCTTGCACCTCACGCAGGAAGATGTCCGCGCCGGTGTCGCCAATTCCCTTGAACTCCTTGAGTATCCGCTTCGCGGCGGCGACGTCGTGCCGACTCCGCCCGGCGATTTCGCGCAAGTCACCGGAGTAGTCGTCGCGCATCCGCTCGGCCATGTCGGTGAGGCGGGTGGCGGAGCTCTCGTCGTAACGCACGTAGTGCGCGCGGCCGAACGCGTCGATCATGGTCTGCCGGTCCGATGCCAGCACGGCCTTCGGCGTGCGCAGGCCCGCCTTGAACAGTTCGCGCGCGGCGGCCATGGCGATGGCCGCATCGATCGGCTTGCTGGCGAGCATGCACAGGACCAGAAGCTGAAACAGCGGCATCGGCTTGTCGTCGATCTTGATGCCGGCCTCGGCCGCGTAGGTCGTGCCGGCGACCTCGAGCAGCCGTCGCGCCGCTTGCTTCGGCTTGTCCATACCGCACCGCGTACCCGTGTGGCGCACTGGCAAACCGCGCCGGTCATTTGGGCGGCAGCGTGCGCGCGTAGCCCGTTCCCCGCGTGACCCAATCCTGGAGCTGGCGTTTGGTGCGCAGGCCATCGGGCTCAACGCGCAACCAGCCGCGGGCTTCCCGGCCGGCCATCACCATCGGGTCGACGTGGGCACGCCGCAGCAGCGTGTGGGCGTCGCCCGGCGGTATCCGCACCAGCAGGCCGCCCTGGCCGCTGGCGGCCACGGACATGTTGCCGTTGACCAGGAAGGCGAGGCCGCCGAACATGCGCTTTTCCTCGACGCCCTTCTCGGAGCACAGGAGTTCGCGGATCCGGTTGACCAGGTCCTCGTCGTAGGCCATCAGTCCCCCATCAGTCCAGGTCGACGCGGATCGTCAGCAGGTGGGTGCCCATCGTCCGCACCCCCACACCGTTGAGCCGGGGCAGGCTGCGCAGCCGCTGCACGCGGTGAACGATTTCCCGTTTCAGACCCGCGGCTCTATTAAACGCCCGGCGCAAGGGTCACGCGGCGACGGCGGCCGCCTGCGTCGCGGGTTCCAGCGCCTGCGCGACGATCTCGGCGACGTCGGTCATCGGCGTGACGGTCAGCGCGTCGAGCACCTCGGCGGGCACGTCGTCCAGATCCGGCTCGTTGCGCGACGGAACGAAAACCGTTGACAGGCCTGCACGTTGGGCCGCCAGCAGCTTCTGCTTGACGCCGCCGATCGGCAACACCCGCCCGTTCAGGGTGACCTCGCCGGTCATCCCGACGTCCGAGCGCACCTGGCGTCCGGTGGCCATCGACACCAGCGCGGTCACCATCGTGACACCGGCCGACGGCCCGTCCTTGGGCACGGCACCGGCGGGCACGTGCACGTGGATGCGCCGGTCCAGCGCCCTGGGATCCACACCGAGCTCCGAGGCGTGCGAGCGCACGTAAGACAGCGCGATCTGCGCCGACTCCTTCATCACGTCACCCAGCTGGCCCGTCAGCTGCAAGCCCGGCTCGCCGTCGGTGGCGCCGGCCTCGATGTAGAGCACGTCGCCGCCCAGGCCCGTCACGGCCAACCCGGTCGCCACGCCGGGCACCGCGGTGCGTTCGGCCGACTCGGGCGTGAACCGCGGCCGGCCAAGGTAATCCACCAGGTCGGGCTCATCGATAGTCACCGGTTCGTCGGCGATCTTCGTCGTCACCTTGCGCAGCGCCTTGGCCAGCAGCCGCTCGAACTGCCGCACCCCCGGCTCGCGGGTGTAGTCGGCGGCGATCTTGCGCAACGCGGCGTCGGTCACGGTCACCTCGTCGTCGGTCAGCGCCGCCCGCTCCCGCTGCCGGGGCAGCAGGTAGCCGCGGGCGATGGCGACCTTGTCGTCCTCGGTGTAGCCGTCGATAGCCACCAGCTCCATGCGGTCCAGCAGCGCCGACGGGATGTTCTCGATCACGTTGGCGGTGGCCAGGAACACCACGTCGGACAGGTCCAGGTCCAGATCCAGGTAGTGGTCGCGGAACGTGTGGTTCTGCGCCGGGTCGAGTACCTCGAGCAGCGCCGCGCTAGGGTCGCCGCGATAGTCGGAGCCGACCTTGTCGATCTCGTCCAGCAGCACAACGGGATTCATCGATCCCGCCTCGCCGATCGCCCGGACGATCCGGCCCGGCAGCGCACCCACGTAGGTGCGCCGGTGCCCGCGGATCTCGGCCTCGTCGCGCACGCCGCCCAGGGCGACGCGCACGAACTTGCGGCCCAGCGCCCGCGCCACGCTCTCACCCAGCGACGTCTTGCCGACGCCGGGCGGGCCGGCCAGCGCCATCACCGCGCCGGAGCCGCGGCCGCCGACGACCTGCAGCCCGCGCTGGGCGCGGCGGGTGCGCACGGCCAGGTATTCGACGATGCGGTCCTTGACGTCGTCCAGCCCGTGGTGGTCGGCGTCCAGGATTTCCCGCGCAGCCGTCAGGTCGGTCGAGTCCTCGGTCTTGACGTTCCAGGGCAGGTCCAGGACGGTGTCCAGCCAGGTGCGGATCCAGCCGCTTTCCGGGCTTTGGTCGCTGGCGCGTTCCAGCTTGCCGACCTCGCGCAGGGCGGCCTCGCGCACCTTCTCGGGCAGGTCGGCGGCCTCGACCCGGGACCGATAGTCATCGGAAGACCCACTGCCGTCGTCGGTTTCTCCCAGCTCCTTGCGGATGGCGGCCAGCTGCTGGCGCAGCAGGAACTCCTTCTGCGTCTTCTCCATGCCCGTCCGCACGTCCTCGGCGATCTTGTCGTTGACCTCGACCTCGGCCAGGTGCTCGCCGGTCCAGTCGATCAGCACCCGCAGCCGCTCGGCCACGTCCACGGTCTCCAGCAGCTGCCGCTTCTGCGCGCTGGTCAGGTAGGACGCGTAGCCGGAGGTGTCGGCCAGCGCCGACGGGTCGGTCAGGCCGTTGACGTAGTCGACGATCTCCCACGCCTCGCGCCGTTGCAGCATCGCCAGCAGCAGCTTCTTGTACTCGGCCGCCAGCGCCTTGACCTCGTCGGTGACCTGCGGCTCGGGCACCTCGGACACCTCGACCCACAGCGCCGCACCGGGTCCGGAGGCTCCCGCCCCGATCTGCGCCCTGCGCTCGCCGCGCACGACGGCCGCGGTGCCGCCCCCGGCGATGCGCCCGACCTGCAGAATCTTCGCGATCACCCCGTGCGACGGGTACCGGTCGTCCAGCCGGGGAGCGATCAGCAGCTGCCCCGATTCGCTGGTCTTCGCGGCGTCGATCGCCGCCCGCGCGGCGTCGTCCAGCGCGATCGGCACCACCATCCCGGGCAGCACGATCGTGTCGGTGACAAACAGCACCGGCACTGACATGGCTTCAGCCATCAATCCTCCAAAAGTTGAGTCTGCTGCGCTTAACCCGGCCGGGCGCCGGTTTGTTCCCGGCCCGCGTGCTCCCGGCCCGGTTTGTCCCCGGCCCGCGTACTCCCGGCCCGCGCGACCGTCCCGTGTGCTCCCGGGCCACGCGAGCGTCACGCCAGCGTGACGCTCGACGCGCAGCGCCACGCTGGCGTTACGCTCGCGGCGAAACGGGACCCAGCCGCCGCAGTTGCGTCACATGCCTGGGCGACAGCTCCTCGAGGCAGGTCACGCCCAGCAGCCGCATCGTCCGGGTCACCCCGCTTCCCAGGATGTCGATCGCGCGGGCCACGCCCGCCTCGCCGCCGGCCATCAGCCCGTACAGGTAGGCCCGCCCGACCAGCGTGCAGCGGGCGCCCAGCGCGATCGCCGCGACGATATCGGCGCCCGACATGATGCCGGTATCCAGCAGGATCTCGGTGTCCTTGCCAAGCTCACGCGCCACCGCGGGCAACAGATAAAACGGCACCGGGGCCCGGTCCAGTTGGCGCCCACCGTGATTGGACAGCACGATGCCGTCGACGCCGCGCTCGACGGCGGCGCGGGCATCGTCGAGCGTCTGGATGCCCTTGACGACGAGCTTGCCGGGCCATTGGGCCTTGATCCATTCCAGGTCGTCGAACGTGAGGCTGGGGTCGAACATGGTGCTCAGGTACTCGCCGACGGTGCCCGGCCAGCGGTCCAGCGACGCGAACGCCAGCGGTTCGGTGGTCAACAGGTCGAACCACCACCTCGGGTGCGGCACCGCGTCGAGCACGGTGCGCAGCGTCAGCGTCGGCGGGATCGTCATCCCGTTGCGGGCGTCGCGCAACCGCGCGCCCGCGACCGGGACGTCGACGGTGGCCAGCAGGGTGTCGAATCCCGCGTCGGCCGCGCGCTTGACCAGCGCCATCGAGCGGTCGCGGTCGCGCCACATGTAGAGCTGAAACCACTTGCGGCCCTGGGGAACGGCGGCCACCAGGTCTTCGATCGCGGTGGTGCCGAGGGTGGATAGCGAGAACGGGATCCCGGCCCGGGCCGCCGCCCGTGCGCCGGCGATCTCGCCCTCGGTGTGCATCAACCGGGTGAATCCGGTGGGCGCGATGCCGAATGGCAACGCCACCGGCTGTCCCAGGACATTCCATCCGGCGGTGACGTTGGTGACGTCGCGCAGGATCGTCGGGTGAAACTCGATGTCGCGGAAGGCTTGTCGCGCGCGATCGAGGGAAAGCTCGTCCTCGGCGGCGCCGTCGGTGTAGTCGAACGCCGCCTTGGGGGTGCGCCGCCTGGCGATGCGCCGCAGGTCCTCGATGGTCAGCGCGGCGTCGAGGCGGCGCCGGGTGCGATCGAACTGTGTTCGTTTGAACCGGATCAGCGGCGCCAGGTCGCGCGCCTTGGGCACTCGTCGGTTGACCGCCATATGTGCAACGGTAGTCACATGCCGTCGGCGAGCGACCCCTTCGACCTGAACCGTTTCGTCCGGGCGCAGGCCCCGGTCTACCGCGGCGTCGTCGAGGAGCTGCGCGGCGGGCGCAAACGCGGTCACTGGATGTGGTTCGTCTTCCCGCAGCTAAGCGGCCTGGGTAGCAGCCCGATGGCGGACCGCTATGGGATTTCCGGCCTCTACGAGGCCGGCGCGTATCTGCGCCACGATCTGCTCGGGCCACGATTGCGCGAGTGCGCTCGGCTGGTCAACGGGGTGCAAGGCCGTTCGGCCGCCGAGATCTTCGGCTCGCCCGACGACCTCAAGCTGCGCTCGTCGATGACGCTGTTCGCCCGCGCCGCCGACGACAACGAGGACTTCACAGCCCTGCTCGACCGCTACTACGACGGCCGGGAAGACCCGCTGACCGTGGCCCGCCTGACGGGCTAGACGGGGCTCAGGATCAGCCAGCCGTGCGGCTCGACGACCGCCGTGTCCACGATGTCCTGCGGCGGGGCCGCCGACCCGGCGACCATCCGTGCCCGCGCGGCGCCCAGCTCCGACAGCACCAGGCGCAGCGGCTCGTCGTCGATGTTGAGCGCGACCAGCAGCGCATCGTCGCCGGCGCGGGTCTCGTAGACGTAGTGCCGGTTTTCCAGCCGCACCGCGGTGGTCGACGCCGCGTGCAGCCAGGGGTGGCGGCGGCGGAACCCGACGAGGTACAGGTGCAACCTCCACACCTTGGCGCCGAAGTCGTCCAATGGCGCTGGGGGAGGGCCAAACTCGGGACGCACCGCGTCGTCCCCGCCGCGCCGCTCCTCCTTGACGCCGCGGAACCCGAGCTCGTCGCCGGCGTACACGCTGGGCACGCCGCCGACGGTCAGCAGGATCACCAGCGCGTGCGGCAGATGCTCGGGGCGTTCGAGCCGGCTGGCGACGCGGGTGACGTCGTGGTTGCCGATGAACGTCAGCGGCGCGAAGCTGGCCAGAAACCCGTTGTGCCGCCGCAGCGCCCAGTCCAGCTCGAAGAAGTTGCCGTCGTTGAGGCCGCTCCAGATCGCCTTCCACAGCTCGTATTGGGTGGCCGAGTCGAACGTCGCCGCCTCCACCACCGCGGCGTAGTCGCCGTGGATCAGCTCGCCGACGAACCAGGCGTCCGGAAACCGCTCGCGCACCCTCGGCAATGTCGACGCCCAAAACCGTTGCGGCACGGCGTAGGCCGCGTCCAGGCGCCAGCCGTCCGCTCCTCGCCCCAACCAGTGCGTCATGACGTCGACGGAGTAGTCGGCGACCTCGGGGTTGTCGTGGTTGAGGGCAATGAGCTCGGGGTGGCGCTCGAAGGTGTGAAAGCCGCCCGGGCGCCCGCGGAACCAGCGCGCCGACGCGGCATCGTGCGGCGCGTCGCGGTAGCGCGGGAAATCCACGCCGACGTGATTGAACACGCCGTCGAGCAGCACCCGCAGCCCGCGGCGATGGGCCTCGGCCACCACGTGGTCGAAGTCGGCGTCGTCGCCGAGCCGGGGATCGATGCGGTAATGGTCGGTGGTGTCGTAACCGTGTGTGCGCGAGGCGAAGACGGGGCCCAGCGCGACTCCCGAAGCCCCCAAAGCGATGGCGTGGTCGAACCAGTCGACGAGCCGCCGCAACCGGTGTTCGCCCGGATCCGGCGGCCGGGCCGCCGGAAACGCCCCGACGAAGCCCAGCGGATAGACCTGCCACCAGATCGCGTGCGACACCCAGCCCGGGGTCATGAACGAGTCACGACGCCGAAATCAGCCGACCGCGGCCGGCGTCTGGGAGGCGACGATCGCTTGTGCCACACCGGAAACGATGGCCGCCGCCTTCAGCGCCTCGAGGATGCCCTCGCGTCCCACGCCGGCCTCACGCAGCGTGTGCTCGTGGGCCACCATGCAGTGTGAGCACCCGTTGATCGACGACACCGCGAAGCACCAGAGCTCGAAATTCGCCTTGTCCACACCGGGATTGCCGATGATGTTCATCCGCAATCCCGGCCGCAGGTCGTCGTACCGGCCCTCGAGGAAGCCGCGGCCCCGGTAGAACACGTTGTTCATGCCCATGATGGACGCGGCTCCCAGCGCCGCCTGGTAGGCCTCACCCGACAGATGGTCGGCCGCTTCGGCGCCAATCTCGGCCAGCACCTGCGGGTTTCGCGTCGCCGCGGCGCTGGCCAGCAGCGTGCCCCACAGCTGCTCGGGGTTCAGCACGGTGCTGCGCGCGATCGAGCCCAGGTTGAGCTTGAGGTCCTTGGCGTATTCGGGCAGCGCGTCCTTGAGATTCTCGATGCTCATCACGACCCCCGGATCAGGCCGAGGCCTTGAGCAGCTCACCGGCGTCGATCGTCGGGTCGCCCTTGCGCCAGTTGCAGGCGCACAGCTCATCGGATTGCAGCGCGTCCAGCACGCGCAGCACCTCGTCGACGTTTCGACCCACGGAACCCGCGGTCGCGGAAACGAATTGGATTTCGTTGTTGGGGTCGACGATGAAGGTCACCCGGTCTGCGACGCCGTCGCCGTTGAGCACGCCGGTGGCCAGCGACAGCTCCCGCTTGATGTCCGAGAGCATCGGGAACGGCAACTGCTTGAGGTCCTCGTGCTGTGCGCGCCACTGGAAGTGGACGAATTCGCTGTCGATCGAGACTCCGAGGATCTGCGCGTCGCGGTCCTCGAACTCGTCGTTGAGCTTGCCGAACGCCGCGATCTCGGTGGGGCACACAAAGGTGAAGTCCTTCGGCCAGAAGAACACCACGCGCCACTTGCCCTCGTGGTCGTCGCTGGTGAGGGTGGTGAAGTAGTCGCCGGGTTGCTTGGCGTCGACCTTCGACAGGTCGCCACCGATCAGCGCGGTCAGCCGGTAGGCGGGGAATTGGTCGCCGATGGTCAGCAGGGACATGTCGCTCCTTGTTTGGATCTACTCAAGATTAGCTTTCTGTCACCATGATGCCGCGAACTCAGTCTGAAGTAAAAGTGATATTTCACACTATACTTATAGGCATGACCGATAAGATCTATCAGCCCACCGTTGCCGGGCTTCGCGCGTTCGTCGCGGTGGCCGAGAGGCAGCATTTCAGCGGCGCCGCAACGACTCTCGGCGTGAGCCAGTCGACCTTGTCGCAGGCGCTGGCGGCCCTGGAGGCGGGCCTGGGCACCCAGCTGGTCGAGAGGTCGACGCGGCGTGTCTTCTTGACAGCGGAGGGCGAACAGCTTCTGCCGCGCGCCCTGGCCGCGGTCGACGCGGTCGACGCGTTCACTGCCGCCGCGGCGGGCGCGTCGGATCCGCTGCAGGCCAGCATGCGCCTGGGTTTGATTCCCACCGTGGCGCCCTATGTGCTGCCGACCGTCCTGGCGGGGCTCGCCCGGCAACTGCCCTCGCTGACCTTGCGGGTGGTCGAGGACCAAACCGAACGGCTGCTGGCGGTCCTGCGCGACGGGGCGCTGGATGCGGCGCTGATCGCGTTGCCGGCCGATGCGGCCGGGGTGACCGCGATCCCGATCTACGACGAGGATTTCGTGCTCGCGCTGCCGCCCGAGCACCCGCTGTCGGGCAAACGTCGGGTGCCGGCGACGGCGCTGGCCGAGCTCCCGCTGCTGTTGTTGGACGAGGGCCACTGCCTGCGCGACCAGGCGCTGGACGTCTGCCACAAGGCCGGCGTGCGGGCGGAGCTCGCCAACACCCGCGCGGCCTCGCTGGCGACGGCGGTGCAGTGCGTCAGCGGCGGGCTGGGGGTAACGCTGATCCCGCAGAGCGCGGTGCCGGTCGAGGCCGCCAGGAGCCGGCTCGGGCTCGCGCGGTTCGCCGCACCCCGCCCGGGACGGCGGATCGGCCTGGTGTTTCGCTCGTCGAGCGGTCGCGACGAGTCCTACCGGCACCTGGCCGCGACGATCGGCGAATTGATCTGCGCCGAACACCAGGTACGCCCGGTCAGGTAGCCATCCGCCGACGGTAGGTTCGGCGTATGGAAAAGGTGATCGCCGTGCTGATGCGTCCCGACCCGGATGAAGGATGGTGCGCCCGGCAGCGGGGGCCGGTCGCCGACGCGCTGTTGGAGCTCGGCGTGGCCGGGCTCTCCGTCAATGTCCGCGACGACGCCGTGCGCCACTCACTGATGACGCTGACGACGCTGGACCCGCCGGTCGCCGCGGTGATCAGCCTGTGGACCCAACAGTGCTACGGCGACCAAACCGCGTCGGCGCTGAAGCTGCTCGCGGCCGAGTGTGAGCAGCTCGCCGCCTACCTGGTGACGGAATCGGTTCCGTTGAGCGCGCCCGCGGTCGAGTCCGGCGCTCGCACACCGGGTTTGGCCAACGTCGCGTTGCTTCGCCGGCCCGCCGGTCTGGACCAGCCGACGTGGCTGAACCGGTGGCAGCGCGACCACACGTCGGTGGCCATCGAGACCCAGTCGACGTTCGGCTACACCCAGAACTGGGTGGTGCGAACCCTCACCCCCGACGCACCGGGAATCGCGGGCATCGTCGAGGAGTTGTTCCCCACGGAGGCGATCACCGATCTGAAAGCGTTCTTCGGTGCCGCCGACGACAACGATCTGCAAAGCCGGATAAGCCAGATGGTCGCCAGCACAACCGCGTTCGGCGCCAACGAGAACATCGACACCGTGCCCACCAGCCGCTACGTCTTCAGGACGCCGTTCGAAGAGTGAGGAACCCGCATGACGGCACTGCGCGACGCCGTGGCACTGGCGGCGGCGGAAAGCGGCCTGGCGGTGGTGTCCACCGTGCGCGCCGACGCGACGGTGCAGGCCTCGCTGGTCAACGTCGGCCTGCTGGCGCACCCGGCAACCGGTGAGCCGGCGCTGGGGTTCACCACGTACGGCAAGGTCAAGCTGGCCAACCTGCGGGCGAGGCCGCAGATAGCCGTGACATTCCGCGGCGGATGGCGGTGGGCCACCGCCGAGGGCCGCGCGGAGCTGGCCGGCCCGGACGACCCGCAGCCCTGGCTGAAGGGCGCCGACCAGTTGCGGCTGTTGCTGCGCGAGGTCTTCACCGCCGCCGGCGGCACCCATGACGACTGGGGCGAGTACGACCGGGTGATGGCCGAGGAGCGGCGAGCGGTCGTGTTGATCGCGCCGGCCCGCGTCTACGGCAACGGCTGAACCCGAGGGCGTTAGGCTGCAGCCGTGACGCTGCAGATCGACGACAAGAATCGGGTGCGCACCCTCACCCTCAACCGGCCCGAGGCGCTGAACGCATTCAACGAAGCCCTCTACGACGCGACCGCGGAGGCGCTGTTGGCCGCCGCCGACGATCCGGAGGTCGCCGTGGTCCTGCTGACCGGCGCCGGCCGGGGCTTCAGCGCGGGCACGGATCTCGCCGAGATGCAGGCGCGCATCACGGATCCGGACTTCACGCCGGGAAAGCACGGCTTCATCGGGCTGATCGACGCGCTCGCCGCGTTTCCCAAGCCGCTGATCTGTGCGGTCAACGGCGTCGGCGTGGGGATCGGCGCCACCATCCTCGGCTACGCCGATCTGGCGTTCATGTCGTCGACGGCCCGCCTGAAGTGCCCCTTCACCAGCCTGGGCGTCGCACCCGAGGCGGCGTCGTCGTATCTGCTGCCGCAGCTGGTCGGCCGGCAAAACGCCGCCTGGCTGTTGATGTCCTCGGAATGGGTCGGCGCCGACGAGGCGTTGCGGATGGGCCTGGTCTGGCGGGTCTGCGATCCGGAGGAGCTGCTGCCGGAGGCCCGCCGGCATGCCGAAATCCTTGCGGCGCGGCCGATCTCGAGCCTGATGGCCGTCAAGCACACGATGGTGGAACCGATCCGTCCCGAGATCGCCGCGGCGAGCGCGCGGGAAAACGCCCACTTCGCCGAGCTGATGGGCGCCCAGGCCAACGCCGCGGCGCTGGCGGACTTCAACACGCGGCGCTGACCGGCTATCGCGAGGGGGTGGACTCGAATTCGTGCGCGGCGGCGATGATCGCGCGGAGCGTGCGCCGGCAACGCCCGCAATCGCCGCCGGCCCCACAGGCCGCGGCGACCTCTTTCGACGTGGACGCGCCCCGCGCGACGGCGTCGGACACCGTCTGGTTGGTGGCCCCCACACAGAGGCACACGTACATCAGGACACCCCCCGCACGCGCGAATGAGCCGAGCGAACAAGCCGCATAGTTAGTAGAGTCTAACCTAAGTTGGTTAGTGGAGTCTAACCTAACCAGGCGGCGCCATCCGGTCGGGGAACGCACTGAGCCCAGCCAAACCTTGCTGGAAGATTCGAAAGCGGCGTGGCAAAGTGCTGCTGTTAGCCCAGGAAAGCCCAGCACCGTGGGCTCCAGCCCAGCCCGCCTGCCGCGCTCAGACATGACGCCTTCACACCATAGGAGTGATCATGCAAGGTGATCCGGACGTTTTGCGCCTGCTCAACGAGCAACTGACCAGCGAACTCACCGCTATCAACCAGTATTTCCTGCATTCCAAGATGCAGGAGAACTGGGGCTTTACCGAGCTGGCCGAGCACACCCGCGCGGAGTCCTTCGACGAAATGCGCCACGCCGAGGAGATCACCGATCGCATCCTGCTGCTCGACGGGTTGCCAAACTACCAGCGCCTCTTCTCGTTACGCGTCGGCCAGACGCTGCGCGAGCAGTTCGAGGCCGACCTGGCCATCGAATACGAGGTGGTGGAGCGGCTGAAGCCGGGAATCATCATGTGCCGGGAAAAGCAGGACAGCACCAGCGCCGTCCTGCTGGAGAAGATCGTGGCCGACGAGGAAAAGCACATCGACTACCTGGAGACCCAATTGGAGTTGATGGAAAAGCTGGGGGAGGAACTGTACTCGGCCCAATGCGTATCGCGGCCTCCGAGCTGACACTCGCGCGCGGGTCGGCGGGGTAGCGCCCGGGGCCCGCCGCGCGAGGGTCCGCGTGCCGGGCACCCGTAGCATCGGACGCCGACGGAAGGGCACGCATGACGAGCGCGATGACAGCGGCGACCCCCGGCGCCCCGGCCGCCGGCGGCGCACCGATCAGCCCGCAACGCCGCAACCTGATCTTCGTCGCCATCGTGCTCGGCATGCTGCTCGCGGCGTTGGACCAGACCATCGTCGCGACCGCGCTGCCGACCATCGTCGCCGACCTGGGCGACGCCGGGCATCAATCCTGGGTCGTCACCAGCTACCTACTCGCGTCGACGATCGTCACGGCGCTGGTCGGCAAGCTGGGGGACGTGTTCGGCCGCAAGCGGGTGTTCCAGGCCGCCGTGGTCTTCTTCGTCGTCGGGTCCGTGTTGTGCGGGCTCGCCCAGTCGATGGCCATGCTGGTGGGGGCCCGCGCCCTGCAGGGGATCGGCGGCGGCGGCATCACCGTCACGGCCAGCGCCTTGATCGGTGAGGTCGTCCCGCTGCGGGAACGGGGCCGCTACCAGGGCATCCTGGGCGCGGTCTTCGGCGTCACGACGGTCATCGGCCCACTGCTGGGCGGCTATTTCACCGACTACCTGACCTGGCGGTGGGCGTTCTGGGTGAACGTGCCGGTCTCGGTGGCCGTCATTGTGGTTGCGGCCGTGGCGATCCCGGCGCTCGCGGCGTCGAGCAAGCCGGTGATCGACTACGCCGGCATCGCGTTCGTCGGCCTCGGTGCGGCCGGCCTGACGCTGGCCACCAGCTGGGGCGGCACCCTGTACCCGTGGGGTTCGGCGACGATCATCGGGTTGTTCGTCGGCGCCGCGGCGGCGCTCTGCGCCTTCGTGTGGATGGAAAGCCGTGCCGTCGAGCCGATCCTGCCCACCCGGTTGTTCCGGAGCCCGGTGTTCACCGTGTGCTGCGTGCTGTCCTTCGTGGTCGGCTTCGCGATGTTGGGCGCGATGACCTTTCTGCCCACCTACATGCAGTACGTGGATGGGGTCTCGGCGACCACCTCGGGCCTGCGGACGCTGCCTATGGTGGTCGGGATGCTGATCACCTCGACGGGCAGCGGCACCGTCGTCGGCCACACCGGCCGCTACAAGGTGTTTCCGGTGGCCGGCACGGCGCTGATGGCGCTCGCCTTTCTGCTGATGTCGCGGATGGACCCGTCGACGTCGGCCCTGCTGCAATCGGCCTACCTGATCATCCTGGGCGCCGGCATCGGGCTGTCCATGCAGGTGCTGGTCCTCATCGTGCAGAACACGTCGAACTTCGAGGACCTCGGCGTGGCCACCTCAGGCGTGACGTTCTTCCGCACGATCGGAAGTTCTTTCGGCGCCGCGATTTTCGGCTCGCTGTTCGTGAACTTCCTGAACGGTAGGTTGGGCCCGGCGCTGGCGGCCAGCGGCGCGCCCCCGGCCGCCGTCAGCTCGCCGGGGGCCCTGCACCGGCAGCCGCACAACGTGGCCGCGCCCATCGTGGCGGCCTACGCCGACTCGCTGACCCAGGTCTTCTTGTGGGCGGCGCCGGTCGCCGTGGTCGGGTTTGTGTTGGCATTGTTCCTGCGCGAGGTCCCGCTGCGGGACATTCACAACAGCGCGGTCGATCTCGGCGACGGGTTCGGGATGCCGACCACCGACAGTCCGGAACGGCTGCTGGAGAACGCCATTGCGCGCATGCTGCGCGGCGACACCGGCATGCGACTGCGCAGCATCGCGATGCGGCCCGATTGCCGGCTCGACGTCGCCGGGTTGTGGGGCGTCCTGCGCATCAACCGCTATCGGGAGATGTACGGGGTGGCCCGGCTCACCGACATGGGTGAATACCTGCGGGTCCCGTTCGAGGTGCTCGAGCCCACCTTCGCCCGCCTGGTCGCCGCCGGCTACGCGCAGCGCGACGGCGACGAGATGTGGCTGACCCCGGCCGGGGCCCAGCAGGTCGCCTACGTGCACTCGCTGCTGTTGGCCTGGCTGGTCGACAAGCTGGCCCGGTCGCCCGGCTTCGAAGGCCGACCCGACCGTCGCCAGGTGCAGGCCGCGCTCGAACGCGTCGCGCATCGGGTTCTGGCCCAACGCGATTGGTACGACGAGCCGCCGACCGCGGCCATCGCGGCGGCGGGTCCGCGGGCCGGGCGTACCATCACGCCATGAGCCGAATCGGAACATTCGCTGACGACGACATCTACAGCTGGGCCACGAAGTCCCCTGACCTCGGCGGCGCGATCGCCAACTTCAGCCAGGCGGTCTACACCAAGAACCGGCTGCCCATGCGCACCCGGGAACTGGCGCGGGCGGTGATCGCCCATGACAACGAATGCATCGTGTGCGTGAACACCCGCGACGCCGACGGGCCCGCGGCGGGCGTGGACGAGGAGCTCTATGAGCACGCGCTCGAGTGGCGCACCTGGCCCGGGTACAGCGAACAGGAGCGGCTGGCGGCCGAGTTCGCGCACCGCTTCGGCACCGAGCACACCAAGCTGCGCGACGACGAAGACTTCTGGAGCCGGTGCAACGAGCATTTCTCCGAGGAGCTGCTCGCCGACCTCGCCATGTCGTGCGCCCTGTGGGTCGGCATGGGGCGGATGCTGCGCACCCTCGACATCGGCCAGGCCTGCAAGCTGACCCTGCCCAGCCGCGCATAGCCGCCACCCGCCGCGTTGTTCGGCGGCCCGGCGCCGCAGCAGAATGGCTGCCATGACAGCCACTCCGCTCGCGGCCGCCGCGATAGCCCAACTAGAGGCCGAGGGCGTCGACACCGTCATCGGCACCGTCGTCAACCCCGCCGGGCTCACGCAGGCCAAGACGGTGCCGATCCGGCGGACCAACACGTTCGCCGATCCCGGCCTGGGCGCCAGCCCGTCGTGGCATGCGTTCGCGATTGACCAGAGCGGCATCGCGTTTACCGACGACGTCGGCGTGGTGGGTGATCAGCGCCTGCGCATCGACCTGTCGGCGTTGCGCATGATCGGCGACGGTGTGGCATGGGCGCCCGCGACGTTCTTCGAACAGGACGGCACACCGGTTCCCGCGTGCGCCCGCGGAACGCTGAGCCGGGTCGAGGCCGCGCTCGATAAGGCCGGCATCGAGGCGGCGATCGGTCACGAAGTCGAGTTTCTTCTCGTCGGTCCGGAGGGCGGCCGGTTGCCGACGGCGCTCTGGGCGCAGTACGGCCTCGCCGGCGTGCTCGAGCACGAGGCGTTCGTCCGCGATGTCAACACCGCGGCCGCGACGGCCGGCGTCGCGATCGAGCAGTTTCACCCCGAATATGGGGCCAACCAGTTCGAGATTTCGCTGGCCCCGCTATCCCCGGTGGCCGCCGCCGACCAATTGGTGCTGACCCGAATCATCATCGGCCGCGCGGCCCGCCGCCACGGGCTGCGCGTCAGCCTGTCCCCGGCGCCGTTCGCCGGCGGCGTCGGATCCGGTGCCCACCAACACTTCTCGCTCACCACGCCCGAAGGGCCGCTGTTTTCCGGCGGAACCGGCGCGGCGGGCATGACGCCGGCGGGGGAGAGCGCGGTGGCGGGGGTGATCGGCGGGCTGCCCGAGGCCCAGGGCGTCCTGTGTGGGTCGATCGTGTCCGGCTTGCGGCTGCGGCCGGGTAACTGGGCCGGGGTGTATGCCTGCTGGGGCACCGAGAACCGGGAGGCGGCGGTGCGATTCGTCAAGGGCGGCCCCGGTAGTCCGCACGGCGGCAACGCCGAAGTGAAAGTCGTTGACCCGTCGGCGAACCCGTATCTGGCGTCCGCGGCCATCCTCGGGCTGGCCCTGGACGGGATCCAACGCGAAGCGGCACTACCGCCCGAGACGACGCTGGACCCAGCCAAACTGACCGATTCGGACCGCGACAGCGCCGGCATTCTGCGCCTGCCCGACGATCAAGCGAAAGCCATTGCCGCACTGGATGGTTCTGCGCTCCTGCGGAGCATCCTCGGCGATCCCGTCGTCGACATGGTGGTCGCGGTCCGTCGCCTGGAGCACGAGCGCTACGGCGACCTCGCGCCCGAGGAGCTGGCGGACAAGTTCCGGATGGCCTGGAGCCTGTGACCGACTCCTCCGCCTTGGCGCGGCACATCGACGACGTGGCATTGATCGACCAGCATGTGCACGGATGTTGGGTGGCGGCGGGGGACAAGCGCCGTTTCGAGAACGCGTTGAACGAGGGCAATACCGAACCGCTCGCCGACTTCGACTCCGGGTTCGATTCGCAACTCGGCTTCGCCCTGCGAACCCATTGCAGCCCCCTCCTGGGATTGCCCAAACACGTCGACCCGCAACGGTATTGGGAACGTCGCAGCCAACTCGGCGAAGCCGAACTGGCCCGCCTGTTCCTGCCGGCCGCCAAGGTAAGCGACTGGCTGGTGGACACCGGGATCGGCGCCGAGACAACGGATGTCCCCGCGTTGGCTGACCTGTCCGGCAACCGCACGCACGAGGTCGTCCGTCTCGAGCAGGTGGCCGAGCAGGCCGCGCGCATGTCGGGCGACTACGCCTCGGCGTTCGAGGAGATCCTCTGGCGACGCGCGGCCACCGCGGTCGGCACCAAGTCCATCCTGGCCTACCGCGGCGGGTTCGCCGGCGACCTGACCGAGCCACCGGCGTCGCAGGTTGCCGAGGCCGCCAGCCGGTGGCGGGACGGCGGCGGGACCCGGCTGCGCGACCGGGTGCTGCTGCGTTTCGGGCTGCACCAGGCACTTCGGCTCGGCAAGCCGCTGCAATTCCACGTCGGCTTCGGAGACCGGGACTGCGACCTGTACCAGGCCAATCCGCTTCTCCTGCTCGATTTTTTGCGACAATCCGCGGACACGCCGATCGTGCTGCTGCACTGTTATCCCTACGAGCGGGAAGCCGGATATCTGGCGCAGGCGTTCAACAACGTCTATCTCGACGGCGGGTTGAGCGTGAACCATCTCGGGGCCCGGGCACCGGCGTTCATCGCCCGGCTGCTGGAGACGGCGCCCTTCCATAAGATCCTCTACTCATCGGACGGCTTCGGTCCCGCGGAATTGCATTTTCTCGGAGCGACCTTGTGGCGCAGGGGGATCCACCGCGTGTTGGCCGAATTCGTCGCCAACGGTGACTGGAGCGAGAACGACGCCGTCCGGGTGGTCGACCTGATTGCCCACGGCAACGCCGCGCGCATCTATCGCATCTGACGCCGGGGTCACGTTCCGGCGGTGGCTAAGGGGGCTGCAACGGGATGAACCGCCGCAACTTGCCGCTGGCCCGGTGGCGCTGCAGGCTGTCGGTCACCCGGATCCGGATCGCCGGCTCGGACAGCCCGTACCGCCGCAACGCGGCCACCAGCGAGGGCATCAGAACCTCCACGTCCGGATTCCCCACGACCACGATGTCGGCTCCCGCGGCGGTCTGCGCGACCTGATATTCCGATATGCGGGGATCGGTGCCCAGGACATGACGAAACGCGGCCGCCGGCACCGTCGTTGCGCCGTAACGGAAGTCGTCGTCGCGGCGCCCACCGATGTCGGCGACGCGCGCGAAGACGCTGCCGCACGCGCACTCGCCCGGCAGCGGCATGACTTGATCGCCAAGGTCGTAGCGAATGAAGGGGAAGGTCCGGTTGGCCAGCCCGGTGGCCAGCGTCCGCGCCGCCGGCTCGTCGGGACCGACCGGGTTGCCGCCGTCGTCGACGCGCTCGAGGATGACCTCGTCCTCGCAGACGTGCAGTCCCCGGTCGCGTCCGCAGCCCACCGCCTGGATCCCGATTTCGGTGGAGCCCCATACGTTATGGATCGCCGGGTCCCACGCCTCGCGGATCGCTCGCCGGTCCTCGTCGAGCAGCGGCTCGGAGTTGGTGCTCACCCGCACCGGCTCGATCCGGAGCTCCCCGGCCAGGGCCGCGCGGGCAAGCCGCCCGATCACCGTCGAATAGCCCACCAGGTGGGTGGGCCGCGCGGCCGCCACGGCCGCAAGCACCTCGTCGAACGGCGCGCCCGCGGCGATCACCACCGTCTCCATGCCCGGGACGGTCGGCACATCGAACAACGGCGTGCTGGCGTGCGGCGGAACACCGGCCTCCAGCACCGCCAGCCGGGCGGCGGGCGCGACCGTCGCGCCGCGGAGTTCCTCTCGCGCCTGCGTTCGCCAGGCCAGGCAGGCCACCGAGACGAAGAAATGCCAATCCCAGGCGTAGACGCCGCGCACGCCGCTGGAGCCGCCCGAACTGAAGATCTGCTCACCGCCCGCGGTATACGAAAACCATTGCTGCTCGGCAAGAATGCGTTCGGCGCGGTGGCGGTCGAGGCCGGGCGACGTGACGATGGCGTCCCACCGCTCCTGGGCGTCCCGCTTCGTCATCGCCGGCAGCGACGCCAGGTCGGCGACCGACGCGCGGGACGCGTCGAGCCCCCGCAGCCGCCGGGCGTGAAACGGCGACCGTTCCTGCGCGAAGGCGAGCAGGGATCGCAGGCGGTAATTCTGGTACCGCTCAATCCGCTGGCGGGACCAGTCCAGCCGGGTGACGTGGTCTTCGAGACGGGCCCGCACCGCGCCGAGATGCGCCGCCCGCATCCGCTCGTAGGCCGCCCGCGGCATCTTTGCCTCCCGATCGTTGGCCATTTCGCCGCCGTCGTGTCCGACAACGGCAACACTGTATCCGTTGCGGACCTTCACCGACGGAACGATCCGAGGGAGCATGAACGACCTGTGTCACATGCCGGCCCACGAGCTGGTGCATTCGATGTCGTCCGGCGCCGTGTCCTGCAGGGAGGTCATGCACGCGCATCTGCGGCGGATCGAGGCCGTCAATCCCGCGCTCAACGCGCTGGTGGAGGCCGCCGATCCGGAGCAGTGCCTAAAGCTGGCCGCCCAGGCCGACGAGCGTGCCGCCCATGGCGATCCGTTGGGCGCGGCACACGGACTGCCGGTGGTCATCAAGGACGTCATGCGGGTGGCCGGATTGGCCAGTTCCGGCGGCAGCCGCGCGCTGCGCGCGGTGGCCGACGTCGACGCGACGGCGGTGGCACGGCTGCGCGCGGCGGGCGCGATCGTGCTCGGGTTGACCAACGTCCCCGAATTGGGCCGAGGCGGCGAATCGAACAACAACCTTTACGGCCGCACCAACAATCCCTACGACCTGTCCAGGACGCCCGGCGGAAGCAGCGGCGGTTCGGCCGCGCTCGTCGCCGCGGGGGGCGCGGCGCTCAGCGTCGGCACGGACGAGGGCGGCAGCATCCGGCAACCGTGCCACAACACCGGCATTGCCGGGCTCAAGCCGTCGCGCGGCCGGATTCCGCGAACGGGCAACGTTTTTGGCGACACCCCGGGCATTTTCGGCCCGTTCTGCAACTACGGCCCGCTGGCGCGGTCGGTGCCGGACCTCTTCCTGGGCCTGTCGATCATGGGCGGGCCCGATCTGCTGGACCCGTACGCCGTGCCGGCCCCGCTGGGCGATCCCGACGAGATCGACGTGCGTGCCCTGCGGGTGGCCACCTATCTCGACGACGGCATCTCTGCGCCCAGCGACGAGGTCGGCGCGGTGGTCACGGCCGCCGCCGAGGCGATAGGGGAGGTGGCCGCCGCCGTGCGGCACGCCGCCCCAGCCTGCCTCGGTCGCACCGTGGAGCTGCTGTGGACATCGGTGTTCCTGGGCGGCGACCGCGGGCGAGGATTCGAAGCCGACCTGCGCGCACTGGGCGTCACGGATCCCTCCGAAGAGCTGGCCGAGTTCCTCACCCAGGCACGCAAAATCGAATTCTCGTTGACCGAGGCTCGTAGCCGCCTGGTCGACATCGACCGCTATCGCATCGAAATGCTGTCGTTCATGGCCGATTACGACGTCATCGTGTGCCCGGCGATGCCCACCCCGGCCAAGCCGCATCGCCACGGCCTGATCGAGGTCGGCGATTTCTCGCACCTGATGGTGCACAACCTGACCGGATTTCCCGCCGCGGTCGTGCGCTGCGGAACCTCCGCGGACGGGTTGCCCATCGGTGTCCAGGTCGTCGCCCGGCCGTGGCAGGACGCGACGGCGATCGCCGTCGCGGGTCACCTGGAGAGGGTGTTCGGCGGGTGGCGGCCTCCGCCGCTGGTCGTCAACGGCGGCCCGTAAGGGAACCGACGCGCGGAGTCACCCTTTGTCTTTGCGCAAAAGTCCCGTGATGCCGGCCACGAACAGCGCGGTCAGCGCCCAGCTGGTCAATTTCAGCAGGTTGAGCAGGAAGCTCAGCCACGTGGCCCGGATGGTCCAGCCGGAAGCGGCATTGCCCACGGTGGCGGGAAGCAGCGCGGACAGCGTATAGCTGATCGGCCTGAAGGGCGCTTCGGTGGGAGGTGGATTCCGCGTCTGGTGCAGGTACGCGACCGCGGCGCTGTTGGTGGCGTCACGATTTTGGACGAAGTCGTCGCGATTCCACGCAACGGTGACGCTGCCGATGAGGACGATGACGGCGATCCACACTCCGGCGAGCAGCGGGTAGTAGCCGTGCCCTACCACCGCGCCGTAGACGCTTCGCAAAACCCTTGTCGGCCAAGGCGATTGCCGGGTGACCTTATTCGCCGCCGCGACCCGCAATCGTCGCGCGCTCGCGGGGTCGCCATTGCGCTCATAGACCGCCGCCAACGCGTGCCAGGGCTGAGCGGACGTCTCCCGGGTACTCGCCAACCATCGCCGCGCCGCGGCCGAGTTGTCTCGCAGCGGGCCATGGATGTCGGTAACCTCCCACCCGGTCGCGACGAACGGCTTTGGCGGATTCTCCTCGGTGACCAAGTCGCCGATCACCGTTCGGTAGAGCCGAACGACACCCTCGACGTCTACCTGTTCGAGTATCAGCCGCTTGACGGAGGCCGCCTCCAGGTTGAGCGCGTTGCCACCGGGATTGCGCACGGTGGCCCTGCGCAGGCTGAGGCCCCCGCCGACGCGGACCGAATGGGCGCGAACCTGACCGTCGACGGTAAAGCCGTCGTCGGCGAACATCTCGCCGTTGATCTCGGTGTTGTCGAGGCCCAGCGCGTTGCCGCCGGGGTTGCGCAGAGTCGCCCCCGCGAGGTCGAGGTTCCCGCCGATGCGGGCCCGGATGGCGCGGACCTCGCCGTCCGCCGTGAATCGATCCTTGGCGGACACATCGCCACCGATGTTGGCCCAGTTGAGGGACAGCGCCTCGCCACCGGGATGGGACAGGTTCGCGCCATCGAGGGTGAGGTTGGCACCGATGCGGGCTCTCGGGAAACGCACCCCGCCCTCGGCGGTGAAGCCGTCGCTGGCGAACACCTCGTCGCTGATGTCGGCGCCGTCGAGCGAGAGCGCGTCGCCGCCGCGATTGCGCAGGGTCGCCCCATTCAGGTTGACCTGCCCACCGATACGGGCTCCGACGGCGCGGACCTCGCCCTCGGTTGTGAAACCTTCGCCGGCGAAGATGCCGCCGCGGATGTCGGCGCCGTCGAGAGCGAGCGCGTTGCCACCGGGATTGCGCAAGGTGGCCCCGTCGAGGATCAGTTGGCCCCCAATGTGGACCCCGATGGCGCGGACCTCGCCGTGAACGGTGAAACCTTCGCCTGCCTGTACGTCGCCGGTGATTGCCGCCTGGTCGAACAACAACCGTTCGGTGTGACTGCCCGCGAAACTGAGTTCCTTGACCTCGGCCCCGCTGAGATCGACACCAACGTCCAATGCGCAACTCACGAGGTGCAGCGGGTGAGGGAACGTGATATTCGCGAGATCCAAGCCGTCGCGGATGCGAACGGCGCGAATGCGCAATCCCCGCGGATCTACGGCCAATTCGCGATCGGTGAGAACCCGACGCAGCGCCGCGGCCGGAAGGCAATGCTCCACGGGCCATCTCGCGCCGTCGGCGGGGTCAACGGGCTTCCCGTCGGTCGGATCAAAGACGGCACCGGCACGAGCCGCCTTGCTCAACCGAAAAACCCACCACTCCACATCCGCCGCAGTGTCGGCCGCACCGGTGGTCGTCATCGCACAATTGTGACGCACGCCGGC
Source organism: Mycobacterium heidelbergense (assembly GCF_010730745.1). Classification (NCBI taxonomy): domain Bacteria; kingdom Bacillati; phylum Actinomycetota; class Actinomycetes; order Mycobacteriales; family Mycobacteriaceae; genus Mycobacterium; species Mycobacterium heidelbergense. Next base: position 4,466,587 of record NZ_AP022615.1, on the reverse strand, counting down.
CGAAACAGCTATCACGGCGACGATTCATCGCGAGGAAGGTTCGGCCGAGCCAACGAAGGCGAACCTTTAGATCAGCCCCGTCGCGTCGAAAACCCATGAGGTGTCAGCGTCTTTCAGGCCTTCGAAGTGATTCGGGGGCGCGAAGCTGACGAGGCTGTTCATGTCCCAATAGTCCTTCCACACCGAAACCTTGGCCTCATCGCCGTCGAAGACGACCTTGTGGACGGTGACGAATCTCAGCACGCCCCGCTCGCCCGACGTGAAAGTCCAAGTCTCCGAGTGCTCGTAGAGGACGTCGGAGCCATTGGACACCAGCACGCCGTCGTGGTTCTCGTAGCCCGCCAACGGCTCGAGCCCCATCTTCAGGCGTTTGACGATGTCGTCCGGGCCGCGCGCCGACAACGCCGGAACCGGCATGTCGACGTAGAGGCAGTCCGGCGACAAGAACGTCTTGACCGCATCCCAATCCCGCCGCGAGAGCGCCCGCCACAGCCCTAGCACGACGTCCTCGACCGCGACCGCAGAAGCATCTGTCATAGCGGCCAATAAACCCGGTTGCCGCACCGGTGTCAACCACGCGATCGCCCGGTCCGGACCCTAGGCGTCGAGCGGAGCCATCGACCGCGCTGGCCCCAAGGTCACCGGCAGCGTCGACCAACCGCGCAGCACCCGCGTGTCCCGCCTACTGCCGGCGCCCGCCACCCGCGCCTCGGGAAAACGGTCGAAGAAGGCGCGCAGCCCGACCTCGCCCTCGGCGCGCGCAAGGGCGGCGCCCAGGCAGAAGTGCCGGCCCCCGGAGAACGCGAGATGCCTTCCCGCGTTTGGTCTTTCGATGTCGAAGCGGTGCGCATCGGGGAACACCGACGGATCCCGATTGGCGGCGGCCAGATAGATGACGACCAGCTCGCCGCGCCGGATCCGCATGCCCGCCACCTCGACGTCTTTGAGCGCCACCCGCGCGGTGAGCTGCACCGGTGACTCCAGCCGCAAGATCTCTTCGACGGCGTTGGGCCACAATTCGGGACGTCGGCGCAGCGTGTCCAGATGCTCGGGCGCGTCCAGCAGCATGCGAATCCCGTTGCCCAACAGGTTTACCGTGGTCTCGAACCCGGCGGCCAGCACCAGGCCGGCGATGGCCTGCAGCTCGGTCTCGTTCAGATGCGTTTCGGCGGAGCCGCTTTCGGCCGTCTGGATCAGCTGGCTCATCAGGTTGTCGCTCGGGGCGCGGCGCAGTTCCCGCAGGTGGCCGGCGAGCCAGACGTTGAATCCGGCGATACCGTCCTGCACGCTCCGGTACTGCCGCCACGGCAACCCGATGTCCAGGCTCGGCGCGGCCAGTTCACCGAATTCGAGGACGCGCCTTCGGTCTTGCTCGGGCACGCCCAAGATGTCGCTGATGATCGCGACCGGAAGCTGCGAGCAATACCGTCCGACGATGTCGACGACAACGGAGGCATCGGCCTGCCGGGACAGCTGGTCCAGGAGATTGACCGCGGTCTGCTCGACCCGGTCGCGCAACGCGGCGACGGCCCGCGGCGTGAACACCGCCGATACCGTCTTGCGGTAGCGGGTGTGGTCCGGCGGCTCGACGGCCAGCAACGACGGTTCGCGCAGCGGGTGCAGGAGATCGTCGCGGGTGCGGCGCTCGAGCCAGCGCACCGGTGCCGGCAGATTCGAGCCCATGTTCACCACTCGAAAGTCGTCGGACCGCAGCAGCTCATGGGCCAGCGCGTGGTCGGTCGTCACATAGTTGACGCGACCATGCACCAACGGGCCCCGGGCCCGCAGTTGGTCGTAAAACGGCACCGGATCGGCGGCGACCGTCGGATCGGCGATCAACCTGGCCTGCAATTCACCCCGCCGCATACCGATCGCCGCGACGCCGCGGACGAAACCGTGCATCGCGAGCCAGTGCAGTCGCTCCTTCACCGGTCCTCCATCGGGAAAGTGGTCGTGACCCAGCGTAGGCCCGACCCGTGAAGGGTGCTCAGCACTCGGCGGTGATCTTGAAGTCCGTCGTCACCACCTTGTTGGGATTGCTGCTGTTGATGCCGTAGGCGCTGCCGGTGATGGTGTACGCATCGTTGGTGACGTCGACGCGCGCGTCTCCCACCCCGCCGTGCCAGAAGCTGCCGGTGAACCCGTCGACGTTACGGATCTTCACCCATTGCGGGACGACCCGGTAGCCGTCGAGCCGTACCACCGCCTCGACCTGGCCCTTCTCGTCGCGGATGTTGATGGTCCGATACGACTGGATCTGGCTGCACGCGGGACGAGGCGCCGCGTGTGTGGCGCCGTCAATGGTGAGATGCGCGGCTTTTTGCGCCGTCGGTCCGGCCTGCGCGCACCCTGCGACGCTGGCCCCGGCTATCAGGGCGAAACCAACTGTGAACAACCGGTTTTGCACCGGGTTACCTCCTTTACTGCCGCTTGGGCATCAATGCGGGTAGGGATTTGACGATCCGACCCCGCACGAACTCCGGGCTCAGACCCTTGAGCAGGTCGATCACGCGAATGCTCTTGGGCACATACCAATGCAACCGCCTCGGGTTGTGGTAGGCCTGCCATGCCGCCTCTGCCACGCTCGTCGCGGGCATCAGCCGGAACATGCCCCTCCTGGGCGCGCGGGCGCGGATCTCCTCGGCGGACATCGTCGGCCCCGCATCGTCGGAGTGGTTGGTGGTGGTGCGGAGGATACCCGTGTCGATCAGGCCCGGCAGCACGTCGGCGACCCGCACACCGTGTCGCTGCCATTCCACGCTGAGGGCCTCGGTCAGCCCCTTAACCGCATGCTTGGTCGACGAGTAGACCGCGATCCTTGGCATGCCGTAGGTGCCCGAGGACGACGACGTCGAGAACATCAAACTGCCGGGACTTTTCTTGAGATAGGGCAGTGCGGCATACGCGCCGGTCAACACCGCCTTGAAGTTCACGTCGACGACGCGCATCGCGGCGTCGTAGGGCACGTCCTCGAACCAGCCCGATTCGCCGATGCCGGCGTTGTTCCACATCATGTCTAGCCCGCCGCCGGTATTGCCGGCACAAAAGTCGGCCAGGGCGCCGTCCAGCGCGGCCTTATCGGTCACATCGACGGCCCGGGTCCACAGCCGATCGTCACCCAGCTCCCGTTTCAGTGTCACCAGGCCGTCGTCGTTGCGGTCGACCGCGCCGACCCGCCAACCGTTGGCATGGAAGAGCTTCGCTCCCTCGCGGCCCATGCCGCTGCCCGCGCCGGTGACGAAGACCGATTTCACCAGGCCTCAGCCCGCCTCGACCACGTCTTTGATGCGGTTCAGCGTTTTGGTCATGTCGCGGACGTTGCGTCGCTTGCGTAGAAAGCCACCGAACAGCCAATACACGCCGAGCCATGGCGCCGGGTTGAGCCGAAACGACTCGGTGACGTCGGTGCCGCCACCGGACGGCGCCAATCGGTAATGCCAGTTGTTCACCGGCCTGTCGCCGAGCATCACCGCGAACCCGAATTCACGGCCGGGCTCGCACGCGGTCACCTCGCACGTCGTCCAGTACACCGGCCCCAGCTCATTGCGCCGGACGTGGCCGCGGAACTTAGCGCCCAGCGCCGGGCCGGTCGCGTCGCCCAGCCACTCCGCCTCAAACACTTCTGGAGAGAACCGTCCGGTGTTGCGAACGTCCGCGATGAGATCCCAGATCTTGTCCGCGGGCGCCGCCATATGAACAGTCGCCGAACCTTCCATGGCCTGATCCAAACACAGCTTCGCGCTCGGTCATAGACCCATAGGGGTCACAGACGCCGATATTCATTAATGCGGCACGGCCGCCTGAATGAGCCCGTTGATGATCTGCTTGATGCCCTGCGCCGGGTGCGAATACCACGCGAGAGGAAGACCCGAGGCCGAACCGCACTTCGGCCACGGCTCCAGTCCCTCCTCCGCGAAGAGGCGGTTGGCCACCGCGATCTGTTGCTCCCGGGACGCGTCCGCGGGGTTGCCGACGCCGCCGTATCGGGCCCACGTGCTCGGCTTGAATTGCAGCCCACCGTATTCGCCGTTTCCGGTGTTGGCGTGCCAGTTGCCGCCGGACTCGCATTGCGCGACGGCGTCCCAGTTCGGGGTTGTGGGGGCGGCGTTGGCCACACCGGCTGACGAGGTCAGCGACGCTGCAACCAACCCACCGACCATTACGGACTCGGCGAGAGGTTTGCAGAGTTTTCTCATGTCCAGCATTTCGCCGGGCGTGTCCGAAGCGTTACCTATTCGAAAATGTCGCGAGATAACCGAGATACGCCGTCTACCAGCGAAATTGGTTTCACCGACGACCGAATGGGAGCTTTAGAAATTGGTGAGAAATAATTAAGTCAGCCCTGGCAATACCACCCGATTCGCCGATGAGGGGGATCGGGTGGTAAGGGCCGCAGTGAGCGGGCTTAGCCGCCGCCGCCCGCGGTGGCACCCAAGGCGCCCTGCAGATCGGGCTTCATGGCGTTGAGCTGGGCTCCCCAGTACTCCCAGCTGTGCGTGCCGTTGGCGTTGAAGTTGAACACGGCGTTGTGGCCGCCGGCCGCGTTGTAGGCGTCCTGGAACTTCAGGTTGCTGCTGCGCACGAAGTTTTCCAGGAACTCGGCGGGCATGTTGGCCCCGCCCAGCTCCGACGGTGTGCCGTTACCGCAGTAGACCCACAGGCGGGTGTTGTTGCCGACCAGCTTGCCGATCTGAATCGTCGGGTCGTTGCGCTGCCAGGCGGGGTCGCTCGACGGGCCCCACATGGCGTCGGGCTTGTAGCCTCCGGCGTCACCCATGGCGAGTCCGATCAGCGACGGCCCCATCCCCGAAGACGGGTCCATGAGGGCCGACAGCGACCCGGCGTAGATGAACTGTCCCGGGTGGTAGGCCGCGAGGATCATCGCCGACGAACCGGACATCGAGATGCCGATCGCGGCGCTGCCGTTGGGCTTGACGCTCCGGTTGGAGGACAGCCATTGTGGCAGTTCGCTGGTCAGGAAGGTTTCCCACTTGTAGGTGGAACAGCCGGCCTTGCCGCAGGCCGGGCCATACCAGTCGGCGTAGAAGCTGGACTGCCCGCCGACGGGCATGATGATCGACAGGCCGGACTTGTAGTACCACTCGAACGCGGGGGTGTTGATGTCCCAGCCGTTGTAGTCGTCCTGGGCCCGCAGCCCGTCGAGCAGGTACACCGCCGGGGAGCCGTCGCCGCCGCTCTGGAATTGGACCTTGATGTTGCGCCCCATTCCAGCGGATGGCACCTGCAGGTATTCGACCGGCAGACCCGGGCGCGAGAACGCCCCCGCGGTCGCCGCGCCACCGGCAAGACCGATCAGGCCGGGCAGGGTGACAGCCGCTGCCGCACCGACCAAAAGCCGGCGCCCCCAGGCCCGGATCTTCTCGCTCACGTCTGTCATGCCGGCGCCCCTTGTCGTTAGATCGTTAGATCGTGGTGCTCTCGGCTGGAATTTACCGCGTGAATACGCCAAATGTCGATTGGGACGCGAAGACGTCTCGGTCTTGTATCGGTTTTCGCGGCGAGTTTCGTAACTCGGATAACGCGACGCAATGTCACGCGGCCTCCCACACCACACGGGTGGCCGTGCGGTGCCACCGCGTCACCTGCGGGTTTGGGGCGGCGCGCCTTCGCGCGGGACCACCGAATTGGCGGGCCGGCGCCGACGGCTGGGGCGCGATTCGGCGCTTGGCCACTCGCCGCCTGTGAGTTTCACGGGGATTTCGTACCGGGGCAGCCGAACTTGCACAGACCGCGTAGGCTCTCACGGAGCAAGCCGATGGGGACCACGCTATCCCGGTCCGTTCCGGCCCTCACGAAACCGCCGCGCAACGAGCTTGTGGTGCGCGACAGTGCGGCTGAGGGCGCCGGCGGTCCGGGACCGATTGAGGTGCGAGTTTGGATACGGTACTAGGGCTATCACTGACGCCGGCCACCGTCGGGTGGGTCCTCGCTGAGGGGCACGACGCAGAAGGCACCATCCTGGACCATCACGAGCTGGGCTTGCGCGCCGGCCGTGGCGCGGGCGCCGCGAGTACCGCGGAAAACGTGGCGGGCGAGGTATTGCGGGTGGACGCGCTCGCGGCCGCAAGCGATCACCGGCTGCGCGTCATCGGGCTGACCTGGAGCGACGACGCGTCGGCGCAGGCGGCACTGCTGTTGGAGGCGCTGACCGACGCGGGTTTCGACAACGTCGTGCCGGTCCGGTTGCTCGAGGCGGTCGAGACCCTGGCCCGGGCCATCGCCCCCGTCATCGGTCACGAGCAGACCGCGGTCTGCGTCCTCGAGCACGAGTGGTCCACGGTCGTCATGGTCGACACCCACGACGGCGAGACGCAAACGGCCACCAAGCAGGTGCGGGGCGGCTTCGACGGGCTGACGTGCTGGCTGAGCGGGATGTTCGAGCGGGATGGGTGGCGGCCGGGCGGAGTGGTTGTCGTCGGCGCGGACAGCGAAATCAATGGACTCTCCTGGCAGCTCGAAAAGACCTTGCCGGTACCGGTTTTCGCGCAGACCATGGCCCAGGTGACCATCGCACGGGGCGCGGCGCTGGCCGCGGCTCGAAGCACCGAGTTCACCGACGATCAGCTGGTGGCGCAGATCAGCGAACCCGCCGCCGTCGCGGCCGCGCCGCCGCCCCGGAAGAAGCTGTCCTACGCCGGGGCCGCGACCGCATTGGCCGCCGGTGCGATCACGTTCGTCTCGTCGCTATCGCTCGCCGTGGGTATCCAGCTCGCTCCGGACAGCCAGCCCGCTCCGGCAAAGCGGGTCGTGCACGCGCCGACGCCACAAGTGGCCCAGGCCGTCGCCCCGCCGGCGCGGGCGCCGATTGCGCCCCAGCCGAACGCGGCCGCCGGGGAACCGGCCGCCGAAGCCGGCGCGCCGGGGGAGCGGGACGGCGCTCCCGCCGATCAGCAGCCCGACCCGAACGGCCGACAGCCTTACTTGACGAGGGTGCTCGAGCACATACCCGGCGACGCCGGTGAGTCAGCGGACGACCCGGCGCCGCGCGGTCCGACCCCCTAGCGGCGCCGGCTCGCGTCAGAACCGGCCGCCCGCAACGCGGTCGCCCTTGGCGTGAACCGCGGTGAAAGACACCGACACCTCGTCGGCGACCCGCACCGAGCCCATCAGCAACGAGTAGGGCTTGACGCCGTAATCGCTTTGCCGAACTTTGGATTCGGCGGACATTCGCCACGCGTGCCCCAGATCCTCTGTGCGCAGGGCGATTACGTGCTCCCGGGATCTTCCACGGATCCGCAGCGTCCCGGTGAGCCGGTACCCGTCGTCGGTCATGTCGATGGCGTCTGCGGTAAAGCGGATCTCGGGATAGCGGCCGGCGTCCAGTGACCTCAACGCGTTCGACTTCACCAGGGCCTTCTCCGGCGCGGACAGCCCCTTGACCCCGCCCTCGCCGCGCAGCACCTCGAGGGACCCGACCTCGACGGCCAGCACGGCGCCAACGGGTTCGGCGTCCTTCCAGCTCACGGTGGCCCGCCAGCACGTCACGGCGATGGTGAGCTGGTGGCCCATCCGCGCCGCCCTGCCCGTGACGCCGGTGCGGATCAACAACTCGCCGTCGGAGGCGTTCAGGCTCCAGCTGTCGGTCACAGACCGACTGTAATCACATGGTCAGGACGGTGCGGTAGTGCGCCCGCCCCTGCTCCAGGGCCGCGTAGCCCTCGGCGGCCCGCGCCAGCGGCAGCTCCTCGACCCACGCCCGAACGCCGGACAAGACCGCGAAATGCATGGTGTCCTCGACGTCCTTGGCCGTGCCGGAGGGATGGCCGACGATGCTGAGCCCCGGGTTGATCAGCTGTACGGGACTGATGGGCAGCGGGTCGGGGGTCACGCCGATGGTGATCAGTTCGCCCTGCGGCGCCAGCCCGCCGACGGTGTCGGCCATGGCCTGGGAGTTGCCGGCGGTGGCCAGGACGACGGCCGCGCCGCCCAGGCCCCGCAGCGCTTCGGAGACGTCGCCGCCGGTGGAGTCGATGTAGTGGTGGGCGCCCAGTTCGCGGGCGTCGTCCGCCTTGGCGGCGCCCCGGGCGATCGCGATGGTCTCGAAGCCCATCGCCCGGGCGAACTGCACCCCGAGGTGGCCGAGGCCGCCCACCCCGAGGATCGCCACCCGGTCACCGGGCAGCGCCTTCGTGTGCCGCAGCGCGTTGTACGTCGTGACCCCCGCACAGCCCATGGGGGCGGCTTCCGCATCGGTGAGCTCCGACGGGATCCTTGCCAGCGCGCTGGCCGGCACCGTCACGGATTCCGCGTAGCCGCCGGGATAGTGCCAGCTTGGGATCTTCCCGTTCGCGCAGTGGATGAAAATCCCTTTGCGGCAAGGGTCGCAGTGGTAGCAGCATCCGCCAAACCACCCGACCGCGACGCGGTCGCCCACCGCGAACCCCTCGACGCCCTCGCCGAGTTCGGCTATCTTCCCGGCGATTTCGTGGCCGGGGGTCAGTGGCCACGACATGTTGGGGAAGCCGCCGTGCACGAAGGCGCGGTCGGTGCCGCAGACGCCGCACGCGGTGACGGCCAGCCGCACCTCGTCACGGGCCGGTGACACCGTTTCGACCTCTGCCAGCTCCAACGGGCCGCCCGCGGACGCAACCCGGACGGCGTGGTGAGTGGGCATTGGCCTAGCCCGTCGCACCTTGGTGTGCGACAGGGCATTTCGCCGCGCCGTTGGTGTGGTAGTCGACCTGCCAGTGCTTGATCCCGTTGAGCCAGCCCGATCGGAGCCGTTGCGGTGTGCCGATCGACTCCAGGTCGGGCATGGCGTCGGCGATCGCGTTGAACATCAGGTCGATCGTCATCCGCGCGAGGTTGGCGCCGATGCAGTAGTGTGCGCCGGTTCCGCCGAACCCGACGTGCGGGTTGGGGTCGCGCAGGATGTTGAAGGTGAACGGATCGTCGAAGACCTCATCATCGAAATTGGCTGAGCGGTAGACCATGACGACCCGCTGGCCCTTCTTGATCCGCACGCCGGACAGCTCGTAGTCCTGCAGGGCGGTCCGCTGGAACGACGTGACCGGGGTGGCCCAGCGGACGATCTCGTCGGCCGCCGTCGCGGGACGCTCCCGTTTGTACAACTCCCACTGGTCGGGAAAGTCGGTGAAGGCCATCATGCCCTGGGTGATGGAGTTGCGGGTGGTCTCGTTGCCCGCTACCGCCAGGAGGATGACGAAGAAGCCGAACTCGTCGTCGGAGAGCTTATGGCCGTCGACGTCGGCCTCGACCAGCTTGGTGACGATGTCTTCGCCGGGATTCTGGGCCCGGTCGGCGGCCATCTGCATGGCATAGGTGATCAGCTCGACCGAAGCGCCCATGGCGTCGTTGCGGGCGAACTCGGGATCCTGGTCGCCCACCATCTGATTGGACCAGTGGAACAGCTTCATGCGGTCTTCCTGGGGCACACCCAGCAGGCCGGCGATGGCCTGCAGCGGAAGTTCGCAGGACACCTGCTCGACGAAGTCGCCGGAGCCCTGCACCGCCGCCTCGGCGACGATCCGCACGGCCCGCTCGCGCAGGTCGTCGCGCAGGCGCTCGACGGCCCGGGGCGTGAAACCGCGGGAGATGATCTTGCGCAGGTGGGTGTGCTGCGGGGCGTCCATGTTGAGCAGCACGAACTTGCCCGTGTCGCGCTGTTCGCGCACCGTGCCCTCTTTGTAGCGGGGCAGCGCGGTGTTCTCCAGGCTGGAGAACACGTCGCTGCGCCGGGAGATCTCCTTGACGTCTTTGTGCTTGGACACCACCCAAAAACCGCCGTCGTCGAACCCGCCCACGCCCATGGGTTGCTCGTTCCACCAGATCGGCGCCGTTCGACGCAGCTCGGCCAGTTCCTCCACCGGCAGTCGCTCGGCGTGGATGTCCGGATCGGTGAAATCGAACCCCGGAGGCAGATTGGGAACCGGCGTGGCAGTCGGCTCGGCGGTTGGCTTCAACGTTGACACAGCCCACTCCTCGATACGAAGTCATCTAGTCGTCTTCTTGTGCCAAATAAACCACTGCTACACCACGGTTGGGAAGCATCCGAGCAATATCGCCCGACCCGAATTGCAACGTGTTCAGCGTCGATGCGGGTCGTCGGCGTCGCCGGTCCGTGCGGGACGAGCCGGCAAGACGACCTTGTGGCCCGCGGCTCAGTCGATATGCTTTTGTCCAGGTCACCGACGCACCGAGGGGCCGGGTGACGCTCACGGGAGGGGTGGGACGCATGATTCGCGAACTACTCGGGGTCACCGCGATCGCGGGTGGCGCCCTTGGTGCGGCGCCGTGCGCGGCCGCCGATCCGCACTATGACGGCGACGTGCCCGGCATGAACTATCAGGCCTCGTTGGGCGCGCCGTGCGACAACTACGAGCGCTTCATTTTCGGGCGCGGCCCCAGCGGCCAGGCGGAAGCGTGCCATTTCCCCCCGCCCAACCAGTTTCCGGCGGCGACGACGGGTTACTGGGTCGTCTCCTACCCCCTGTACGGGATCCAGCAGGCCGGCGCGAAATGCCCGGGCCCGCAAGCCGCGGCGCAGTCGGCGGCCGGGCTTCCCATGCTCTGCCTGGGAAACCAAGGATGGCAGGAAGGTTGGTTCACCGGGGCGGGGTTCTTCCCGCCCGCCGGATGACCTGCCGACAACCGCGTCGCGTCTAGAGTCGTATCAAAGGCCTTGCAACGAAAGGAGACTCCGATGGGCTTCAATCCCAAAGACGCTGTCGACGCGGCCAGGGACATCGCGACCAATGCCGTCGAAAAGGCCTCGGACATCGTCGAACACGCCAGCGACATCATCCGGGGCGACATCTCCGGCGGTGCCAGCGGCATCGTTCAGAACTCGATCGACATCGGCACGTACGCGGTGGACCGGGCCAAAGAGGTCTTCACCGGCAGGGATGAACTCGACGACGAGTAGTCGCGGTTAGACGGCGGCGGCCTCGTTCAGTTCGTCCAGCCTGGCCGTCGCCTCGAGGTACTCCTGCACCCAGCGCTCGATGACCGCCGATGTCTTTTCCACCTTGTTGAACTGGCCGACGACCTGGCCCACCGGGTTGAAGGCGACGTCGACGGTCTCGTTCGGGTATCTGTTCGTGGCGCGCACGGCCATGCCGGAGACCATGTACTGCAAGGGCATACCGAGCGGCTTCGGGTTGTCCGGCCGCTCCCACGCCTCGGTCCAGTCGTTGCGCAGCATCCGCGCCGGCTTGCCGGTGAACGACCGGCTGCGCACGGTGTCGCGGCTGGACGCCTTGGCGTATGCCGCTTGCTGAACCGGGGTGTTGGAGGCCTCCTCGACCATCAGCCACTGGGAGCCGGTCCAGGCGCCCTGGGCACCGAGCGCCAGGGCCGCGGCGATCTGCTGGCCGCTGCCGATGCCTCCGGCGGCCAGCACGGGTACCGGCGCGACCTCCTTGACGACCTGCGGCCACAACACGATTGAGCCGACCTCGCCGCAGTGGCCGCCGGCCTCGCCGCCCTGGGCGATGATGACGTCGACCCCGGCGTCCGCGTGCTTGCGCGCCTGCGACGGCGAGCCGCATAGCGCGGCCACCTTGCGACCGGATTCGTGAACGTGCTTGATCATCTCCGCCGGGGGAGTGCCCAGCGCGTTGGCGATCATCTTGACCTTCGGGTGCTTCAGCGCCACCTCGACCTGCGGGGTGGCCGTTGCCTCCGTCCAGCCGAGCAGCTGCAGGGTGTCCTCATCGGCGTTGTCGACGGGCACGCCGTGGTCCGCCAGGATCTTCTTCGCGAAGTCCAGGTGCTCGTGGGGCACCATCTTGCGCAGCGTCTCGGCCAGCTCCTCGGCCGACAGGTGTGAGTCCATGCCCTCGTACTTGTTCGGGATGACGATGTCTACCCCGTACGGGTGATCGCCGATGTTGTCGTCGATCCAGTTGAGCTCGATCTCGAGCTGCTCGGGCGTGAAGCCGACGGCGCCGAGCACGCCGAAACCACCGGCCTTGCTGACCGCGACCACGACATCGCGGCAGTGGGTGAAGGCGAAAATGGGAAACTCGATGCCGAGCTCGTCGCAAATCGCGGTGTGCATGCCTACTCCTGAAAAGCTTGACCGAGGCTAAAAGAACTGAAACGTGTTCTAGTTTAGTACGGCGGCCGTTGACGTGGCCAGCCGCCCCTGGCCGGGGCGTCGGCACTACGAGTCGTGCGCGAGGGCAGCGAGCACGGGCTCGGGCAATTCCTCGCCCATCGCGGCCGTCGGCAGCGAATTGTTTTCTTGGGCTTGGGTTTCGGTCCAGATCAAACTTTGCCGGTCGCGGCCAAGCTGCGCGGCTCCTGGGAAGCTGCTACCAATTGTTGTAAGCGTGTCGAAGTAGCTGCCGGGAGCGTTAGCATCCGCCTATCGCCGATCGCGTGATGGCCCATCGGGCGGGTTATTGGAGGTTGTCAGATGTCGTTTCTGGTTGCGGTGCCGGACGTTGTGGCGGCGGTGGCGGAGAATGTGGCGGGTATCGGGTCGTCGCTGAGCGAGGTCAACGCGGCGGCCGCGGCGCCGACCACCATGCTGCTGGCCGCCGCCGATGATGAGGTGTCGACGGCGATCGCGTCCGTATTTTCCAGCCACGCCCAGCAATACCAGGCGCTCAGCGCGCGGGCGGCGGCTTTCCACGCCCAATTCGTCCAGGCCCTGGCCGGCGCCGGCGGCGCCTACGCGGACGCCGAGGCGGCCGGTGCCTCGTCATTGCAGACCCTCGGGCAGGACGTGTTGGGGGCGATCAATGCCCCGACCCAGCTGCTGTTGAGGCGCCCGCTGATCGGCAATGGCACCAACGGGGCCGCGAATACCGGGCAAGCCGGTGGACCTGGCGGGTTGTTGTGGGGCAGCGGTGGCAGCGGCGGCTCGGGTGGTGCCGGGCAGGCCGGCGGTGCCGGCGGGGCGGCCGGCCTGATCGGCTTCGGCGGGACCGGCGGGGCCGGGGGCTCCGGCGCGGCGGGCGGCAACGGCGGCACCGGTGGGTGGCTGTGGGGTAATGGCGGAGCCGGCGGCGGCGGTGGGACGGGCGGCGGGGCCGGCGGGGCGGGCGGCAGGGCGCTGCTGTTCGGCTTCGGTGGCGCCGGCGGGCCCGGCGCGTCCGGCGTCTCCGGGGGCGCAGGCGGGGCCGGCGGAGCCGCCGGCTTCCTCGCGGGCATCGGCGGGGCGGGCGGGACCGGTGGCGACGCGACGACCGGGACCGGCGGGCCGGCGGCGCGGGCGGCAACGGACACGGCCTCTTCCTTGGCTTCGGCGGGGCCGGCGGGCACGGCGGCGACGCCACCATTGGTACTGGCGGGGTCGGCGGGGCCGGCGGCGACGGCTTCGCACGCAGCCCCTTCGGGATCGACTTGAGCCTCGGCGGGGCCGGCGGGCACGGCGGCGACGCCACCAGCGGACTCGCCGGCGCCGGCGGCGCGGGCGGTGCCGGCGTCGCTGCGGGCTTCGTCGGAATCGACTTGACCCAAGCGGGCATCGGCGGCGTGGGCGGCGGCGCTACCACCGGACTCGCCGGGGCCGGGGGCGGCGGCGGACTCGCCGCCGCCCCCGAACTCGTCGGGTGGGGCGCCGCCGTCGGCGGCGTCGGTGGCGCCGGCGGGGCCGCCAGCGGCATCGGTGGCATCGGTGGGACCGGCGGTGGCGGCGGCGAAGCCGCGGCGCTCGTAGGCATCGCCGGCGGTGGCGCCGGCGGGTACGGCGGGGCTGCAACCACCGGCACCGGCGGCGATGGTGGCGGCGGCGGCTTGGCCGCCAGCCTCCAGGCCGCCATTGGCGGTAGCGGCGGGCACGGCGGCGACACGACCGCCGGCATCGGCGGCAATGGCGGTGCCGGGGGCGGCGGCCTCGGGTTCCTCGGCGCGGGCGGAAACGGCGGCAACGCCGGCGCGGGCATCGCGCCCGCCAGCGGCGGCAACGGCGGCAATGCCGGACTCACGATGGACGGCTCCTACACCGGGTCGATCCTTGGCGACGGCGGAAACGGCGGCAACGGTGTGAACGGCGGGGCTGGCGGCACCGGTGGCCTCGCCGGATCGTTGGGCGGCACGCCAGGCACCAACGGCACGCCATAGCCGCTTGGGCGGGGCGCGGCGGTCGGGCCCGCCGATCGGTTCGGAAACCACTTGCGCCACTTTCGTTTCAGTGGTTTCACACCGACGATTCCTGTCGGCGGCCCTCCGTAGTATTCGAACATGCATTCGGATAGCCGGGAGTCGATCGGCGGGGTCCTCGACGCGCTCGATGCCGACGTGGACCGCGCCTGCGAGCTGTCGTTCGAGGCGCTCACCACCCCGGAACGATTGCGGATCCTGGCGCGCCTGGAAAAGATCGCACGCCGGCTACCGGTGCCCGGCCACGCGTTGATCAACCAGCTTGCCGCGCAGGCCGGCCGCGACGAGCTGGGCGGCGTATTGACCCACGCGCTGGCCGACCGGCTGCGCATCACCCGCGGCGACGCGCGTCGGCGGGTGATCGAGGCCGCCGACCTGGGACCACGCCGCGCGCTCACCGGCGAACCCCTGGCGCCGGTGCTGCCCGCCACCGCCGCCGCCCAACGCGACGGCGCCATCGGCACCGGCCACGTGCGGGTGATCCGGCAGTTCTTCGACGAGCTGCCCGGCGGCGTCGATCCCGGGACTCGAGAAAAGGCCGAAGCCCACCTGGCCCAGCTGGCCACCCAGCATCGCCCCGACCAGCTCGCCACGCTGGCCTACCGGCTCGCCGGCTACCTCAATCCCGACGGCACCTACACCGACAACGACCGCGCCCGCCGCCGCGAGCTCACCCTGGGCAAGCAAGGCCTCGACGGCATGTCGGCGCTGCGCGGCTGGCTGACCCCCGAAGCCCGCGCCACCCTGGAAGCCGTGCTGGCCAAGACCGCCGCCCCCGGGATCTGCAATCCCGAGGACGACACTCCCGTGGTGGACGGCCCGCCCGGCGAGGACGCCGCCCAGCGGGACACCCGCAGCCCCGCGCAACGCAATCACGACGGGCTCAACGCCGCGCTACGAGCGGTCCTCGCGTCGGGAAAACTGGGCCAGCACAATGGTTTACCGGCCTCCATCATCGTCACCACCACCCTGGCCGAGCTGGAGGCCGCCGCCGGCAGGGGCCTCACCGGCGGGGGCACCTTGCTGCCCATGAGCGACGTGATCCGCCTGGCCCGCCACGCCAGGCACTATTTGGCGATCTTCGACAAGGGCAAAGCCCTCGCGCTGTATCACACGAGAAGGCTGGCCTCCCCCGCGCAGCGAATTGTGTTGTACGCGAAGGAACGTGGCTGCACCCGCCCCGGTTGCGATGCGCCCGGATACTGGTGTGAGGTCCATCATGTCGAGGAGTGGGCCGCCACCCACACCACCGGCATCAACACGCTGACCCTGACCTGTGGATCCGACCACCCCCTGGTCGAGCCCGGCGGCTGGACCACCCGAAAGAACGCCCACGGCGACACCGAGTGGATACCGCCGCCGCACCTGGACTACGGCCAGCCACGGACCAACGCCTTCCACCACCCGGAAAAAATCCTGGCGGACGAAGATGACGACGACCCGTAGCGGCCGCCCTTGATCCGCTGCGGCGCCACGAGGTAGCGTAGTGCCGCCAATTACGAAACGCTTAGTAGCGTAATTGGCAGGTCCCGCTACCGGAAGGATCGGCTTGATGCGCAGCCGTTACGCCGGCAATCCCTTCACCACCGCGACGGCCGAGATCGCGGTCGCGCTCGAAGACGTCAGCATCCCGACGCTGCTGCTCTCGCTCGTCCACATCACCGGCGACCCCCGGTTCATTCGTGACTTCAAGCCCATGGGCATCTTCCTCAACGAGGTCCAGGGGTTCATGTCGGAGGACGACAAGGCCCGGGCCCGCGCGGCGGCGCTGCCGGTGCTCGCCGACTACCGCGACCGCGGCTGCCCCGAGCCCGAACCGCTGAGCCCCGAGCTCATCAGGGAAATGCTGGACTGGGCCGCCTGCGAACACGTGACCGACGACTACCTGCCCCTGGTCCTCGAGGAGATGGATCTCGACGGCGTCGACCCGCGGCACCCGGCCGCCCTGCCGACCGGGTCGGCCGCCGAGCTCCCGGTGCTGGTGGTGGGGTGCGGCGAATCCGGCATCCTGGCCGGGATCCGCCTCCAACAGGCCAACGTCCCGTTCACCATCATCGAGAAGAACGCCGGCCCCGGCGGAACATGGTGGGAGAACAGCTATCCCGGCGCCCGCGTCGACGTCGCAAACCATTTCTATTGCTACAGCTTCGAACCCAACAACGACTGGACCCACTTCTTCGCCGAGCAACGCGAGCTGCGGGACTACTTCACCCGGGTGATGGCCAAGCACGGCCTGGCCGAGCACGTGCGGTGGAACACCGAGGTTCTCGCGGCCGAATGGAACGACGACGACGGCGTGTGGAGCGTCTCGCTACGCCGCGCCGACGGGCAGACCAGCACGCTCAACGCACGCGCCCTCATCACCGCGGTCGGTCAGCTCAATCGGCCCCACATCCCGGAATTCGACGGCGCCGACACCTTCGGGGGCCCGTCGTTTCACTCCGCGGCGTGGGATCACTCCGTCGACCTGACCGGCAAGCGGGTCGCGCTCATCGGGGCGGGCGCCAGCGGCTTCCAAATCGCGCCGGCGATCGCCGACCGAGTCGAGCGGCTGACCGTGTTCCAACGGACCGCCCAGTGGATGTTCCCGAACGCGATGTACCACGACGAGGTCGGCGACGGCGTGCGCTGGGCGATGCGCCACCTCCCGTTCTACGGAAGGTGGTACCGGTTTCTCGTGCTCTGGCCCGGCGCCGACAAGGGCCTTGACGCCGCGGAGGGCGACCCGAATTACGCCGATCAGGACTATGCCGTCAGCGACATCAACGCCGCGGCCCGAATGATGTTCTCCCAGTGGATCACCAGCCAGGTCGGCGAGGGTGACGAGCTGTTGGCCAAGGTGTTGCCCGACTATCCCGCCACCGGCAAACGGACCCTGCAGGACAACGGCAGCTGGCTGCGGACGCTGCAACGGGACAACGTCGAATTGGTGCGCACGCCGATCCGGGAGATCACCCCGACCGGCGTCGTCACCGAGGACGGCGTGCAGCACGACGCCGACGTCATCGTCTACGCCACCGGATTCCGGCACACCGACGTGCTGTGGCCGCTAAAGGTGACCGGACGCAACGGGATTGACCTGCACGAGATGTGGGGGAGCCGCCCGTACGCTTACCTCGGGATCACCGTTCCGGGATTCCCGAACCTTTTCCTCATCTACGGACCCGGGACCCATCTCGCCCACGGGGGCAGCCTCATCTTCCAGTCCGAACTCCAGATGCGTTACATCGACCAGTGCCTCAACCGGCTGGCACGGGACCGGCTGCACTCGCTGGAAGCGAAGGCCGGCGCCGCCACCGAGTGGCACCGACGGACGCAGGCCCGGATCAAGAAGATGGTGTGGTCGCACCCGGCGGTCACACACTCCTACTTCAAGAACGCCGACGGCGAGATCCACACGGTCAGCCCGTGGCGGCTCAACGAGTACTGGGCGGCGGTGCGTGAGCCCGACTGGTCACAATTCGTTCTGCGACAGGGAAAGTGAGCACCCCAGCATGCGCACGGTAGTCCTCGACGGGCCCCGGAACGTCGGGGTCGACACCCGCCCCGATCCCGCGCTGCCCGGTCCCGACGGAGCGATCGTCTCCGTCACCGCCGCCGGCATCTGCGGATCCGACCTCCATTTCTACGAGGGCGACTATCCGCTCGTCGAGCCGATGACGCTCGGCCACGAGGCGGTCGGCACCGTCGTCGAGGCCGGACCCGAGGTGCGCACCGTCAAAGTCGGCGACCAGGTCATGGTGTCGTCGGTCACCGGTTGCGGCGCCTGCCCGGGCTGCGCCACCCGAGACCCGGTGATGTGCTTCTCCGGCTTTCAGATCTTCGGCGGCGGAGTGCTTCCCGGCGCACAGGCCGATCTGCTCGCCGTGCCGGCCGCCGACTTCCAGCTCCTCAGGGTGCCGGAGGGGATCAGCACCGAGCAGGCGGTGCTGCTGACCGACAACCTGGCCACCGGCTGGGCGGCGGCCCGGCGCGCCGACATCCCCTTCGGCGGCACGGTGGCGGTGATCGGCCTGGGGGCGGTGGGGCTATGCGCTCTGCGCTGTGTGCTTTTTCAGGGCGCCGCAACGGTTTTCGCGGTCGATCGGGTCGACGGCCGCCTGCGGCGCGCGGCGCGGTGGGGCGCCACGCCGATCACGTCGCCGGCAACCGACGCCATCCTCGCGGCCACCGGCGGGCGCGGCGCGGACGCGGTGATCGACGCGGTCGGCACGGACGCGTCGATCACCGACGCGCTCAACGCGGTACGGCCCGGCGGCACCGTCTCGGTGGTCGGTGTGCACGATATGAATCCGTTTCCGCTCAACGCCCTCGGCTGCCTGATCCGCAGCATCACGCTGCGGATGACCACCGCGCCGGTGCAGCGCACCTGGCCGGAGCTGATCCCGCTGCTGCGGTCCGGCCGGCTCGATGTCGACGGCATCGTCACCACGACCCTGCCGTTGGACGAGGCGGCCAAGGGCTACGCGACCGCGGAGTCGCGTTCCGGCGACGACGTGAAGGTCCTGCTGACGCCCTAATCTCTGTCGCGGCGGACGTGCTTGGCCAGGTACCGCAATCTCCGTACCGGCCCGCGGCGGCCCGAGGCGAGGCTCATCACCGGCCAGCCGTGCGCCGCGGCCGCCGCGGCAAGCCCCGAGCGGGGGTTCACCGGTCGCGGGCAGCCGACGAGTGACATCGACGCGGCGTCCTCATCGCCGTCGGCGTAGAAGTAACTGCGTTGCACCGCAACGCCATTGTCGGCGCAGAATTGTTGGACCGCGGCGGCCTTGCTGGCCCCCCACACGATGGGTTTGACGATCCCGCCGGTCAGCCGCCCGTGGTCGTCGAGCTCGAAATGATTGCACTGCACGTTGGAAATGCCGAGAAAGCGTGCGACGGGCAGCGCCTGGATGGAGAGCGCCGAGGAGCTCAGCACGATCGTGTGGCCGCGGCCCTGGTGCGCCTGCACGATCTCGTGCATGCGCGAATGCAGCCGCGTGGCAACGCGTTCGACGAACAGCCGGTCGCCCAGCGCGTCAAGCTCGGCGAGCGATTCGCCGCGCAGATAACCCGCGGCCCGCACGATGAGGTGCTCAAACTCCAAGCGGCCGAACCGATACCGCAGCGCGGCCTCGAACACCCCGAGCAGCTCGCCGATCCCGGCCTGGCGACGCCGGATCCGGTCGCCGACGTGTACCGCGGCGGTGAAGCCGTCGATCAACGTGCCGTCCAGGTCGAAGAACGCCCCGATCCCGGGGCCGGGCGCACTGGCGCCGATCTCCGCGATGGCGTCGGCGGGGGAGAGTCTCGTGATCGTCACCATCTCGGCTCACCCCGACCGGATCGCCGTGATGTATTGCGAGCGCATGAACCCGTCGATCTTGACGTCCACCTCCGGTGGGGTCATCCCGTAGCCGGCCTGCAGCTCGAGCGTGTTGCGCACCGGTTCGACCGCCCAGCCGTGCGCGGCCAGCGATTCCGCCGGGTCGGTGGTGGGCTCGTAGGTGAGGGCCGAGAAGTCCACGTCGCCCGACATGTTGACCCCGGGGTGATCCGCTTCCAGCGCGGCGAGCCGGTCATGGTCCAGGCGTGTCCCCAGGGCGCCGATGGCGATTCGGCTGCCCGGCGCGCTGAGCCCGCTGATCCGGGTGAAGAGCGCGGCTTGGGCCTCGTCGGTCAGGTAGGGCAGCACGCCCTCGACCGACCAGGCGCTGGGGCTTTCCGTGTCGAAGCCGGCCGCTTCCAGCGTCCGCGACCAGTCGGTGCGCAGGTCGGCGGCGACCTCGACCCTGCGGGCCCTGGGCGCGGCGCCGTGCTCGCCCAGCACCCGCGCCTTGAATTCCAGGACCTTCGGCAGGTCCACCTCGAAAACCGTTGTGCCATCCGGCCAATCAAGCCGATACGCCCGGGAATCCAGCCCCGCCGCGACGATCACCGCCTGCCGTATGCCCGCGTCGCCGGCGGAGGCGAAGAAGTCGTCGAAGAACCGGGTCTGCACGCCGTACAGGCGCGGAAAGGCCGTCTCGTCCTCGGAGGTTCCCGGATTCGCGAGCACGCCCGCCAGGTACGGGTCCCGCGACGCGGCGATGAAGACCTTTGCGTACTCGTCGCGCACCAGCGGCCGCGGGCTCAGCGCGTGCAGCGCCCGCCATCCCGCGACGAGCAGCGCGGTGTAGCCCACGCTGCTGACGATGTCCCACTGGTCGTCGTCGGAACGGAGCGAACCGAATTCAGGCGTCGTGCCCACAGAACCAAGGTACCTGCGGTGGCGCCGTCAGAGCTCCAGAAACACCGTCACCGGGCCGTCATTGACCAATTCGACCTGCATGTTCGCGCCGAACACGCCGGTCTGCACGTGGGCGCCCAGCCCTCGCAACGCCTCGGCGAAGGCGGCTACCAACGGCTCGGCGACGCCGCCGGGGGCGGCCGCGTTCCAGGATGGCCGGCGCCCCTTCGCGGTGTCGGCGTACAGGGTGAACTGGCTGACGACCAGGATCGGCGCGTCGACGTCGGCCGCGGACCGTTCGTCGGCGAGAATGCGCAGATTCCACAGCTTTTCGGCCAGCCGCCGCGCCGTGTCGGCATCGTCGGTATGCGTGACGCCGACGAACGCGAGCAGGCCCTGGCCATCCGGCCGGATGGCCCCCACCACCCGGCCATCGACCGACACCGCCGCCGATGAGACCCGTTGCACCAGAACCCGCATGGCCCTCGATGCTGCCAGGCCGGCCCCGAAAAGGTTGGGTAGGCTCGTCACGTGTCCGTGCTCGTCGCGTTTTCCGTCACCCCGCTAGGCGTGGGCGAGGGTGTCGGCGAGATCGTCGCCGAGGCGGTTCGGGTGGTGCGCGAGTCCGGCCTGCGCAACGAGACCGATTCGATGTTCACCGTGATCGAGGGCGATACCTGGGACGAGGTGATGGCCGTCGTGCAGCGCGCGGTCGAGGCCGTCGCGGCCCGCGCGCCCCGGGTCAGCACGGTGATCAAGGCCGACTGGCGGACGGGCGCCCACGATGCGATGACGCGGAAGGTCGCGTCCGTCGAGCGCTACCTGTCCGGCGGTTAGCCCGTCGGCCCGTTGTCTCGCGGTCCCGCCAGTAGGCTCATGCCGGTGAGCGCACGCGCAGGCATCGTCGTCACCGGAACCGAGGTCCTCACCGGGCGAGTCCAGGATGCGAACGGGCCCTGGATCGCCGATCGCCTCCTGGAACTGGGCGTCGAGCTGGCGCACATCACGATCTGCGGTGACCGCCCCGCCGACATCGAGGCGCAGCTGCGCTTCATGGCCGAACAGGGCGTGGACCTGATCATCACCAGCGGCGGGCTGGGGCCCACGGCCGACGACATAACCGTCGAGGTGGTGGCGCGGTTCTGCGGCCGCGAGCTGGTGCTGGACGCCGAGACCGAGAAACGGATCGCCGCCATCCTCAGATCCTTTATGGCGCGCTTCGATGGCGTCGACTTCGACGCGGTGCTCGCGGGCAACCGCAAGCAGGCCATGATTCCCGTCGGCGCGCAGGTGCTCGATCCGGAGGGCACCGCGCCGGGTGTGGTGGTGCCCGGCAAGCCGACGGTGATCGTGCTTCCCGGGCCGCCGCGGGAGCTGCAGCCGATGTGGGCCCGGGCCATCGAAACGCCCGCCGCGCGGGAGGCGATCGCGGGCCGAACAATCTACCGGCAGAAGACGATTCGGATGTTCGGGTTGCCGGAGTCGGGGCTGGCCGAGACGCTTCGCGGCGCGCAGGCGGCCATCCCCGGTTTCGCGTCGCTGGAGATCACCACCTGCCTGCGGCGCGGCGAGATCGAGATGGTCACGCGCTACGAGCCCGACGCCGCGGAGGCGTACGCGCAGCTGACCCGGTTGCTGCGCGAGCGGCACGGAGAGCAGATCTATTCCGAGGACGGCTCCCGGGTCGACGACCTGGTCGCGCGATTGCTGTCCGGCCACCGGATAGCGACGGCGGAATCCTGCACCGCGGGGCTCTTGGCGGCGCGGCTGACCGACCGGCCGGGGTCGTCCGACTATGTGGCCGGCGGCGTGGTGGCCTATTCCAACGAGGCGAAGACGCAGCTGCTCGGCGTCGACCCGGCGCTGATCGAGGCGCACGGCGCGGTGTCCGAGCCGGTGGCCGAGGCGATGGCGGCGGGGGCGCTGCGGCGCTTCGGCGCCGACACCGCCGTCGCGATCACCGGAATCGCCGGCCCGGGCGGCGGCACGCCCGAAAAGCCCGTCGGGACGGTCTGTTTCACGGTGGCGCTTGGCCCTCCCGGCCCCGAGGGCCGCACCGACACCCGGACGCTGCGGCTCCCCGGCAACCGGTCCGACGTCCGCGAGCGCTCGACGACGGTCGCGATGCACCTGCTGCGGCGCCTGCTCGGCGACAGCTGACGCCGAGCGTCACGCCAGCGTGGCAGCCGCGGCCCGGCGCCACGCTGGCGTGACGCTCGGCGGCGTGGCCAGCCGGCTCACGCCATCTCGCTTGGGAGAAAAGAGCTTTCGGCGGTGCCGAAGCGGATTCCGGTGGCGTCCTTGCCGATCAGCGTCAGCAACGTCACCGCGATGAGCACCGGCACGATCGTCGCGGCCAGCGCAAACGGATAGCCGTGCGACTCGGCCAGGCGTTCCTGGATGGGCAGGTTGAACGCCGCCAGCAGGTTGCCGAGCTGGTAGGTGACGCCGGGGTAGAGGCCCCGGATGGCGTCCGGCGACATCTCGGTCAGGTGGGCGGGGATCACGCCCCAGGCGCCCTGCACGCAGAGCTGCATCAGGAACGAACCGAGGCACAACATCGCCGCGGTGCGCGAATAGGCGAACAGGGGCACGATCGGCAGCCCCAGCAGCGCGCAGAACACGACCGTGGAGCGGCGGCTGACCCGCTGCGAGAGCGTGCCGAAGAACAGGCCGCCGATGATGGCGCCGACGTTGTAGACCACCACGATCCACTTGACGGTCACGCTGGACAGCCCGGCGCCGTGGTTGGCGGTCGCGGTCAGGAAGGTCGGGTAGACGTCCTGGGTGCCGTGGCTCATCCAGTTGAACGCGGTCATCAGCAGCACCAGGTAGCCGAATCGGCGGATGATCGCGGCGTCGCGCAGCACGTCGCGGATCCTGGTGCTGGTGAGCCGCATTCGGTCCTGCGCGGCCTCCCACACCTCGGACTCCTCCACGCGATAGCGGACGATCAGGCTGATCAGCGCCGGGATGATGCTCAGGGCGAACAGCCACCGCCACGACAGCCCCAGCCAATTCATCACCACCAGCGAGGCGACGCTCGCCAGCAGATAGCCGAAGGCGTACCCCTCCTGCAGCAGGCCGGAGAAGAACCCGCGGCGCTCGACGGGAACCTTCTCCATGGCCAGCGCGGCGCCCAGCCCCCACTCGCCGCCCATGCCGATGCCGTACAGCAGCCGCAGGATCACCAGCACGGTGAAATTGGGCGCGAACGCGCACAGGAATCCGACCACCGAGTAGAACATCACGTCCACGATCAGCGGGAGCCGCCGGCCGACGCGGTCGGCCCACAGCCCGAACAGCAGCGCGCCGACGGGCCGCATGATCAGGGTGGCCGTGGTGACGAACGCGACCTCGGCCTTGCTGTGGTGGAACGTCTTGGCGATGTCGGCGTAGACGAGCACGACGATGAAGTAGTCGAAGGCGTCCATCGTCCAGCCCAGCAACGCCGCGATGAACGAATTTCTCTGGTCGGCGGTCAATTTTCTTTGAGGACGCTGCAAAGTCACGTCAGCATCGTGCAGTACCGGGCGGCATTCCGCGAGAGTAAGTTGCCGATACATGCGCATCATCGACGCCGATGGACACGTCGCCGAGAACTCCTCGCTGGCGATCGAAGCGATCAAACGCTGGCCGGAACACGTCAAACCCAGCACCGACGGGCGGTTGCGGCTGACGCTCGAGGGCCGCAACTACCCGGAGGACCAGGGCCCCGGAGCCGGCTGCCCGCCCGAGCACGGCCTCAGCAAGGCACCCGACATCAATTGCCGCTCGCCCGAGGGCGTGCTGGTCGACGCCGACCGCGACCACATCGACACGATGGTGCTGTACCCGAGCATGGGGCTGTGCGCGCCCAGCCTGGAGGACCCCGAATTCGCCGCGGGATTCTCGCGGCTCTACAACCAGTGGATCGCGGATTACTGCGCCTCGTCGGGTGGCCGGTTGCGCGGCGTCGCCGTCGCCCCGATCGAGCACGGCCGGGCGGCCATCGACGTCATGACCGAGGCCAAGGACCTCGGGCTGGTGGCCACCCTCGTCCCGCCGGCGCTCAAGACACGCAACCTCGACCACCCCGATCTGGATCCGTTCTACGCCGCGGCCGTCGACCTCGAGATGCCGCTGGGTATTCACGGCGCCCCGGGCATCCACCTGCCGAAGATCGGCGTGGACCGGTTCACCAACTACATCCAGGTGCACTGCATCAGCTTTCCGTTCGACCAGATGACGGCGATGACCGCGCTGGTTTCCGGCGGCGTCTTCGAGCGCCATCCGCGGTTGCGGGTCGCCTTCCTCGAGGCGGGGGCGGGCTGGGTGCCGTTCTTCGTCGACCGCCTGCACGAGCATTACGAGAAGCGCGGGGATTGGGTCGAGCGCGGCTGGCGCCGCGATCCGCACGAATATCTCAAGGCGGGCAACATCTTTGTGACCTGTGAGCCCGAGGAACCGATCTTGCCGGGCGTGATCGACGTGCTCGGCGCCGACTTCATCATGTTCGCCAGCGATTACCCGCACTGGGACGGCGAATGGCCGGAGAGCACCAAGCACCTGCGCACCCGCGCCGACATCAGCGAGGAGGCGCGCGAAAAGATCGGCGGCCGCAACGCGCAGCGCTTCTACAACCTGAACTGACCGGCTTACTTCTTGGCCGGACCGGTGGCAGGATCTCCCGCATGGGCCCTTTTCTGCTTCGCGCCGCATTGACCGGATTCGCGTTATGGATCGTCACGCTCTTCGTGCACGGGATCAGCTTCGTCGGCGGTGACACGAGGCTGGAGCGGGTCGGCATCATCTTCGTCGTCGCGGTGATCTTCGGTCTGGTCAACGCATTCATCAAGCCGATCGTCCAGTTCCTGTCGATCCCGCTGTACATCCTGACCCTCGGCCTGATCCACATCGTCATCAACGCGTTGATGTTGTGGATCACGGCCTGGATCACCGAACACACCACGCACTGGGGGCTGCAGATCGACCACTTCTGGTGGACGGCGATCTGGGCCGCCATCGTGTTGTCGATCGTGAGCTGGGTGCTGTCGCTGGTGGTTCGCGACGCCGGCCGCCGCGCCCGGGTCTGACGGCTCAGCGGGCCCGCCACCGCGGCGGTCGCTTCTCGGCGAAGGCGCGCGGCCCCTCTTTAGCGTCCTCGGTGGCGAAAACCCGGTCGCTGTGCCGGGTTTCGTTGTCGTAGGCCGCGTCGAGGTCGAGCGCCAAACCCTCGACGGCCGACTGCTTCGTCGCGGAGATCGCCAGCGGGGCGTTGGCCGCGATGCGTTCGGCGTAGTCGTACGCGGTGTCCATCAGCCGGTCCGCCGGGACCACGCGGTTGATCAGCCCCATGGCCAGGGCCCGCTCCGCGTCCACCATGTCGGCGGTCAACAGCAGCTCCATCGCCCACGCGTAGGGCAGCTGGCGCGGCAGCCGCACGGTGGTTCCGCCGCCGGCGAACAGGCCGCGCTTCGGCTCCATGACCGCGAACCGCGCCCCGGGCACGGCGACGCGGATGTCGGTGGAGCTCAACATCTCGAAGCCGCCCGCGACGCAGGTGCCGTTCACGGCCGCGACGATCGGCTTGTACACCGGGAAGCGATGCAGAACGGCGTGGATGGCGTCGTCCTTGTTCCACCCCTCGGGCCTGGGCAGCTCGCCGGTCAGTTCCGGGATGAATTTCTTGAGGTCGGCCCCGGTGCAGAAGTCGTGGCCGACGCCGGTGACCACCGCGACCCAGGCGCGGGTTTCGTCGCGGAACGCCGCCCACGCGTGGGCCAGATCGCGGAAGTGTTCCATGTCCAGCGAGTTGCGCGTCTCGGGGCGGTTGATCGTGATGGTGGCGATGTGGGCGCGCAGCGCGTAGTCGATGCTCACCGCGTAGCTCCCGCTCTGGACGGCGAGCAGACGCGGAATCGCACTCTTCCGCGCCGGTTTGTGCGAGTCTGCGTCTGCTCACCGGTTGCTATCTTTGCGAGGATAGCCGCCGAAGCACGCGACAGGGCTAGCGATCGTCCGCGACCAGCCGCACCACGTCGCGCGCGCAACCCCAGGACAAGGTCACGCCGTTGCTGCTGTGGCCGTAGTTGTGGACGCACCGCGCCCGCCCGAGCGGCTCAACCTCCACGCGCACCGACGGGCGGTCGGGGCGCAGCCCGGTGATCGTCTCGATCACGTCGGCCTCCCCGAGCCGGGGCTCGACGAGGCGGCAGCGCCGCAGGATGCGATCGCTCACCTCGGGGTCCGGGGTGGTGTCCCAGCGGCCGGGGATGCTGATGCCGCCGCACACCACGCGCTCGGGGTGGGGAAAGTAGCAGGTCCATTCCGGGCCAGCGTTGATCTCCAGAAACAGTTGCCGCAGGCCGGGATTGGTGAGGACGACGTGCTGGCCGAACAGCGGCCGCACCGTGTCGTCGCCCGCCAGCGCGCCGGCCGCGAGGCCGGCGCAGTTGACGACTATCGGCGCGGTGTCGGCGGCCTCGGCCAGCGACCGCACCGGGCGCTCCTCGATTGGGCAGCCGGCGGCGGCCAGCCGCCGTGTCAGGTAAGCGAGGTAGCGCGGCATGTCGATCATCGGCAAGGTCGCGCGGAAGCCGGTGCCGTAGCCCTCCGGGACGTCGGCGGGGTCGGCCGGCCGCAGGTCGGGGACCAGGCCGGTCGCGGGCGACGTCGCCTCGATGAATTCGCCGACGATCAGCGCCGGCGCCATCCGCACCCCGGTGCCGGGGTCGTTGGCCAGGTCCCGAAACACCCGTAGGGAGTGTTCGGTCCAGCCCAGCGTCGTGGCGGCCCGTTCGGCCGGCCGCGGCGGCGCCCACACCGCACCGGCCACGGCCGAGGTCGTCTGCCGCGGCATCGCCGCCGCCCACACCCGCACCGGCCAGCCCGCCTCGGCCAGGCGTATGGCCGACGTCAATCCGCTGACGCCGGCACCGACGACGACGATCTGTTGCGGGTCACCCGCCACGTCGGCAAGCTCCCGTCAGGGATGGGGGGCTTGCTGGCCATTCTGGCCGCCGAGCAGCCCGTTGAGGATGCCGAGGGTGCCCTGCACACCGGGAGGCGGTGTGTTGGCGGGCGGAGTGGCATCGGGAGTCAGCTGCCAGGGCTGGCAGCCCGACGTCTTGAACGATTTGTCGGTCGGATCGATCTGCACGACCTGTGGCTTTTTGCTCAGGGCGTTATCGATGAGGTTGCCGTCGGGGTTGCCCTGCCGCTTCCAGTAGCAGGTGCCGTTGCCGACGGGCCCCGCGGAGCTGTATATGCCCGGCGCGATGTCGGTCCCCACCGCGTACGTGCCGTCGTGGTCGATGGTCGTCTTCGGTGCGGGCGGCGGCGTCGGCTCCGGGTCGGCGCCGGCGACAGCCGCGGACGCGGCCCAGCCCGCCAGCAGCAGGCCGGCGGCGGCCAATCGTGCCGCGACGGGTGTTCCCGCCCTAAACCCCATAGAGCAGAAGCCTACCGGGGTGAGCAGCCCATTTCACGCCGGTGGCGCCATCCGCACCCCGAGCACCGGTTGCCTGCCTCGACCGTTGTTGAAGCCCGGCGACCACGGCCAGCGTCCACGCCAGTCGGCCCACACCAGTTGCAGACCCCGCACGTCGCCGCCATAGAGGGCGATCGCGGCGTTCATGTGCACGTCGGGGTGTTCGACCTCGACGACTTCGATAAGGGTCGGGCCCGGGAGGGTGAGCCGGGCGCCGGGTTTGGGCGCGTCGACGTCCCAGGCCACCTCGGCCGCCGCGTCGGCGATGCCGCCCAACAGGTCGAGCGCCCGCTGCGGCGAGACGCCGGTCATCAAGAACTCGGGCAACTCGTGACGGGTGAGGCCGATGGTGTATGCGTACGGAACCCGATCGTCCTCGACGTACTGCACCGTCCAGCCTCGGCCGCGGATCTTCCCGCGGATCAGGTCGAGGTAGTCGTCCACGGTGCTGTCCGGGTGGTCACACATCCAGCACATTGCAAGTCCCCTTTCATCGTGCTTACCGCCACGATGCACGGGGGGTCTGACATTGATGGGACGACGACGGCCGCGGCGCACCTACCCGCGGCGAGACCGGTTGCGATGTCGGGGGATAACGAAGCCTGGCCCGAAAGCTGGCCTAGGTCAGCCGGCGTACCTTGCCGGCGTAGCCCAGCGCGTGCTCGTACGTTTCGAGGTTGTCGCGCGAAGGTACTTGGGCACCTCGAAGATGCAGGTGCGGACCAGGCCCTCGCCGGCTTCGTTGCCTTCGTTGAGGATTTCCATGCTGCCGGTGGGCCACGTGAGGACCCGGGGCCGCGGGGCGTTCGGCGGCGCCGGCGGGTGCAGGACGCGCCAGACCTTCTTCGGCGGCGCATCGACGTGGAATCGCACGGTGTAGGACCGCATCAGCGTTCTCCCCAGCCGTCCCAATAGGTGCACTCGAGTATCACGTCGCGACGGACCGGCCGGGTCAGGTCGAGGCGTTTGCGCACCGCGCGCGTCGTGGTCAGCAATTCGTCGACCGCTGCGATGTCCATCCGGTCCTTCCGCTCGACCGTGAAGACCAGTACCGCTCCGAGGAAACCAGATTCTCGGCGCGAATGTCTAGGTCACCCACCGTGCGTAATTGTGCATATCCGGACCTCGTTATACCGTCCGTGAGGCGAAGGGCGTTCAGACGGGCAGCGCCCGGTGTGGGAGGTCACGGGCGTGCTGTTCATGCACGAGGTCCACAAGGTCCGCGGGCGCGCCGAAGACGACTTCGAGGCCGCATTTCGGGAGGGCTGGATGCCCATGCTCGCCGAGGGCGACGACGCCCGGTTGCTGTGGTACACCAACCAGGCGCACGGCAGCGGCCCCGCCTACACCGTGATCACGGTGACCGCGGTTCGCGACGGCGCGGCATGGGAACGACTGACCAAGCGGGTCCAGAAGGGCGACCTGCAGGAATGGATGCGCAACCTCGACGCGCTGCGCCATGAGGTCGACGCGAAGCTGCTGGTGCCGCTCCCGTGGTCGCCGCTGAGGGAGGTCTCGCTCGACGAGGTTCCGGTCGACGGGCGAGAGCACGAGATGAGCCTCTACATGGAAGACACCATGTGGCCCTACGAGGACAAGTTCGAGGAATACATCGTCAGATGCGGTGAGGTATACGCCAAGAGCCTCGAAGAGCCGTCGTCCATGCTGTCAATACACGCCGCATTCCAGCCCGCCCTCGGCAGCCACGTGCGCCGCGAGGTGATCCTGATGCAGCGGATCAGCCGGCCCGAGGCGCTGCTGGATCTGCTCCGGACCCACATCCCCGCCGAGTACCGCGCCCCCGGGACCTGGTTGCACGACGCGCTCGACCTGCGCGATCAGTGGACCACCCGGTTGCTGCGGACGTCGGAGTGGTCCCCCCTGCATTAGCCGCGGTTCAGGCGAGCGGCGCCAGGCCCGAACGAAGCAGATCCAGGCTCGCGGTCACCAGCTCGCCCAGGTCGCCCGCGCAGCCGTTGCGGCCCCAATTCTCCACTGCCACAACGAGGGCGGCGGCCAAAGCGGAGCCAGCGACCTCTGCGCCGAGGTCGATGCCCGGGACGTCCGAATTGCGGTCCCTGACGAAGCCGGTCAGCACTCGGGCGAACGACGATTGCACCACCCGAAGGTGGCTCGCGATGCGGTCCGCGCTGATCAACTCCGCGCGGGCCGTCGCCGCCTGGCGCACCACTTCGAGGTCGTGCGGGAACGCCGCGACGCTCGCCAGCACCGCGTCGAAGAGTGACTCGGCGGCCGGACGCCGCGCGAGCGCCTCGGCCAGCCATTCCAGGTGCGTCTCGTAGTCCTGGAACAGCACCGCCTCCTTGGTCGGGAAATGGCGGAAGAAGGTGCGTTCGGTGACGCCGGCCTCGCGGGCCAGCTCGGTCACGGTCACGTTCGCGAATCCCTTGCGGGCGAAGCTCTTCAACGCCGCTTGGCGGAGCGCCTCGTGCGTCGAGCGCCGGCGTTGTTGGTGACGGTTTGTCGGCTTACCAACGAGCACTGCCATGTCGCCGCGATCGTATCCCAGCCCTCCGCGACCCGTCAGCACTGACACCTTTCAATTATGTCAGTACTGACATATTCTTGGCACGCGCTCGCCCGAGGGAGGACGAACCAGGATCATGGGCAAGACGGACTATGACGCGATCGTCGTCGGGGCCGGACACAACGGACTGACCGCCGCCGCGGTCCTACAGCGCGCGGGCCTGCGCACGCTGTGCCTGGAAGCCAACACCTACGCGGGGGGCATGGCCGCGACCGTCGAATTGATCGACGGCTTCCGGTACGAGATCGCCGGTTCGGTGCAGTTCCCGACGGCGAGCCAGATCACCAAGGAGCTCGGCCTCGACACGCTGCCCACGGTGGAGCCGGAGGTGATGTCCACCAACATCGGCGAAGCGGGCGAGGAGCCGATGGTCTTCTACCGCGACCCGATCCAACTGATGACGCACCTCGGCGAAAAGCACGGCGTCGAGGCCGTCACCGGCATGGCCGAGCTGATCGGCTGGAGCCAGGGGCCCGCAAAAGCGTTGGGCCGCTTCGATGTGCGCCAGCCGCCCAAGACGCTCGACGAGATGTATGCCTGCGCGGCCAACGAGGCCGAACGCCGGGCGATTCACGAAATGCTGTTCGGCTCGGCGATGGATGTGATCGACCGATTCCTGCCCGACAAGGACAAGCACGCGGTCATGCGGGGGATGCTCGCGTTTCTGGCCGTCAACTCCACCTACCGCGGTCCCTACACGCCGGGCAGCGCCGCCTGCCTGGCGTTCGCCCTGGCGGTCCCCCAGGACGGCGCGGCGATGATGACCAAGCTCAAGGGCGGCATCGGCGCGCTCACCGAGCACCTGCGCGAGCTGTTCATCGCCCACGGCGGCGAGATCCGATTCCGCGCGAAGGCGGAGCAGATTCTCGTCGACCGCGACGCGGTGACCGGCGTACGACTGCGTGACGGGTCGACGATCACCGCTCCGATCGTGGTGTCCAACCTTTCGCCCGACGTCACCCTCACCGAGTTGATCGCGCCGGAACACGTTCCGGCGGAACTGGTCTCACGGGTGTCGGGCCGCGATCACCGGGCCTCCTTCGTGCAGATCCACTTCGCCCTCGACGGGCTGCCCGAATTCGCCCCGCCCCACGAGCTGCTGAACGAGGCCGGCATGCAACAGTCGGTCGGCATCTTCGGCTCGCCGGAAGAGCAGCAGCTGCAGTGGGAGACCTGCCGCCGGGGCGTCGTCCCGGGCAACCCGTCGATGGGCCTGCAGATCCCGTCCGTGCACGATCCGGGCCTCGCGCCGCCCGGCAAACACGCCGCGAGCGCCTTCGCCTACGCCTTCCCGGTCGAGGCCGGCCGCGACCAGCATGGCCACCTGAAAAACGAGATGGCACAACGCGTTATCGACAAGATCACCAGGTTCGCCCCGAACTTCAAGGACATCGTGATCCGCCATATCACCTTTGCGCCGTACCACATGAACACCATGTTCGGCGCTCCCGCCGGCGATTTCTGCCACGGGCTGTTGCACCCGGACCTGATGGGGCCCAATCGCCCCGGGCCCACGGGCTTCCTCGATTGTCCGATCCCGATCGCCGGCCTCTACCTCGGCGGCGCGGGATGCCATGGCGGACCGGGCATCACGTTCACTCCCGGCTATAACGCAGCCTATCGGGCGCTCGACGACATCGCCTGAGCGTCAGCCTCCAAACGTTCCGGTGAATTGCGCCTGCCCCGCCGTGGCCTGCGCGATCGCCTGTGCCGCTGGCGCCCCAACGAGTCCCGGGGGGAGCTGGAACGTGGCGGGAAGCTGGTAGAGGGTGAACCGGTAGTGGTGCACCCCGGAGCCCGCGGGCGGGCAGGGCCCGCTGTAGCCGGCCTGGCCGGCCGAGTTCGGCAGGCTGCTTCCCCCGGCGGGAGTCTGGCCGTCCCCGGTGTTTCCGGGGCCGGGCGGGATTCCGACCACGATCCAGTGGATGTAGGGCCCGCGCGGGGCGTCCGGGTCGTCGATCACCAGCGCCGCCCCCAACGGCGCCGACCACGTCAACGGCGGCGCTACGTTGGCGCCCTTGCACGTGTACTGCGCGGGGATCGGCGCGCCGTCGGGAAACGCGGGACTGCTGATCGTCAGTGGCCCGCCGGCGGGCGCCTCCGCGATGGTCCGACCGAGGGTCGTCACCTTCGGCGTCAGCGGGACCGCCATGTGGCTGCCACCGCGGCCGTCGCAGCCGACCAGCGCACCCAGGAGTGCCAGCCCGCCGATGACCGATGCGATTCGGTGAAATGTGCTCGCCAGTGTCGATTCCATAGGGACAGTGTCGCTCCCGAACCGCGACTCGGGAAGCGCGGCTCGGGGCTGTCACCCCTGATTGAACCGCCGCTTCCGGGGATAAACTCACGTTCAGCGGAATCATGCTGAAGAGGAGCGCAACCCATGGCCATCATCGACTCGGACACCCAGGTCCGCACGCCGTTCGAACAGGACGTCGAGGCCACGCAACGATACTTTGACGGCTCGCGTTTCAAGGGGATCACCCGCCTCTACACGGCCCGGCAAGTCGCGGAGCAGCGCGGCACGATCGCGACCGACTACACCGTCGCGCGCGAAGCGGCCGGGCCCTTCTATGACCGGCTGCGCGAACTCTTCGCGGCGAAGAAGAGCATTACGACGTTCGGTCCCTACTCGCCCGGCCAGGCGGTAAGCATGAAGCGGATAGGGATCGAGGCGATCTACCTCGGCGGCTGGGCGACCTCGGCCAAGGGCTCCACCACCGAGGATCCCGGTCCAGACCTCGCCAGCTACCCGCTGAGCCAGGTGCCCGACGACGCCGCGGTGCTGGTGCGCGCCCTCCTCACCGCCGACCGAAATCAGCAGTACCAGCGCCTGCACATGAGCGAGCAGCAGCGCGACACGGCCCCGGCCTATGACTATCGGCCGTTCATCATCGCCGACGCCGACACCGGCCACGGCGGCGACCCGCACGTGCGCAATCTGATCCGCCGTTTCGTCGAGGTCGGGGTGCCGGGATACCACATCGAGGACCAGCGCCCGGGCACCAAGAAATGCGGCCATCAGGGCGGCAAGGTCCTGGTGCCCTCCGACGAACAGATCAAGCGCCTCAACGCCGCCCGGTTCCAGCTCGACGTCATGCGGGTGCCCGGGATCATCGTCGCGCGCACCGACGCCGAGGCGGCCAACCTGCTGGACAGCCGCGCCGACGAACGCGACCAGCCGTTCCTCCTCGGCGCGACCAACCTGAACATCCCCTCCTACAAGGCCTGCTTCCTGGCGCTCGTCCGGCGCTTCTACGAGCTGGGCGTCAAGGAACTGAATGGGCATCTCCTCTACGCGATGGCCGACTCCGAGTACGCCGGCGCCACCGCCTGGCTTGAGCGCCAAGGCATCCAGGGCCTGATCTCCGACGCCGTCAACGCCTGGCGGGAGAACGGCAAGCAATCGATCGACGACCTCTTCGACCAGGTCGAGTCGCGGTTCGTCGCCGCCTGGGAGGACGACGCCGGGCTGATGAGCTACGGCGAAGCCATCGCGGAGGTGCTCGCCTTCGGAGAGAGCGAAGACGAGCCGGCGAGCATGACTCCCGACGAGTGGCGCCAATTCGCCCAGCGTGCGTCGCTGTACGAGGCGAAGGACAAGGCGAAGGAACTGGGCGTCGACTCCCCGTGGGACTGCGAGCTGGCGAAGACCCCGGAGGGCTACTACCAGATCCGCGGCGGCATTCCCTATGCGATCGCCAAGTCGCTGGCGGCGGCGCCGTTCGCCGACATCCTGTGGATGGAGACCAAGACCGCCGATCTCGCCGACGCCCGGCAGTTCGCCGAGGCCATCCACGCCGAGTTCCCCGACCAGATGCTGGCCTACAACCTGTCGCCGTCGTTCAATTGGGACACCACCGGCATGACCGACGAGGAGATGAAGCGCTTCCCCGAGGAGCTCGGCAAGATGGGCTTCGTCTTCAACTTCATCACCTACGGCGGGCACCAGATCGACGGCGTCGCCGCCGAGGAGTTCGCCACCGCGCTGCGGCAGGACGGCATGCTGGCGCTGGCTCGCCTGCAGCGCAAGATGCGCCTCGTCGAGTCCCCCTACCGCACGCCGCAGACCCTGGTCGGCGGGCCGCGCAGCGACGCCGCGCTGGCCGCCTCCTCGGGCCGCACGGCGACCACCAAGGCCATGGGGAAGGGCTCGACCCAGCACCAGCACCTGGTGCAGACCGAGGTGCCGAAGAAACTGCTGGAGGAATGGCTGACGTTGTGGAGCGAGCACTACCAGCTCGGCGAGAAGCTGCGCGTGCAGCTGCGGCCCCGGCGCGCCGGCTCGGACGTGCTCGTGCTCGGGATCTACGGCGACGGGGACGAGCAGCTGGCCAACGTCGTGTTCGATCCCATCAAGGACCGCCACGGCCGCAGCATCCTCACCGTGCGCGATCAGAACACCTTCGCCGAGAAGCTGCGCCAGAAGCGGCTGATGACCCTGATTCACCTGTGGCTCGTCCACCGGTTCAAGGCCGACGCGGTGTACTACGTCACGCCGACCGAGGACAACCTGTACCAGACCTCAAAGATGAAGTCCCACGGCATCTTCAGCGAGGTCAACCAGGAGGTCGGCGAGATCATCGTCGCCGAGGTGAATCACCCCCGCATCGAGGAGCTGCTCACGCCCGACCGCGTGGCGCTGCGGAAGCTGATCACCAAGGAAGGGTAGGGGGCTCCGTCGGGCTACCAACTGCTAAGTGCCGGGCGCCCCAATCCCGTTTGCGCCGAGGCCTGCCGGGGTACGGACAGGTGGACTGCAGAAGTGTGGCGTGAGTGGAGAGTGGGGAACCTGATGAGGACTGGCGTTCGAACCGCGGCCGCTCTTTTCGGCGGCGCGGCCATGCTCGTGTTGGCGGTCGGATGTGGCGGCGGCAACAAGGGACCAAGTAACAGTACGACGCCGACGACCACTCCTTCGTCCAGCGTGGCGCCTGCGCCGTCCACAGCACCAGGCGGCGGCGGACCGGGCGGGGGCGGAGGCGGCGTTCCCGGCGGCCCGACCGGCGGTGGCGGGCCGGGCGGGGGCGGCGGCAGCATTCCTGGCGGCCCCACCGGTGGCGGCGGACCCGGCGGTGGGGGCGGCAGCATTCCCGGCGTCGGTGGCGGCGGCGGGGGACCGGGTGGCGGCGGCGGCTGCATCGGCAACGTCTGCGGCGGCAGCCCCTAAGGCACCGCTCGCGACTCCTCGCCCGGCGCGGGCACGTTGAGTTATGGTTCTGCGCAACTCGACTGCAAGGGGACCGCAATGTCCAGGCTGAGGTTCGGTTATTTCATCGCCCCATTCCATCGCGCCGGCACCAATCCGACCCTGGCCCTCCAGCGCGACCTGGACTTCGTCGAGCATCTCGACGCCCTCGGCTTCGACGAAGTGTGGTTGGGCGAGCACCACTCCGCCGGCAGCGAAATCATCAGCTCCCCGGAGATCTTCATCGCCGCCGCCGCCGAGCGCGCCAAGCGCATTCGGTTTGGTACCGGGGTCATTTCGCTCGCCTACCACAACCCGCTCTGGGTCGCGGACCGGCTGATGCTGCTGGACCACCTCACCCATGGCCGCGTGATCGGCGGGGTGGGGCCGGGCTCACTGCCCACCGACTCCGCCATGATCGGACTCACCCCCACCGACACGCGCGAGCTTCTCGAAACCAACCTCGACATCGTCGTCCGGTTGCTGGCGGGGGAGACGGTGAGCGCCAAAACCGCCACGCACCAGCTATTCGACGCCCGGTTGCAGCTCGCCCCCTACTCCGACGGCGGAATACCGCTGGCGGTCGCCGCGGTCGCCTCGCCCACGGGTGCCCGGTTGGCCGGCAAGCACGGCATCGGCCTGCTCTCGATCGGGGCGACGCTGATCGTTGAGGGCTTCGACGCGCTCGCCTACCACTGGGGCATCGTCGAAGAACGGGCGGCGGCCTTCGGCACGCAGGTCGACCGCAAGGACTGGAGCCTGGTCGGGCCGTTCCACATCGCCGAGACCGACGAACAGGCGCGCGCCGACGTGAAATTCGGCATCGAGCCGTGGTTCCGGTACTTCCAGAAGGTGGCCGCCTTCCCGCAGATGACCATGCCGGGTGAGCGGCTCGACGAGATGATCGACATCATCAACGACAACGGCGCCGGAGTCATCGGCACCCCGGAGCGGGCGCGGGCGCAGGTGCAGCGGCTGTGGGACCAGTCCGGCGGCTTCGGCTGCATGCTGCAGATGGGCCACGAGTGGGCCAATCCGGCCGCAACCAAACGCTCCGCCGAATTGTTCGCCGCCGAAGTCATGCCGCACTTTCAAGGCCAGGCGCAACCGACGCTGGACGCCGCCGCGCGCGCCGGTCAGGTGCGCGACGACCTCGCGCAGACGCAGCTGCAGGCGATCGAGCACATGACCAAGAAGTATCAGGACGAGGTCGGTTCGACGTAACGGCTCGGGGGCGCGTGTTCTCATAACCGGGCGATAGCCGCTTCCCAGCGTGCGGCTAGCCAAGAGGCGCAAACCTGAAGGATGACCACCACCCCTCACCGGCAATGCGGTAAAACCCCTGCGAGCGGCGCACGGTTGCGAATGGTGCGACTGCTTGTCGCCGGCGCCACGGCCCTCGCGATGCTCGCGCTGTTCGACGTGGCGCGGCCCGACACCCCGGGCGCGGTGCTCGGATCGGGCGGCGTCCGCCTGGCCGATGTCGGCCGGCAATTGCCCCAGACCCCGCCGGGCCTTTCGGGCGGCTTCGCCGCCGATGACAGCGACGACCAGGCCCAGCAACAGGAACAGCTGGCCCTGCAAGAGATGCAACAGGCCCAGCAGCAGGCCGAGGAACAAAACGAACAGGCCGAGCAGCAATTCGAACAAGGCATGCAGCAGGCTCAGATGGACGAGCAGCAAGCCAACAACCCGTAGACCCGTGTCCAGACGTGGCGGCCGCGTGAGGCGGCCGTCACGCGTTTCCAAACCCGTTGGGCCGCAAGGGTAAACGCTACCGCGCGCCGCCCGGCTCGCGCTCGGCCGCCCTCACCAGCCGGCCGGCAAAAAACCGCACCGCACCGCCCAGCGCGGCCCGCATCACCGGGCCCGTCCCGCGGATCCCTTCCACAAACGAGCCGGTCCAGCGGATGTCGGTGCCGCCCGCCGGATTCGGGGTGAGGACCACCTCGCCGCGGTAATCCTTGGCGGGGCTCGCCGGCCCAACCAGCTTGTAGGCGTGGCGGCGATCCTGCTCGTACTCGACGGTCTCCTCCTGCACCAGGAAGGGCCACATTCCCACCTTGCGGATGGCGCCGACGCCGCCCGGTGCCGGATCACCCTGCCGCGCCCAGCTCGACTGAAGGACGATCGGCTTGGCCCACGTCGACCAGTTGGCGCCGTCGGTCACCAGCCGGAACAACGTCTCGGCGGGAGCGCTACTGGTCCGGTTGATTTCGAACGAGAACTGACGACCCGACATGCCCGACTCCCTGGTGACGACCGCAGACCGGCCCGATTGGCTGCTGCTGCCGGGTACCCTACGGCACCTAGACTGCGCTTATGGATCGCGGTTCCGGGCAGCACAACGCCGCGGGTGTGCCCGGCCTGCTGCAGATCGAGGACTGCCTGGACGCCCGGGGCGGCGTCGCGTTGCCGCCGGGCGTCACGCTGATATCCCTGATCGACCGCAACGTCGCGAACGTCGGTGACGCCGTCGCCTACCGCTACCTCGATTACAGCCGCGCCGAAGGGCAGGCCGTCGAGGTGACGTGGACCCAACTCGGCATCCGACTGCAGGCCATCGGCGCGCGCGTGCAACAGGTCGCGGGCCGCGGTGAGCGGGTCGCCGTCCTCGCGCCGCAGGGCATCGACTACGTCGCGGGTTTCTACGCGGCGATCAAGGCCGGGACCATAGCGGTGCCGCTGTTCGCGCCCGAACTGCCCGG
The DNA here is from genome assembly GCF_010730745.1 of Mycobacterium heidelbergense. Lineage (NCBI taxonomy): Bacteria > Bacillati > Actinomycetota > Actinomycetes > Mycobacteriales > Mycobacteriaceae > Mycobacterium > Mycobacterium heidelbergense. The sequence goes on along the minus strand of NZ_AP022615.1, from coordinate 4,428,370 downwards.
CCACGCCGAACGTCTCGACACGGCGCTTCGGGATTCGGAGCCGACGGTGGTGCTGACCACAACGGCGGCCAAAGACGCGGTCGAGAACTTTCTGGTCGGCCTCCCACACCTGAGAAGGCCGCGGGTCCTCGTCATCGATCAGATACCCGACTCGGCGGGGGAGCTGTTCGTCCCCACCGAACTCGGCATGAACGACGTCTCGCATCTGCAGTACACCTCGGGCTCGACGCGGCCCCCGGTCGGCGTGGAGATCACCCACCGGGCGGTCGGCACCAACCTGGTGCAGATGATCCTCTCGATCGACCTGCTGGACCGAAACACCCACGGCGTCAGCTGGTTACCGCTCTACCACGACATGGGCCTGTCGATGATCGGCTTTCCCGCCGTGTACGGCGGGCACTCCACGCTGATGTCGCCCGCCGCGTTTGTCCGGAGGCCGCTGCGCTGGATCCATGCCTTGGCCGCCGGGTCGCGGCAGGGCCGGGCGGTCACCGCCGCGCCGAACTTCGCCTACGAGTGGACCGCGCAGCGCGGCCTGCCCGCGCCGGGCGACGACGTCGACCTCAGCAACGTGGTGATGATCATCGGCTCCGAACCGGTCAGCATCGACGCGATCAGAACCTTCAATAAAGCGTTCGCGCCCTACGGATTACCGCGCACAGCGTTCAAACCGTCGTACGGCATCGCGGAGGCGACGCTCTTCGTCGCGACCATCGATCCCGCCGCCGAGGCCTCGGTCGTCTATCTCGACCGCGAACAACTGGGCGCCGGCCACGCGGTGCGCGTCACGGCGGATGCGCCCGGCGCCGTGCCGCAGGTGTCGTGCGGTCAGATCGCGCGCAGCCAATGGGCGGTCATCGTCGGCCCCGATACCGAGACCGAGCTGCCCGACGGCGAGGTCGGCGAAATCTGGTTGCGGGGAAACAACATTGGCCGGGGCTACTGGGGCCTGCCCGACGAAACCCGGCGAGCGTTCGGCGCCACGCTGCGATCGCGGCTCGACGAGGGCAGCCACGCCGAAGGCTCGGGCGCCGGGGGCACCTGGCTGCGCACCGGGGACCTGGGCGTGTATCTCGACGGCGAGCTCTACGTCACGGGCCGGATCGTGGATCTGATAACGATCGGGGGCCGCAACCACTACCCGCAAGACATCGAGGCCACCGTGGCGGACGCCGCACCGATGGTGCGTCGTGGATACGTGACCGCGTTCTCCATACCGGCCCACGACACCGACCAACGACTGGTGATCGTCGCCGAACGTGCCGCGGGCACCAGCCGCGACGACCCGCAACCGGCGATCGAGGCGATCCGCCAGGCGGTGTCGCACCGACACGGCGTGGCCGTCTCCGACGTACGCCTCCTGCCGGCGGGCGCCATCCCGCGCACCACCAGCGGCAAACTGGCCCGCCGAGCCTGCCGCGCCGAATACCTCAGCGGGACATTGGGTGTGCACGCATCGGGGCCGCGTTGAGGGTGGGTGACTTTGTCCTCTTATTAAGGTCGCGGTGGTCACCGACTCGCACCTCGGGGATGTGGCCGAGCGTCTGGGGTCACACTTTGTGTCGGCCGAGATCCGCCATTTCCCCGCCGGTCAGGTCGAGCAAGCCCGACAGTGGACTATCGGCGGCTCGTAATCCCTTGAGCCGCAAGGCTAGCCGGCCTCATGGGTAGGAGGTGTCCGGCCGTCGATCGCAATGTCGGAGCCGGCCCTCTAGTGTGTCGGTCATGGGCAAATTCAGCAGGACCGAGATCGAGCAAGCAGTCGGGAACTACACGACCGTCGTCGAGGGGTGCAGCGCTTCGGGCGACTGGCGGCCTTTCGCGGATCTCTTCACCGAGGATGTCGTCTACACCGAGCATCATTACGGCGTCTTTCGCGGGCGGGAGGCGGTGCGGGACTGGATCGTCGCAGTCATGGCGCCGTTCCCACACATGCGCTTTCCCAACGACTGGATCGCCTACGACGACGACAATGACGCCGTCGTCGTCATGATCAAGAACCTGCTGGACCATCCCACCGACCCGGGCGGCGAGCCGTTCTGGTTCCCCAACTGGACCCGGCTCGTCTACGCCGGCGACGGCCTGTTCTCCAGCGAGGAGGACATCTACAACCCCAACCGGGACGCGCCCGGCGTGATCGCCGCCTGGATGCAGGCCGGCGGCCAGCTCGCCTCGACCGAGATCCTGCAGCCCAACACCTAACCCCGGGGCGTCAGCGCTTGCGGCCCACGCGATTTCGCCCGCGCGAACGGACCGCCGCCAGCGCCTGGTCCCAGGCGAGCAGGGTCGTGGCCGTCAGATTGGCCGACGTGACGCCGTCCCTGGAAAGCAACGCCGTGGCGGCGGCTTTCGTGGCCGCCGAGGCCTTCGACATGTGGCCGGAGTCGAACGGTGGGTGCGGGTCGTATTCGATCGCGAGCTGGATCGCCTTCGCGCGGCCTTCGCCGCCGATCTGCCCGGCCAGCCACAGCGCGAGGTCGAGCCCGGCGGACACGCCCGCGCTCGTGACCAGGTCGCCCTCGCGCACGACCCGCTCGTCGGCGACCGGGATCGCGCCGAATGCCTTCAGCGCGGGAAGGGTCAGCCAGTGCGACGTGGCGCGCCGGCCCTCGAGCAGGCCGGCGGCCGCCAGGATCACCGAGCCCGAACACACCGACGTCGTCCAGGTGGCGGTCCGGTGGGCCTGTCGCAGCCACTCGAGCAGCGTCTCGTCGCGCGCGTGCACCAGGGTCGAGAGGCCGCCGGGCACGAGAATCACGTCGGGCGATGGGGTTTCGGCCAGCGAGTGGGTGGCCCCGATGACCAGCACACCCGAGTCGGCGGTGATCGGCCCGGGTTCGTGCCACACGAACCGCACCTCGGCCCCCGGCAGGTTCCGCAGCACCTCGTACGGGCCGATCATGTCCAGCGCGGTGAATCCGGGGTAGGCCGCGAAGGCGATCTGGGTCATCGGCGTCGTCCTTTCTGGTTACGCGAAGGCCTTGCGGTACTGGTCCGGCGAAATGCCAACGCGGCGAATGAAATTGCGCCGCATGGTCTCCGCGGTGCCGAAGCCGCACCGCGCCGCGATCGCGACGACGGTGTCGTCGGTCTCCTCCAACTGCCGGCGCGCGGCTTCCGTGCGAATCCGTTCCACGTAGTGGCCGGGCGCCTCGCCGACCTCGTCGGTGAACACCCGCGTGAAATGCCGCGGGCTCATCGCCGCCCGGCGGGCCAGCTCGCCGATGCTGTGCGGGCCGCCCGGTTCGGCCTCGACGGCCTCCTGCACCCGGCGGATCGGCGTCCGCTTGGCGCGCGGCATCCACACCGGCGCCGCGAACTGCGTCTGCCCACCGGGGCGGCGCAGATGCAGCACGAGCCAGCGGGCGACCGTCTGCGCAACCTCGGTGCCGTGGTCGTCCTCGACCAGCGAGAGAGCGAGGTCGATTCCCGCGGTGACGCCCGCGGCCGTCCATAGGGTGTCGGAGCTGCGGACGAAGATCGGGTCGGGATCGACGTCGAGGGAAGGGAACTCGCGGGCCAAACGCTCGGCGAAGGCCCAGTGGGTGGTCACCCGGCAGCCGTCCAGCAGCCCCGCTTCGGCGGCGAGGAACGCCCCCGTGCAGACGGTGACGGTGCGGCGGGCTTGTCCGGTGGCCGCCTGGATCCAGGCCACCAGCTCGGCATTCGACCGTGCGGCGTCGACGCCACCGCCGCCGGGCAGCATGACGGTGTCGATCGGGTCGCCCGGGTCCGGCAGCGGCGACGCCACGAAGGCCAGGCCGGTGGCGGTGGTCACCGGTCGCCCGCCGGCGGAGGCCACGACGACGTCGTATCCGCCGCCGGTCAGCAGCGACGCGCTGGTAAACACGTCGTGCGGCCCCACCACGTCCAGCGCCTGCACGCCCGGAAAGCCGACGATCACCACCCTGCGGGTCATGAACTCAGTGTTGGGCAGACGGGTGCATGTCGTCTACGCCGGGGGCCCCACGATTTAGGACATGCCGACCTGCCCCAAGGCGTCCGCGCCGGCCTTGGCAGACTGTGGCCATGGCACAGATAACCTTGCGTGGAAATCCGATCAACACCGTCGGCGAGCTTCCTGCCGTCGGATCCAAAGCCCCGGCCTTCGCCTTGACCGGCGCCGACCTGGGTTCGGTCAGCGACGACCAGTTCAGCGGTAAGCCCGTGGTGTTGAACATCTTTCCGTCCATCGACACTCCGGTATGCGCGACGAGCGTGCGGAAATTCAACGAGCGCGCCGCCGCGAGCGGGGCATCCGTGCTGTGCGTGTCGAAGGACCTGCCGTTCGCGCAGGCGCGATTCTGCGGCGCCGAGGGCATCGAGAACGTCAAAACGGCGTCGGCGTTCCGGGACAGCTTCGGCGAGGACTACGGCGTCGGCATCACCGACGGCCCGATGGCCGGGCTGCTCGCCCGGGCCGTCGTGGTGGTCGGCGCCGACGGCAACGTCGCGTACACCGAGCTGGTGCCCGAGATCGCGCAGGAGCCCGACTACGACGCGGCCCTGGCCGCAGTGGGCTGACCCCCTTAGCCGCGCTCTAGCCGCGAGCCCCCTTAGCCGCGAGCGTGCGTGTTTGCACACGACACGCCGCGCGCGGACGTACAACTGCGCACGCTCGCGGGCTAGCGCGCACGGCGATTGCCTACCTCGCCGGCCCCAGTCGATCCGCCGTGGCGGCCAGCACCTCGCGGCACCCGGTCCACATCCGTTTGATGATGTCGGCGGCCGGCGGGAGGTCGTCGATCCGGCCGGCCACCTGGCCGGTGTTGGCGACGCTGGCGTCCATGTCGCCGTCGAAGTAGAGTCGCTGCACGCGTTGCAACGCCTCACCGCCCTCTTCGAAAGACCTTGAGCGGTCCAGTTTTTCGGCGGCAGAGGTGCGGATCACCCGCATCATCCGCTTACCGTCGAGGGGGAGTAGCACCGTCGACGTCTCGTCGGCGCGCACCACCGCCTGCTTGAGGTTGCTGTGCACCGGCGACTCCGCCGAGGCGAGCAGCCGCGTGCCCATCTGCACGCCCTCGGCGCCGAGAACGAAAGCGGCGGCCATGGACCGCGCGTCGCAAATGCCTCCCGCCGCCACGATCGGCACCTCGACATGCGCCGCCACCAACGGCAGCAGCACCATCGTCGAGGCGCCGAACCGGTTCTTGAACCCGCCTCCCTCGACGCCCTCGACCACGAGCCCGTCGACGCCCGCGTCGACGGCCTTCTTGGCCGCGGCCAGGGTGCCCACCACGTGAAACACGGTGATGCCCGCGTCGTGCAGCCGGCCGGTGAACAGCGCCGGGTCGCCGGCCGAGGTGGTCACGAAACGAATGCCGTTGGCGACCAGGAGATCCACGACGGCCGGGTCGCGGTTGAAAAGCAGCGCGATGTTCGCGCCGACGGAACCGTCGGTGAGGTCGCGCACGCGCCGCAGGTCGGCTCGGCCCTGCTCGGAGGTGGTCTCGACGATGCCCAGCGCGCCGGCGTTGGACACCGCCGCGGCGAGCTGGGCGCCCGCGATGTAGGTCATCGGCGCCTGAATGATCGGGATGTCGACCTTCGCGAGTTCGCAGACCCGGTTGGGCGCGGTGCCGGCCATCAGCCGCGCGGGTCGATCAGGTCGCGGAAGCTTGCGGCGGGGTGGACGGCCGCGCCCAGGCCGGCGACCCGATTGGTCAGTTCTTTGTCCGACGTCACGACCCGGATTTCGTGCGGGCGGGCGTTGGCCTGCACCAGCCGGACGATCTCGTCGTCGGCCGAGTTCGCGGCCGCCCTGGGCGCATACGCGACCTCGATCACCGACGAGGTGAGGGCCGTTGCCGGCGGCCGCTCGAACACCACGGTCACGTGGCCCCCTTGAGTTGATGCCCACCGGTCGAGGCTTTCCACCAGCGATGCCATGGCGCGGCCGCGGTCCTTCCACCACCCGTCGGGACGACTCCCGATCACGTTCATGCCATCGACGATCCACCGCACAAACACACGGTAGGGCGCTGGCCACTCGACCCAGAAGGCGCCCGCCCGAACGACTCAATCGGTGGATCCTGGTGGCGGTAATCCCGGCAGCCAGGCGGAGTGGCCCTCGCGGATTCCCCGATCTATCTCGTCCCTCAGGCCCGGGCTGCCGGCTGGAGCTGCCTCTTGGCAGCCGCAGGACAGGGTGCCGAAGGGATCCGGCTCGGTATCGTCCGGGTCGGCGCTCGCCGATGCCGCTCCGCCGGCACAAAAGCCGGCGGCGATGGCGGCGCTGACCAGTACTTTCCTCATTACGTGGCGGCGCTGAGTCATCAGACCATTCTCCTCTCTCGAAACGAAACGGTGGGGCTTCATTACCGAGAAGGACGCTCCGGGAGCCCGATCGGCTTCACCCAGAGGCACGCGACCGTAGAGTTATCGAATCCGCCACTCGATGAGGGGAATGCGCCAATGACGTCGCTAGCCGACACGGATGACCTGGTCGTTTCGCTGGCCCGCGGCATGCGGGATCTCGTCGCGGCCGAAGCCGCCGAATCCGAGCGGGCGCGCACCCTCACCCCGGCGATCGTCGACGAGATGTGGGCCTCCGGGCTGATGTCCGCGTTCAACCCCGTCGTCGCCGGGGGTGTCGAGCCGTCGTTCGCCGAGATGATCGAAGCCTGGATCGAAATGGCTTGGCAGGACGGCTCATTCGGATGGATCGGAATCGCCAACCTCCCGTCGTCCTTCGCCGCCGCGGCCTACCTGCCCGACGAGGGTTTCGCCGAGGTGTTCACGGCGCACGACAACCGCGTCACCCTGGGCGGCCAGTTCTTCCCCAACGGGCAGGGGACCGCCGTGGAGGGCGGTTATGTGGTGAACGGGTCGTGGAACTTCGGCTCGGGCATCGGCCACTCGCAATACATCGCGGCCGGGTTTTTCCCGATGGTCAACGGCGAGATGCGCTGGATCAGTGAGGGTTTCCCCGAGATGCGCGTCGCCGTGGTGCCGCGGGACCAGATCAGCTTCGACGACGGGTGGCACGTGCAGGGGCTCAAGGGAACCGGGTCCTACGACTACAGCGCCCAGGACGTGTTCGTGCCGTCTAGCCGCACCTTCGAGCTGTTCGTTCGTGAGCCGCACCGCGGCACGTCGCCGGCCACGCGGATGGGCCTGATGCCGGTCACCGCCGCGGGTCACGCGTCGTGGGCGTTGGGCGTCGCCAAGAGCATGCTCGACGACGTCCAGGAACTGGCCGCGACGAAGTTCCGGATGAGTGACATGGCAGCGCTAGCCAGCCGCCCGACGTTCCAGAAGGGGCTCGCGCATCACCGCGCGGCCTGGCGCGCCGCCCGTCTCCTGGTGCTCGACGCGTTCACCACCGCCGAGGTGACCGTCGCCGCCGGGGAAGATCTGACGCCGTCCCTGCGCGCGGATATGCGGGTGGCCGCCGTCTACGCCACCGACACGGCCCGGGCGTGCGCCGAGTGGGCCCATCTGGTCGCGGGAACCAGCTCGATCCGCGAGGGCACCCGCCTGGAGCGGGCCTTCCGCGACATGTACACCGGGACACAGCACGCCTTCATCAGCGAGAAGGTGGCCATCGACGTCGCGCAGATATGGCTGGGCATCATCGAGGACCAGCCGGGGCTGTGAGCCAGCTTCTCCGCCGGGCGGCTTGTTGACTCTGCGGCCACCAGGCAAAAGTGCGAGTAGGGTGCCTGGTCAGCGCAGAGTCAAAATCGCGGTGGCGCCTACAGCAGGCGCTCGCCCGGCTGCCCCTCGGCGGGTTCATCGCCCTCTTCCTCCCGGTCGAGCGACGTGAGCCCCGGTCCGGTGGTTCCCGTTGACGCCATCGAGCCGATCGAACTTAACGGGGCGGTGCCCGCGCTCAGCGCGGTCGACGCGGCGTTCGCGGCGGCCGGCACCGTGGTCGAAGGGTTGGCCGCGACGCCCTCGACCAGGTTGGCCATCAGCGGCGTGCGGGCGGCCGATCCGGCTACCCCGGGCAGCGCCTCCGCGCGCAACAGTCCTCCGGCGTTCGCCACTCCACCCGCGAACGCCTGGCCGGCGAATCGGCCGCCGCCCGCCATCAACGCGCCGGCGGCCTCGCCGTCGACCTGCGAGTACATCCGGGCGATGTCCGCCACCGCCGCGCCCGCCCGGGCAAGCTCCTCCTGCGCGGCGGTGTTCAGCGCCAGAATCGCCTCGGCCTCCGCCGCGAACGCCGTCGCCGCCTGCATCGAGACCTCTTCGGCCCCGGCCGGCGCCAACGCGGTCAGCGAGGGCAGCGCGGCGGCGCCGGAGCCCAGGCCGCGGCTCGCGGCATCAACCAATCGCGACCCGATGGCGACGACGGCCGGATCAATGGACATCGATTCCATGTGCAGACTGCTCCTGTACCGCCGTCCCCCGGGATGTCACCCCGGGTCCCGCCGCGCTGGACGTTGACCCAATTCTAAGGGCCGATCGGCGGGCCTCGCCGCACCAACCTGGCGCGAGCACAATGCGCAAAACCGCGCAATCGTCGCTTATACCGACTATCGCCCACAAGCGCGACACCGGTGCCACCGCGCCGTAGGTTCGGTTTCAGCAAATAGCCGAATACACCGCACGAACGCAGCGCAAAGGCCAATTCACGCTAGCGCGAAAGACATTCGCGAATAGCCATCGAATAGCCCGCCCGCGCGCCGCGCCGGAAAACCGCGGCATCGCACAGACGAGGACGGGGAAAATGGTCGCACTGGGAAGCATTAACGGATGGCAGCCGGCCGACGGTCCAGTTACCACATGGATGGCCTCGCCCGCGGCCCGCGAGACCGCGCGGAACGCGCCGAAAAGCGATCTAGCACCGAGTTACCAGCGGGCCCGGCACCTCCGGGCGGCCCGCGAGTGCCAAGCGATGGGCAAGCAGCTACCCCGGCTGATGGTCGTGGCCTGGGATATTCCCGGCGTGTGTGACATTCCGGCGATGACGGCGACGATCAATGCGCATGTCCGCCGCCACGACGCCTACCACGATTGGTTCGAATTCGACAACGGCGCCTTTGTCCGCCGGGCGATCGACGACCCCGAAGCCATCGATTTTGTTCCCACCGAGTTCGGCTACATGAACACCGAACAAATACGCGCGCATGCCTTGACGGCGACGCCGGAGACGCTGGAGTGGG